>NZ_JBIIMC010000021.1:0-35092 GCF_044338195.1 Sphingorhabdus sp. | reverse complement strand
GGGTTACGGGTAAACTCAACATATATACTCTCCCTGTTCGTGTGCGGTGCTTATCTGCTATCTCACGGGTTGCAAAGCCCGGAAAAAGAAGTATAGCGCGCGGCTCACACAGACATGTGCGGTTGACATAGGCTGATTCTGGCGATTGCTTGCCACGACCACCTCTTTCGCCTAGCATGCCCTAGAACTTATTGATTTTGAAATGGAACAGGTGCCGAGATGGCTGTCCCCAAAAGAAAAACATCCCCTTCGAAGCGCGGCATGCGTCGCAGCCATGATTCGCTGACTGTTGCAGCGTATCAAGAATGCCCAAACTGCGGTGAACTGAAGCGTCCGCATCACCTGTGTGATGCGTGCGGCCATTATAATGGCCGCGAAGTGGTGGCAGTCGCCTGATCCTTCCTAAAGGAGAATAATAGGTGTCCACGAAACCGCGTATCGCCATAGACGCGATGGGCGGTGACGAGGGCGTGCCTGTTATGATTGCAGGTGCGGCTTTGGCGCGGCACCGGCACGAAAGTTTCAACTTTCTTTTGGTTGGGGATGAAGTCCGCATCAAAGCGGCGCTTGATCAACACCCCAATCTGCGCGCTGCCTCCGAAATCCTGCACACCGACGACGTCGTAACGGCGGATGATAAGGTCAGCGCAGCTCTGCGTAAGGCCAAGACCAGCTCCATGGGCATGGCGATAAACGCCGTAAAAACTGGAGAAGCCAGCGCGGCTGTCAGCGCAGGCAATACCGGCGCGCTGATGGCGACCGCAAAACTCGCCTTACGGACCATGCCCGGGATCGACCGGCCGGCGCTTTCTGCGCTTTTGCCGACGCTGGAAGACACCGACGTGGTGATGCTCGACCTGGGCGCAAACACCGAGTGCGAAGCGAAAAACCTGGTTCAGTTCGCCATTATGGGCGCGGCCTATTCCCGCATCATTTTCGGTTTTGACCGCCCGCGGGTTCGGCTTTTGAACATTGGCACAGAAGAAATGAAAGGCACCGAGCAGCTGCGCGATGCTGCCTTGCATCTGCGCAATGCAACCGGCCTGCACATGGATTTTCAGGGATTTGTCGAGGCGGACAAAATCAACCGCGGCGAATGCGACGTTGTCGTTTGCGATGGCTTCACGGGAAATATCGCGCTGAAGTCCATTGAGGGCACCGCCCGGTTCGTGACCGATTTGCTGCGCCGTGCGTTTACGAGCTCAGTGCGGTCAAAATTCGGCTTTTTGGTCTCGCGCCCCGCGACGGAGTTGCTGCGCCATCACCTTGATCCCAATAATCACAATGGCGCCGTCTTCATGGGGCTGAACGGTGTCGTGGTAAAAAGTCACGGTAGTGCCAATGTTAAGGGCGTGGCGAATGCAGTAGAAGTCGCCGCGCGGCTGGTGGAAGAAGATATTACGGCGCGCATCACGCAAGATCTGGCGCGGGTGCAGGCCGAATGACGGTTGCGACCCTTCATGCCGTTATTAAAGGCACAGGGTCCGCGCTTCCGCGCAACCGCGTATCAAACGCCGAACTTGCGGCCAAAGTCGACACGACGGACGAATGGATCACCGAACGCACCGGTATCAAATTTCGCCACATCGCTGAACCTGATGAAACGACATCCAGCCTTGCGATAGAGGCGTCGCGCAATGCGCTTGAGGCGGCGAATATGGCCCCGTCCGACATTGATTTGATTATTTTGGCGACGGCTACTCCCGATCAAACATTCCCTGCATCGGCCACCATCGTCCAGCACGCGCTCGGCTGCAATGGCGGCGTCGCCTTTGATGTCGCAGCGGTATGTTCGGGGTTCCTGTACGCATTTTCGGTGGCGGAAAGCATGATCCGCGCAGGATCGGCGCGCAACGCATTGGTAATCGGCGCAGAAACCTTCAGTCGCATCTTGGACTGGGAAGACCGCACAACCTGTGTGCTTTTTGGTGATGGTGCCGGCGCAGTTGTCCTGTCGGGCGAAGTGGGTACAAGGGGTGCCTTGGCCACGAAGCTGCATGCCGACGGCCAGCATAATGAATTATTATATGTCGACGGCGGCCCATCGACCACGGGAACGGTTGGCAAGTTGCGCATGAAGGGCCGCGAAGTGTTTCGGCACGCGGTCACCAACCTGACCAGCGTACTGTACGAAGTTCTTGAGGAAGCAGAGCTCACGCCTGCAGATGTCGATTGGGTCGTCCCGCATCAGGCAAATGCGCGGATTATTGAGGCGACGGCCAAGAAACTTGGGCTCGACGCCGACAAAGTGGTTCTGACGGTCGACCAGCATGCAAACACCTCTGCCGCCTCTGTTCCGCTTGCCCTTGATGTCGCCGTTCGGGACGGCCGGATTAAGGCCGGGGATGTCATTGTGATCGAGGCAATGGGCGGAGGTTTTACATGGGGCGCTTCGGTCGTTCGCATGTAACCGCTTTCCAACGATCGCTGTTTTACAATTGAAAATTCTGCTGTATATTGTGGATATTGAGGGTGGATGCACATCCGGAGACCGTAAATGGCAGACACAGGAACTTTAACACGCGCCGATCTGGCGGAAATTCTAAATCGTCAAATCGGTTTGTCGCGCGCTGACGCGGCAAATATGATTGAGTCTATTCTGGATCATATGACCACCGCTGTGCTTGATGGTGAAAATGTAAAAATATCCGGTTTTGGGACCTTTGTTTTGCGTGACAAAGGCCAGCGGGTAGGGCGTAACCCCAAAACGGGTGTGGAAGTGCCCATAACGCCGCGTCGGGTCCTGACATTTCGGGCCAGCCAAGGCATGCGTCAAAAGGTCAAATAACCCATCATGGTTGAAAAATCGGCGGACGCATTTCGAACCATTGGCGAAATGGCGCAGGTTTTGGGCGTTCGGACGCATATTTTGCGTTATTGGGAAGAGCAATTTCCAATGTTGAACCCACTGACCCGCGCGGGTGGCCGCCGTCTATATCGGCCGGACGACGTGGCCTTGCTGCACACTATCCACCGGTTGCTTTATAGCGAAGGATATACGGTCAAAGGCGCGAGACGCTTTTTGGAAACAGGTGACGTTCCTGCCCTAGCGCCAGCGCCGGTTGCTGCATCAGCCCCCGTTGCGACTGCCCCACAGTTTGATCTTTCCGCGCTGCGTGCCATTCGCGATAGGCTCGCATCCGCGCTTGCTGCGGCGTAAGTTCAAATAAGCGTCCGCGCGTAGACCATATCGCGAAACGGGACATCCCCGACCATGAAGACGGTATTTCCAATCGCGGCAAAACCGGCGCGCTCATAAAAAGCCACCGCTTTTTCGTTGTTTTCATACACCGCCAACAGCATGCGTTTTGCGCCGCGTTCGGCCGCGATGGCAAAAGCTTGCTCAAGCAATTGTCGGCCATTGCCGCCACCTTGCCATGGCCCAAGCAAATAAATGCGCTTTAACTCAATATCCCCATCCTGTTGCAGGTCCGGGTGCGATGGCGGGGTTATCATGGCATAGCCGACGGGCGCGCCGAGCGGTGTTTCGCCAATCACGATATCGACACCGGGCTGCGCCAAGGCATGGGCATAATATTCCGGGCTGTGTTCGGTCCGCAAATGCGCGACAAGTGGTTGGCCGGGATGGTCAAAGGCAAAGGTCGCAAGGAATGTTGCGGATCCCAGAAGCGCCAGCGCATCCGCGTCATCCACGCCTGCTTTCCGCCAAATAACGGGGGTCATTCGTCTTGCGGCCCAAGATCGGGATCAAGATCGCGTGGCCGGATGAAATGCGTTAGCTGGCCACACGACCGCTCAACGTCCGCCCAATGGTCAATGTTTAGTTCCATACGCGCAATGGCGGCGGTGGGATATTTTTCCCAAACAAGGTCGCGCAATGGCGACGTGCCATCATCCGGGCAAATATCGAAAACCAGATCTTCCATGCCCGGATTATGCCCGACCATCAGAAGGTTTTTATGTTCGTCCGACTGGTCACGCAGCACGTCCATCAACGTGGCCGATGATGCCAGATATATCCGGCGGTCCCAATGGGGATCCATGCGTCCGCCCGTGCCCTTCACAAACTGGTCAATCGTGTCAATCACACGCACAGCGGGGCTGGCAACGACATGATCAAAAACCAGACCGTTGCGCCTCACCCATGTGCCCATCGTGACAGCAGCTTTCTCGCCGCGCTTGTTCAACGGGCGGTCAAAGTCCCGCGGCACCGAGTCATCCCAGCTCGATTTTGCATGACGAAATAATGTGAGCGTGAACGTCAAAACGGGTTGCTTTCATCGAGACTGATTTTGACGTCCTGCCGCAATTTTTCATCCGGCGAAAGGCCTGTTTTCACAGAAGCGACTGCCTCAGCCAACGTCACCCGTCGCACGGGCGTTCCCGTCGGAAAAGCCGTCAGTAGACGACTGGGCACGGCGGACGAGAGCAGAACAAAATGCCCCTTGTCGTCTGCACTGCGGATGAGGCGTCCAAATGCCTGCGCCATTTTTGCGCGAATGATGCGATCATCAAAATCAATGCCGCCATTCTTGAGGCGGCGGGCGCGGTGCAATATGTCGGGACGCGGCCACGGTATCTGTTCCATGATGACTAGGCGCAGCGAATGCCCCGGCACATCTACGCCATCGCGCAAGGCATCTGTGCCCAGCAAGCTGGCGTGCGGGTCATCGCGGAAAATGTCGACCAAGGTTCCGGTGTCAATCGGATCGACATGTTGGGCATAGAGCGGCAGGCCATCACGCGCCAATCGGTCGGCGATGCGCGCATAGGTTGATCGCAAACGCCGAATTGCCGTGAACAGGCCAAGGACACCGCCGCCCGATGCGGCGATCAATGCGGCATAGGCCCCCGCCAACGCCGCGGCATCGCCCTTTTTTATGTCCGTGACGATCAGGACCTCTGCCTGCGCCGTATAGTCAAACGGGCTGATCGCAGAGAAATGTGTGGCGGGCTTATCCAAATGCAGCGCGCCCGTGCGGGCCTCCGCATTTTTCCAGTCGCCGCCGCTGCGCAAAGTTGCCGATGTGGCAAGGACCCCATGGCTTGGTTTCAGGACGATGTCCGCGACAGGTTTCATCGGGTCAAGCCAGCGCCGGTGCATGCCGATGTCCATTTCGCGACCTTCGAACCTGTCAATCGCGAGCCAATCGACAAATTCAGAATCCACCGGGCCTACCGCGCGCGCCAGCATGGATATCCATGCACGGACCGTATCAATCCGCCAGCTTAAGCTCGCCATAGCGCCCTCAACGCGGGCTCTGGCACTACCATCAAGCCAATCGGGGGGATCGGACACCATCGCCTCAAGCCGCTGCCCCAGCACCGTCAGAGGACGTGCCAGCGCCTCCAGCGCGACGGCTGCGTCTGCGGCGGCATCGACAACCGCGGGGTCGGGATCGGCAAGTTCTGTTTCCAGACCATAGCCGCCTTCGGTGGCATTGGTTTCGTCGCGGGCAAACACCATCGCCCGAACCGCCGCCAAAAACCGTTCAATGGGGCCCGACGGCGTACCTTCTGCCAACCGCGCCAGCCAACCATCGCCGGGCAATGCTTCTGCCGCCATTCGTGCCATCTCGATGGCAAGGCCACCCTCTTCATCATAAGATGCGACATCAGCGAGGCGCGCCGACAAGCCGCGGCGTCGGCCGCGGGCTTTGCCTTCGGGGCCAATGACCCAGCGGCGCAGCTCGATCGTTTCTTGGCCCGTTAGCGCTGCCGCAAACATCGAGTCCGCAGCATCAAACAAATGATGGCCCTCGTCGAATATGATGCGGCTTGGGCGGTTGAGTTCATCCCGACCGCGCGCGGCATTGACCATCATCAGCGCATGATTGGCAATGACTATTTCGGCCTGAACCGATGATCGGGACGCGCGCTCGATGAAGCATTTTTTGTAATGCGGACATCCGGCATAAATACACTCGCCGCGCCGGTCGGTGAGCGCTGTCGACCCGTTGCGCCGGAACAATGTTGGCAACCATCCGGGCAAATCGCCGCCGATCATATCGCCGTCGTTCGAAAAAGCGGCCCAGCGCGCAACAAGATGCGCCAAGATGGCCGCACGACCGGCAAAGCCGCCTTGCAACGCATCTTCCAGGTTCAGCAGGCACAGATAATTTTCGCGGCCCTTGCGGACAACGACCTTGGATTTGAAGGTTTCATAGTCCGGATAAATACGCTGCGCTTCGCGGACCAATTGTCGTTGCAACGCCTTGGTAAAGGTTGAAATCCAAACCGTTCCGTCCGCTGCCGTCGCCCAAAGGCTGGCGGGTGCCAGATAACCAAGCGTCTTGCCAATTCCGGTCCCGGCCTCAGCCAGTAACATATTCGGTTCGCCTTTGCGCGCGCGGGGCGCAAAAATCTCCGCTGCGGCTTGCGCGAAATCGCGCTGTCCCTGCCGTGTTTCGGCTGACCCGCCAACAAGCGACGCCAGCCGTTGCTGCACGGCTTCGGCACCAAGGGTGACAACGCGCGGCGGTGTGCGGGGCGGTGCGTCCTCCCATTCGGGCAGACGGCTGAACAGCCAGCGTTCGGGCTTTTCGGGTTTTTTCAATCGCGCCAAAATCAGGTTGGACCATGGCCAACGCAGCCGCATCAACGCTTGCGCTGCGTCCCAAGCACCCTCGCGCTCCGCCCAGTCGGGCGCGTCAAGAACGGCAAGCAAAGTGCGCGCCGCCACCAGCAGAAATTGCGGAACCTCCTGATCTGTTGCCGGCGGCGTAATGCCCAAAGCCTTCGCCATGCCTTTTGGTGTCGGAACTGCAAAACGGGCTGGATATACAAAGGCGAACAATTCCAGCAGGTCGAGGCCCGATAAATCCGGATAACCAAGCCGCTGTGCCACCAATGGGGCATTCAACATGACCATCGGCGTTTCCGCCGCACGGCCAGCAGCTTCGCCTTTCCCGACGGTTGTTACCTGACCGTCGATGGAACCTACCCATATGCCGGCATGGCTTGCATGGAGCGCAGGAAAGGCTAGGGGAGTGTCCATACACATCTGATAGTCGTATTTGGAACGAAAGAGCAACACGTGACTGACCTTCGCGATATAGCAATGGCATCGAAAGCCTGGCCTTTTGAAGAGGCGCGGCGTTTGTTGAAACGGTATCCAAACGGCAAAGCGGACGGTGCGGCAATCATCTTTGAATGCGGCTATGGCCCATCGGGTCTTCCGCATATCGGCACGTTCAATGAAGTCCTGCGCACGACCATGGTCCGCAACGCCTTTGGAACGCTGTCCGACGCACCGACACGGCTGATCGAATTTTCGGACGATATGGACGGTCTGCGCAAGGTTCCGGACAATGTGCCAAACCAAGCGATGCTGACCGAACATCTCGGCAAGCCGCTGTCGCGCATTCCCGATCCGTTCGAAAAGTTCGAGAGCTTTGCTGCGCATAACAATGCCATGCTGCGCGATTTCCTTGACCAATTCGGCTTTGACTATGAATTTATCTCGTCATCCTCGCAATATGAGAGCGGGGCGTTTGATGCTGCACTGAAAAATGTGCTGCGCAATTATCAGGGCATCATGGACATCATGCTGCCAACCTTGCGCAAAGAACGCGCCGCGACCTATTCGCCGATTCTGCCGATTAGCGAAAAGACCGGCATTGTTCTTCAGGTGCCGGTTGAAGTTGTTGATGCCGAAGCTGGCCTCGTGCGTTTTGACGATGGCGGCGACCTTGTCACGCAGTCGATCCTTGGCGGCAAAGCGAAGCTGCAGTGGAAGGTCGACTGGGCCATGCGTTGGGTCGCAATTGGCGTCGATTACGAAATGTACGGGAAAGATTTGACCGACAGCGGCGTGCAATCCGGCAAGATTGCACGCGTCCTTGGCGGGCGTCCACCCGAGAGCCTGATTTATGAAATGTTCCTCGACGAAAAAGGCGAGAAGATTTCGAAGTCAAAGGGCAATGGCCTCGCGCTTGAGGATTGGCTGAAATACGGCACGGAAAATAGCGTTGCGTTTTATGCGTTCCGCGAACCAAAGAGCGCGAAGCAACTCCATTTGGGTGTGGTGCCCAAAGCGGTGGACGAATATTTCCAGTTCCGCGCGCAATGGCATGACCAACCGGTTGAAAAGCGGCTGGGCAACCCGGTCCACCATATCCACAATGGTCAAGTTCCCAGCGGGCAACCGCCGGTCACATTTGGTCTGTTGCTGAACCTTGTTGGTGTCATGGGTGCAGGCGCGACCGAGGAGCAGGTCTGGGCCTATCTTGGCAATTATGCCGACAATGTGTCGCCGGAAAATGCGCCTGAACTGGCGGAACTTATTCCCATCGCGCTTGCGTATAATCGCGACTTTGTTGCGCCGACCTTGCAAAAGCGCAAGCCCGAGGGTGTTGAGGTTGCGGCGTTGCAAACGCTCGACGCGCGTTTGGCGGAACTGCCTGCGGACGCGACTGCCGAGGACATACAAAATATCGTGTATGAAATCGGCAAAGAGGGCGGTTTCGAAAATCTGCGTGACTGGTTTAAGGCGCTGTATGAAACGCTGTTGGGCTCAAGCGCTGGTCCGCGCATGGGCAGCTTCATCGCGCTGTACGGGATTGCGAACAGCCGCCAGTTGATTGCGGAAGCGCTTGCATGAACCCGACGATGGCGACCGTTTGCGTCACCCTGTTCATCCGGTTTAAGCGGGCTGGGTGGCTCTAGGCCGGTTGACCGACTGCCGCAAAACATCGCGATAATTGGGCGAAATCGTCATGCGCGGATGATAGCCGCCATTGCCCAGCAGACGGTGGGTGTCGCGTAATTTGTAGCACGGCACACCCATGAATAGATGATGTTCGCTGTGATAGTTCACCCAATATGGCGCCACGGTCATGCGCGCCAAGGCGCCCGCATAGGTCGTGCGTGCGTGCGTGAATGGGTCGCCGCTGCCCGTCGGTGTGCAGGCGTGCTCGGCAATGTTGCGGATGCGCAGGAACAATTGAAATGTCGTCGCGAGCGCGGCCAGCCAAAGAAGGAATGGCGCCCAGCCCCATATGGTCAAGGATATCGCGAGCAAAATCGCCTGCACAGTCAGGAACCGGCCCACGGTACGCGCAGTCGTTTTGGCGCCTTCCACATTGGCGATTGGCGCGCCGACCCCGGCTCTGTTTTGCATGTTGAACGCCCGGCCTGCATGCGTATCGGCCTTACCCGCGCCGCTTTCGCCCCGCAGTATCGCGGCTACCCCTCGCAACGCCGCCGCAAATTGCGCACGCCTTTGTTTGAAGAAAGTTTGCCCGGTCAGGTCGCGTATGAACTTACGGCGCAGGCTGTCACGGCTGGTGGGAAACGGCGCGGACAAGGACAGGTCCGGGTCTTCGGCTTGCTGCGTGAATTTGTGGTGCGTCAGATGATAGGTGCGATAGGCGAACAGGTCGCTGCCCGTTGCAGCGCCTGACGGCCATTGCCCAAGCCAGTTGTTGGTTTTGCGATTGGGGTGCAGCAGACCGTGCGCGCCGTCATGCATCAGGATGGACAGCCCCAATTGCCGTCCACCCAATACGGCCAGCGCCAGCGGCGTCATCAATATCCCGGCAAGCCAGTGATAGTTCCACGCCGCAGCGCCACCAAATGCGGCAAGCGCCACGATGATCCACGCATGGATGATCAGCCAGATGCCGCGCCATAGGGACAAGGTCGTGATGGCACGCCAGTCATCCGATGCAAAAACATCGCGCGGGTTGGCTGCTTTTACCGCCGGCATGGAGCATCGCCTTTCATAGCAACTTCATATCGCAGCCAACCCCACCACGCAAATGCGTTACGCCACAGCCCGTGCCGCAAAGCCTGCCATCGCGGCCTGTGCCTTGCGTGACTCGCTGAAGCTGAAAATAGGCCAATCGTGCATCATGCCCGCAAGTTCAGTGAGATCAACCGATGGCACTTTGGCTTTCAACGCTCTGGAATCGGTGACCAAAATGTCATCGCCGCCCGCAAAGGCCAATATGGGTGGCAAGCCATCCCAGTTTCCAAAGATTGGGCTGCACCGTGGATCATTGCGGGGCAAGTCGCCTGCGTACAAACTACCGCCTTCGGCAATGCCGCTGATGGTCAAAATCCCGTCACGCGGTTCCGTTTTTAACTGGTCGGGATGTGCCGGGTCCAGGTCAAGCCAAGGGCAAATGAGCAACAGGCCAGCCGGCAGTGGTTGCGCGCCGTCGCGTGCCATTTGCGCCAATGCCGCGGTCAAGCCGCCCCCTGCGGAATCGCCACCCATGACGAACGGCGCGCCATTGATATCGGCTTGATACGCCGCGTAATAGGCGCTGGCCCATGCCGTAATGGCTTCGGCGGAGCTTTCCGGCGCGAGCGGATACAGTGGTGCCGTGATCGACCAGCCATGTTGTGACGCCATGTGGCTTAAGAATTTCCAGTGGATGTCCGTGGCTGAATAGACATAGCCGCCGCCGTGCCAGAACAAAATATGCGCGGTCGGCGCTCTATCCTTGGGCGCCACGTGCCAGACATTGCGGCCCTGAAATTCGCTCTGTCGAACGTCAACGTCGCCCTTCGCGATTGGTCGCGGCGTAGGCGCTGCCCGGACTTTGACGATGTTTTGTTGAAACTGCGGCCCGCCCGTAAACATTCGGCGATAATAGCCCGTGGTGCGCAAAACAAATCCAGCAAGGCTGGCGGTAAAACTTGGCATGATGACATTCCCCCTTATGACAAGCGCTATATCAAGGCAGGGGACCAATCAAGCTGTTCGCTTCCCGACAAGAATTCTCGCCGGGAAGCGCGCAGTTTACTTCGACGCGGCGATCCAGGCGTCGATCTTTTTCTCAAGCACGGTCAGCGGCAGTGCGCCGGTGTTCAGAACCTGATTGTGGAATTCGCGCACGTCGAATTTCTTGCCAAGTTCCTTCTTCGCTTTGTCTTTCAGGCGCTGGATAGTGAGGGCGCCAATTTTATAGGCCAATGCTTGTGACGGAATGGCAATGTAACGTTCGACCTCTGCCGTGGCGTCGGTTTTGCCCATATCGCTGTTGGCAAGCATATAGTCGATTGCCTGTTCGCGGGTCCAACCCTTGCTGTGGATGCCGGTGTCGACCACGAGACGCATCGCGCGTAGCATTTCGTCAGACAGCGTCCCAAAGCGTTGATACGGGTCTTTAAACAGGCCCATTTCGTAACCGAGGGTTTCGGAATATAGCGCCCAACCTTCGACATAGGCCGTGTTGCCGCCAAAACGCATGAACGCGGGAAGCTTTTCATTTTCCTGTGCGATGCTGATCTGGAAATGGTGCCCAGGTGCGCCTTCATGCAAATAAAGCGTGGTCATGCCGGGGATCGTGCGGCTTGGCAGGTCATAGGCGTTGAAATAAAATGTGCCCGGACGCGATCCATCAGGAGTGCCCTGTTGATAGCTGCCGCCTGCTTCATATTTCTCGCGGAATTCTTCATAGGGTTTAATTTCAAGCGGTGCCTTGGGCAGATATTTGAACTGCGTCGAAATCGTTGCGTCGACCTTTTTGCCGATGTCGTAATAACCCTGCGTCAGCGCATCACGGCTCGCCATTTTGAATTTCGGATCCGAACGCAGATGCTCGAAAAACTCGGGCAGGGTGCCTTTGAAGCGAACTTCATTCTTGATGGTTTCCATACCCGATTTAATCCGGGCAACTTCTGACAATCCCAGATTGTGGATGTCGTTTGCCTTCAATGGCAGGGTCGTCGTTTGCTCGATCATATATTGATACAGGCCTTCGCCGCCCTTCATGGCAGACAAGCCGACCTGTTCGCGCGCCAATGGCAAATAGCTGTCGCGCAGGAAGTCACGCAGACGGGCATTGGCTGGGTACAGACCGTTTACGATGATGTCGCGATATTCCGACGTCAGGCGTGCTTTGTCCGCATCGCTGAAATCCGCAGGAAATTTTAGTACCGGCCCATAATAAGGCGACTCTTCGGTCTTTTGCGCCAATTGTGTGTTCAGCTGGTCGATGACATTGCGGATCGTCATCTTCGTTTCGAATACGCCCGACGCCATGCCTTGGCGGAAACGGCCAATTGATGCGTCCATCAGGACGATGAATTCCTTGTGGCGCTTCAGGTTGTTTTCGTAATCCTGAACCGTCTTGAACGGCGCTGCACCCTGTCCGCTGGCGAAGGTCGGATAAAAAGTGTGAAAGCCGAAAAAGTGATTGAGTGGACGCACGACCGTCAGGTCCATGATTTCTTTGGACAGGCCCTTCAGCGCATCGATCTGGCTTTGTTTGTAAACGTCGTACGCAATCTGGTCGGTGTCATTCAACTTTGCGCGGTCGATTGTTTTTAAGCCATCGAGATTGGCCTGTGCTGCGCTGCGTTCATTGTCGAAATAGGTGTCGGAGATGAAATCGCCAAAGCGGTCCGCATAGCGCATATCGCCGCGGAACATGGCGTTGAGCGGGTTGCGCTTCAGGCTGGCTTCGTCGTCCGCAGCGAACAAAGCAGCGAGCCGCTGGCTTTCCGTCGCGGTGGCCTCGGCCGTCACCGTTTGCGCGTGCGCTGCGCCATATGGCGCCAATAATGCAGCGCTGACGAGAAGAAGAATGCGTGGGCTATGTTTCATATCGGTCTCTCCAAAAATTGTGTTGGACGCATCAATATTATGTTGCGGTCAAGTATTAGCGGATGTCTGACCTCCGCGTGCCCGGCACAAGATAAATTCGACAGACGACGGATAATCTGTGGCAGACGATATACAATATTTGCAATCTGTTACCGTATCGTTTCCGCAATCAGGACGGCTTTTGCGTGTTGAGCTCAAGCCAGTTATTTTGCCGGTACCATTTTGTAATCACATGCTTCACGCCGCGGGTAACAGGCGTTCCGGTATGCAGCGTTTTATAATTCAGTGATCCGTCGAGCTGCATATTATTCCAGATGAGCATCATGCCCGCTTGCGGTCGCACGCCAAGGCCAAGATGTGGGAATTCGGTTGTGCCGCCTTCTTCTGGTTCATTGAGGAATATCATCGCAGTCCAGCTGCGCTGGCCGCCGGCTGGGCCTTCCTTAAGCCAATAGCTTTGGCTGGGATGAAAAAAGTCGTGGTGCGCCTTAAACTCCTGACCGACCTGATAACGCTGCCCCTGCATCGTTTCGGCATAGCTGTTGTCGATGCCCAAAACATCGCTCATCCGCGCCTCAATTTTGGCGATGAACGCATCCCAACGGTTCAGGTGACAGCTGTAGCTGGTCCGGAAACCCGCTTGCTCGGTCCCTTTGTACAATGTCGACGGCACGGCATCGGCATCAATTTTGGCGATCATCGTTTTGCAATCCGCTGCACCCAAAAAGCCCTGATACACATATAATTGCGCATCAGGGTGATCGACCTGCTGGACAAGCGGATTGGCATTCAGTCGCTTTGTGACGTGCGAACCAATCCGCGACAGCTTTGCCGGATCGTTATTGGAATCGAACTCCTTGATAGGCGTATCAGGCTGCATCTTATCACCGAATCACGGAACGATACGTCCTCTTACCATGACCCACTCGGCCTTTTCGAGCGTGCGGATATTTGTCAGCGGATTTTCATTTACGGCGACCATGTCGGCGGAATATCCCACGGCGATCCGGCCGATTTCATTTTCCAGCCCGAGCGTTTTGGCTGCAACGGTTGTTGCGCTGGCCAGTGCCTCGGTCGGCGTCATGCCCGCGTTTACCAGCAAAGCAAACTCACTGGCATTGCTGCCATGTTCAAAGACGCCAGCATCGGTTCCAAAGGCGACAGTCACGCCCAACGCCTTGGCCAGCTTAACCTGAAGCCCTGCAAATTCGAGCGCCTGCTTGGCCTTGACCTCAACGGTCGGCGTGTAAATCCCTTTGCCAAGGCGGGCGCGCACGCCCTCCAGCGCCATCAATGTCGGGACCAACGCCGTGCCCTTGGCCTTCATCACCTTCAAAGCGGCTTCATCCGCAAATGTGGCATGTTCGATGGAATCGATTCCAGCTGCTGCCGCTGCCTCAATGCCCCGGGCGCCATGGGCGTGCGCCATGACCTTTAGGCCAAGTGAGTGCGCGGTGTTGGCAATGGAGACCATTTCCTCATTGGTGAAATGCGCTTCCAGCCCTCTGCCCTGTTGCGACAATACGCCACCGGTCGCAGTAATCTTGATGACATCTGCGCCCGCCTTTGACGATTTTCGGACCTTTTCGGCGCATTCGACTGGGCCAGTGCAGGTGAAACCCGAATCCAGCGCGGTCAAAACGTCGCTGCGGAAGCCAGTGACATCGCCATGCCCGCCGACGATCGACAATGCTGGACCAGCCGCGATAATGCGCGGGCCAATGATGCGGCCTTCCGCGGTACCGCGGCGCAGGACAAAAGCAGTATTTTGCGCAGAACCGGCTTCGCGCACCGTTGTGAAACCTGCTTTGACGGTCAATGCGGCGTTTTTCACGCCCATGACGACGCCCCATTCATCAGGGTTGACGGCTTCGTCGCGGAAATCATCGCCGGGGTCGCCGGTCAGATGGACGTGAAGGTCGATGAGGCCGGGGACCAATGTTTTGGTCGAAAGGTCAACCACCCTATCCGCCTGAAACGGATTATTCGTGCCTTTGGCGATATTTTTGATGCGCCCGTCTTCGACCAAGATAACCGCTGGGCCAGTTGGACCAGTGGCCGCGTCGGGAACCAGATTGCCGACAATGATTGCTTGCGTCGCTGCCAATGACGGGGCTGAAACACATAAAGCTGCACCAGCGAGTAAAATCTTACGGAACATCAAAAAACCTCTCTTATGTTTATGCACGGCCTCGTTACACGACTTTGTTAAACGGTATGTCCATGACCGGGAATTGTTCCCAGCCGGTGAAGTCGAAATGCCACCATTCGTTCGAAAGGCCCACAAACCCCTCGGCCTCCAAATAGCCTTGTAAGCGGGCACGGTTGGTCAATGCTGCCGGGGTCGCACCCATATAATCGCGATGGGCCTTTTCGGAAAAATCATCGAACTCGCTTGGCATCTCGACCAGCTGTCCGGTGCGCAAGTCATGCAAAGTCAAATCGACGGCACAGCCACGATTATGTTTGGACCCGCGTTTGGGGTTCGCCACATATTCTTTCTTGGGGCCGACCGGCGTTGCGTCCCATAATTTTTTGGTTATCCGCCACGGGCGATAGGCGTCATAAATTGTCAGGCCAAAGCCATCCGCCTGGGCGGCCTTGCTGGCGCGCGCGACCGCTTGCGCGGCAGGGGCGGCCAGAAAGGCACGCGCTTCGTCGTACAGCACGCGCCCAGTGAAATTGTTGGCGGTCGCATAACGCATATCAAGCCTGATCGCAGGATCGAGTGTGACCAACTCGATCAGACGCTTGGGATCGTCAGCTTTAAGCCGCGCGGCGGCATTGGCGGGGATGAACGACACATCGCGGTCGGGACCAACCGGAACACAGCTGGCCAGCGGCAGTGCCGCCAGCCCAAAAGCCACCTCCCGGCGGGAGAGGATCATTTTGCGTCTTTCGCCAACCACTCTTCAAGCCATTTGATCGTATAATTTCCATTTTGGAAATCAGGCTCTTCCAACAGCCGCTGATGCAGCGGAATGGTCGTCTTCATGCCTTCAATCACAAATTCGCCAAGCGCACGGCGAAGCCGCATCAAGCAGCCCTCGCGCGTCTGGCCATAGACGATCAGCTTTGCGATCATGCTGTCATAATAGGGCGGCACTTTATAGCCATGATACAGGCCGCTATCGACGCGGACATAAAGACCGCCGGGCGGGTGATACCACGACACGGTTCCCGGCGACGGCATGAAGGTTTGCGGGTCTTCGGCGTTAATCCGGCATTCGACGGCATGGCCTGTGAAGGTCACGTCTTCTTGCGTGAACGAAAGCGGCTTGCCTTCGGCGACGCGGATTTGTTCGCGGACGAGGTCGATGCCGGTAATCATTTCGGTGACCGGGTGTTCGACCTGAAGCCGGGTGTTCATTTCGATGAAATAGAACTCACCATTTTCCCACAGAAACTCGATGGTACCCGCGCCGCGATAGCCCATGTCAGCCATAGCCTTGGCACAGATATTGCCCATGCGATCACGTTCAGCGGTCGCAAGAATCGGCGATGGGGCTTCTTCGAGAACTTTTTGGTGCCGGCGTTGCAGCGAACAATCGCGTTCGCCCAAATGGACGGCATTGCCGTTGCCATCGCCAAAAATCTGGAATTCAATGTGGCGCGGGTTGCCAAGATATTTTTCGAGGTAGACCGTCGCATCACCAAATGCGGCTTTTGCTTCGGACCCTGCTTGCTGCATTTGGGTCTCAAGCTCTTCTTCGCTGTTGACGACCTTCATGCCGCGGCCACCACCACCGGATGCCGCTTTGATAATTACCGGATATCCGATTTCGCGGGCAATTGCTTTGGCTTCGGCGACATCTTCAATTGCGCCGTCAGAGCCGGGTACAAGCGGCAAACCCAGTGCACCTGCCGAACGCTTCGCTTCAACCTTGTCACCCATCGTGCGGATATGTTCGGGCTTGGGGCCAATCCATTTGATGTTATGGCTCTCAACGATTTCCGCAAACTGCGCGTTTTCCGACAGAAAACCGTAGCCGGGGTGGATGGCGTCAGCATGGCTGATTTCCGCGGCGGAGATAATCGCCGGTATATTCAAATAGCTGTCGGTTGCAGATGGCGGTCCGATGCAAATGGCTTCGTCGGCGAGGCGCACATGCATGGCATCGGCATCCGCAGTCGAATGCACGGCAACGGTCTTGATCCCCATTTCATGCGCCGCACGGTGAATGCGAAGCGCGATCTCGCCGCGGTTGGCGATAAGGATTTTTTCGATCGCCATAGGTTAAGCAATCACCAGCAATGGCTGGTCAAATTCGACCGGTTGGCCGCTTTCGACGTAAATCGCGGTAACGGTTCCGGCATGTGGCGCGATGATGGGGTTCATGACCTTCATCGCCTCAATGATTAGGACGGTGTCGCCTGCCTTGACTTGCTGACCAACGCTGATGAACGGTGCGGCATCGGGCTCGGGTGTCAGATACGCCGTGCCCACCATCGGCGATTTCAAGGCATTTGCTGCAGTCGCAGGCGCGCTTGGGGCTTCTTGGACCGCAGCAACAGCAGGGGCCGCAACAGCAACGGGCGCTGCCGCCATAGGCGCTGCAACCGCAGTCATGGTCCGCGATACGCGAATTTTGCGCTCGCCGTCCTCAACCTCAATTTCGCTGAGACCTGTGTCGTTCAACATGGCCGCCAGTTCGCGGACAAGGTCCGTATCCACTTGCATGCTGCCACTATTTCCTGATTTCGCCACCATTTAAAACTCCCTGGGCCCCTAAACTTGGAATGATGCGCCTAATGTCAAAATTGTAACGCCGCGTCTAGCGCGAGTTCGTACGACTTTGCGCCATGACCTGCAAACACCGCCTTTGCTCCCATGCTGACATAGCTTAAATGCCGGAATGCTTCGCGTTTGTGCGGATCAGACAAATGCACCTCGAAAACCGGAACATTGATGGCCTTTATGGCATCAAGGATCGCGACCGAGGTGTGGGTGTATCCTGCCGCGTTTAACAACACCGCCTTGGCCCCCACGGCTTGAGCCTCTTGCAGCCAATCGACCAAATGCCCTTCATGATTGGACTGACGAAAGTCGATAGACGCACCGGCTGCCCGCGCGCGGTCATCCAGATGTCCGGCAATGTCATCAAGCGTGTCTGTGCCGTAAATTTCGGGCTCTCTGGTACCAAGTAAATTGAGATTTGGTCCATTCAGAACAAAGATTATCGGCTTATCAGCCAAAGTACGTCCCCTGATATTGTCAAAGCAGCGGTTGCGAACCGCATCATTACGGCACTATATGCGCGTCGATAAAAATAGCGAGATGAAATGACCTCTTCCCTTACCACCGATTCTATCTCCCTCACGCTTAATGGCGATCCGCGGCAATTTCGGGCCGGGGCAACCGTCGCTGACCTTGTCCGCGATATTGGGCTGGATCCGGCCAAGGTCGCGGTCGAGCGGAATCTTGAAATCGTGCCGCGTTCTACATTGGAAAATGTGCACTTGGCGGACGGTGATGTTTTGGAAATCGTCCATTTCGTGGGTGGCGGGCAAGACGATAGCTGGTCGGTCGCGGGGCGCCATTTCACATCGCGGCTGATCGTCGGTACCGGCAAATATAAGGATTTCGAACAAAACGCCGCCGCGCTGGTGGCATCGGGCGCCGAAATTATCACGGTTGCCGTGCGGCGCGTAAACGTTTCGGACCCCAAGGCACCGATGTTGACGGATTATATTGATCCAAAGAAATATACCTATCTACCAAACACCGCAGGCTGCTTTACCGCGGACGACGCGATACGCACGCTGCGTCTGGCGCGTGAGGCGGGCGGTTGGGACTTGGTAAAGCTTGAGGTGCTTGGCGAGGCAAAAACGCTCTATCCCGATATGCGCGAAACATTGAAGGCGACCGAAATATTGGCGAAGGAAGGATTCCTGCCAATGGTCTATTGTGTCGACGATCCCATCGCCGCCAAGCAGCTTGAGGATGCCGGTGCCGTCGCCGTTATGCCATTGGGCGCGCCGATTGGTTCGGGGCTTGGCATTCAAAACCGTGTGACGATCCGTTTGATTGTCGAGGGCGCGAAAGTGCCCGTGCTGGTCGACGCTGGCGTCGGGACGGCGTCTGACGCAGCAGTGGCTATGGAATTGGGCTGCGATGGTGTGTTGATGAACACGGCTATCGCGGAAGCCAAAGACCCCGTTGCTATGGCGACAGCGATGAAGCTGGCTGTCCAGTCAGGACGTATGGCCTATCTCGCGGGGCGGATGGGACGGCGTATGTATGCCGATCCGTCCAGCCCGCTTGCGGGTCTGATCTAAACAATCCCGGTCGCCCTCTCTGGCTGGCTCCGGCAAACAAAGCCGGAGTTTGCTATTTCCCGGCGAGCCGTTTGACCTCTGCCAGATATTTGCGCCCGATGCGCATCGACAGGTCTTCACCCAGCAACGCATGCCACACACCGCCGCCTTCGTGTCGAAGTCCGGTAATCAGGTCCCGGCGCACAATATGGCTGCGGTGGATGCGCTGGAATTGATCGGGGTCAAGCCGTTGTTCAAGCGTCGAGATTGTCTGGTGCAACAAATAACTGCGCCCGCCAGTATGCAGCCGCATATAATCGCGCTCGGCCTCAATCCGTTCAATATCCATTGCGGCAATGCGGATGAGTTCGGCGCGATGGGATACCCAAAATTCATGCGCATATCGGCTGTCGGATTTCGATATGGTGTTGGCAGGGCTAGTGTCGGCGTTTTGTGTGCCAGCTGCGCGCGCGATGGCGCGGCCCAGCCGCTCGCTCGACACCGGTTTTAAAACATAATCGACGACATCAAGGTCAAAGGCTTCGACGGCAAAATTATCGTAGGCCGTAATCAAAATGATCGCCGGTTTTTTGTGCATCAGGCCCAACGCACGCGCGGCGTTAATGCCGTCCATTTTGGGCATACCAATGTCTAGGAAAATCAGGTCAGGCGTAAGCTGTTGCGATATGCGCAGCGCCTCTACGCCATCATTCGCTGTGCCCACGACCTCGATAGCTGGATGATCGGCGCTCAGGGTTTCCAGCCGTTCAATGGCTAAAGGTTCATCGTCAACGATCAAGGTGCGCAGACGCTTCATGCCGCGATCCTGTGGCTCAAAGGCAGCGTGAGTATCGCGATGAACCCGCCGCTTTTGACAGACTGTGTATCGAGCCGTGCCGCAGACTTATATCGCGCCTCCAGCCTATCGCGTACATTGGCAAGGCCAATGCCATTTCCGCCGACATGTGCGGCGTCAACAGCCTCTCCATCATCAATGACACTCAGCACCAGATTATCATCGCGGCGATCTGCGCTGATCGTAATGGAGACCGGCCGTGTGGCCCGCGACACGCCATATTTGATGGCATTTTCGACAAGCGGCTGGAGAATGAGTGCAGGCACATGTTGGTTCATCAGCTCAGGTGGAATGTTGATGCTGACGCGCAGTCGCTTGGGGTAACGCACGCTTTCGATTTCCAGATACAGACGTTGCAGTTCCACTTCTTCTTCAAGCGTGACATCCTCCAACGGATCGGACGACAGGCTCGTCCGGTAAAAGTTGGACAAGTTCTGGATCATTGCTTCGGCCTCTTTGGGCTTACCGGTGATGACCAGGCTTGAGAGCGAATTCAGCGTGTTGAAAAGAAAGTGGGGATTGACCTGATAGCGCAGCGATCGCAGCTCGGCATCTTGGGCCGCTTGCGCAAATCTGGATGTTTTGCGTTCGGCTTCGCGCACTTCACGCGCATAGCCGATGGCGACATATAGCGAGCTCCACGCGATCAGGAAAAAATAATGGGTGACCGAAATGTCGGCGATTTCTTGCCAGAAGGACAGCCCCAATTGGGCCTTCAGATCTTCAAAACTGCGCCCGACGCTGGGGTCCTTAAAAAGGCTGATCGGATCATACAGGTTGAAGATATAGAAATTTGCGGACGCAAGCGCGATGGCACAGGGAATTGCGCCCAGAAACGCGACGCTGACGCGAAAACCCAGCGATCGCCGATCCGCCATCCGCAGACCAAAATATAATATCCAGGTGACCAATACGCCCACCAGCGCGACCATGAGGCGCCGTTCAAACAGCACCGTCTGCGCTGGAAAATCGAGCAAAGCCGCGCGCAGCGACAGGATGAGCGCGTAAAAAGCCCAGAACCCGATGATGGTGAGCAAAGCCATCTGGTGGCCAATCAGTGCTTTTCGCGAGGTGACGTTCTCCATAGCCCTTCATACCGGATTTTCAGCCGGTTGCACCACGGCTACCGTTTCTCGTCGAACGCTTCGCCGATTTCGTCGAATGCTTTACCGCTGGCTGCTTAATCGGGTTTGCGCTGATAGCGGAAATACCAGACTTCGTGCACTAAACGGCGGGCCTTGGCTTCATAACGCGTTTCGGGCCAACCGCCGGGCCGGCTTTGGAAGTCTGCTGCGGCTTCGCACAGCCAGTTATATTGGTGCCGGTGGCGCTGCATGACCATCAGGGCGTGGCGCAAATATACCGGGTGGTCCGTGCCGAACCGGAATTCCCCGCCGGGTTTCAATTTTGCGTGGATGAGATCAAGCGGACCATCGTTCATCATCCGGCGCTTCACATGCCGCGCTTTGGGCCAAGGGTCGGGATGCAGCAGATAGACGAAGGCGAGCGACTTGTCGGGCACGCGGCGCAAAATTTCCAGCGCATCGCCCATATGCAAACGCACATTGCGCAGCGCGCCTTCACGCACATGCGACAGCGCTTGCGCGACCCCGTTCATGAATGGTTCGCAGCCTATAAATCCATGGTCGGGTAAAAGGTCGGCGCGGTAAGCCAAATGCTCACCGCCGCCAAAGCCGATTTCAAAGTGCATGGCGCGATCATCGCCAAACAATTGCATGCTGCTAAGCGCGCCCGTTTTCGGCACCGAAATTTGCGGCAGAAGATTGTCGACCAGATCAGCCTGTTCGACGCGCAGCTTCTTGCCCTTTGAACGGCCGTAAAGGCGGTTCAGTGTCGTAGGGTCTCCGGGCTTGTTCGCAGTCATAGCGGTGGCGGCTAAACTTTCAGCCGCCACGCTGCAAGTGTAATCAGGCGAGAGCTGCCTTCAAATCATTGACAAGGTCGGTGCGTTCCCACGGGAAGAAATCACCTTCGGGCTTGCGTCCGAAATGTCCATAAGCCGCAGTCTTGCGATATATTGGCTTGTTGAGGCCAAGATGCGTACGAATGCCGCGCGGGGTAAGTCCGCCCAGCTTTTCGATATTCATGATTGCAGCTTCAATCAGGTCATCACCAACTGTGCCGGTTTCATGCGTATCGACATATAGCGAAAGTGGCTCTGAAACGCCAATCGCATAGGCCAGCTGGATGGTACAGCGGGTCGCAAGGCCAGCGGCCACGATATTCTTCGCCAGATAGCGCGTGATGTACGCCGCCGAGCGGTCAACCTTTGTCGGATCCTTGCCGCTGAATGCGCCGCCGCCATGGGGCGCTGCGCCGCCATAGGTGTCGACGATGATCTTGCGGCCGGTCAGGCCAGCGTCACCGTCTGGGCCGCCGATTTCGAAGCTGCCGGTCGGGTTGATGTGATAGACCGTGTCGCGCAGCAATACTGGCGGAATAATTTCGGCCACAACCTTGCGTACATAAGCGTGCAGTTCAGCTTTCTTGTCACCCGTGTCATAACCCGCAGCATGCTGCGTCGATACGACAACGGCGGTTGCGGCGACGGGCAAGCTGCCTTCATAGCGCAGGGTAACCTGGCTCTTTGCGTCTGGTTCAAGAAACGGGGCTGCGCCGGAATGGCGGTCAGCGGCCATGCGCTCCAAAATCTTGTGGCTGTAATAGAGCGTTGCCGGCATCAGGTCGGGTGTTTCGTCGGTCGCATAGCCAAACATGATGCCCTGATCGCCAGCGCCTTCATCCTTGTTGCCCGATGCATCAACGCCTTGCGCGATATGCGCGGATTGGCCGTGCAGATTGTTTTCAAAGCGGAATGTTTCCCAATGGAAACCATCCTGCTCGTAACCGATTTCTTTTACGGTGCGGCGAACGGTGGCTTCGATTTCTTCCTGCGCGCCGGGTGCCCATGCGCCATCTTCATAGACGCCTTTGCATCGGATTTCACCGGCAAGCACGACCAATTGAGTCGTGGTCAGGGTTTCGCACGCGATGCGGGCTTCGGGGTCTTTGGAAAGAAATAGGTCGACGATTGCGTCAGAGATTTGGTCCGCAACCTTGTCTGGGTGCCCTTCGGACACGGATTCAGAAGTGAAAAGGTAATTTGTGCGCATGGTTGTTCCAGTCTGTTGGCTGTGTCTGCGTATAAAGAATTCTTTATGTCGTTTCTCGCCCTTAGCGAGAAGGTGCGCGGCGGGCAAGCGGTAACAGCGCACAAGCGATGAGTAGCGCTGCAAAGCCGAGCGGCAATATATTTCCAAAACGTGCGAACAATGTTGGCGCCTTGGCCTGCGGCACAACTGCGTCGATGCGGCCAGATGTTCCAAGCGGCAGGCTTTTGATGATCCGGCCGTTCGCGTCGATGACGGCGCTGACACCGGTTGGTGTGGCGCGCACGACGGGTAAGCCCTCCTCTATCGCGCGAAGACGTGCCTGCGCCAAATGTTGCGGCGGGCCGATGGTGCCGAACCACGCATCGTTCGACGGATTGAAGATAAAGTCGGGCCGGTTCTTGCGGTCGGTCACTTGGCCGGAGAATATCATTTCATAGCAAATCTGGATGCCGATTTTGACCGGCTTGCCGTTCAGATTGACTGTCATCGTCTGTGGTCCGGGACCGGGCCAGAAATCGAGGTCGCCGGGCACCAATCGCGCCAAGCCCAAAGGCCGCAGCAACCAAGGCATCGGCAGATATTCGCCATAAGGCACAAGATGCGCCTTGTCATAATGGCCCAAGATATTGCTGTTCGCGTCCATCGCCGAAACGCTGTTGCGTGCGGCGACCAGTTGGCCTTTTTCAATCACCAGCCGGTTTGCGCCTGTGACCAAAATATCGCCGTCACCCATCAGCGTCGTCAGCCGCGCCCGCGCGCCGAACGCGCTTTCGCCCGGCTGGCCCTGATAATAACGATAGGGATAGCCCTCTTCCAAATAATCCGGAATGGCGGCCTCTGGCCACAAGATAAGGCGCGCGCCTTGATCGGGAAGCGGGCGGCTGTTCATCGCCAGCTTGGCAAAGTTGATCGCGTCATAGCCCGGCGCATATTTGTCGGCTTGGCTGATATTGGGTTGCGCGATGGTGAGTGCGACGGGTGTCCTATCTGGTGCGCTTTGATGGTATGAGCCTCGCCCAGTGATAGCGACTGCTGCGAGCGCCAATAATATTAAACCGCCAAGAATATAGCCGGTCCGCCCGCGATCGTCGCGTTCAACGCCAGATGCTGAAGTCCACAAAGTTACGAACTTTAGGATCATCCCAACAGCAAGAAGCATGACCCCCGAAAGGCCATAGGTTCCAAGCGCGGTCGCAGGTTGCGAAAGATATGGAACGGACAAGGTAACTACACTGAGCGGGTTCCATACATAGCCGGTGAACACCCAGCTGCGCAGCCATTCGGTGATGATCCACAAGCCAGCAAAAGCGAGGATGAGGTGGAGGGTGGCTGTGGGCCTTATCTTTCCATCATCTCCGCCGGAATCACCAAGGGCTTTCGTCGTCCGGTGATTGATCCAATAGGCCCCTGCCGCGGCCATTGCGGGATACACTGCCAAATATAGCGCCAGCCCGAATACCGCGATGTAACCGAGCCAGATCGGCATCGCCGCCTGAAAGGTGAAGGCGACCGCAATCCATTGATTGCCAAAGGTGAAATGCCCGACCCCGAAAAGCCAGCCGAGCATGAAAGCGCGCTTGGTGCTGGGCGCTTGGCTTATCAGTTGGATGAGCAAGGCGAAACAGATGAGCGTCAGTGGCCACAGCCCCCATGGTTCAAAACCATAAGCGGACGCTGCACCCGCCACGAGCGCCGTCCAACGGGGAAACTTTCCGAGCAAAGTCGAGAATTTCTGCATGGCGCGCTTTTGCCCACCATATATGACAATTGCAATCGCACAAAAATCGTCGTTGCTTGCGGTTCAGGCTTTCGGTGCTAATTCATCGCCATGATTATTTTTGTGTATGCGCTTGCGCTTTCGGCGCCATCTGCCCTGACTGAAACCCATCAATCGGATATCGCCTGTGTTGCGACACTCGCGACCTTGGCGGAGCGACAGCGGCTTGGCACCGCGCCGTCCGATGTACCCGATGTTGGGCAGTCTGGAAAACGCTGGGCCGGCATCGTCGGCAGCCGCATCACTGAACAAAGCGGTCAACCCCGTGAGTTGGTTGCGGTTGCCATGGCCGAAGCGGCGAAAGCCGAATTTCAGCGGCCAAGCGATTCGGCGACAATCCACAAATGCGCGATGCAAATGTCGCAGGAACTCGCTACGGCAGATATTTCCGATCAACCCCTTCCAAAACCGGTGACATCAAAATGAGCTTACGTCCCTTCCACTTGGCCTTTCCCGTTCGTGACTTATCCGAAGCGCGGCGCTTTTACGGAGAAATCATGGGGTGCCCCGAAGGGCGCGCATCCGATCACTGGGTCGACTTCGACTTTTTCGGACATCAGATCGTCGCGCATCTCGATGCCAATGCGCGATCCGTTTCCACGCATAATCCGGTGGACGGACATGACGTTCCTGTTCCCCATTTTGGTGTGGTCCTGACAATGGAACAATGGGAATTGCTGGCCGCGCGCGTCACCGCCGCTGGCATCCGCTTTGGCATTGAACCCCATGTCCGTTTTAAAGGCGAAATTGGCGAGCAGGCGACGATGTTCTTCTGCGACCCAAGCGGCAATGCGTTGGAATTCAAGGCATTTGCCGACGACGCAAATTTGTTCGCGCGTTAACGCACCTTATTCGTCATTTTCCGGCGACGTTGATTCACGTGCCTCGCTGTTTTCATTTTCAAAGGTCATTGACGGTTCGCCAGTGATCGCCGGAATGTCTTCGATTTCTGGGGCGGCAACGGGCATTTCGTCGCTTGGGTTGGTCACATTTTCGGCAGGGTTCGGCTTTGGTGCTTCCGGAGCGCTATCTTCGGTCGCCTCAACCGGTGCGGCAGTCGTGCTTTGGTCCGCATCCAGATAAGAGCGAATGGCCATGGCGGCCATGACAAGGATGGTGACGACCGCGATGAACGTGACGATTTTGCGTGAGCTGCTGTCCATGTTTGCTTCCCAATATTTTAAATAACCCGTGTGTGGCGGCGCTAGCGTGATTGGATGGTTTTGACGGTCGAGCACATATCACTTTTGCGCGCGCCATTGCCAGCCAGCATCGTGAACGCAAAAAATCCGCCGACGACCGCCACCAGAAACGCGGCGGTGACCCACGCCAGATATTTGTCGATGAAGGCCTTGATCGGGCGTCCGAATTTCCAGAACAAAAATCCGACCAGCATGAATTGGAATGCCCGGCTCAACACGCTGGCCCAGATGAAGGTGAACAGGTCCATTTTGATGAACCCTGCGGTCAAGGTTAGCAGCTTGAACGGAATGGGGGTCGCGCCCTTGATCAAAATAATCTCCGCGCCAAATTCGCGTAGATAGCAGGCGGCCGTAGGAAAGCTGTCCCATAGCCCAAGCGCCTTTAGGAGCGCCGTGCCGATGGTTTCATAGGCAAAATAGCCAATGGCATAGCCAAAAAGCCCGCCCATGACCGAGGCTAAGGTACAAATCGCCCCATAGCGCAACGCCTTGTTCGGGCGCGCGAGACACATCAGCCCAAGCAGCGGGTGCGGCGGTATGGGGAAGAATGAGCTTTCGATGAAGGAAAAGAGGAACAACCAGCGTTCGGCATGGGCGTGCCCAGCCTTTTCCATCATCCAATCATATAGGCGTTTCAACATCGTCTGCGGGGTTAAGCCGCGAACGCCAGCAAGTGCAAGCTTTTAACCTGCGGGCATATTCCGTGCGATGTCCGCATTGGCCACCGATGCAGCAACAACACTTGCTTTCTGTCGCGCGAATGCACAGCGGGTGGGAATGGAATTGGAAAACTTCGATACAGACAGCTTCTTGCGCGATTATTGGCAGAAAAAGCCGCTGCTTATCCGCAATCCGTGGCACAATTGGCAAAACCCGCTTGAGCCCGATGAGCTTGCCGGTCTCGCCTGCGAAGAAGAAGTGGAGTCGCGCCTGATTTGCCAGACCGCCAAGGGCTGGGAAATGGAGCAGGGACCACAGCATGAGGATCGCTTGGGCGGCCTTGGTGAATCGCATTGGACTTTGTTGGTGCAGGCGGTTGATCATCATGTTCCGATGGTCGCTGACCTCATCGCGCCGTTCCGCTTCATTCCCAACTGGCGGATTGACGATGTCATGGTCAGCCTTGCCGCCGACCAAGGCGGGGTTGGCCCGCATTTCGACCAATATGATGTTTTCCTGATCCAGGGCCTCGGTCGCCGCCGCTGGCAGATTGGGCGGCATTGCGACGGCGATAGCCCGCTGGTGCCGCATGAAGATCTAAAGCTACTGGCAGAATTTGAAGCGACCGAAGAATGGGTGCTTGAACCCGGCGACATCCTCTATGTCCCGCCGGGCATTGCGCATAATGGCGTTGCGGTGGGTGCGGACTGCATGACCTATTCGGTCGGTTTCCGTGCGCCGTCGCGCGCCGACCTTCTGGGGCATTTTGTCGATGATATGCTTGAGCAGATTCCCGAGGATGATTTGTACCGCGATCCGGATTTGGCAGCTCAGGCCAACCCGGGCGAGATTATGCCCGACGCCTTGGAGCGCTTGCACCGGATGACGCTGGATTCGCTCGCCGACCCGCGTGCCTTTGCGCGGTGGTTCGGCATGTTCAACAGCACGCCCAAATATGCCGAAATGGACTGGCAACCCGAAACGCCGGTGGAAGCGGACGAGGTGCGACAATCTATCGCCGATCAGGCGCCGCTCTCGCGCAATCCGGCGAGCCGTTTGGCATTTGTGGGCGATGGCGCGGATGCGGTGATGTTCTTTGCCGACGGCGCATGTTTTGACTGCGGCGCAGAGACAGCGGATCTGGCGCGGCAGCTGTGCGGGGAAGATGCCATGGTCCTCGACACCGCACTTGCGTCCATGGACGCCGCAATCGACCTGCTGACGCAGCTGTGCAACATGGGGTGCATCGCGTTCGAAGGCGAAGATTGATTTGCGCACGCGGCTGAGCATTTGCCGGAGGAAGGCGGGCTATGCGGCGAAGGCCGAAGCCATTGCCGCAATGACGGCGGCGACAATCACGCTGCGCCATTACCGCTGCCACCGATGTGGCCAATTTCATCTGACAAGCCGGACCAAGGGCAAGCGCGTACCGCGACCGGCGGATTAAGCCGCTGCGTCAGACCTCGCGCCAGCTGCCGGGGGCAAGATCATCCAGCGTCCAATCGCCAACGCCGTGGCGCACCAGCCGCAATGTCGGGTGACCGACCGCGGCGGTCATGCGGCGCACTTGCCGGTTGCGACCTTCGCGGATGACAAGTACTATCCAGCTGTCGGGCACCGTCTGGCGGACGCGGATGGGCGGATCGCGCGGCCAAAGCTGCGGGTCGGCAATGCGCTCTGCCTCGGCAGGTAAGGTCATCCCGTCCTTCAACTGCACACCGCGCCGCAATTGGACGAGCGCATCGTCGGAAACATCGCCCTCAACCTGAACGCGGTAGATTTTGGGCAGCTTGTACCGCGGATCGGAAATGCGCGCCTGCAACCGCCCGTCGTCGGTCAGGATCATCAGCCCTTCGCTGTCCATATCGAGCCGGCCAGCGGGGTAGACCCCCGGCACGTCGATAAAATCCGACAAGGTCGGACGCGGCGAACCGGCGGTGCCCGTGTCGGTAAATTGCGGCAAGACGCCATAAGGCTTGTTAAACAGAATGACGCGCGACATCCCCATCCCATAGCGAAGCCGCCAGAAAAGGGGAAATCATCTTATTAGTGCGCAGATTTATAACCAAATAGGTAAATATATATTGACATCGTAACGTTATTTGGTTAGTGTTGGTCGTAGCGGTCCAATTATCACAAACCCCTCTGGTGGGGCAGTGGTCGATACCGAAGCGCGGGGGACACTCGGTGCGATGTTACAATATTTCAGGCTGATAGGTGTATTGACGCCTTGAGCGGCCGCATCGCAAAAAAACACGGCCAGTATTCGGATAAAATGTGAATAATGGCGACATTTTAGCAACAGTATGCGGACATAGCGACTTGCTTCGATGGAACAGAACCGATAGAATTACATTCTATAATTTCCGTTCCTGAAGATAGAAAAAGGGGAAAGTTGATGCGTAAGTTAGCCATAGGTTTGGTGCTCGCTTCTACTGCTCTGGCATCACCGGCTTTGGGCCGCGACGACCAGTGGTATGTTGGAGTCGATGGCGGTGCCATGATAGTAGAAGACTTGGCTTTGGATATCGGCACATTGAACAATGCTGCATCGGTTAACACAAAAAATGGTTATGATTTCGGCAGCGTAGTCGGCTATGATTTCGGCCGTTTCCGTCTTGAATCAGAAGTTTCCTATCGCCAGGCTAATGTAACTGCATTCAGCAGCCAGACACCACAGATCACGAGTGGCGCAACAACTGCACTCGCACCTAGCGGTTCGTATAAGCTTGATGGCGATGCAAGCGCATTGAGCTTCATGGTCAATGGTCTTGTGGATTTCGGCGACGATGATGGCCTTCAGGGCTTTGTCGGCGGCGGCGTTGGCGTTGCACGTGTTGATGTGTCGGCTACTGTCGCTGCTCCAGCGTTCCTCGATGATTCAGACACTGGTTTGGCATGGCAGGCTCTTGCGGGCGTCCGTACGCCACTCAGCGATAGCTGGGACGTCGGTCTGAAGTACCGTTTCTTCAACGCAAACAAGGTTGGTCTTGTTGACCGTCTTGGCCGTGCTGTTGACACGCGCTTCCGTTCGCACAGCGTCATGGCTAGCCTGGTTTACAACTTCGGCGGTGCACCTGCACCAGTTGAAGTTGCGGCACCGCCACCACCGCCACCATATGTGGCGCCACCAGCACCACCACCACCGCCGCCACCAGCGCCAGTGTGCAACACCGGTCCTTATATCGTATTCTTCGATTGGGATCAGTCGAACTTGCGTCCTGACGCAGCATCGGTTCTGGACAATGCTGTTGCGCAGTATTCGAACTGTGGCACTGCGAAGGTTATGCTTGCTGGTCACGCCGATAAGTCGGGTAGCGCAAAGTACAATGTTGGCCTCTCCGAGCGTCGTAATACCACCGTGCGTTCGTATCTTGAGTCGAAGGGCGTTGCCGGCGGTGCAATTGCAACCCAAGCGTTCGGTGAAACTGCACCATTGGTTCAGACTGCAGATGGTGAGCGTGAACCGCAAAACCGTCGCGTTGAAGTTACCTACGGTCCAAATTCGGGAATGTAATTCCGAACGGACTAATATGTTAAAAGAAAGGCCGGTCGAAAGACTGGCCTTTTTTTATGTCGTCAATTGATGCAGCCGAAAGGTCTGCGTTCTTACGCGGCTTTGGTTTTTACCCGGGCACGGACAGTGGCCGCCTCAAGCAGCCTTGTTTCCAGTGATTTCAACTTGGTCTTGCTTTCGATTTTTGCACCGAAAAGATCTGTCGCATAAAATGTATCTACTGCGCGTTCGCCATAGGTTGCGATGTGCGCACTGTGCAATGTTACCTTTGACTCGAACAGAGCCAATGCCAAATTGTTCAGCAATGCCGGCCGGTCCAGCGCATTTACTTCGACAACGGTGAAGCGGTTAGAAGCCTGATTATCGATCAACACTGAAGGCGCAATTTTAAATGCGTCGGCACGCCGGAGAGCCTTTGGCTTTGCGTCAAGTTGCGTCATCAACTTGGCACGGTTGGTCAATGCCTCTTCGATATTGCGCGCCAAACGGTCCAATTGGCCCTGCTCGCGAAATGGACGGCCGAGCGGATCTTGGATCAGGAAATTGTCGATCGCCATCCCGTCGCTGCTTGTGTGGATCCGTGCGTCGATGATGTTTCCGCCTGCCAAGTGAATCGCACCTGCAATTCGATAAAATAAGCCGGGATGGTCGGCCGCGAAAACAGTGACGAGCGTGGCGCCCCGGTCGGGGTAATAGCAGGCATCAATGGCAAGCTCAGTACCTTCATTTTTCAAGAGATGCCGTGCATTGCGCTCAATGATGTCGTCGGGCTCGGCTATCCAATAGGCGTCGGGTAACGACTTTGCGAATTGCGCAAATTTGTCCGGTGACAACCGCAGGGCTGACCCGAGCTTCGATTTTTTCGACGCGATGCGTTCGTCACGGCCGCGCTGCTTGTGGCCAAGCCGCAGCACTTCTTCGGTGGCTTCGAAAAGATCGGACAATAATTGGCGCTTCCAACTGTTCCAGACGCCTGGACCAACGGCGCGAATGTCCACCACCGTCAAGACGAGCAGCAATTTCAACCGTTCAGGCGACTGAACGGCCTGCGCAAAATCCAATATTGTTTTGAAGTCGGCAAGGTCACGTTTGAACGATGTTGCGGACATCAACAAATGGTGGCGAACCAACCACGCGACGGTCTCCGTTTCTGCGGCTGATAAACCAAGTCGCGGGCATAAGGCGTCAGCGACCTCTGCGCCCAAGACGCTGTGGTCTCCGCCGCGTCCCTTCGCAATATCGTGCAGCAAGGTTGCGACATACAATACCCTTCTGCTGACGATATTCCGCATGATGGCCGCCGAAAGAGGGTGATCCTGCTTGAGCTTTCCGCTTTCGATATCCGCCAATAGTCCAATGGCGCGGATCGAGTGTTCGTCGACGGTGTAATGATGATACATGTCGAACTGCATTTGCGCGACCACGCGGCGGAAATCGGGAATGAAACGTCCAAAAATCGTGGATTCGTTCATCCAACGCAATACGGTTTCCGGATCGCGGCGCGAGGTCAGAATATCTAAAAAGAGCGCGTTGGCCCGCGGGTCCTTTCGGACCGCTTTATCTACAAGCCGGGCGTCGCGCTGCGCGGTCCGCATGGCAGAAGGGTGAATTTCCAGTCCATGCAAATCCGCGAGGTGGAAAATTTCCAATAGCCGAACGGGGTCTTCAACGAAAAATTGATCATCAGGTAATGCCAAGCGACCACGGTCAAGCTGGAAGCCATTGAGCTTGCGTGGTTTGCGGTTGAAACTTGGAATGAACCGACGGCCTTTTTGGGCCATGGCTTCATCCAAATGCGCCAAGAATAAGCCCGTAACGTCGCCCACGGTTTTGGCATTTAAGAAATAATAATGCATGAACCGCTCAACCGCCGAACGGCCGGGGCGATCAGCGAATTGCATCTGTTCGGCCACTTCGCGCTGCAAATCAAATGTCAGCCGTTCCTCTGCGCGGCCAGTAATATTGTGCATATGGCAACGAACGGACCACAGGAAATTCTCAGCTTTCCTGAACCGGTTATACTCCTCGACAGACAATAGCCCAACATGGACGAGATCAGATGCCGTCGAGACCTTGTGGATATATTTCCCAATCCAATACAAGGTATGCAAATCGCGCAGGCCGCCTTTGCCGTCCTTGATATTGGGTTCCACAACGTAGCGGCTGTCGCCCATGCGCTTGTGCCGTTCATCGCGTTCGGCCATTTTCAAACGCACAAAATCGGGCGCCGTATTTGCCACCACTTCGTTCCAAAAGCGTAATGCAGCCTCTTCGTACACGGCACGATCGCCCCAAACGAACCTGCTTTCCAATAGCGCGGTACGGATCGTCAGATCTTCTTGCGCCATTTTCACGGTCTCATCCAAAGACCGGCTGGATTGGCCAACTTTCAGGCCGAGATCCCAAAGAAGGTACAAAATCGCTTCGACGACTTGCTCGGTCCATGAGCTTCTTTTGTACGGGGTGACAAACCCGATATCGACGTCGCTATGTGGCGCCATCTCGCCGCGACCATATCCGCCCACCGCAAGGATCGCGAGCCGTTCCGATGCCGACCGGTTCGCCGCAGGATATGCGTGGACCGTTACATAGTCGTAGATAAGCCGGACAATCTGATCGACCAGAAAGGCTTGTTCCGCGGACGCACGGTAACCCTGTGACGGGTTTTCACCCAGTCGTCGTTTGATTTCGGCGCGCCCGTCCGCCAACGCGCCTTGCAAAAGCTCGAGGATCTGCGGACGGCAGCGCTGGGGACCATCTTCTGCAACTATAGACTCAACTTTATCGGCAAGCGCAGTCCTGTCGATAATGTCGCGTTGCTTTATAATCCGGTCAGGTGCTGAAATCATCCAGACACTCTAGGCGCGTTCACGCCTTATGTCAGCATCAAGCAGAAACCTTTGCATTATATTCCCGGCGCAAAGCAACGCGGTCGATTTTCTGGGTACCCAGACGCGGCAATGGTTCCGCCACTTGCCAGAAATGCACCGGGATTTTGAATGGTGCCAGCCGCGGTGCAAGGAATGCTTTGAGTTCATCCTCGGTCAGCTTGATACCATCTTTGGTGTGATAGACGATGCCTGGAACTTCCCCATATTTGTCATCGGCAATGCCAAACACGGATAGTTCGGCAATCGATTCATGTTCATATGCAGCGGCTTCTACTTCTGGGCAGCTGATGTTTTCACCGCCGCGAATGATGATGTCCTTTTTGCGGTCTACGATGAACAGATAACCGTCTTCGTCGAGATAACCGATGTCACCGGTCCGGAAAAATCCATCAGCGGTAAACGCGTCGCGCGTCGATTGTTCGTTGTTCCAGTAGCCGTTGAAATTCGCAATGGTGCGAATGCCGACTTCGCCGCGTTCACCTTGCGGAAGAACATTTCCATCATCATCAAGCATTTGCACTTCGACCAATGGCTTCGTGGCTGGCCCAGTGCTGGTTGGCTTTTCCAGATAGTTATCGGTGAAATTGCCGCAGCCCACGCCGTTTGTTTCGGTAAGGCCATAACCCAGCAGCGGATAGCCCCAGCTCATTTCCTTACGGATTTTTTTGACATGTTCTACGGGGCGCGGCGCGCCGCCAGCCGCGAAGGCCGTGCAGCTGGTGAGGTCATATTTGTGACGGTTGGGGTGCGTGGCGAGTTCGATGCTCATCAACGGAACGCCGACGAAATAGCTGATGCGCTCCTTTTCGATGATGCGCATGGCTTCTTCCGCATCCCATTTCGGCATCAGTACCAATTTGCGTCCAATCGCGAAGCTTTGCAGAACCAGCGGGACGGAGGCGGTAACGTGAAAGAGTGGCACGTTGACGAGGGCCGATGGCTGCGCTGGCATGGCCTGCCCGGTGGACGAAAGAAGCTCGAAAAAGACGAGTGTTTGGCCGACGTAACTCATCGCGCCCTGAACAACCGCCCGGTGGTCGGATACTGCTCCCTTGGACTGACCCGTCGAACCTGATGTGTAAAGAATCGTCGCATTGTCTGTGGGTTCAAGTGTGGGCAGCGGTGTTTCTGCGCCGCCACCTTTTGATGTCAAGACAGACAGGCCTTCCATCGGCGCGCCGTCGTGACCGAATATCAATAGCTCACAACCGCCAATGTCGTGCCCGGCCAAGCGCGCCGCGCGTTGTTCATCCGCAAGGACATAGCGACAGCCGACCATTCGGATACCTTCAGCCAATTCGCCACCTTGCCACCAGCCGTTGAGCAAAGTTGCAACGCCGCCGGCCATAATGATGGCCATGTAGGCGATGATCCAATTAGCCGAATTGCGCGCGGCAATTCCAACTCTATCGCCTTTTTGAAGCTTGTGCCCGTCGACTAATCCGCCGGCCAGAACGCGCGCTGCGGCATAGGTCTCGCGAAAACTTAGCCTTATGTCGCCATCTACCAGAAATTCCTTGTCCGCATGCGTGGCGCAAAAGAATGCAAAATAGTCGGCCATATTGCCGGGTGCTTTCGCCAGCATGGGTAATTGCACACCAAATTTTTCAACATAGGTCACCGTTAAAGGACCATCGTTGGTCATGAGACGATTTATGGTAGCGTCGATCGCGAGGTCCAATGGGGACGGCATTTGATTCTCTCCTAAACTCTTTGTGCACCTTCTATTTCGCTCTATAGGAATGTCAAAAGGTCCTGAGGAAATATTGTGTCATTTGAGATTATTTCAACCGTCGCTGGCTATATTCAATTTACCGAGCTTGGTGTTGGCCCCGTTGCGCTTGATTTGGGCTTCTTTCAGGTGCGTTGGTATTCCTTGGCCTATCTTGTAGGTATTTTGCTTGGCTACGGCTTTTTGCTCAAACTGCTGGCGCGGCCGGGCGCACCGATGTCGCGTGAGCATGCAGACGATATCATTTTATATGCGACGCTCGGTATCATCTTGGGTGGACGAATGGGGTATATCTTATTCTACCAGCCATCTATTTTGCAGAACCCGGCAGATGTCTTCAAATTATGGGAAGGCGGCATGTCGTTCCATGGCGGCGCGATTGGAATCATTTTTGCTCTCTGGCTTTTGGCACGCAAGCATAAGATCTCGTTCCTGCGGGTGTGTGATTATCTCGCATGTTGCGTCCCGTTTGGCCTCTTCTTCGGCCGGTTGGCAAATTTCGTGAATGATGAGCTTTGGGGCCGCGTGACGGACGTGCCTTGGGC
>NZ_JBIIMC010000059.1:0-3462 GCF_044338195.1 Sphingorhabdus sp. | reverse complement strand
ATGATGGGGCCAGCGCCAATGATGAGGATCGATTTTATGTCAGTACGTTTGGGCATTTAATTCATATTTCCAAAGGCCCCAGCCGCACTTTCATGCATACGACGGAGTGTAGAGGAGGTCAGTGCGCAGCACAAAGAATAGAGGGCCGGCATCAGGATATTCACCCCATCATCCCCGCGAATTTTTCGAACAGATAATGGCTGTCCTGCGGGCCGGGTGAGGCTTCTGGGTGATATTGCACCGAAAATGCGGGCTGGTCGGCGAGTTCGAAGCCGCAATTGCTGCCGTCGAACAGGCTGATATGCGTGGCCTTTGCATTGGCGGGCAAGGTGTCTGCATCCACGGCAAAGCCATGGTTCATGCTGGTAATTTCGACCGCGCCGTCGCTCAGGCGCTTGACCGGATGGTTCGCGCCGCGGTGGCCCTGATGCATTTTCTCGGTCTTCGCGCCGACCGCGAGGCCAAGCATTTGATGCCCGAGGCAAATGCCGAACAAAGGCTTTTTGGTGTCCAGCCACTGCTTGATCACCGGAACGGTATATACGCCAGTCGCAGCCGGGTCGCCGGGGCCGTTCGACAGGAATAGACCGTCGGGCGCGTGCGCCATGATTTCTTCGAATGTTGCGGTCGCGCTCACGATCGTGACGTCGCAACCGACATCGACCAAATTACGCAGGATATTGTGCTTTATGCCATAATCGATGGCGACGACTTTTTTGCCGCCCTTGGCAGGTTCGGCATAGCCAGAACCCAGTTTCCAAAGCCCCTGCCCCCAACCATAAGTCTGCAACGTCGTTACATCCTTGGCGAGGTCCATGCCTTCCAAGCCAGCCCATGCCTTTGCGCGTGCCAACAATGCAGGGACGTCGAAATCGCCGCTCGCCGAATGTGCAATCACGGCATTTGGCGCGCCGGCAACACGGATGAGCCGCGTAAGTGCGCGGGTATCCACGCCCGAAACGCCAATGCGGCCATTGGCTTTCATCCACGCATCAAAATGCTGTGTGCTGCGGAAATTGGATGGGTCCGTCACGTCCTGACGCACGATAGCGCCCAAGGCATGCGGGTTCAGCGCCTCAACATCTTCGGGGTTTGTGCCGACATTGCCAATATGCGGGAAGGTGAAGTTGATGATTTGCCCGGCATAAGACGGGTCGGTCATCACTTCTTGATAGCCTGTCATGGCTGTGTTGAAGCACACTTCGCCAACGGCTTGGCCCTCTGCGCCAAAGCCCTTGCCCCAGATGACTTCCCCGGACGCCAAAACCAATACCCCCGTCGCTCCAGAAGGCGCGCGCGAAGAAATGGGGTCGGCCATGATGGGGTCGCTCCTGTGAGACGGATTACAGCAATGTCGCTAAGGGATTGCGCCTAGAGACGGCGGGCGGGTGCGTCAATCTCAAACTCACCCTCCCGGACTTGTTTCCGCATCTTAATTGTGGATGAAATGACATTAAGACCCTGAACCAAGTTCAGGGTGACGGTTTGGCGCGGATTGGCTATCTGCGCAAAATACATATTCGGAAAGAACATTATGATTCGTGATACCATCAAGGCCGCCCAAATCACCGCGATGAAGGCTGGCGAAAAAGACCGGCTCGCCGCCGTTCGCCTTATCCTAGCCAAAATCAAAGACCGCGACATCGAACTGCGCACCGCATCGCAGCAGCCCGATGATGACGCGATGGTGGTTGAGGTCATGCAGAAGATGATCAAGCAACGCCGCGAATCTATCGCGCTGTATGAACAGGGCGGACGCGTTGAGCTGGCCGCGATTGAAGCTGCTGAGCTTGCGATCATCGAAGATTTCCTGCCCGCACAAATGAGCGACGCCGAAACCAGCGCGGCCATCGAAGGTATCAAGGCTGAACTCGGCGCAGAGACCCTGAAAGACATGGGCCGTGTCATGGCGACCTTAAAAGAACGCCATGGGCCGCAACTCGACATGAGCAAGGCAAGCGGCCTTGTGAAGGCGGCGTTGTCGTAAACATGCTCCCTTCCCGCCTGCGTGAGGGGAATACCCAACAATGACCCTCACCCCGCAATGGCTTGATGAACTGCGGTCGCGGACAACGCTTTCCGCGTTGATTGGCCGCACCGTAAAGGTCACCAAGGCGGGGCGCGAGTTTAAGGCATGTTGTCCGTTTCATAACGAGAAGTCGCCAAGCTTCACGATCAACGATGAAAAAGGTTTCTACCATTGCTTTGGCTGCTCCGCGCATGGCGATGCCATTCGGTGGATGACCGACCAACGCGGCCTGTCGTTCATGGACGCGATTAAGGAGTTGGCCGCCGAAGCGGGGATGGAAGTCCCTGCCCCTGACCCCAAAGCCGCCCAGCGCGCCGAAAAAGCGAACAGCCTGTATGACGTGATGACGTCTGCGCAGGACTGGTTCGTCGCGCAATTGCAAAGCCCCGATGGCGCAGGTGCGCGGGCCTATCTGAAAAAGCGCGGGTTCAGCGAAAAAACCATCCGCGATTTCGGCTTCGGACTGGCGCCCGATAATCGCACAGCGCTGAAATCAGCACTGAAGCAATATGGCGACGCCATGCTGGTTGAGGCGGGGTTGCTGATCGCGGTTGAGGACAAGGATCCTTACGACCGATTTCGCGGCCGACTGATGATACCCATTCGCGACCCGCGCGGCCGCGTGATTGCTTTTGGCGGCCGGATATTGGGCGATGGTGAGCCCAAATATCTCAATTCTCCCGATACGCCTTTGTTCGACAAGGGGCGGACGCTCTACAATCTGGACAAATGTTCGCCTGCATCGCGCCAGACAGGCCGGGTTATCGTCGTTGAAGGCTATATGGACGTGATCGCGATTGCGCAGGCCGGCTTTGGGGACGCGGTTGCGCCATTGGGCACCGCGCTGACCGAACAGCAAATCCAGATGCTCTGGCGCATGACCGAAAAACCGTTGCTGTGCTTCGATGGAGACTCAGCTGGGCAGAAAGCCGCGATGCGCGCGGCGTTACGTGCCCTGCCCTTGCTAAAGCCTGGCCACAGCCTTCAGTTCGTGACGCTGCCCGATGGGCAGGATCCGGATGACCTTGTGAAGGCATCGGGCGCAAAGGCCCTCACAGAGCTTCTGGAGGCGTCTGAGCCGCTTGTGGAGCGATTGTGGAAGGCGGAGGTGTCTGCATCGCCATTGGACACGCCAGAGGACCGTGCGGGGCTTAAACAACGCCTTGGTGTGCACATGGCGACCATCACGGACGGAGAAATCAAACGACATTATGCCGATGCGTTTCGCGAACGGTTCGATAATCTTTTCGCAACACGCAGAAACGCACCGCCAGCACGCTTCACCAACACGCCAAAACGCGACTGGCGAAAGCCGCAAATTTTGCCGCCCGGCGCAGAGACCAAGAGTTTCAATGCAAAGGGATCGGATTTCTTAGTGCAAGGCGTGCTTGGCGCATTGCTGCGCAACCCATCCATGATACGCCAGCATCATG
>NZ_JBIIMC010000025.1:0-27498 GCF_044338195.1 Sphingorhabdus sp. | reverse complement strand
TGCGGGTTTTAATCGCCTTCAGAACAACGTCGGTCCAATCGGTGCCACCTTCGCTGCGCAAGATTTCGGGTTCATCCACCTTGCCGTCGGCGCCAATCCAGAAACCAATATCGACCCAGCGTTTTTCGACGACTTGGGTGCCGATGCGGTTGAGATCGCTGCCACCGGCCATCGCGCGGGCGGCCTGCGCCTCGTTCATTTCAATCGGCTTGGAATGCAACAGGACGGGCCGTTCTGTGCCACCCATCGCGGCATAGCGGGCAATCAGCTTGTCGGTTGTCTCGTTGTTGCCGCCGTTGCGGTCCATGCGCGATTTCAGGACCTCAGCCACAATCTTGAATTCCTCTGCCCCGCCGGTGGGCTCTTTCAAGAATAGGTCAATCGCTTCGGTGGCGTCTTTGCGGCGAAATGCCGTTTTCTCGGTTTCCGCGCGCTGCACCCGCAAAGACAGGTCGCGCACACGGGCAATCGCCGCAATTTGGGGAAGGCCAGCGGCCAGAGCGCGCCGTTCGATTTCCAAATATTTGTCGCTCGCTTCTTCCAGATAGCCAAGCTTCAAGCGCGAGTCCGCGACTTCAATTTCCGCGCTGAATACACGAAAGTCGTTCGGCTTAAGCGCGCCTTTCAGCGTGTCGCGCATATCGAGCACGGACAGCCGATAAATATCGGATTCGCCCAAATGCGCTGCCACATTGCCATTTGCGCGCAGCAAATCGGAAACTTCGATCGGGAACTGCTCTTTATATTTGCGATTGCGGCCAAGCGCATTTGCCAAAGTCGCGCGCGCATCGCGATAGTCGCCTTCGACAAATTGGTTTTCCGCATGCGCCAGTGTCGCTTTGATATCCTGATCGGGTGGGCATTTACGCGCCAGACAGGCTTTTAAATCAGCCTCGGTGTCCTTCAATGAACGCGCCGTTACGACGATTTCACGCTTCGATTCATTCTGCGCCGCAACCGGCAAGCTGACCCCAGCCAGCAAGAGAATAGCAGTCAGTTGAAACGTTTTCGGCATGAGAGAATCCTCGCATTCAAAGGGAGAGGCCGAGACGTAATCCGTTTGTTGACATGTGGCTATAATCTCTCGACAAAAAGCATCAGGGCCTCTGCCAAACGCGGCCCGATCTTGGGAGAGATGACATGGCGGTTGCCGATTTTGACATATTGACCTTTGACGGGTTTCTGACCCTTTGGGCAAAGGACCGTCCCGATTGGCCTGCTTTATCACAAGATGACCACGCTTTTACATATGGCGGGCTGGAAGAGCACACTGCGAAAATTGCGTCGATGCTGATGGCTATGGGCCTTAAAAAAGGCGACCGCATTGCGTGGATTGGCAAAAACAGCGACCTGTATTTTTCGCTGTTTTACGGCGCTGCACGCGTTGGCATCGTCATGGTGCCGATTGGCTGGCGTCTTGCCCCTGCCGAATGGGCGTATATTGCGAAAGACACCGGCGCGCGCATTTTGTTCGCAGGCCAGGGGTTTGACGCGGGCGTTCAGGCACTTGCCGAGGACATTCCGGGTGTTGAACATGTCATTGCTGAGGATGACGCGCGACGGATGATTGATGCGACACCGCGCGCTGCGTTTGAACCGGCTGGCCCCGATGATGCTGCGCTGCAGCTGTACACATCAGGCACGACCGGCAATCCCAAGGGCGCCGTGCTGTCGAACCGCAACTTGTTTGCCCTGCGTAAGCATTCTGCCGATTCCGACCATGCCTATACCAAATGGGATGATGATGAAGTCGTCCTAATCGCTATGCCCTGCGCACATATTGGCGGGACGGGGCTTGGCATCATGGCAATGGCGTCTGGCTTGCCGGGGTTGGTGCAGGCTGAATTTTCGCCTGATGCGGTTTTTGACGCGATTGAAAAAGGCGGTGCGACGCGGCTGTTCATTGTGCCTGCCGCCTTGCAAATGATGGTCAATCATCCGCGCTGCCGTTCGGTGGATTACAGCCACCTGAAATATATTCTTTACGGCGCGGCGCCGATTCCGCTCGAGCTGCTGCGACAATCGATGGATGTGTTCAACGCGCAGTTCATTCAAGTCTATGGCATGACCGAAACGACCGGTACCATCTGCATGCTGCCGCCCGAAGACCATGACCCCAATGGCAATAAAAGAATGCGGTCGGCCGGAAAGCCGCTGCCCGGCGTTGATCTGCGCATTGTTGATGGCGCAGGCAATGACATGCCGGTGGGCGAGGTCGGTGAAGTGTGGACGCGGTCTTCGAACAATATGATCGGCTATTGGAATTTGCCCGACGCAACCAAAGGCACGGTCGCGGACGGCGGCTGGATTAAAACGGGCGATGCCGGATATCTGGATGAAGACGGCTATTTATACATTCACGACCGCGTCAAAGACATGATCATCACCGGTGGCGAAAATGTTTACCCCGCTGAGGTTGAGAGCGCGATTTACGGCCACCCCGATGTGCTTGAAGTCGCCGTCATCGGCGTGCCAGACGCCAAATGGGGCGAGGCGGTGAAAGCTGTCTGTGTGCCCAAACCCGGCATGCAGGTTGACGTTGAGAGCGTGATGGCATGGGCCCGCGAACGTATCGCAGGGTTCAAGGTTCCGCGTTCGGTGGATGTCATCGAAGCCCTGCCGCGTAACGCATCGGGCAAGATTTTGCGCAAGGATTTACGTGCACCTTATTGGGCGGGATATGACCGGCAGGTAAATTAAGTCGGTTGGCTTAGCGGCCAACGCTGACATAATTGAACCCTGCGGCCTGCGCTTCTTCTGGGCGGTAAATGTTGCGTAGGTCGACCAGAACGTCGCCTGCCATCGCGGTATGCAGCTTTTTGAGGTCCAACGCACGATAGGCGTCCCACTCCGTAACTAACGCCACGGCATGCGCGTCTTGCGCGGCGCTGTAAGCGCTGTCGGCCATTACCACGTCGGGCAAGATCTTGGCGGCTTCCTCCATGCCTTCGGGATCATGGGCGTGCACGATGGCGCCGGCATCCAGCAGCGTCTGGACAATCGCAATCGACGGGGCATCACGCATGTCGTCTGTGTTGGGCTTGAATGTCAGCCCAAGCAAGCCAACCTTCATGCCACGCACATCACCGCCCAAGGCATTGATGATCTTGCGGCCCATGGCACGCTTTCGAAGGTCATTGGCCTGAACCACGGCTTCCACCACGCGAACGGGTGTTTCATTGTCCTGTGCGGTCTTGAGCAAGGCCAGCGTGTCTTTGGGAAAGCAGCTGCCGCCATAGCCGGGCCCTGCATGCAGGAACTTTGGCCCGATGCGGTTATCCAAGCCAATGCCGCGCGACACGTCTTGCACGTTGGCCCCCAGTTTCTCGCACAGATCCGCCATTTCGTTGATGAAAGTGATCTTGGTCGCGAGAAATGCGTTTGCAGCATATTTGATCAGCTCCGACGAACGGCGGCTGGTGAACAGCAATGGCGATTCATTCAGGAACAACGGACGGTAAATCGCGCGCATCACATCGCGGGCCCATTCGACATCGCTGCCCACGACAATGCGGTCGGGGCGTTTGAAGTCGCCAATGGCCGCGCCTTCGCGCAGGAATTCCGGGTTTGAAACAACGGCAAATTCAAGATCAGGGCTGGTTTGCCGAATGATGCGTTCAACCTCGTCGCCTGTGCCCACAGGAACCGTGGACTTCGTCACAACAACCGTACCCGGATCAATTGCGCGTGCCAATTCTTCGGCTGCGGCGTAGACATAGCTTAAGTCAGCATGGCCATCGCCGCGGCGTGACGGTGTGCCAACGGCGATGAAGATCGCGCCGCACCCTTTGACCGATTGCATGACATCGGTTGAAAAGCTCAAGCGGCCGGCATCGACATTGGTTTTGACCAAAGCATCCAGACCCGGTTCGTAAATCGGCATGATATTGGCGTTCAGACGGGAAATCTTGCCCTCATCCTTGTCGACGCAGACAACTTCATGCCCGAAATCTGCAAAACATGCGCCAGATACAAGGCCAACATAGCCCGAACCGATCATTGCGATTTTCATTACGATTCCCTTTTAGAGGCGAAGGCCGATTGCCTGGGCCTTATGACTTTATCATGACAGGAACAAGTCTTGCGTCGGGATGTTCAGCCGACCGCTTATATGTCAGGTTTCTTGTCGGCGCGCATTATGGATGATCTCCGCTATGCGCTGGCTCGCTTGACCATCCCCAAATGGATTGTGCGCGCGGGCCATCGCTGCATAAGCGGCATCATCGTCCAACAGCGTGCAAATTTCCGAAATGATGCGATCTTTATCGGTGCCGATCAGCTTCGCTGTGCCCGCTGTGACGCCTTCGGGGCGCTCGGTGGTGTCGCGCATCACCAACACCGGCTTGCCAAGCGCGGGTGCTTCCTCTTGAACGCCGCCGCTATCGGTTAACATGATGTGCGATATCGACAGCAGGCGGGCGAAGTTGGGATAATCCAAGGGTTCAATCATCGCGACATTGGGCAGATCGCCCAAAGCGGCGTTCATCACATCGCGCACGTTGGGGTTCATGTGCACAGGGAAGATGCACGCCACATCGTCTCGCGCCGCAATGGCCAGAATGGCCGCTGCGATATTATTCATGCCATCGCCGAAATTCTCCCGCCGGTGCGTTGTGATGCCAATGATCTTGCGGCCGCGGAAACGCTCTTCATATAGCGTAAGGTTTGCTGCCAATGCCGGATTTTGCGCGATGTGATCCGTTACCCAGTGCAGCGCATCAACCCCTGTGTTGCCAGTGACAAAGATGTTGTCTGGCGAAACCGCCTCTGCTGCAAGCGCAGCCGCAGACACAGCGGTTGGCGCGAAATGCTGATCCGCAATCGTGCCGATAATCTTGCGGTTCACTTCTTCGGGCCATGGCTGGTAGATATTGTTGCTGCGCAAGCCCGCCTCGACATGGCTCACGGGAATTTGGCGATAATAAGCGGCAAGTGCGCCGACCATGGCGGTGGCGGTGTCGCCTTGGACAATCACACGGTCGGGTTTTGCGGTATCGAGCACGCTGCCAATAGCCTCCAACAAACGCGCGGTGAGTGCATCAAGTGACTGCCCGGGCTGCATGAGGTCGAGGTCATAATCCGGAACGATGCCGCTGATGGCCAGCACCTGATCAAGCATCTGCCGATGTTGTGCGCTCACCAATATTTCCGTGTGCATGTTAGAGTAAGCCGCCAATGCATTGACCACAGGAAATAATTTTATGGCTTCAGGGCGCGTGCCGAAGATAACCATATTTTTGTGCATGTCGGGGTCCTGCAGTCGATGCGCATGTGCAGGCGGCCATTTAATCCGAACATGTTAAGAAGTGACGAAGTCACTGCGCCAAAGGACGGGCCCATTGGGAGCCCCCTGCGGAAACCGTCAGGCCGCGCCCTTTTCCCGCTCAGCGAGTTCCTGCTGCAAACGGCGCGTGACCGCTTCTGGCGATCCCGTATATTTCGCAAGCCGCGCATAAATGAGCGGGATGAGAACAAGCGTAATCAGCGTGGCGAGCGTTACACCGAAGACAATGACCACCCCGATAGAGGCCCGTGCTGCGCCGCCTGCGCCGCTGGCAATAGCAAGCGGGATTGCGCCAAACACGGTCGCGATCGACGTCATCAAAATCGGCCGCAAACGGCGCGCGGCTGCTTGCTGGATCGATTCCAGAATTTCCAAACCTTCATCGCGCAGCTGGTTTGCAAATTCGACGATCAAAATGCCGTTCTTTGCCGCAAGCCCGACGAGCATGACGATACCAATTTGGCTGTAGAGGTTGAGCGTCATCCCGGTCAGCGCAAGCCCAATGATGCCGCCGCCGACCGCCAGTGGGACCGTGGTGATAATTGTTGCAGGGTGCACGAAGCTTTCAAATTGGGCCGCAAGGACGAGATAGACCAACAGGATCGTGATGAAAAACACGAGGATGATGGATCCGCCGGTTTCCTTAAATGCTTGGCTCTCCCCGCGATAGCCGACGGCGAGTACCTCTGGCGATGCAGCGGCTTGCTCTTCGAGAAACGCGAGCGCTTCGCCCATTGAATAGCCGGGCGCCAATCCGCCCGACAGCGTAATGGCGCGCAGCTTGTTATAACGGCCAAGGTCGCGCGCGCCGGCGGTTTCTTTATATGTGATGAGGTTCGCGAGAGACACCAAGGAACCATCGCGGCTCCGCAGCTGGATAGCGGCCAAATTCTCCGCCGTTGCGCGGTCTTGGGCGTCGGCCTGAACAATCACGCGATATTCTTCGCCGCGATCCACATAGGTCGACACACGGCGTGACCCCAATAGCGATTGCAGCGCTTGGCTGACGTCGGCAACGGATACACCAAGGTCGCCAGCGCGCGCCGTGTCGACCAGAATCTCCATTTGCGGCTTCGTTTCCTTATAGTCGGAATCGAGGTTCACAATGCCGGGATTTTCGCGCGCGGCAGTCAATATCCTGTCACGCGCAACGCTTAGGGATTCATAAGTCGATCCGGCGATGACGAAGTTGAGCGGCTGACCCCGCCCGCGTCCGATAGAAGACCGCGCCGCGCCATTGCCGCGCACAGCGGGCAGATCGGCAAGGATTTTGTTGACCTGTGCGACCACATCTTCGGTCTTCTCGGTGCGCTCTTCCCATGGTTTCAGGAAGATCAGGAAGGTTCCCGAGTTAAAGTCATCACTTGCGGAAAAGCCGCCGGGTGTGCGTTGAATGATGGACCGAACCGTGCCCTTTTCGAGCAGCCCCAAAACCGGCTTGGAGGCATCCAGCATATATTTGTCCATGGCGTTGTAGCCAGTGCCCTCCGCCGCGCCAATGTTGACACTTATGACACCCACATCTTCGGCTGGCGCGAGTTCGGACTGAAGCGTCGTGAACAAAAGGCCTGCGACAAGCAAAAAGCCGATGACGCCCAGCATCGCCGCCAACGGCTTGGCAATCGCGCGGGATAGTAGATCGGAATAGCGCGCCTCAACGCGCTGAAATTTATCGTCGACCCATGATGCAACACGTCCGCGCTTTTCCTGCTTGAGCAGCTTTGAACACAGCATGGGCGCAAGGCTGAGCGCGACAAAGCCGGAAAAGGCGATGGCGGCAATCATTGCGCCTGCAAGCTCGCGGAATAAAAGGCCGGTCTGGCCTGCCAGAAACATGACGGGCACGAACACCGCGCAGACAACGACGGTGGTCGATACAACCGCGAAAGCGACCTGACGGGTACCAGTAACAGCTGCGACAAGCGGAGGCTCGCCTTGTTCAATCCGGTGGTAGACATTTTCCAACACCACGATGGCGTCATCGACCACCAAACCAATCGCAAGCACGAGCGCGAGCAGCGTTAACAGGTTGATAGAAAATCCGAACAGCCAGAGTACCGCAAAGGTCGCGAGCAAGCAGATGGGCACGGTGATTGCCGGAATAAGCGTTGCGCGCCAGCTTCCCAAAAACAGGAAGATGACCAAGACAACCAATGCCGCCGCTTCTGCCAATGTGACCCACACGCCGCTGATGGCCTTGCTGATGAACAATGAGTCATCCGACCCAACAGTGATAGTCATGCCCTTTGGCAGATCGGCTTTGATGTGTTCGGCGAGTGCCTTGGCGCTTTCGGCGACGGCCAAGGTGTTCGCGCCCGACTGGCGGACGATGCCCATGCCAAGCGCGGATTCACCGTTCAGCCGGAATGCGGCATAGGGATTTTCCGGACCGGTTTCGACCCGCGCCACATCAGACAGCCGCGTGAGCGAGCCGTCGGCACCGCGTGCGACTATTAACTGCTGAAACTCGGCCTCATTCCCAAATGGTCGGCTGACGCGCAGGGTTACGTTCTGATCTGTAGACTCCAAGCGACCGGCGGGCAGTTCGACATTCTGGCTGCGCAGGGCATTTTCCACATCAATCGGCGTGAGGCCCAATGCCGCAAGGCGGTCTGGCTGCAGCCAAATACGCATCGATGGCCGGGCTTCACCACCCACAAACACGCGGGCAACGCCATCGAGGGCGGAGAACCGGTCCACCAGATTGCGGTCGACATAGTCGCTGAGTTCAAGCCGCGACCAACCCGGTTTCGACACCACGAGAAACAATATGGGCGATGCATCGGCGTCAACCTTGCGCACTTCCGGCGCGAGCACTTCTTCAGGCAAGTCATCCGCAACGCCGCCGACACGGTCGCGGACATCGTTCGCCGCGCTGTCGACGGTTCGGCCCGGCGCGAATTCGATCGTGATCTCGGACTGCCCGTCGCGCGAGCGGGATGTGATGGTCTGAATGCCTTCAATGCCGGCCAGCGCATTTTCCAGCACCTGCGTCACCCGCGTTTCGACGACACTGGCGGCAGCGCCGGTATAGGTGGTTCCAACCGACACAATCGGGGGTTCCGTGTCGGGATATTCGCGAACGGGTAAGTTTAAAAAGCCGACAATGCCGACCAGCACCATCAAAATCGCAAGTACGGCTGCGAATAAGGGCCTGCGGACAGAGATGTCGGAAAGTGTCATCTCAACCCTGCATCATTTGTTTTTTGCGGGGGCTTCGCCAGCTTTGGCTTTTCCGGTGCGCACTTTGGCGCCATCCGACAGCTTCACGACGCCTTCGGTTACGATTTTGTCGCCGACTTTAAGTCCGCTGATGATTTCGACCAGATTGCCGTCGCGGCCACCCGTCTTCACTTCAATACGCTTTGCCTTTTGATCGGCATCCAGCATGTAGACAAAGCTCACATCGCCTTCACGGACGAGCGAGAGTTCAGGGACAGCGGGGGCGGTGCGCGTTTTCGATGTAATTGTGACCGACAGCAACATGCCCGGTTTTAACTGTCCGTTGCGGTTCGGCAATATCGCGCGCAGCGTGGCGGTGCGTGTTTGCGGGTTCACCAAGGGATCGATCGCAATGATTTTTCCTGATGCGACATAATCCGGGAAAGCCGCAGCCTTCGCACTGATGTCTTGGCCAACGCGGACATTTGCCAACATCGTTTCGGGTATTGTGAAATCCAGTTTTATGGAACTCAGGTCGCTCACGGCCGCAATTTCGTCCCCTGCGCTTACAACTGCGCCAACCGATATGCGCCGCAGCGACACTTGCCCGGAAAAGGGGGCCCGCACAACGCGGTCGCCAATCGTTGCGCGCGCTTCATTGGCTGCGGCTTTTGCCGATGCGGCTGATGCGGTCTGCGCCTCAAGATTTGCGTTGGTTGCAAAGCCGCGCCGATGGAGCTCACTAATCCGGGCCAGTTGCTGATCTGCCTCGCGCGCGCGGGCCTGCGCGCTGGCGAGTGATGCCTTTTCCTGCCCTTGCGCCAACACGGCCAGCATCTGGCCCTGCCGCACATAGTCGCCGTCGGAAAAACCAAGCTGCGTGATGCGTTCGGTGACAGGCGCGCGCACCGAAACCTGCTCATTTGCGTTCGCGGTGCCAACGGCCACGTATCGGTCCGAAAAGACATGCTGCGTCGCCGCGCCCAACGTCACCAAAGGAGCAGGGCGGTCGCGTTTTTCTTCACCGCCGCCACAGGCAGCGACACATAACATCAATGATAGAATGAGTGGCTTGCGCATTTTTCACCGGTGAGGGGGTTGGGAAATGTAATTTCGTGTGTTGGCTGAACTTAACCCACATTAATAGCATATTTCGACAAAAGCACTTCTAAAGGCGAAACATTATCCCGTCGCAGCGAACCGAGAACGCGTGTTCCCGGTTCGCAGCGGCAGTCGCATCAATGCCGGATGATGTGATCGAACGCAGACAGGGCTGCCTTGGTGCCTTCGCCCATTGCGACGATAATTTGCTTGTACGGGACGGTCGTAACGTCACCAGCAGCGAAAACGCCCGGGATATTCGTTGCGTTATGCGCATCAACTTCGATTTCGCCACGCGGCGAAAGCTGCAACGGTCCTTTTAACCACTCGGTGTTCGGAACCAGCCCGATTTGCACGAAGATACCTTCAAGGTCGATGCGATGCGAATCCCCGGTCAGACGGTCGGTGTAGACCAATGCCTCAACCTTTTCGCCGTCACCCAACACTTCTGTGCTCAATGCGGACGTGATGATGTCGACATTGGGCAGGCTGCGCAGTTTGTTTTGCAGCACCGCATCCGCGCGCAGTTGCGAGTCAAATTCGACGAGCGTCACGTGGGAGACAATGCCCGCAAGGTCGATGGCCGCTTCGACGCCGGAGTTACCACCACCAATGACGGCAGTGCGCTTGCCCTTGTACAACGGACCGTCGCAATGCGGGCAATATGCCACGCCCTTGTTGCGATATTCTTCTTCACCGGGAACGCCCATTTGCCGCCAACGGGCACCGGTCGACAATATGATCGTCCGTGCCTTCAACGTTGCACCGCTGGCGAGCTTTACTTCATGCAAGCCGCCTTCTGCCGCAGGGATAAGCTCCGTCGCGGTCTGAAGGTTCATGATGTCGACGTCATATTCGCGGACATGCTGTTCCAATTGCGCCGCCAGTTTTGGCCCTTCGGTGTGCTGGATAGAAATGAAGTTCTCAATGCCCATCGTATCGAGCACCTGACCGCCAAATCGTTCCGCGACAACGCCTGTGCGAATACCCTTGCGTGCCGCATAAATCGCTGCCGCTGCGCCGGCTGGACCGCCGCCAACGACCAAAACTTCAAACGGCTCCTTGGCTGCGATCTTTTCCGCAGCGCGGGCAACGGTGCCGGTGTCCAGCTTGGCCATGATCTGCGCGAGGTCCATCCGGCCTTGGCCGAAAGGTTCACCATTTAGGTAAATAGCAGGGACGGCCATGACCTTGCGGGTCTCAACTTCGTCGCGGAACATCGCGCCATCAATCGCGACATGGCTGACATTTGGGTTGAGCGCGGCCATGATGTTGATGGCCTGAATAACGTCGGGGCAATTCTGGCAGGACAGCGAAAAGAATGTTTCGAAATGGAAGTCGCCTTCAAGCGCCTTTACCGAGCCGAGCAACTCGGCCTCTTCCTTGGGCGGGTGGCCGCCCATGTGGAGCAGCGCGAGGACCAAAGATGTGAATTCATGGCCCAGTGGCAAGCCCGCAAAATGGGTTTCAGCGGTGCCATCGGCACGGCGGATGGCGAATGAAGGCACGCGATCCGCATGACCATCAAAACGCGCGGACAGCAGGTGCGACTGTTCGACAACGGTTTCGACCAAGGCGCGCATTTCCGCAGATTTGGGGCCGTCGTCGAGTGTCGAGACGAGCTCAACTGGGGTGCGCAGGTTTGCCAGATAGGTTTTTAGCTGGGCAGTGGTAGCAGCATCAAGCATCGGGGTCTCTTTCACGCGTGCACAGTCATGCCGCGACGGATGGCGGCTAAATGGGTCGAATATGGGGTGGGTGCCGCGCTAAAGAACGCGGCACCCGAATATATATTAGATCTTGCCGACGAGGTCGATCGAAGGTGCAAGCGTTTCGCCGCCTTCTTCCCACTTCGCAGGGCAGACCTGACCGGGGTGCTCGCGCACGTAGATCGCAGCCTTGATCTTGCGGACGAGTTCAACCGCGTTGCGGCCAACGCCTTCACAGGTGATTTCCATGACCTGGATGACGCCGTCTGGATCGACTACGAAGGTCGCACGGTCGGCAAGGCCTTGGCCTTCGCGCAATACGCCGAAATTGTTGCTGATGACGTGGTTCTGGTCGCCAAGCATGTGGTAGTTGATCTTGCTGATCGCCGGCGAGCTGTCATGCCATGACTTGTGGCTGAAGTGCGTGTCGGTCGACACTGCGAATACTTCAACGCCCATGGCCTGCAGATTAGCATATTGGTCAGCAAGGTCTTCCAGCTCGGTTGGGCATACAAAGGTCCAGTCGGCAGGGTAAAAGAAGAATACGCCCCACTTGCCCTTTACGTCCGCGTCGGAAACTTCAACGAACTTGCCAGCCTTGTACGACTGCGTTGTGAACGGCTTAATGCTTGAACCTATGATACCCATGTGAAATCCTTTCGATGGTGGTTTTTGAAATTCTCACGCTCCCCAACACGAATTCTGTTATTTAGTCCAGCAACCGTTTTTGCAATGACTAATCGTTTTTTTCGATAATGCGATATGTGGGGTCGCGGCGCAGTGTATCCGGGATGTGTTACAGTTATGTATTCGACAGGCTTGCCGCAATGGGCGAACGCTTTGGGACGGATGAAATCGCCGACCGAGAATGACGTGCGAACATTTTACATGAAATTACGTCGAGATGCGAAATCTTGCTTGTCGGTGGCCGACATCCGGTGCACCTATCACGGCATAAATGGATCTTAGAGAGAGATAGGGTGGCATGAAAAAAGGCGGGTTGAAGAACGTCATTGTCATTTTGGCGGCGGCCCTAACGGCTTGCGGCGGTGGCGGTAGCGGCTCCGGCGGCGGAACCGTGACCGTTCCGCAGACGCCCCCCACTTCACCGCCCACGTCACCCCCCACATCGTCGACGTGCAGCCTGAGCAGCCGGCAAGATTTCGCCTTTTCGGTTTTGAATGAATGGTATTTGTTTCCCGAAACCCTTCCGGGGTCACTGGCAAAGGCACCCTATACATCCGTGCAATCCTATATTGATGCGCTCACCGCCAATGCGCGGGCGCAGGGACGCGATCGGTATTTTACCTATGTGACGTCTATTCAGGAAGAAAACGCCTATTACGCATCGGGTTCGACGGCGGGCTTTGGCGTGCGTCTCGTCTATCAGGGCAACCGCGTTTTCGTGATTGAAGCGTTTGAAGGTGCACCCGCGCTTGCCGCGGGCATCGATCGCGGCACGGAAATTCTGGCGATTGGAACCGACGCTGCAAATCTAACACCCGTCGCTGATATCATCACCGCGCAGGGAACAAGTGGCATCACGAGCGCGCTTGGACCAAACACGGTTGGCACAAGCCGGGTGTTGCGCATTACCGACGCGGGCGGCGCGCGGAATGTGACGGTGGCGAAGGCGGATTATAATATCACGCCATTGTCGCCGCGTTATGGCGTGCGAGTCATCGACAATGGCGGTCAGCGTGTTGGTTACATCAACATGCGCACCTTCATTTCCACCGCAGATAATCAGTTGCGCACCGCGTTTGCCGATTTCCGGGCTCAGGGTATCACGCATTTTGTTATCGATTTCCGGTACAATGGCGGCGGGCTGGTTTCGACCGCCGAACTGATGGGCGACCTGATGGCGGGCAACCGCTTTTCCAGCGACATCTTTACGGTCACGCGTTTTCGCCCATCCAAATCATCCAACAACGAAACCCGTCGCTTTGCGCCATCAACACAATCGGTTTCGCCCATTAAAATTGCCTTCATTGCAACCGGTGCCACGGCTTCGGCCAGCGAGTTGGTGATGAACAGTTTTGTGCCCTATTTGGGTGTGAATGCCGCACTAATTGGCAGCAACAGTTTCGGCAAACCCATCGGACAAATCGCGCTGGACCAGTCCGCATGCGATGACCGAATTCGTGTTGTTGCCTTCGCCAAGGAAAATGCAGCCGGACAGGGCGACTATTATTCCGGACTGGCGGGCACGATGCGCGCCACATGCGCGGCAGCGGACGATATTAGCCGGCCCTTGGGCGACCCGCTTGAGGCATCATTGCGCACAGCGTTGGACTTTGTGGCTGGCCGCAGTTGCACACCGGTTGTCGTTGCCCAAAGTGCGCAAAGCACATCCACCCGCACCGAACGCCGGGTGCTTCCGGTGCCAGTTGATGCACGCGCCGCCCAACGTGACGTGCCAGGTTTGTTTTAAGGGTAACAAAAAACAGCGCGGCTAATGTTTTGCGAAAGGGTAATAACGACTTGGGCGCGGTGCGTTAGTTCTTTTCAGCCGATAATTGCACCAGCGCCAGCACATGCGGAGCATGTTCTTTGCGGCAAATGAGCAGGTCGGGCATGTACACATCACGTTGGTTATAGACCAACGGACTGCCGTCGACGCGGCTGACGTGCAGGCCGTGTGCGGCCGCGACCGCGACAGGTGCGCAGCTATCCCATTCATATTGCCCGCCGGTGTGCAGATAGATATCGGCTTCGCCGCGGACCACCGCCATCGCTTTGGCGCCTGCAGACCCCATGGGGATGAGCTCAGCGCCCAATGCTTCGGCAACCGCGACAGCCTCCGGTGCCGGGCGTGTCCGGCTAACCACCATGCGGAGTTGTGCAGGGGCAGGGGGGATGATGGCTGGCTGATCCGTGCGCAGAACCAAATCTAAGGCCGGAAGCGCAACGGCGCCAATGACGGGCACACCGTCGATTGCCAGCGCGACATGGACCGCCCAATCGGACCTGCCTTCGCTATATTCGCGGGTGCCATCGACCGGGTCGATAATCCACACGCGCGATTTTGAAAGGCGGGCGTCGGTGTCTTTGCTTTCTTCCGACAAAAGACCGTCATCAGGGCGTTGTTCCGCAAGCGTACGGATCAGGAATTGGTTGGCGGTTCGGTCACCCGCATTTCCCAATTCCTTGGCGACCAGCCCACTGGTGTCACGCATTTCCAGCACCAAAGCGCCTGCTGCGCCTGCCAAATATGCGGCAAGCTCTGTATCGTCAGCGATGATAGTCATTTGAGCGGCATCAACTGGCGCACAATATACTCGGCGGCCTCGGCCGGGCTCATTTCGACGGTGTTCACACGAATGTCGGGATGTTCGGGCGGTTCATAGGGGCTGTCGATACCGGTGAAGTTTTTGAGCTGGCCGGCGCGTGCCTTTTTATACAAGCCCTTCACATCGCGTGCTTCGGCGACCTCCAGCGGCGTATCAACGAAGATTTCGACAAATTCGCCCTCGGGTAGCATCGCCCGCACCATGTCGCGTTCGGCGCGGAATGGTGAAATGAACGCGGTCAGGACAATCAGCCCCGCATCCGCCATCAATTTGGCGACTTCGCCGACGCGGCGGATATTCTCGATCCGGTCGGTTTCGGTGAAGCCCAAATCCTTGTTCAATCCGTGCCGGACATTGTCCCCGTCGAGCAAGAAGGTGTGGCGGTTCATCAGGTGAAGCGCCTTTTCCACCTCGTTCGCGATGGTCGATTTTCCTGACCCCGACAGGCCAGTGAACCACAAAATCCTCGGCTTCTGGTTCTTCAGCATGGCATGCGCATCGCGACCGATGTCGGTGGCCTGCCAATGGACATTTTGTGCGCGGCGCAGCGAAAAGTGCAGCATTCCAGCGGCAACGGTTGCGTTGCTGATCTTGTCGATCAGGATGAAACCACCGAGTGCGTGGCTATCCGCATAAGGCGCGAACACAATGGGCTTGTCGGTCGAAATCTCCGCAACACCAATCGCGTTAAGCTCCAGCGTTTTGGCCGCCATATGCTCCATGCTGTTGACATTGACGGTATATTTCGGCGCTTGCACCGTCGCTGAAACCATCTGCGTGCCAAGCTTGAGCCAATAAGAACGGCCAGGGACCAGCGCATCATCCGCCATCCACACAATGGTGCTTTCGAACTGGTCGGCTACCTCTGGCGGATTGTCAGCAGCCGCGATGACATCACCGCGCGAACAGTCGATTTCGCCGTCAAAGCACAATGTGACCGATTGGCCAGCCTCAGCTTCCTGAAGCTCACCATCAAGTGTCACGATTTTTTTGATCGTTGTTGTCTTACCCGATGGCAGAACGCGAATGGCATCGCCCGGGTGCACCGTACCCGTCGCAATTTGGCCCGAAAACCCGCGGAAATCGAGATTGGGTCGATTGACCCATTGGACGGCCATACGCAGCGGCTTGGCCTGATCAGCGTCATTATCGAGCGCAACCGTCTCCAGATGCGCCATCAGCGGTAGGCCCGTGTACCAAGGGGTGTTTGCCGAGATTTCCGTGATGTTGTCGCCCTTGAAACCCGAAATGGGCATCGGCGTGAAATCGCTGATGCCGATACTGGCCGCAAATGCGGTATATTCGGCAACGATGGCGTCATATTTTGCCTGATCATAGTCGATCAGGTCCATTTTGTTGACCGCAAGAACGATGTTCCGAATACCCAGCAGCTTCGCAAGATAGCTATGCCGACGCGTCTGAACGAGGACGCCTTTGCGTGCATCAATCAGGATAACCGCAAGGTCAGCCGTGGATGCTCCAGTGACCATATTGCGGGTATATTGTTCATGTCCCGGGCAATCGGCGACGATGAATTTGCGTTTCTCTGTGGCGAAGAAGCGATAGGCGACGTCAATCGTAATGCCCTGTTCGCGTTCGGCGGCCAGCCCATCCACAAGCAGCGCAAAGTCAATGTCCTGACCTTGGGTGCCCATGCGCTTGGAATCGGACTCCAGCGTCGCCAGCTGATCTTCAAAGATCATTTTTGAATCGTACAGCAATCGACCGATAAGGGTGGACTTGCCATCATCGACCGAACCGCATGTGATAAAGCGCAGCAGCGATTTATGCTGATGCACATCCAAATAAGCATCGATATCCGACGCAATGAGATCGTCGGTTTTATAAATGGCCGGACTGTCTGGGGAAGCAGTCATTAGAAGTATCCTTCCTGCTTCTTCTTTTCCATGCTTGCGGCCTGATCATGGTCAATGGCCCGCCCTTGGCGTTCGGAGGTGGTGGTCAGCAGCATTTCTTGAATGACTTCGGGTAATGTCGATGCTGTGCTTTCGACCGCGCCGGTCAGCGGGTAGCAGCCCAGCGTTCGGAACCGGATGGACCGTTCCACAGGCTCTTCGCCATCCTGTAATGGAAAACGTTCGTCATCAATCATCAGCAGCATGCCATCGCGTGTTACCGTTGGACGCGGCGCGCTGAAATAGAGCGGCACAATCTCGATATTTTCGAGATGGATATATTGCCAGATGTCCAGCTCCGTCCAGTTTGAGATGGGAAATACCCGGATGCTTTCGGACTTCGCCTTGCGGGCATTGTACAGATTCCAGAGTTCAGGGCGCTGGTTCTTGGGGTCCCAACCATGCGTCGCTGTCCGGAATGAAAAGATGCGTTCCTTGGCCCGGCTTTTCTCTTCATCGCGGCGCGCACCGCCAAATGCGACGTCAAAACCATGTGTATCGAGCGCTTGCTTCAGACCTTCTGTCTTCCACATATCGGTGTGCAGCGATCCATGGTCGAACGGATTAATGCCGCGCGCAATTGCCTCGGGATTTTGGTGAACGATTAATTCCATACCCGCATCGCGCGCGGCTTTTTCGCGCAACGCATACATCGCCTTGAACTTCCACGTTGTGTCGACATGCAGCAACGGGAATGGCGGCGGTGAGGGGTAGAACGCCTTGCGCGCCAAATGCAGCATAACGGCGCTGTCTTTTCCGACGCTATACAGCATGACGGGCTTTTCCGCCTCGGCCACAACCTCGCGCATGATGTGGATCGCCTCAGCCTCAAGGCGCTCAAGATGGGTCAGCGTTTTCGTCATAATCTAGTCACTTCCTGCAGACGCTCCTGTCAGAACTGGACGCCGCGCGCAAATAAGACATTCTTGCCCCGTCGATTATCCCGGTTTCAAGATATGCTTAGCAAGTCGTAATAGCTTTTCCTATGCGCAGATTGTGATGTTCCGATTGTGTGCAACAAAAGCCAACGGCAACGGCCGCTCCATTTGCCTTTTCCGGTCGATAGACGCGCATAGGCGGGACCGAGATGTTTGACAGAGCGCCCAATACTGCGCCAATGGGCGAAGCGGGCATCGAACATCATCGATGATGGGCAGTTATCCAAAGTTGCTTTGCGTGCAGGGGGAACAAAAATGGCCGAAAAGAAATTTGATATCATCGTATATGGGGCCACCAGCTTTGTCGGCCAGATCATCACACGCTACATGCACGCGCAGTTCGCCGATGGATCGGTTAAATGGGCCATCGCTGGGCGTTCGCTCAGCAAGCTTAAGCAGGTCCGCGACACAATTGGACTGTCGGGCATAGAGATGATCGTTGCTGACGCTGCGGATGAAGGTGCGCTGAAGAAAATGTGCGCGCAAACCACTGTCGTCATGTCAACGGTCGGCCCCTATGCGCTATATGGTGACTTGCTCGTTCAGGTCTGCGCCACCACCGGGACCCATTATTGCGATTTAACAGGCGAGCCGCAGTGGATCCGCAAAATGCAATTGCGGCATGAAGCTGACGCAATCAAAAGCGGTGCGCGGATTGTGCATTGTTGTGGCTTTGACAGCATCCCGTCCGATCTTGGCGTCCACTTCCTGCAACGCGGCGCATTGGAACAATTCGGACATAGTTGTGACCGGATTAACATGCGGGTTGTCAGCATGAAAGGCGGCGCGTCCGGCGGTACCATCGCGAGCATGATTAACATGGTCAAAGAAGCGGTAAGCGACGCCGATCTGCGGCGCGAACTCAAAGACCCTTATAGCCTCTGCCCACAAAATCATGGGTTCACTATCGCGCAGCCCGATGTGCAGATCGCATATGATAATGTCTTTGGCGCTTGGATTGCGCCGTTTATCATGGCCGGTATCAACACACGGGTTGTGCATCGGTCAAACGCCCTCAGCCACAACAGCTATGGCATTGAATTCAAATATGAGGAAGCCGTGGTGACGGGGAAGGGCGGTTCCGGCAAGCAAAAGGCGCGCGCGGCGCATTGGGGTGCCAACGCCCTTATGATCGGTCTGGCCGTGCCCCCAATCCGCTGGCTGCTGGAAACTTTTGTTTTGCCAAAGCCGGGTGAGGGGCCAAGCGAAAAAGCGCAGCTTGCAGGAAATTTTGATATTGTTTTCCTCGGGTCAACGGCCAAGGGAGAAACGATCCGTTGCCGCGTCACGGGAGATAGAGATCCAGGCTATGGATCAACGGCAAAGATGCTGTCTCAGGCCGCCGCCTGCCTTGCCAAAGACGTGGCTGACGATGTTCCGGGCGGCTTTTGGACGCCAGCAACGATTTTGGGTGATAAGCTGATCAAACGGCTTGAGGCGCATGCGGGGCTGACGTTCGAGAAACTGCCTTAGTCTACCGCCATGAACGTCTAACTGGTACCTGATGTAATAGGCGCGCGCGATGCGTGGGGCCTATTCGCCTGCGGCCAATAGATCCGCGCGATGCGCCCCATTGAGCTCCAGTAAATGTCGTTGTTCCAACCGGGCGATGGAAAGACGACGCCTTGCGTTATCCCACCGACGGCCGCCCGCGCGCGCATGTCGCCTGTCTCAATGTCTAGAATGATGACCGCTTCGGATCGGCGGTCATAGTCATTGGTGACGATCAGCCCTCGGTCAGGATCAAGCAACATATGGCTGGCACAGCCAATTGGCGTGCGCTGCCAAAGCATCTCCATGCCGGCGTCACCATAGCGCCAAGCCGTCATGTGCCTGTTTGCGGAATCATAGCCAATCACAATCTTGCGCGACGGATCGACCAGTGGGGGATTGGTGATGCTGCCGCCCGCGCGTCCGCAGATTTCATGGGCTTCGGCATCGGCGCTGTTGGCGAGTGACACGCGGATCAGGCGATTGGCGCCCGGGTTGACCCCGCGGCCAATCATGTTGATCGCGTAACGGTGCCGGCCATTGTCCATGAACCACGCATTCTCGCCATCAATCACGGCATCCCAGCCATAGCTGTTGGCGCTATCCGACAGATAGGCATGTCGCCAATCAGCGTCGCGAACGAGGGTTTTCCCATCCCAGTGAAAGCGCATAATTGATGCGGTCCCGACCACATAAACTGTTCCGCCGACCGCGCTCAGGCGGCCAATGGATGGCTCTGGACATTGCACAGCTTCGGTTACCGGTTGCAACGACACCGGATCGAGCACCGACAGTCGTGCGGGCACGTGGTCGGAAATCTGCTTGGTGACGATCAATCCATTATCCAACACGACGAAGCTGTTATAGGCGAGGGGCTCCGGCAATTTGCGTGCTGCCTTGATCCGGCATTCGCGATCAAGGCGGTGGATCCAGCGACCGTAGACGACAATGATGTCGCCATTGGCATGGATCGCCATTCCGCCCGGCCACATCGGTCCGCCCGGAAGCTTTGGCGATCGCGCAAGCGGTTTCAGTGTCTCGGGATCAATGCGTTCGACCCGCGCTGCCGTTGGGAGCCCAAATCTAGACCGAATTGCGCTGTGCGTCAGCAAGTAGACCTCGCCAGGCGCACCCAACACGGTCATCGTCGTCATGCTGGTTTTGCGCGCGGTGCAGCGGGGTGCTATGTCATCGTCAAGCGCAAGGCGGCACTGCGGCGGCAAAGCCTGCAAACGCATCGGCCCGCCATCCTCCGCGGGCCACGGACTGTGCAGATATCCGCTCATGCGGACCCCAACATTATCTTGTGGTTTGTGCGCATAACCGTTTATTCCCATTGGACTTGCCATTCTGTTTGGCGCAACATAATGACATTATCAATGTCATATTATGGGGAGTTCAAAACATGAAAAGAACAATGCAAATTCTTGTCGGAATGGTCGGACTGTTAAACTTCCTGATTGGTTTGGGCTTTCTGTTCAATCCGTCGAAAATGGCAACCGAATTTGCGCTTTCTCCTTTGGGGACGCAAGGAATGGCGACGATGCGTGCCGACTTCCCAGCGTTCTTCCTCACCGGCGCTATCTTTTCGCTGATCGGTGCCTGGCGCGCAGACCGCACGCCTTTGATGGTGCCGCTGATGCTGCTGACATTTGCACTGTTCGGGCGCTTCGTGAGCATCGCATTAGATGGGACCGCGCCGACCACAGTTCAACCAATGATTATTGAAGCAGCTATGATTGGGCTGCTGGGCCTTGCGTATCGCAGCTTTGGAAAGCAAGCGTAGCCGATATCCCGCTAAGGTATCGCCAGGCGGCGTTTGCAAGTTGCCGCATCGACATGAGGATTGGCGCAATCGAGGGGAAGCCGAGATGTTCCAAGGCACCCTCTCGACATCGCGCTACCATGCGTGGACGGTGTTGCGCGTGTATGATGCCAAGGTGATGGCTAGCGCCACCATATTGACAATAAGTAACCCGGACTATTTGGATAAACCATTGAAATATATGGTGAGCCCTGCTGGGTTCGAACCAGCGACCTACTGATTAAAAGTCAAGTGGCTAATAGATGACTTTTGTCGTCACTGGCATAAAAATTTAGAAAAACCCTCATTAATCCTCATAAATTAAGTTTTTCATACAAAGAGGGTTTCTGCTAATATCCGCTGTTCCACGCTTGTTTACGCTCAAATACGCACTATATGTCCGTTAAATGTCCGTCCTATATTGGGGGTAAACGGTGAGTAAGCAAGAGATAGTCCGGCTCGGTCCCGTGAAAATATTTAAAGCAACAATTGAAGCTGCGTGGCGCGCGCGCCAACCATTAACGCGGACGATAATAGCGGATGCAGAATGCAGAGGGCTAGCATTAATTGTGAATGCCCAGTCGATGGCTTGGCGTTTTGAGTACAAGCCTCGTGGTGTCGATGCGCATACTGGCAAGCGGTTTGCGTCGAGGTCGATAGTTCTGGGTAACCCAGCGTCGCTGTCTGTTGATGAGGCTCGGCTACAAGCAAATCAGCACAAGGGAGGAGCTAAGAAGGGTGACGACCCAGCTGAGAAACAGAAGGCAAAGCTAGCCGAAGACGCCCGCAAGCGCGCGGGGACATTGAAGCGCCTTCTCGAGCTTTATTCAGAAGCGCTCCCGAAGCGTAAAAAGATGCGTGGAGCGGAAGGGCTGCTCTCGTCCAAGACCGTAACTGAGGAGCTGATGCACACCCGAGCGGCGATTGTGGCCATGGGAGCGATAGACCGGCCCGCAGGCGATGTTAACGGCGTGGACATCAAGCGCATGCTGGATGGGCAGGTAGGTAAGGCTGCAACAGCGCGGCACCGCTATGGTGCGCTTTCGCGCTTCTATGATTGGGCGGTAGAAGAGAAGCACGTAGCAACTAACCCCTGTGACCAAGTGGCGAAGACACGTCGGCCTAGGCCGCCCAATTCAAGGAGTACGCACCATAATTTATTACAGCTGGGACAATTATGGATCGCAATACAGGCCGCGGATGGGTTAAAACAAGTTCATCGTGATCTGCTCTATTTCCTGATCGCGGTGCCATGCAGGCGTGGTGAGGCCACGCGAATGCAATGGGAAGACATAGACCTTGCCGGTTCAACTTGGGCGATGTCGGGAACCCAAACTAAGAACGGCGACCCTCACACCTTCTATCTAAATGCTTTGGCGATAGACATTCTAACCCGGCGTCACGAAGAAATGGGGCAGCCTAAGACAGGCTTGGTCTTCCCAGCACCCCGGTCCGGTAAACCAATTGATACTTTCGGTAAAATCAAGAAGTCAGTCGATGTGGTTTTGAAGGTCAAGTTGGACTGGCGCGTCCACGACCATCGCCGTTCGTTTGTTACAGCACTCGCGGAAGCAGGGGTGCATGAGGCTGTATTGGACGCCATCTTAAACCATCGCCAGTCAGCCACAAGGGGTGGCGTATTAGGTGTTTATCAAAGGGCGCAACGTTGGCCTGACCAAGTTCAAGCTATGCAAACGTGGAGTGATCTCCTCTCCAAGCAGATTGGAACACGAAATGACTGACGATAAAGGTCTAGGCGCAATTCCCATTCATCTAAATGCGGAGCAGGCTAACATCCTTGCTGCTCATAGGCAGCTTAAGGACGCCTTAGCAGCCATCAAGTATCCTAAATCTGGACGCTGGGAGGATCGAGATACAGCCGTTTCGGTGTTGGAAGCGCTTGCCGAGTACGTAGCAGCATTTACTGATGGAAAAATAGACGAGGAAATGGACGAGGAAACTATTGTGACTTCGGAGCATTCCGAATTGCTGCAAGACCTAATAACTCATTTTCGTCAAGCAGAGTGGGGTATAATGGACCGCAGACTTGCTCCTAATCCAGAAGGTGTTGCAGGTGCGACACATGACGATGCAATCAACGAATTTAAACGCATCGCTCTAAATTTCGTTGATATAGTTGCGCGCAATGAAAGAGCTGCGAGAACGAAAGACCCAGTAGCCGAGGCCCGACGAAAAGTTGCAGGCGCCTATCAGGCGCTAGAAATTAAAATTCATACAACTCGGGGCGGAAAAGCACGGTCTGTATCACCAAGGCTTTTAGAAAGCTGGGATCAACGGCCACCTGAAGGGCGTGTGACTATAAGCAGCCGACCGACCGCAACTCCTCACAATAGGACAAACCTAGTGAGGAATTAATATGCTCTATCGTCCGCAAGTGAACGCTTGCGGAGTTAGGCACAATGTCGGATTTTACTGGTGAAATTTTGGATAAGCTTCCCGCCCGGGTCGATAGGCAAAGGGGCGCTGCTTTAATCCAGCAGTACTTTTTTCCTGTGTCCCCGAGGACGCTTGAACGTTGGCCAATTACTTGGCGGCGCATCAACGGGCGTGCGCTTGTAAAGACCGACGAACTTCTGTCTGAGGCTCAGCGTCGCGTAGACGCCGCACCCGCTATTCGCGGAGGCCAATAATGTCAGATGCATTTGATATACGGCATAATTGGCGCGTACACAGCGTGCCTACCTTTGATGGTCAATACGACACTAACATCGATACGGGTGAGGATTATCAGTCACTTGAACTGGGAACACTATTAGGTTTGTTGCCGACAAGCAGGCCAAAGGCACGCGCTCCAGCTTTCATCCCTTCGATCTACATCTCCTTCGATGCGCGCTGCCATGCTGTGCAGCAAGCGCAGGGTCGGTTTGTTGCTCTGGCTGGAGATATTGACAAGGGTAATGTGTCGATTGTTGACGTGATAAAACTCACTCGCGACTTGTTTGGCCCTACATCAGCGATATTCATTTACAGCACAGGGAGTGCCACCCCCGACGATAAACGCTGGCGCATTATAGTGCCGCTTCAGGAGCCGGTACCTTTCGAACGGTGGAATGAAGCGCAGGAAGCGTTTTTTACCTACATGGAGAGGAACGGTGTGCTTATGGACGGGTCTTTGGCGCGTGCAGGACAACCTGTCTACTTGCCCAACGTACCGCCGAAACGTCGTGACGAAAACGGCGAGCCATTATTCTACGAAAGCTACGCTGATGGCAACGAAGGTGTCCCGTTGTGAGCGCCCTGACCCCCATTTTCCGCCAAGCCATCGCTGATCTGAGGCAGAAGCGGGAGGCTGATACAGCAGAAAAGGAACAGGCTCGCAGCGCAGCAGTAGCGCGTCGCCCCGTGGTCACGTGTAATGGTTCAAGCCCTATTGAGCGTTTCAATGCTGCCAACCAGATCAAAGATTTGATGGTGGAGAATGGTTATGAACCAGCTGCAAATGGTCTCGACTGGCGCTCCCCACTGCAGCAATCTGGTAGCTATGCCTCCCGTGTTTATGCACGGGACGATGGCAGTGAGGAGTTTATCACGCTCTCCGGAAGCGACGCCGACGCTGGGTTGGGTGTCGAAACGGCGAATGGCGCGCGGCGCGGAGATGCTTTCGACTTGTTCGTATATTACAAGCATAAGGGCGATAGGGCGGCAGCGTTGTCTGCATGGAAAGAGGAAGAAGCCGAGCGCCGGAAGGCTCAGCGGGAGGAGAACGCGCAGATAGGCTCTGGGCCTGAGACGGTTCCGCTGACGGGGACTTTTTCCGTCGACCAACTGCTCAATGACAAGGTTTTTATTCTTGATGGTTCGCAGGTTGCTGACCTGAACTGCCCTCTTTCGGTTTACAACTGGGGCGACGTTAAGAATGCTCTTGCTGGATCGAAGCACCAAGTTGCGAATGCAAATGGAACAACGAAGCTCGTGGCAGCCTCGCAGGTCTGGTTAGAAAGCCCAGACCGTAAACAGGCAGATACCATAACATTCCACGCTGGAGCCGAATTGATGACGAAGTGTCCGAGCGGACGACAGGCTTTGAATATCTGGCGGCCACGAGTGTGTGTTGAAGTGCCTGATAACTGGGAATGGTTCGCCAGCTATTTTCTTGAACATGTTGCGCACCTTTGGGGTGCGGATGCCGATCCCTTTATCGACTGGCTGGCCCATATCGAACAGAAACCCGGCGAGCTTCCACATTTTGGCTGGCTTCACGTGTCGAGGTTGCATGGCACGGGTAGGAACTGGGTTGCGAGCGTGTTGGCTCGGCTTTGGTGCGGAAACGTAGCTGCTTCGCTCGATCTGACTGGATTGCTGGAAGGAAATTTTAATGACAGGCTTTCCCGTTGCCTCTTAGGTATCGTGGACGAGGTCAACGAAGGAGGAGCGCAGAAGTATCGTGCGGCCAACCGTCTTCGTCAGCTTGTTACCCCCGAGGTTCGCGAGATCAACCCTAAATATGGTCGCAAACGTATGGAGCATAATGCCGCGCGCTGGTTAGTTTTTTCGAACCACACGGGCGCACTGCCTTTGGACGAGAACGACCGGCGGTTCTGGGTGGTGAGCCACGAGAGTCAGCCCAAGGGGGCTTCTTACTATGTCCGACTTTACCGGCTCCTAAACAATCCAGCTTTTATATCTTCTGTGCGAGAGTTGCTCCTGCGACGGGATATATCTGGGTTCAATCCAGGTCAGCGCCCGCCAATGAACGACGCAAAGACTGCGCTCGTGGAATTCAGTCAGTCTGAAGAGGATGCTGTCTGTAAGGCGCTGGTAAGTCATTGGCCTGTCGATCTGATGACGGCCACAGAAATGAATGCAAAGTTGCCGGGATACAAGCCGCTCCAGGGCATTGCCGCGCGCCATGCGATGGACCGTGTCGGGATTAGGAAGTTAAGCAAAAAAATCCGCCACACAGGGGGGCTGGAGGGCGTCTACGCCATTCGTAACCACCCGAAGTGGAATTCAGCCGGCACCGATGCCGTGAGGGGTGAAATTGATCGCGCGACCAAAGATGAGAAGGCATCCGCAATGGAAGGTGATGGCTATGAATGAACCGCCTCGGCCATCGGTGTGGGGGTGTTCCAGTGTTCCTGCTGTTCCAGCATTTTCCCAAAAGGGTAAGAATATAGTTCCCTTCAATCTTTTTATAAAATTGCTGGAACAGCAGGAACACTGGAACAACCACCGCAAAACCCGCAGGCATCGGGTTCTCTATGTTCAGCCAGCATCCACATCATTCGCACCCTAGTTAGCCTCAGAAAATCAATAGGAGAAAGAGTATGAATACACATAGTAACGTAGGTGGAACAAAACCTGCAAAGCAACCTAACCACATCGCCGTTGGACGGGCGCCGTCCCCTTCTAAGCTGGGCGCAAGGGCTATATTTCGCGATGCAAGGGCCAAGCGCATCAAAGAGCGTCCGTTCGATCGGATCAGCGCTTACAAAATCTGTGAGAGCCGTGACAACATTGAGCATGAACTCCGGGTCGTGTTGGGGCTTGAGGCCTACCTGTGGGCAAAACCAAGTCGCCGCAACCCCTATGCACAGGTGGGTTGCACACCTGAAGACAAGGCGCAGCGGTTGAAAAAAATCCCTCGTGTTATCGCTACGGAACTTGGCGAGAACCTTATCCCAGCCATTGAAGCGCTTCATGTAGAAGGTATCCCGCAGCAGGATGTCGATGCATTTGTAGCGTCGCTAAAATCTTCCGTCATTAAGCTTCTCGACGACTGCGATAATGTGCTGGCGGTTACAGCGAGGTCAATCAGGAACGAATACGGTGCTGTTAGGAACGGGACATCAGGTTCAGAACAAATCTGCCGTGATGCATTGCGCATTGCTGACGCTGCAGTGGACTTCGCAAAGAAGTATGGGGTGCTGTGATGGCCCAGCCCTTCAACTATGAGGTAAAGATTTTTTGTAACTTCTCGCCCTCCTTCGGGCCTTCTGGGGGATAAAATGCCTTTGAAAACGATACTATCAGGACAGGCCGCGCGTTGCACAGCAAAGGCAAAGAGCACGGGTACCCGATGCTGGCGGCTCGCGAGTTTTAAAACCCCCGTTTGCTATGTTCACGGTGCCAGACGACCCGAATCCATTCGCCGTGAACAAAATCATTGGAACTTTAAAACTGGACAAGCAACCAAAGCCCGACGCGAAAAGGATCGTCAGAAGGCTATCGAACTGCGTCAAATCGAAGCCATATCGTTCGCCCTTGGTCTTGCCAGTGGCCCACGCTGGGTCGGACGCAAACCGAAGGGAAGCATTTGCGTTAAGGGCGAACAAAAGTAATTGGGACGATTTTAACAGCACTTTGTTTGTCGTCACTTCTTTGGAGTTAACTTGAAGTCCTCCTCGCCTTGAGTGAGTCAAGAGAACTGCCGCGTTATGCAAAATGGCGCAGATAAATTTTTTTTGGTAATTGCGCCTTGCTCGCAGTTTTTGCCAACACAGCAATAAACGTGACTTGAGCGCTTAACGCGTCATAACTTGCTAGCGCGTATGGATCGCGAACCACTACTTTTGAATGTCCGTCGTCAGATAATTTGAGACGTATTGCATTTTAAAACAGGCGAGTGTTTGGGTTCATTCGGTTGGTTAATGTTATGCGGCGAGCTTGCGATGTTACAAGCGCCGATACTCGATAGTCTGTCGTTTGATCCTTTCTCGCTGTTTGATGATGGTTTGTGCCCTGCCGAAGTAGGCGTCGGTGGGCGTTACGTTGTTCAGGCTCTCGTGGTAACGTTGATAGTTGTAATGTTCGACGAACGCCGCGATCTGGGTTTCGAG
>NZ_JBIIMC010000020.1:0-38804 GCF_044338195.1 Sphingorhabdus sp. | reverse complement strand
AACGGCTCGTCGTCGCTGGGAATATATGAAGGGTCAATATCATAACCGGAATTGTTCAATTCTCCGGTATTCGTTTGAGGCTCGGCGCTTGCGCCCATGTTAGATTCTCCACCTCTGGCGGGCCCCGCAAAACCAAGGTTGCCGCGTCCAAATCCACTCTCGCCGGCGCTATAGACTCACGCCAAAACCGGCACAAGCGGCAAATGTCACACAATGTCGTGGAGGGCATAAAAGTTGTGGAAACGGCGTGCTGCCCTTTTTCGTTGCGAAACCGATGCGCGAACGGCATAGCCAGCCGCCATGCATGACCTAAAATATATCCGCGAAAATCCGCAAGACTTTGACGCCGCCCTTATCCGCAGAGGCGCTGCGCCCGTTGCTGCATCGGTTCTGGCGTTGGATGAAAATCGCCGCGCTGTGTTGACCGAAATGCAAAATGCGCAAGCACGACGCAACGAAGCGTCCAAAGCAATCGGTGCTGCCATGGGCAAGGGCGATATAGCGACCGCAGAGGCGCTGAAAGCCGAAGTTGCCGCGTTGAAGGACACTTTGCCGGCATTGGAAGAGCAGGAACGCGCTGCAGGCGAAGAATTGGATACGCTGCTCGCCGGGCTGCCCAATTTGCCCGCTGACGACACGCCAGATGGCGCAGACGAGACAGAAAATGTTGAAATAGCGCGGTGGGGCACCCCGCGCAGTTTTGACTTTGAACCGCGCGATCATGCGGATTTGGGGCCAGAGCTTGGCCTCGATTTCGAAACGGGCGTGGCAATTTCCGGCGCGCGCTTCACCTTCATGCGCGGACAAATGGCGCGGCTTAATCGTGCGCTTGGTCAGTTCATGTTGGACTACCAGACCGGACAGCGCGGTTATACAGAATGCGCCACGCCTTATCTGGTGCGTCAGGAATCGCTGTTTGGTACCGGACAACTTCCAAAGTTTGCTGAAGACAATTTTCAGACGACCGATGGCCGTTGGCTTATCCCAACCGCCGAAGTGTCGTTGACCAACAGCGTGCGCGAACAGATTTTGGACGAGGGCGCGTTGCCGATCCGTATGACCGCATTGACGCCCTGTTTTCGTTCCGAAGCCGGCGCGGCGGGGCGCGATACGAAAGGCTTGATCCGCCAACACCAGTTTGAAAAGGTGGAGCTGGTCTCCATCGTTCGCCCCGAAGACAGCGCTGCCGAACATGAACGCATGGTCGAAAGTGCCGAGGGTATCTTGCAAGCACTGGAGTTGCCATATCGCAAGATGCTTTTGTGCACAGGCGACATGGGTGCCAGCGCGCGCAAGACCTATGATCTTGAGGTCTGGTTGCCGGGGCAGGGGCTGTACCGTGAAATTTCGAGCTGTTCGAACTGCGGTGACTGGCAGGCGCGCCGTATGAACACGCGTTACCGCCCTGCGGAAAGCAAAGGCAATGTGTTCGTGCACACGTTGAATGGTTCTGGCTTGGCCGTTGGCCGTACGCTGGTTGCCGTCCTCGAAAATCATCAGCAGGCCGACGGCAGTGTGACCGTTCCAGCCGCGCTGCTGCCATATATGGGCGGCCTGACAAAGCTAGAGATTGCGGCCTGATGCGCATTTTATTGACCAATGATGATGGTGTGAATGCGCCGGGTCTTAAGGTGTTGGAGGCGATTGCCCGCACCTTGAGCGATGACATCTGGATTGTCGCACCGGCCGAGGAAAATTCAGGCGCAGGTCATTCGCTGACACTGACCAAGCCTGTGCGAATTCGTCAACATGGCGAAAAACATTATTCGGTTGCGGGAACGCCAACCGATTCTGTCATGCTGGGCATTGGTGTCATCATGAAAGATGCAAAGCCTGACCTGATTTTGTCCGGCGTCAACCGTGGTGCCAATCTTGGTGATGATATCACTTATTCGGGCACGGTCGCTGCGGCGATGGAAGGTGCGTTGGCGGGAATCCGTTCCATTGCACTTAGCCAAGTGTATAGCAAAGAAGGCATGGCGGATGCCGTACCCTTTTCGGCTGCCGAAGCGTGGGGCGAGCGCGTGCTGCGTCCGTTATTGGACACGCCGCATACGCCGCGCACGCTAACCAATATCAACTTCCCGCCGCTCTTGCCGCAGGATGTTAAGGGCATCAAAGTCGCCCGGCAGGGTTTCCATGACTATAGCCGCGGTTCAATCGTCAAGGGCACGGACCCACGTGGCTACGACTATTATTGGTTTGGGCTTCATGGAATGGTGCACACGCCGGGCCATGATACGGACCTTGAGGTGATTGAGGATGGCTATATCGCAGTGACCCCGCTGCAGCTTGACTTAACCCATAACGAGTCCCTCGCCAATCTTCGGAGCGCTTACAGCGGATAAGGGAAAGCCATTCGCTGCAGCGTGCCAGTTAAGTTGCGTTCGCGATCAAGGTTCATCCCACTGAAATTCGGCCACATGGCCAGCCATCGCAACCAACCAGATGGACTGAAACTCCGCAATCCGCGTGCGGACGGCCTCAATCGATTGGGGCGTCAGTGCTGGCATCGGAACAAATGAAGCCTCGCACGCTGTTTTGGCAATCGAGATAAAGGTTTCGGTATCTGCCGGTGCGCCCCATGCGTCGGATTCGAAACATTCCACCAAGCGTTCTGCCTGAAGCAACTGCACAATATGTTCGTCAGGCGTTTGCGCCCGTGACGCGCTGGCGTGACCCGCCTGTTTTGCAATTTCCTGAATATCTGCGGGACTATGTCCTTTTGCGACCATTCCCCAAAATGCCATTGGCAAGTTCAACTCGGTTTCGACGAAATAATGGATCGCATCATGCGGCGTCACGCCTTTTTTCGGGAAGGTTGCGGTCTCCGTCGAGCCGTCGTTCCTAACAATGGCGAGAAAATCGCGATCCGTGCCTTTGGTGATTTTGATAATCATTGTTGGATTGTTATCCTGATGGGCAGCGCAAATCTATACTTCCCGTGACAAGCGTACGGAAACCCGCTATGCGGCCCGCCATCATGGCAACTCAAATCAAAGCAGCGCCGAAGGTCGGCATGGTATCACTTGGCTGTCCCAAGGCGCTGGTCGATAGCGAACGGATCCTCACAAAGCTGCGTGCCGATGGCTATGGCTTGTCGCCCGATTATGCCGGCGCTGACGTCGTGCTGGTGAACACCTGTGGCTTTCTGGACTCCGCTAAAGAAGAGAGCCTTGAGGCGATTGGAGAGGCGATCGCAGAAAATGGCCGCGTTATTGTCACAGGCTGCATGGGTAATGAAGCCGACGTCATCCGCGCGCGCTTCCCTGATGTGCTCGCGATCACAGGCGCGCATCAATATGAAGCCGTGGTTTCGGCGGTTCATGAAGCTGCGCCACCGACACGCGGTGCGTTTGTGGATCTGGTGCCCGAAGGTGGATTGAAGCTGACGCCGCGCCATTACAGCTATTTAAAGATTTCCGAAGGGTGCAACCACAGCTGCGCCTTCTGCATCATTCCGTCATTGCGCGGAAAGCTTGCAAGCCGCCGGATTGACGCCGTGTTGCGTGAGGCAGAAAAACTGGTCGCTGCTGGCACCAAAGAGCTTTTGGTTATTTCGCAAGATACGTCTGCCTATGGCGTTGATACGCGGCACGAGCCACGCGAGTGGCAGGGGCGCCAGGTGCGCGCGCATATGACGGACCTCGCCCGCGAATTGGGCAGCTTGCGGACGAGCGAAGGCATCGCCCCTTGGGTGCGGCTGCATTATGTCTATCCTTACCCGCATGTTGACGACGTTATTCCGTTGATGGCGGAAGGGTATTTGACGCCATATCTCGATATCCCGTTTCAGCATGCCGCGCCGAATGTCCTGAAAGCCATGAAGCGCCCCGCCAATGAAGCGAAGGTGCTTGAACGCATCCGCAACTGGCGCAGTATCGCGCCCGATATTGCTATCCGGTCAAGCTTTGTGGTCGGATTTCCGGGCGAAACCGATGCGGATTTCCAATATCTACTCGACTGGTTGGACGAAGCGCAGCTGGACCGGGTCGGGGCTTTCCGTTTTGAACCTGTGGAAGGTGCACAAGCGAACGATTTGCCAAACCCTGTTCCCGAAGAGGTGAAGGAAGAGCGGTTTCAGCGTATCATGGAAAAGACGGCGGCGATTAGCGCTGCGAAGCTTGCCGCAAAGGTTGGACGCAATATCCCTGTCGTTATCGACGAGATTGGCGACGCCGATGAAGATGGCAGCGTTGGCGCCACCGGACGGTCGCAAGCCGATGCGCCGGAGATCGACGGCCATGTCTATTTGCGTGACGTTGCACCGACCTTAAAGGCGGGCGACATTGTTCAAGTCGACATCGAAGACGCCGACGAGCACGACCTGTTTGGCGTTGTCACCTGATTTCAGGGCACCTGAACAGGTGTCACGTGCACCTGCCATTAACGGCTTAGCGCGACTTTGGCGGTAGCGGGAAAAAGCCTGAGGTCCGCGCGACATATTCCGCATAGCCGGGCCGCGTTTTCTTCATGCCATATTCTAGCATTGGCTTACCCGACCAGCGCGTGAGTGTGAAGGTCAGGAAGATCGGGCCAATGATGCTGATCCAACCTGGCAGGCCAGTTTCACATGCGATAAGCCAAATGCCCCACCATGTGCAGGCATCGCCGAAATAATTCGGGTGGCGGGTGTAGCGCCATAGGCCAGTATCGAGAACCTTGCCTTTATTGGCAGGATTGGCCCGGAAGGCGTTTAGCTGCGCATCACCGATGGTTTCAAACAATATGCCGATGATCGCAACAATCGCGCCGGCAAATGCGAGCGGACCTAAAGCTGCGTTCGCGCCATCGCTATACGCAATGCCGAGCTGTGCGGGCAGGCAGGTGATGAACAACAACGGGGCTTGGGTCAGAAAAACCGACTGCAGCGACGTTTTGCTCCAGCTCCAGCCCTTTTTCTCCATCACACTGCGCATGATTTTTTCATAACGCGGATCTTCGCCATGCGCGCGCCAGCGTGTCCACAAATGCAGCGAAAGCCGAAGCCCCCACAATGTGGTCAAGCCAAGCAGCAAATGCGACAGCGCGCCCGGTGCATCGGATTGCGTCCAGCTTGCCCACGCAAGCAGCACCATTCCGAACGCCCAAAATGCATCAATGAAGGAAACATCGCGGATCTTGACCGAATACGCCCAGAGCAGAAGTATGACTGCAAGCAGGGCAGTCGCGTTGATTGCAAGTGTTTGACCGATAGCTGTCATATTTCATCCTTTGCAAAAATGCCGGTCATCCCTTTCGCAGGGTGCTTCGGCACGACAGTAGAATAGATTTCGGCGACCTTTTTCATGTCCGCCTTATAATCGCCCGTGGGCCAAATTTCTGGCCCTAAGCCACCGGATTTCGACTGATAATCCATCATGCCAACGACCATCGGCACGCCGGCACCCATGGCGATATGATAAAAACCCGTCTTCCACGCTTTGACGTTGCCCCGTGTGCCCTCAGGCGCGATAGTGAGCATGAATTCTTTTCTACGGCCGAATTCATCAATCATCTGCTGAACATAATTTTTGTTCGACGAGCGGTCCACCGGGACACCGCCCATGTCGAGCATGAAGTTGGTAAATGGCCAACGGAAGAGCGAAGATTTCCCCATGAAATGTGGCATGATTCCAAGGTCATCTGTTAACCCCAGAAAATACACAAAATCCCAGTTGCTGGTGTGTGGTGCCGCAATCAAAACGAATTTACGGGATTCGGGCACGACGCCATGGGCATGCCATCCGCCGCGTTTGTAAATCCAAACCAATACCCGCCTGACCAGCCGGGACAACCAGCTAGGCTGACGTTCCTTCAAAGACATATTTTGTCTTCCTCCCCCATTGCTTCCATAACTGCGTTGCAAACCTTTTCAAACGTCTTGTTTCATAAATACGCAAGCGCTAGGCACACGGACGTAATTACAAAAACAAGCGGGAAAAAACATGTCGCATTCAGCGCACGGCGCTACACCGGTCATTTCAGCTACGGGCTTATTCACGCCAACCGATACCATCAGCAATGCCGAGCTTGTTGCCAGCTTTAACGCTTATGCCGATCGGTATAACGCAGCGCATCCGGATGCAGAGCCGCTGACGCATAGCTCGGTTGAGTTTGTGGAAAAGGCCAGCGGCATCAAGTCCCGCCATGTTATGGACAAAACCGCGATATTAGATCCGGACATTATGGAGCCACGGTACGCAGAGCGTCCGAATGACCAAATTTCCCTTATGGCGGAAATTGGCGTCGCGGCGTGCCGGGACGCATTGGCCAAGGCTGGCCGAGACATTGCGGACGTCGATGCTGTTTTGTGCGCCGCGTCCAATATGCAGCGTGCCTATCCTGCTATGGCGGTCGAGATTCAGCATGAATTGGGCATGCAGCGCGGATTCGGTTTCGATATGAATGTCGCGTGCTCGTCGGCTACCTTTGGTATCCAGACGGCTGCCGACTATATCCGCAGCGGCAACGCACGTTCTGTATTGGTCGTAAATCCCGAAATCACGTCCGGACATCTCAACTGGCGCGATCGTGACAGCCACTTTATCTTTGGTGACGTGGCAACCGCCATTTTGGTCGAAGCGAAAGACTTGGCACCCGCACAACATTGGGAAATTTTGGGGACCCGTTTGAAAACCCAGTTTTCGAACAACATTCGCAACAATTTCGGATTTTTGAACCGCGCGGATGGCAATGGCCCTGTCGATCAAAGCGGACCGCGCAACGACAAATTGTTCGTTCAGGAAGGCCGAAAGGTTTTCAAGGAAGTCGTGCCAATGGTTGGGCAGATGATCCTTGAGCACGCGGAAAGCCTTGGCCTGTCCGGCTCAGATTTGCGTCGCTTGTGGTTGCATCAGGCCAATACCGGAATGAACCGGCTTATCGCGCAAAAAGTGCTCGGGCATGAAGCCGTTGAGGATGAGAGCCCAACTGTTCTGGATACTTATGCCAACACCTCAAGCGCGGGTTCGATAATCGCGTTCCATAAGCATAATCAGGACCTGAAAGCAGGCGACCTTGGTCTCATCTGCTCCTTTGGCGCGGGTTATTCCGCGGGGTCGGTTTTTGTGCGCAAGGTTGGCTAAGTCCGATAACGCGCGCAATTGGCGCGGGCGATTAACGCTTAATTGCGGACGTTGAACAACGGATATCTGCGGACGATGTCGTCGTACACGGCCGCGTGCAGTCTTTGGACAAACTCACAGCCATAATATTCCTTTTCATGCCATGCGATCCGCGCTTCGAGCGGGTTATATCCTGGCAATGTCAGGAACAGTATCCGGTCGGGGGCAATGAAAGATGCCGTTCGCATGCGAAATCCGGCTTGGGATAGGTCGACAACTTCAACCTGTTGTCGACCTCCGCCTTGTTCGCGAACGCTTGCCGTGATGGCGACTCCGTTACGCGTAAATGCGCGATCGTTGTGACCTCCACTGTCAAAAACGTCCCCGGCCATCGGTGGCTCCTGATCCCTTGATCCTCCGATAATCGGTAGCGAGATAATCAAATTTAGTCGAGTATCATCGCCAGCAGGATGTAGATCAGGACCGGTGAGCCAAAGCCAACCACGGTGGCGACCGCAAAAATCAGACGAATGATCATCGCGTCGATGCCAGACCAGTTGGCCAATCCGGCACATACGCCGAGAATTTTCTTGTTGGTTTTGTCCAATGTTAAACGTGCCATTTCTTCACTCCCTTTTTTTGAACTGCGTTAATATGTTTAGGCAACGATAGCTGCAGCAGGCGCTACGGCTGGTGCAATGCTGATACCGATGGTGATGACCGCGCAAAGTACGGCGGCAAAGGCTGAAACGATTTGGGTGCGTGCATATTGTGTCATGTGACGTTCCTGTAAAATCTACCGGACTATTCCGGCCATGCGGAATAGTTTGCACAGGTCGTGCCAAATTGGATGTATTTCATAAAATCATATAGTTAGGTTGGTTCTTGGTATCGGTGGGGCGTGAAACAATTTCATATATTGGGAAAAAATACCAATATTTGGTTTGGCGATTTTCCGACAAGCGGCTTGACCGGAACATGCCACTATAGCAGGCAGTTTATATGGTCTTGTCCCGCCTCTCCTTGAATGATTTTCGCAACCATGCCGCGCTGGATATCCGTCCCAATGCGCAGTTCATTGCGCTTCATGGGTCAAATGGTGCGGGCAAGACGAACATCCTGGAGGCAGTCTCGCTGTTGGTGCCGGGGCGCGGTCTTCGCCGTGCCGCAATGTCGGATATGGTCCGCGCTGGCGGTGGCGGTGGATTTGCCATCGTCGCCGAAGTGTCGGGGAATGTCATTGGAACGGGTGTGAGCGCGGAGCAGCCCGAACGCCGCAAAGTCCGCGTGAACGAGAGCAACGCGTCCATTAACAGCCTTGCGGAATGGCTTTCGGTCATTTGGCTTACGCCAGCGATGGACCGCCTGTTTGCAGATGGTTCCGCCGCGCGTCGTCGGTTTTTAGACCGCCTCGTGCTGGCACTCAGTCCTCAGCATGCCCGTCACAGCAGCCGATATGAAAAGGCCATGCAGCAACGCAATAAGCTGTTGTCGGGGACCGTGTCCGCCGACCCGCTTTGGTTGGATGCCCTTGAACAACAGATGGTGGAGAGCGCCCACGCCATTCAATCTGCGCGTACCGGCTTGGTTGATGCCCTGCGCGACCAATTGCAAGGCGCGCCTTCGGGGCCGTTCGCGGTTCCGCTGATCCACCTTGTCGATAAGGCCGATCCAACAGAGGGTGATCTGGCCGTGATCTGGCGTCAGGGCCGCAACCGTGACGCTGCGGCCGGGCGCACATTATTTGGTCCACATCGCGCGGATCTTGACGTCATACATAAGGATTCCGGCCAAATGGCGGAGCAGTGTTCGACGGGCGAGCAAAAAGCCTTGTTGCTATCGCTCATCCTTGCGCACGCCGCGTTGGTGTCTGCGCAGCGTCAGGCACCGCCAATCCTGCTTCTGGATGAAGTTGCAGCGCATCTCGATCCGTCAAGACGCGCCGCATTGTTTGCGTTACTCGCGGAAACCGGCGCGCAGGTTTGGATGACCGGAACCGAGCCCGAATTATTTAATGGTATAGGGCCATCTGCCCAACTGTTGCCAGTCGGGCAGAATTAGACGCTTTATTCGGCCTTGCTTGCTTTTTTCGCGACCTTCTTCGGCACCTTGGGCTTCGTCGCCTTGGGTGCTGCGGGCGTTACTTCAAAACTTGGTGCGCCGTCCTTCATGCGCACAGCCACTTCGCCGCCATGCACGAGTTTTCCAAACAGAAGCTCCTCAGCAAGCGGCTGTTTGATCTTCTCTTGGATCAGGCGCCCCATTGGCCGTGCGCCATATAGCTTGTCATAGCCACGTTCGGTGAGCCATGCGCGCGCTTCGTCGTCCAGTTTGATGTGCACATTCTGGTCGGCGAGTTGCAGTTCAAGCTGTAGAATGAACTTGTCGACAACGCGCGCTACAACGTCCGTTGGCAGATAACCAAATGGCACGGTTGCATCCAGACGGTTGCGGAATTCCGGCGCAAACATCTTTTTTACGGCCTCGTCTCCAGCATCTTCCTTGCTGATGTTATTGCCGAAACCAATGCCTTCTTTGGCCATGTCGCTGGCACCCGCATTGGTTGTCATAATCAAAATGACATTCCGGAAATCAACGGTCTTGCCATGATGGTCCGTCAGACGGCCATTATCCATGACCTGAAGCAGAATGTTGAATAGATCAGGATGCGCTTTTTCGATTTCGTCGAGCAACAACACGCTGTGCGGGCTTTGGTCGACGGCATCGGTCAGTAGACCGCCTTGGTCAAAACCGACATAGCCCGGAGGCGCACCGATCAGGCGGCTGACGCTGTGGCGCTCCATATATTCGGACATGTCGAAACGCTTAAGTGGAATGCCAAGAATGGAGGCGAGTTGACGCGCGACTTCGGTCTTGCCGACGCCCGTGGGGCCGCTGAACAAATAGCTGCCGATGGGCTTTTCGGTGTCACGTAAGCCTGCACGGCTCAGCTTGATGGCGCTGGCAAGCACCTCAATGGCCTTGTCCTGTCCAAACACAACGCGCTTCAGATCGGCTTCAAGCGTGCCGAGCGCAGTCTTGTCATCCGATGACACCTGCTTTGGCGGAATGCGGGCGATGGTGGCGATAACAGCCTCAATCTCGCGCGCGGTGATCAGCTTCCGACGCTTTGACGGTGCAACCAGCATTTGCATCGCGCCAACCTCGTCAATGACGTCAATGGCTTTATCTGGTTGCTTGCGGTCATTGATGTAGCGCGATGACAGTTCAACCGCGGCCTTAATGGCCTCTGGCGTGTACTTCACCTTATGATGCTCTTCGAATGCGGACCGCAGGCCGGCGAGGATTTTGATGGTATCCTCAATGCTTGGCTCGTTGACGTCGATCTTTTGGAACCGGCGCAGCAACGCGCGGTCTTTTTCGAAATGGTTACGGAATTCCTTGTACGTCGTCGAACCGATGCAACGAATGGTGCCGCCGGACAAAGCAGGCTTCAGCAAGTTGGACGCATCCATCGCGCCGCCGCTGGTTGCGCCCGCGCCGATGACCGTGTGGATTTCGTCAATAAACAATATCGCGTCGGGCAGCTTTTCGAGTTCCGACACCACAGCCTTTAACCGCTCTTCGAAATCACCACGATAGCGGGTGCCGGCCAAAAGCGCGCCCATATCGAGTGAATAAATCACCGCGGGCAACAATACTTCTGGAACCTGCTTTTCAACGATACGGCGCGCCAGACCTTCGGCGATGGCCGTTTTGCCGACGCCGGGTTCACCGACATATAAGGGGTTGTTTTTTGACCTGCGGCACAAAATCTGCACCGTACGATCAACCTCAGCCGCGCGGCCGATGAGCGGATCAATGCGGCCCTGCTTGGCTTTTTCGTTTAGATTGACGGTGAACTGATCAAGCGCACCCTCTTTCTTGTCCTTCTTCGCCTTTGTATCCTCGGGCTCTTCGCCCTTTTGCTCGGAACCAGTGACGGGGCGCGGCTCGGCAAGTTTGCCGTCCTTGCCAATGCCATGGCTGATATAGGAAACGGCGTCGAGGCGGCTCATATCCTGCTGCTGCAGGAAATAGACGGCGTAGCTTTCGCGTTCGGAGAACAGGGCCACCAAAACATTGGCGCCCGTCACAACATCTTTGCCCGAGCTTTGGACGTGCAGTATCGCGCGCTGAACCACACGTTGGAAGCCACTGGTGGGGGAGGGGTCTACCTTGCCTTCGACACGCAAACTTTCGAGTTCGGTGTCGAGATAGGTGATGATGATGTCGGACAGCTCGCCCAAGTCGACGCCGCATGCCTGCATGACCTTCGCCGCATCTGCATCATCGATGAGTGCGAGCAGCAAATGTTCAAGCGTCGCATATTCATGCGCACGGTCGCCTGCGTGTTTCAATGCGTTGTGAAGCGTTGCTTCCAGCGACTCCGCAAATGATGGCATGTTATCGTCTCCCTTCAATGAGTCGCTGTCGCTTGAACTCTATATTGGCGCGGCCTTCTTTGCTTTCAAGCAACATGAGGCAGATAACGGTTTTCATCCCCAGTTTCTTCATCGTGTGGGAAGGATTTGTGCCATCTGACGCTTATTTTTTGAACAACGCGTCCGCAACACTGCGATGCTTGCTGGCAAAGGCTATCTTACCCTCACAGCGCACAATTTCTGCCTTTAAAGCAGCTATGCGGGTTTCAAGCTCTGCGACCGACAGGGCATCAATATCCTGCTTCACAAGATTATTGAGTGGGTCGTCCCGGCGTAACGGTAGATTGTCGTCGATTTCCATGGTTCATATTTTACCCATGAGCGGTTGCTGTCAATATGATGCTTCCCTAAAAGGCATCTCAATTGACATGGGGATGCAATAGACATGGAAAAACTGCCTGAATTGATGACGGCGATCGAGATTTCGACGCCGGGTGGCCCTGAAGTACTGATCGCGGCAGAGCGGCCAGTGCCAAGCCCTGGCGATGGTGAGCTGCTTTTGAAGGTTGCCTTTGCCGGCGTAAACAGACCCGATGTCATTCAACGCAAAGGTCTATATCCGCCGCCGCCAGGCGCGAGCGATCTGCCCGGACTGGAAGTATCGGGCGTTGTTGTGTCGGTAGGTGCGGGCGTGTCCCGCGAACTATTGGGCACGCGCCAATGTGCGTTGGTATCGGGCGGCGGATATGCCGAATATTGCATTGCCCGCGCCGATGTTTGCTTGCCCGTTCCAGCGGGCATGGAAATGGCTGAGGCTGCGGCATTGCCTGAAACGCTGTTCACCGTGTGGCACAATGTGTTTGAACGCGGCTATGCGGCGCCCGGCGAAACGGTCCTCATCCATGGCGGCACGAGCGGCATTGGAACCATGGCGATCAAATTGGGCAAATTGTTCGATCTCAATGTCATTGTGACCTGCGGTTCGGACGACAAATGCGCCGCTGCAAAGGCGATCGGCGCGGATCACGCCATAAATTACAACAGCACAGATTTTGCCGCTGAAGTAAAAACGATTACCAACGGCGCTGGCGTGCATCTCGTTCTGGACATGGTCGCAGGTGGTTATGTTGCGCGCAATCTTCAGTGCCTGCGCGAAGATGGCCGTCATGTGACCATTGCCGTTCAAGGCGGGATGACCGCTGAACTCAATATGGCCTATATCATGTCCCGCCGGTTGATGCTTACCGGATCCACGCTACGCCCGCGCACAGCAGAGTTTAAGGCTTTGCTGGCGCAGGAAATATCAACAACGGTTTGGCCAATGGTGTGCGACGGCGCATTGCGGCCCGAAATGGACCGGATATTTCCCCTAACGGATGCTGCTGGAGCCCATACGTATATGGAATCCGGCGCGCATGTCGGGAAGATTATGCTCGAAGTTTAAGCGGCTGGTGGCGGTAAGCCATCCAGCCATGCTTTTACGTCGGCAGCGCTCTGCTCTGGAATTTCTTCCATCGGGATGTGGCCTACGCCCGGATAAATGATCAGCTTGGCTTGCGGCAAGGCGTCCGCGAACCACCGCGCAGCACTTACGGGGATGAGGTTATCCTCTTCTCCCCACATGATCATTGTCGGGACCTTGATTGTCGCCAGCTTCTCTGCGTTGCCAGCACGCATGTTTTGCACGTTTGCAAAGCGCTTCATCGTTGCTTCGCGGTTGCCGGGATAGCGGTTGAGTTCCCAATAGCGGTCGACAAGCTTTGCGTCGATTTTTGATTGAACACTCATCGATGTTTTGACGCTGGCTTCAAATATGCTGCGTGGGGCGATGAAGCGCGCGGCCTCTTTGATAACCGGCATCCGCATCAAACGGAAACCGAGTGGTAAATTACCAGATTTGGCAGAAGGCTGGCCGCTGGCATCCACCAGCAACATCGCCTCGACCTTTTCGGGGTGCGTGAGTGTGTACATCCATGTGACGCCGCCACCCATTGAGTTGCCGCCGATGACTGCTTTTGTGACATTCAGCCGCGTCAGCAACCGATCGACGACCTCGACATAGGTCGCGGCGTCATAGGTACCGGATGGATTTTGCCCGGTAAGGCCATGGCCGGGGAGGTCCATCGAAATGATACGATATTCCTTGCCTAAAATCTGGACCCACGTCTCCCACGTATGTAGCGATGCGTTCGATCCGTGGATGAGGACAAGAACACGTCCGTCCCGATTGCCTTCATCGCGATAGTGAACGCGCAGGCCAGGCTCCAGTTCAGCAAAGCGCGATGCGCTGCTGCTATATTTGGTTTCCATTTCTGCGGCATCGGTATCGGGCGCATATCCCCAGATAAAGACTGCGGCGACCGCGACCACGAGCACAACAACGAGCCATTTGATAAGACGTTTCATTTCTTTCCCCAATCCGTTGCTGGATTGCATGCCAGACGGGCAATGCGCAAGCCCCCACGCGCATTGCCGCTTGCCGATACGGTAAAGTTCGCCTAATGCGCTTCTCAAGATTTTCAGGCCGCTCCGTAAGGGGCGGCCCTTATTATTGGAGCAAAAGACATGGCCACCCCTTTGATGCCACATGCTACTGCCGCTTGGTTGGTCGACAATACTGGTTTGAGCTTCTCGCAAATTGCCGAGTTCTGCGGCATCCATATTCTTGAAGTTCAGGCGATGGCCGATGACATGACTGGCTCGAAATACACCGGTCGTGACCCTGTGCACGCGGGCGAATTGTCGATGGACGAAATCGAAAAGGGTCAGGCAGATGAAGATTATGTCCTTCAAATGTCCAAGGGTCCAGATCAGGTGCGCCGCACAAAGGGACCGCGCTATACACCAGTTTCGAAGCGTCAGGATAAGCCAGACGGCATTGCATGGCTGTTGCGCAACCATCCGGAAATTTCCGATGGCGCGATCTGCAAGTTGATCGGAACGACGCGCAACACGATTGCCGCCATTCGCGATCGCAGCCATTGGAACATTGCTGAAATCCAGCCGAAGGATCCTGTAACGCTTGGTCTGACTTCGCAACGCGAGCTCGATGCCATCGTCAATCGTGCCGCCAAAAAGGCAGGCATTGATAACACGGCGGCAAATGATGCCCGTCTTGGCACGGATCGTGACGCGCTGATCCAAGAATTGCGTGCAGAACGTACCGAAGCGGCGCGCCGCGCGGAAGCTGCTCTCAACGGTGAAGTAGAACCCACTGAAAAGGCAGAGCTGACAGCCGATACTTTGTTCAAAAAAGCGGGCGAATAAGGACCACGTCGTCATTGCCTTAATCGCTTGATTAAGGCACGTGTGGGCTATGGCTACCAAAGCAACCCCTGATTACGACGCGTCGCTTGCCGACCACGGATTTGAAGCAAAAGAGTTTAAGGGGCTAACATACCCCTTAGGCGACCATGCCCCGGCTTATGGTGAAATCTACCCTATCGCGCCGGACATTGGCTGGACGCGTATGCCCGTGCCCGGCAATCTGGCCCACATCAACCTGTGGTTATTGGACGAGGGCGAGGCGGGCTATGCACTCGTCGATACCGGTCTTTTCATGCCGCCTACCATTGAACAGTGGAAAGCGATGTTCGCGGGCAATTTGGCCGACCGCGAACTCAAACGGATTTTTGTAACCCATTTCCACCCCGACCATGTTGGCTGCGCGGGATGGCTATCGAACAAGTTCAAAGTTCCTGTCTGGATGAACCGGACCGAATGGTTGATGGCGCGGATGCTCGTTGCAGATCAGGCTGACCAACCGCCCGAAGATGTATTGAGCAATCGGCGTTTTGCGGGTTTTGACGAAGAACGCATCGACGCGGTGCGTAAGCGCGGTTGGGGCGGATTTGCGCGGGCGGTGTCACGGCTACCCACGGGACATGTCCGCATGGACGACGGACAAGTCATCCGCGTTGGCCAGCGGGATTGGACGGTGATGACCGGTGGCGGACACACACCGGAACATGCCTGCCTTGTCGATTTCAACAATGGTATGATCATCGCGGGTGACCAGATTTTGCCGCGTATCACCTCAAATGTTTCCGTCATGGACAGCGAGCCCAATGCTGACCCACTGGGTGAGTGGTTGGACTCCATTACAAAGTTTCGGGACGCATTGCCCGCCGATATGCTGGTCCTGCCCGCGCATGGGGAGCCGTTTACTGGGGTGCATGTCCGGTTGGATAAGCTGGCGTCCGGCCACCATGAACGGCTCGACAAGTTGGAAGCTGCCCTACGGCACACAGAAATGCGCGCGGTCGATACATTTGCATTGCTGTTCGACCGGGAAATTGATGAAACGGTTTACGGTTTGGCGACCGGAGAGGCGCAGGCGCATTTGCGCTATTTGCACTTTGCTGGTCGGATAAAATGTGAAATCCGCGATGGTGTTGGCTGGTATCACGCGGCATAAAGCGCGCATGACACAAAATGTCTGGAACAGTCGTTACCTGCAACCTGTAAAATGGGACCAGCATTTTGCGCCGTTGGCGTTGCACGATATGTTTTTCCAGTCCGCTGAACGGATGGGCCGTGCGGCAATCGCCGTTTTCATGGATAGTAAGCATTCGGTTGTATGGTGACCGACCCCGCAGAGATACGCAAAATCATCCATGTCGATATGGATGCGTTCTATGCCAGTGTGGAGCAGCGCGATAATCCTGAGCTGCGCGGTAAGCCGGTCGCGGTCGGTGGTTCGTCCAAACGCGGCGTTGTGGCGGCGGCAAGCTATGAAGCACGGGCGTTTGGTGTACGGTCTGCCATGCCTTCGGTGACGGCATTGCGGCAATGTCCGGACCTCATTTTCGTGAAGCCGCGGTTTGAGGCGTACAAGGCTGTGTCGCGTCACATTCGGGAGATATTTGCCCGGCACACCGATGTAATCCAACCGTTATCGCTGGATGAGGCGTATCTTGATGTCACGCATGACAAACAGGGCATCGGTTCGGCCGTTAAAATTGCCAAAGCCATTCGTGCGGCCATTCGCGAAGAAACCGGACTGACAGCAAGCGCGGGTGTGAGCTACAACAAATTTATCGCCAAGCTGGCAAGTGACCAAAACAAACCCGACGGCATGTGCGTGATATTGCCCGAACAGGGACCGGAATTTGTCGCAAGCTTACCTGTGCGGCGGTTCCACGGTGTGGGGCCACGCACGGCTGAAAAAATGGCAAAGTTGGGCGTGCATACCGGTGCAGACCTTGCCCAAAAGGACGAGATTTGGCTGTCGCAGCATTTTGGCAGTTGGGGCGCTTATCTTTTCCATGCGGCGCGCGGGATCGACAACCGCCCCGTGAACGCCAATGCCGTGCGTAAATCCATTGGCGCTGAAAGCACCTATTTCGAAGATAAACGCAGCGAGGATGAATTACGCGAAGCCTTAGACGATATTGTCGAGATCGTTTGGGATCGTATTGACCGCAATCAGGCCCAGGGGAAGACGTTGGTCTTAAAGGCGCGCTATTCCGATTTCCGGACCGTCACACGGTCGCGGACCGTTGGGCACATACTCTCTGACCGTTCGGCAATCGCGACGCTGGGCCATGCGCTGTTGGACCAGATTTTGCCCGTCGAAATGGGTGTTCGCCTGCTTGGGCTGACATTGTCGGGACTTGTTGATCAAAATGACATTGCCGCAGAACCAACCATGCAGGGACAATTCACATTTGATCACGTTGAAAAATGAAACAATCGGCGTTATATCAGAAAACTGTTATGCAGTTATAATACAGGAAGCAGAATGGCGCGGCCACAAACTGATATAGAAGCCGGCAGAACTGCGTTGCTTGAAGTGGTCGACAACCTCGTCCGTAAACGCGGGTCGGTCGATATTTCCATGACGGATTTGGCTGCGGCGGCGGGTATGTCACCGTCAAATCTGTATCGGTTCTTCGACAAGAAGGAAGCTTTGCTGGAGGCTGTAGCCGAGCGTTTCTTCGCAGAAAAAATTCAGATCATGGTGGAAGTAACCGAGTCCGACTTGCCGGTTCGCGAAAAAATGTACCAATATTTTGCCCGGCGCTACTTGGCTTCGGTCGAGCAGTTTGAGGCCGAGCCCGAGCTGTTAAAAAGCTATTTGGAAATTGGTCAGCAGCATTTCGAAGTGGTGCGCGGTTATGTGGACCTTGGCGACCATTATCTCGCGATCATCGTGGCCGAGGCTATGGAGCAGGGCTATTTCGAAGGCCTGTCTATTGATGAGGCGGTGTCGTTCATCAACCAAATGCTGCATTGCTATACAAACCCCGACATGCTTTTTTACATCGGGACCACGAAGCTGAGCGTTACGAAGTTGGCCATGATCGTGGATACAGTGTTTCAAGGGCTAGGTAAAAAGATGGCGACCCAATCGGCACCTGGATCGCACATGAAAATCGTGTCTTAACCGCTTGTATTGGCCTTCAAACTTATCGTCATGAAGGCAATGTAACGACCCGCACATATTCGCTTTTACAACACGCCTCCTCTGATTTAAGCAGGTGATTAAATTAGGGGAGAGAACAACGATGCGCGTCGAGAACGCAGTTTTTCCGGGCACGGAGCAAGTCACGTCCTTTTTCGGCGGTCCTGAAAATGGACCCTTTGTGATGGTCAACCTTCTGAAATTTAAAGAGACTGCAGAATATGCCGATGGCAGCGATGCTGACCTTAGTGGTGCAAGGGCGTATGCCCGATATGGCAAGGGTATTCAGGCGTGTCTCGCCGCCGTCGATGGCAAGCAGATTTATGCCGGCCCCGTAACCGGCCTGATGATTGGCGAGGTTGAAGAACTTTGGGACATGGTTGCGTTGGTCGAATATCCTTCGCTGGCGGCCATGCAGAAAATGATGTCCTCCCCGGAATATCGCGCGATTGAAGTGCATCGCAAAGCTGGCCTCGCCGGCCAACTCAATATCCGCACACGCCAGATTGGACGCTGACATCATGAAACCTATTAAAAACCGCATCACCGAATTGCTTGGCGTTGAATATCCCATCATTCAGGCACCCATGGGCTGGATCGCGCGGGCGCAACTGGCGTCGGCCGTTTCAAACGCCGGTGGACTTGGCATCATCGAAACGTCCTCCGGCCAATTGGAGGAAGTGCGCGCGGAAATCATCAAGATGCGCGAACTGACGGACAAGCCCTTTGGCGTGAACATTGCGCAAGCCTTTGTCCGCGATCCCGGCATCGTGGATTTCGTGGTCGATCAGGGCGTTAAATTTGTCACGACTTCTGCTGGCGACCCGAACAAATATTGCGGCCCGTTAAAGGCTGCGGGTCTAACCGTCTTTCACGTTGTTCCGACTTTGGCAGGCGCGTTGAAGGCGATTGAGGCGGGTGTCGATGGCTTGGTCGTCGAAGGCGGCGAGGGCGGCGGGTTTAAAAATCCCAAAGATGTTGCGCTCATGGTCCTGTTGCCGCTCATCCGGAGCAAGGTTGACGTGCCGATCGTCGCAGCCGGCGGAATGGTCTGCGGACGGACGATGGCGGCGGCTTTTGCGCTTGGCGCAGAAGCGGTGCAAATGGGCACGCGGATGGTCAGCGCGGCGGAATCCCCAGTTCACCAAAACTGGAAAGACGCGATCATAAACGCCAAGGAAACCGACACGCTGTTCCTGAACCGTCATGGCCCGGGCCCTGCGTTGCGTGCGTTGCGCACGGACCGGACCGAAAAGCTGGATGTAACGCCATCGGAAAATATCATGGGCGAAATGCGCGGTGTGCTCGATTTGTATTTTGGCGGTGACATGGAAGCGGCGATCGCGCTGTCCGGTCAAGTTGCCGGACGCATTGATACGGTGAAGCCTTCGAAACAAATCATCGACGAAGTCATGGAAGAATTCCATGACGTGATGAACAATATGCGCAACGACTATTCGTAGGCGCTGCTTTGGATCCTGTCTTAGAAGAATTCCTGAGCGATCCCACGGCGGATGTTTCCGCGCTGCACGATGTTGCGCGGATTAAGGCAATTCTCGAGCAATGCGCACGCGATGGCCGGGCAATCAGCTACTCGGAGTTGCTGCTAAACCTTGGTTTCCGTTTTACACGGCCAAAGATGCGCGCGGTCTGCAAGACGTTGGATAAGATTGACCAAATTACGATTGCCGAAGGCAGACCAGCGCTTGCCGTGCTTGTGGTGCGCGAAGGCGACGGCTTGCCGGGGCAAGGGTGGTGGACCGGGCGCACCGACTATCAGGGCGAATGGACTGGACCACAGGCGCAAGCCCATATCCGGCAGCTACAGGAAGGCATATTCGCATATTGGCAGGGGCGGGCAGTTTGAGCGACGACATCGCCCCTTTGGTCACGGCCTTTGCGCGGCGGGTGTTCGGGGGAACCGACGACGTTGAAAGCCTTGTCCGGCTGACAGGCGGCGCGAACATGGAAAGCTGGTCGTTTGATTATGCGGGGCAGGGATATGTGCTGCGTCGCTCACCATCGGCGGACATGATGGCAGGGCGAACCTATGGCCATGACGTGGAGGCTGCTGTCGTTCGCGCGGCCTTTGCGGCGGGCGTGAAGGCGCCAGAAATACTGGGTGAGGTAAACGCTGCTGATAATCTTGGAACCGGCTATGTGATGCGCCGTGTGGAGGCAGAGGTTAACCCGGCAAAAATCTTGCCTAACGCTCCGCCGGGGTTGTTGAATGACTTTGCCCGTGAACTCGCTGCAATTCATGCGGTGCGGTCTGATACGCTGCCGCAGTTACCTGAAACGAGCGCGGAGAGCTTGCTGGCCGAATTGCGGGGGCGGTTCATCAACTTTGGTGGGGATCGCCCAGTGATGGCGCTCGCGTTTAAATGGCTTGAGGACCATTTGCCTGCGCCAGTTCCCGCCGTCTTGCTTCATGGCGATTTCCGCATGGGCAATATCATGGTGGATGCCAATGGGCTCGCCGCTGTCCTCGACTGGGAATTGGCGCATCTGGGTGACCAGCATCAGGATCTCGCCTTTGGCTGCATTAACAGCTGGCGGTTCGGATATATTGACCGACCCGCATTTGGCATTGGTCCGTTGGACGAATTTTTCGCCGCCTATGAAAGCGTGAGCGGGACATCGGTGGAACCTGAACGTTTCCGTTGGTGGCTTATCTATTCGACATTGTGGTGGGGCGTCTGCTGCCTGCAAATGGCTGATATCTGGCGCAGTGGCCTTGATGAAGCGTTAGAGCGTGCCGTCATTGGACGGCGGACTTCGGAAACCGAAATTGATTTGCTGATGCTATTGGAAGAGGATGCGCCTGAGGTCGAACGTGGCCCAATTACGCTGCCATCGTCTGCAGCGCCGCGACGGATCGGCGAACCATCGTCGACAGAAATGCTGGAGGCGCTCGCGCGTTGGATTGAGACTGATATTAAACCACAGGCAAAGGGACGTGACCGTTTCATGGCTGCCGTCGCCGTGAACGCACTGGGCATGTTGCAGCGCGAAGCTACTGCGCCCTTAAACGTGCATGATAAGTCGCTTTCCGATGCATTATTGGCGGGTCGAAAATCTCTGGCAACGCCGGGGCTGCTAATGCAATTAAAAACGCAATCGCTCGCCAAACTTGCGGCTGATCAACCCAAATATTCAGGCTTGGCCGCGGCCAGAAAAAAATGGACAATCTAATGCTCTTCGAAATTCCCACAGAGATCACCGACTATTTGGCCGAACTTGACGCGTTCATTGAACGGGAGATCAAACCGATTGAAGCGCGCGACGACAATATACGCTTCTTTGATCATCGCCGCGAAAATGCGCGGACCGATTGGGATAATGACGGCCATCCGCGTGCCGATTGGTGGGCATTGCTGGCCGAAATGCGGCAGGTGGCGGACAGGGCCGGACATTATCGCTTTGCTATCCCAGAAGAATTTGGCGGGAAAAATGGCTCCAATCTGGCGATGGCGGTCATCCGGCATCATTTGGCGCACAAGGGCTTAGGGCTGCATAACGACCTGCAGAATGAAAGCAGCATTGTTGGCAATCTTGTGCAGGTGTTGATGCTACGTGATTTTGGAACGCCGCAACAAAAGGCCGCGTTTATTCCGCCGATGCTTGAGGGCAAAATGGGGTGGAGCTTCGGCCTGACCGAAGAAGATCATGGTTCCGACGCGACGCATATGGATACGCGCGCCGTGCCCGAAATGCGTGATGGCGTTGCAGGCTATCGCATTAATGGCAACAAGATGTGGACGACCGGACTGCCCTATACATCGCATGTGATGACCTTTGCGCGCACCAGCGGTGATGATGGCAAAGCGCGCGGCATTACCTGCTTTGTCGTGCCAACAGACGCGCCAGGATTTGAAATTGGCGAATATATGTGGACGTTCAATATGCCCACCGACCATCCTAAGGTTAAATATACCGATGTCTGGGTGCCGGAAAGCGCTATCCTAGGGGAATTGGACAATGGACTGGCGGTTGCACAGCATTTTGTGCATGAGAACCGTATTCGCCAAGCGGCAAGTTCGCTCGGTGCGGCCCAATATTGCATTGATGAAGCGGTGAAGTACGCGCGTGAGCGCAAGCCATTTGGCAAACCGCTGGCGGTAAATCAGGCCATCCAGTTCCCCTTGGTCGAACTGCAAACCGACGCTGAGATGCTGCGCCTTTTGATTTACAAAACCGCCGCCGAAATGGACAGCATGACCAAGCCGGAAGTTGCGGTGCGGTTATCGGACAAAGTCAGCATGTGTAATTACAAGGCAAACCGCTTGGTCTGCAATGCCGCGGATTTCGCGATGCAAGTACATGGCGGGATTGGCTATTCACGGCATAAGCCGTTCGAGCACATCTACCGCCACCATCGGCGCTACCGCATTACCGAAGGCGCAGAGGAGATCCAGATGCGCAAAGTGGCGGGACATTTGTTCGGATTTATGGGGTGATGGCTATGCAGCAGGCAACCGACTTTTTGGAAGAGAGCAAAGCATTGGCAGGACTTCTTGCTGCGCTGTCCGATTTGGATTTCGAAACGCAGACGCAGTTCAAGGGATGGACGATCAACAACATCGTCCGGCATTTGCATGTCTGGAATATAGCGGTGGACCTGTCGTTGCGGGATGAGGCGGCATTTGGTGCATTTGTTGCCGCGATGATGGCGGGCGTCCGGGGCGGAAAACTGCCTGCTTTTGAGGCGTCCTATTTGGACGGGTTATCCGGACAGGCTTTGCTGCAGGCATGGCTGGAACGGACTGAGGCCGTTGCGGCGGCTTTCGCCAATGCCGATCCGAAACTGCGGCTGAAATGGGTCGGACCGGATATGAGTGCGCTGAGTTCGATAACCGCGCGTCTCATGGAAACATGGGCACATGCGCAGGCGGTGTATGATGTTCTGGGTGTCGCGCGTCAGGATACAGACCGGATTGGCAATATCGTCCGGTTGGGCGTTAATACATGGGGCTTTACGTGGAAAAACCGGCGGCAAGACCCGCCCGGGCCCATGCCGCAGGTTCATCTGACTGCGCCTTCAGGGGCGATATGGGAATATGGCGAGGCGTCGGACAGTGGGCTCATTACGGGCAGCGCAACCGAATTTTGTCAGGTTGTGACGCAATGCCGCAACATTGCCGATACGTCGCTTGCAGTCACCGGAGAAGTCGCGCATCAGTGGATGGCCATTGCACAATGTTTTGCCGGGCCACCGCAAGATCCGCCGCCAGCGGGATCGCGTTGCAGGGCCAATAGGGGAGTTTGATTAAATGAAGATGTTTGCTGTTGTTTCATTGAGTGCTGTATTGTTGGCAAGTTCTCCCCTCGCGGCCCAGACGGTAGACCAAGTCACGGTCGTCCATGCCGGGCAATTGCTCGATAAGCCTGGAACGCCGCCGCGCGGTCCGTCCACTGTCATCATTCGCAATGGCAAGGTAGCCGAGATTTTGGCTGGGCATCAGGCCGGACCAGCAGGTGCAAAGTTGATCGATTTGAAGGACAAATTTGTGCTTCCCGGTTTGATCGACAGCCATGTGCATCTCGGTAGCGATGCGGGCGGCAATGCCGCGTTGATTGAGGCTGTGACCGACAGTCCTGCCCGCGCTGCATACCGCACCGCCGGAAACGCAAAAAAGACGCTGATGGCGGGTTTCACCACGGTGCGTAACTTAGGCGATGGCAGCGGCGCGACTTTGGCGCTGCGTGATGCTGTTGCAGCCGGCGAACTACCCGGGCCGCGGATCATCGATGCCGGGCGCTCTATTTCGACGACCAGCGGACATATGGATGCGACACTTTCGGTTTCGGAAGATCTGCATAGTAGTATCGACCAAGACAATCTGTGCGATGGTGTTGAAAGCTGCCGTCAGGCTGTGCGTAAGCAAATCCGGCGCGGCGTAGATGTTATAAAAATTGCGACAACGGGCGGCGTTAACAGTCGCATTGGCGCGGGCCTCAGCCGGCAAGTGTTCGACGATGAAGTTAAGGCATTGGTCGATACCGCACATTTGTATGGCAAGAAAATTGCCGTGCACGCCCATGGTGACGATGGTGTTAATGCAGCGCTTGCCGTTGGCGCCGACTCTATCGAACATGGGACGATGCTGACCGATGCGACCATCAAATTGTTCAAAACGGCGGGTGCATATTATGTCCCGACGCTCTCAACCGTGAATGGCTACATCGAACGGCTTGCGGCGAACCCCAATGCCTATCCACCAGACGTCTTGGCCAAGGTCAAATGGCGCATTGGCGTTACGGGTAAAAGTCTTGAAAAGGCCTATCCCGCAGGCGTCAAAATTGCGTTCGGGACAGATGCCGGTGTCTCAAAGCATGGAAAGAACGCGGACGAGTTCGAGCTGATGGTCAAGCATGGCATGCCCGCCAGCGCGGCGATTCAGGCTGCGACGATGAACGCGGCAACCTTGTTGGGCGTGGACAAGGAAGTGGGCAGCCTTGAACCCGGCAAAGCTGCCGATCTTATTGCCGTTGCAGGTGATCCCACATCAGATGTCACCGTTTTGAAAGCGGTGAAGTTTGTGATGAAGGATGGCCGGGTTTTTAAGGACGAATGATAATCCCGATTGCGGGATCTGCTTTGCCCTGAAGTGTGTTGGTGAACGCGGGAATAGCGTTGGTTATTCCAGTGCGTTCATCGATTTCCACGACACCGTCCACGGCGCCGAGGAAGCTCTTCCAGCTTGTGGCAACCGCTTCGCCAAAGCCTTTGGGACCAAGTTCCTGAATGGTGGCGACGGCGTGATCGGGCGCGAAGAAAAGAATGGGCTTGGGGCCTGGCATGGCATCGCCATTGCCGCCCGGGCTGTTCGCGCCGCGTGCATCGACATGCGTTGCGCCGACAAGGCAGCTATATTTTAGATGCTCGCCAAGCGCGTCATGAATGCCGCGCAGCAACCCGCTGTTACCGGCAAAATCAACGGCTACCGAAGCAACTGTCGGCAAATTGCCAACGTCATCATAAGCGATGACTTCGTCATAGAGACCCGAGTTGGCAACGAATGCGACATTGCCTTTTGATGTCAGGCCAATCCGCTTGATATGCGGCGACAAGTCTTTCGCGACGCTCGCGAGGCTCATGGATGTTTTCGATGATGCGCTCGTCATGACCAGATTTTGCGCGCCGAACCAATCTTCGCGGCGGAACATGGCTTCAATGAGAAAACCCGTTTTGAACAAAGGTCCAAATAGCATGCGCTCTGCCTCTTTGGCTGGATCATGCTCGGGGTCCGCATTGATACGGCTATACTGGTTATAGATCGGGCTCATGGGCTGCCGATGGGCCGCGGTGTCCGTAAAGCCGCTGGCGCTCACTTTTCCGGGCAAGACGTCCAAATGCGTGCCCATGGGAAGGTAACCGTATACGCGCTCACCAACAGCGATTTCGGGGTGGCGGGACTCTTTAACCACCGCGTGCCCCCACATGGGAACGACGCCCCACGCGCCTTCAGCCGGAAAGAAGTTCCAATATCCGAACATATCGCCAATGACGGCATAAGTGATGTTGTTTGCCGTTACCGAGAAGCTTTCGATTTTCAGCCGGAGTGCGCCATCCGCCAATATGGGCAGGTCGGCATCATGGACCATATTTTCCGAAAGCTTCGCTTTGTTTACCCATATTGTCTGCACCATGACATTCTCCCCAACACATCAATGTGATTCATGCTTTGACAATCACATTGCAGTGTGAAAATAGCGAATCATGTTTCGCTATTCTGCGAATGTTGGAGGTCATATGTCCACCCAGTTAATTGAAAAGCTTCGTAATCTCGTCAACGAAGGCGGCTTGTCCCGTTCGGGGCTTGCGCGTGCAGCGGGTCTTCATGCCAATACCTTGCGTGATCTGGATGATGCAGGCTGGAATCCAACGGCGGAAACACTGCGTAAGTTGGAAAGCTATCTATTTTCGAACGATGACACGCCAGCGCTCGTTTCGATTGAGGAAATCATCGAAGAAGCCCGCAATGGACGCATGTATATCCTGGTTGATGATGAAGACCGGGAAAATGAAGGCGACCTTATCATTCCCGCGCAAATGGCAACGCCGGACGCGATCAACTTCATGGCGACCCATGGCCGTGGCTTGATCTGTCTTTCGATGACAAAGGCGCGCTGTGTGCAGCTTGGCCTGACGCCCATGGCGCGCGAGAACCGCGAGAGCATGCAGACTGCCTTTACAGTGTCCATAGAAGCCCGTGAGGGCGTCACGACCGGCATTAGCGCCGCTGACCGCGCGCGTACTATTTCGGTGGCTGTCGATGCCTCCATGGGGCCGGACGACATTGTTTCCCCCGGCCATGTCTTTCCACTGACTGCGCGCGATGGCGGCGTTCTCGTGCGGGCAGGGCATACCGAGGCGGCGGTCGACATCAGCCGTCTTGCCGGTCTCAACCCGTCGGGCGTGATCTGTGAGATCATGAAGGACGACGGCACCATGGCGCGGATGGATGACCTTGTCGCGTTTGCGCGCATGCACAATTTGAAAATGGGCACGATCCGCGATCTGATCGCCTATCGCCGCAAGCATGACCATCTGGTCGAAAAGCGCGCGGAAATGAAGTTCCAAAGCAAGTGGGGCGGTGAATGGACCGCGATGACCTTTTACAACAAAGCCACTGGCGACGAGACAATGGCGCTGGTCAAAGGCCGTATTGATCCCAAAAAGCCAACGCTTGTCCGTATGCACACCATGTCGATGTTTGTGGACGTGTTCGGCGAAGAGAACGAACGTTCCGGGCTTCTTTCGCGCTCAATGGAGGCCATCGCGGCTGAAGGCGCTGGCGTTATCGTCGTGATCAACAAGCCGATGAAGGGCATGGTTTCGCGTTTCATGCAGCTTCGCGCCGAAGGCAAGCAGGCTGGCGCGCCCGAAATCGAAGAGCTGCGCGATTATGGCGGCGGCGCGCAAATCTTGACCGAGCTGGGTGTGCACGACATGATATTGCTGACCAACACGCATCACACACTGGTTGGCCTTGAAGGCTATGGCCTTTCGATTGTAGGCGAGCGCGCGATCCCCGGCACCGGAGGCGAGTAATCGCGTGTCGGTCAGCGCCGGCCTTGCTCTGGCAGGGGTGTCCGCCTTTACAGCGGCCATGTCGCACGCTTATTTAAAGGCAGGTGAAGATAAGCTGGCGGTGCGTGTCTGGTCCGCCTTGCTCTGTGCAGCTTTGGCCTTGCCCGTGGCGCTATGGGCTGGAAATTTGTCGCCTAATCTATGGCTTTTACTCGCGGGCTTTGCGCTGCTGAGTTTCATCAACCAGCTTACGATGGTTGTGTCATACGAAATCAGCGATTTCTCCCATGCTTATCCGGTGGCGCGCGGGGTGGTGCCGCTCGCAATGGCGATTTTGGGGGTTTTCTATCTCGGCGACACGCTGACCACCCTCGCAATTTTTGGTATTTTCTCGATAACATTGGGAATACTGGCGCTCGCACTTGGCCGGGGCATGAGCCGCCGCGGGTGGGGCGCGGCAGCGTTCACTGGGCTTACGACAATCATTTATAGTTTAGTCGCGGCGCAGGGCATGCGCGAAGCGGACGACATCGTTGCTTTTCTGGCATGGCTATTTGTTACTGACGGCATTTTGCTGCCGATCTATCTGGCATGGCGGTTTCGGCGGGACGCCGTGCCCCGTTTGCGGTCGGCATGGACAATCGGGTGGCAATCCGGTTTGCTGACGTTGATTTCTTTTGCGACTTGGTCGTTCGCTGTCCGGCTCGCTCCGGTCGGCTTGGTGTCCGCCATTCGCGAATCCAGCGTGTTAATTGCGCTTGTCTTGGCGTCGCTGATGCTAAAAGAGCGTTTGGATCAATGGCGCATCGCCGCGGGATTACTGATAGTATCTGGTGCCGCCGCAATCATTTTGGGAGCAGGATAACAATGGCAAAGTTTTTAATAGTTGAAGCGCGGTTCTACGACCATTTGAATGATATGCTGGTTGCTGGCGCGAAAGCTGCGTTGAAAGCCAAGGAGCATGAGGTTGAAGTTATCACCGTTCCTGGCGCGCTCGAAATTCCGGGCACGATTGCCATGGCCGCCGAAGCGCAATTATATGATGGCTTTGTTGCCATCGGCGTGGTCATTCGCGGCGAAACCTATCATTTTGAAATCGTTGCTGGTGAAAGCGCACGCGGCATCATGGCGTTGACGATGGACGGCATTGCCATCGGAAACGGCATTTTGACCGTCGAGAATGAAGAACAAGCCATTGTCCGCGCTGATCCCAAGCAGAAAGACAAGGGTGGCGAGGCAGCCATTGCGGCGATGAAGCTGCTGGAATTGCAGAACCGTTTCGCGTAAATAGGATACGTATTCCAATGCGGACCGGCCGCGCTATAGATGCGTCATGAGCAGCAATCCTATAGCGCCGCCGAGCGGCTTCCTCGCGACCTTTGAACGGTTGGGCAATAAACTGCCCGACCCAATTATGATCTTCGTTTGGTTGATCCTGTTTCTGATGGGACTGTCAGCGCTGGGCGCGTGGTTGGGTTGGACCGCATCCTTGCCCTATTCCGGGACGGAAGCGCCGCAATGGGGCGAGTTGAAGGACGGCGTGCTGACGTATCGCGCGACGAGCCTGTTCAACGAAGAAAATATCGCACGGCTGTTAACCGAAATGCCCAAGACGATGGCCAGCTTTGCGCCGTTGGGATTGGTATTGACGATTGTGTTGGGCGCGTCAGTAGCCGAAAAATCGGGCTTATTTTCGGCGCTTATTCGCGGATCGCTGCGTAATGCGCCGCGCGTGTTGATGACGCCTTTGGTTGCTCTCATCGGCATGGTATCGCACCACGCGTCCGATGCTGCCTATGTAGTGTTCATCCCACTTGCGGCGATTTTATATGCCGCTGTTGGCCGTCATCCTCTTGTCGGTCTCGCCGCTGCATTTGCTGCCGTTTCGGGAGGGTATGCGGGCAACATCACGCCCGGGCAGATTGACGTGCTGCTTTTCAGTTTTACGCAGGAGGCTGCCCGTATTGTCGAGCCCGGTTGGACGATGAACCCCGTTGGTAACTGGTGGTTCATATTGTCCATCGTGTTTCTGTTCACGCCGACTATCTGGTTCGTGACCGACCGCATCATTGAACCGAGGTTGGGCACGTGGGGCAAAGAGCCTGATGCTGAAATTCAAGCCGAACTCGCCAAGTCAGAAATAACGGCACAAGAAAGAAGTGGGCTCCGTAACGCCGGGCTCGCTGCGATCGTTATCATTGGCCTGTTCGCGGCGCTGACACTGCTTCCCGGATATTCGCCGCTATTGGACGAAACCAAAGAGGGCACGGCGCAGATGCAGCCTTTTTATTCTGCATTGGTCGCCGGTTTCTTCTTCCTGTTCGTTGGCACCGGTATGGCATTTGGCCTTGGTGCGGGGACCGTAAAAAGCAGTAGTGACGCGCTTGGCATGATGCAGGATGGGATCCGTTCGATGGCGCCCTATATCGTCTTTGTCTTTTTTGCGGCGCATTTTGTGGCGATGTTCAACTGGTCGCGTCTTGGACCAATCATCGCAATTGACGGTGCCTTTGTTCTGCGCGAAATGGGTTTAAGCGCGCCATTCCTGTTGGTCAGCGTGCTGTTGCTGTCATCGATACTCGACCTGTTTATTGGTTCGGCCAGCGCCAAGTGGAGCGCGCTTGCGCCCGTCGTGGTGCCGATGTTTATGCTGCTTGGGATCAGCCCCGAAATGACCACGGCGGCATATCGCATGGGTGATAGCTATACCAATATCATGACCCCGTTGATGAGCTATTTTCCGCTCATCCTCGCTTTCGCGCGCCGCTGGGATAAGGATTTTGGTGTGGGGTCGCTGTTGGCTTTAATGCTCCCTTATGCACTATGTTTTATGGTGGCAGGTATCACCATGACGATGGCTTGGGTGGCGCTTGATTTGCCCTTAGGGCCGGGTGCGCAAGTGCACTATACGCCAAGCATTGGAGTATTGAAATGAGCGGTCCCGTGCTGACATCAAACGTCAATAGCGACAGCGAACAGTTTCGTGCCAACGCAGCGAAAAATGAAGCGCTGCGCGATGAACTATGGGCAAAGGTTGCCGAGGCCGCATTGGGCGGCAATGAGAAGTCGCGCGAGCGTCATACATCGCGCGGCAAATTGCTTCCGCGCGAGCGCGTCGAGCGGTTGCTCGATCCGGGTTCGCCATTTTTGGAAATCGGCCAGCTTGCGGCCAATGACCTTTACGATGGCGAGATTCCCGGCGCCGGTTTGATTTGCGGGATCGGTCGGGTCTCCGGGCGCCAGTGCATGATTGTGTGCAATGACGCGACGGTGAAGGGTGGCACCTACTACCCGATGACCGTCAAAAAGCATTTGCGCGCGCAGGAGATAGCCGAGGCCAATCACCTGCCGTGCATCTATTTGGTCGACAGCGGCGGTGCGAACCTGCCGCATCAGAACGAGGTTTTTCCTGACCGTGAGCATTTCGGGCGTATCTTCTTCAATCAAGCGAATATGAGCGCCAAGGGCATTCCGCAAATTGCCTGCGTTATGGGCAGTTGCACCGCGGGTGGCGCATATGTCCCCGCGATGTCCGACGAAAGCGTCATTGTTCGCAACCAAGGCACGATCTTCTTGGCGGGTCCGCCTTTGGTAAAGGCCGCGACGGGCGAAGAAATCAGCGCCGAAGATTTGGGAGGCGGCGATCTGCACGGCCGCAAATCGGGCGTGGTCGATCATGTCGCGGAGAATGACGAACATGCGCTGACCATCGTGCGCGATATTATCAGCCACTTAGGGCCGACCCACAAACCCGACATTGATTTAAAGGAGCCACGTCTCCCCAAATACGACACCGACGAACTGTATGGCGTCATCCCCCATGACGTCCGCGCGCCTTATGATGTGCATGAAGTCATCGCGCGCCTGGTCGATGGCAGCGAATTTCATGAGTTTAAGGCGCTGTATGGCACGACGTTGGTTTGCGGCTTTGCGCATATCTGGGGCATGCCCGTGGCGATCCTCGCGAACAACGGCGTGCTGTTTTCGGAAAGCGCGGTCAAAGGCGCACATTTCATTGAGCTTGCTTGCCAGCGACGGATCCCGTTGCTGTTCTTGCAGAACATCAGCGGCTTCATGGTCGGCGGCAAATATGAGGCGGAGGGCATCGCCAAGCATGGCGCGAAGCTCGTCACCGCCGTCGCCACCGCGAGCGTGCCGAAGATCACCGTCTTGATCGGCGGTAGCTTTGGCGCGGGCAATTACGGCATGTGCGGACGGGCTTATAGCCCACGTTTCCTGTTCACTTGGCCCAATGCGCGGATTTCCGTAATGGGCGGCGAGCAGGCGGCGAGCGTGCTGGCGACCGTCCACCGCGACGCTGCGACATGGACGCCAGACGAAGCCGAAGCGTTCAAGACGCCAATCCGCCAAAAATATGAAGATGAGGGCAACCCCTATTACGCGACATCGCGCCTGTGGGATGACGGGATTATCGACCCGGCGCAGACAAGGGACGTGCTGGGCCTAGCCTTCGCCGCCGCGCTAAACGCCCCCGTCGAGGAGGCGCCCCGTTTTGGGGTGTTCCGGATGTGAGTCAGATGATCAAATCACTCCTTATCGCCAACCGTGGCGAAATTGCTTGTCGGATCATCCGCACCGCGCGGGATATGGGTATCCGAACCGTTGCGGTTTATTCGGATGCTGATGCCAAGGCGATGCATGTGCGGGAAGCCGACGCGGCGGTGCATATCGGGGCGTCTGCGGCGCGTGAGAGCTATCTGGTGGGTGAGAAGATCATCGCCGCGGCCAAGGCCAGCGGAGCCGAGGCGATCCATCCGGGCTATGGCTTTCTCTCTGAAAATGCCGAGTTCGCGCAAGCCGTAATCGACGCTGGCCTCATCTGGGTCGGGCCGGCACCGGCCAGCATCACCGCGATGGGGCTGAAGGATGCGGCCAAGAAATTGATGGCGGAGGCGGGCGTGCCCGTCACCCCCGGCTATATGGGTGCAAATCAAGACCCGGCTTTCCTTGGGCAACGTGCCGCCGAAATCGGCTATCCCGTGCTCATCAAGGCCGTCGCGGGCGGCGGGGGCAAGGGGATGCGCAAGGTCGATGACGCGGCGGACTTTGCCGACGCGCTCGCATCTTGCCAGCGTGAGGCTACCGCCTCGTTCGGCAACGCCCATGTCCTGATCGAAAAATATATTCAACGCCCGCGCCATATTGAGGTGCAGGTGTTTGGCGACACGCACGGCAATATCGTCCATCTGTTCGAGCGCGATTGTTCGCTCCAGCGCCGCCACCAAAAGGTGATCGAGGAAGCCCCCGCACCGGGCATGGACGAAGCGACGCGCGAACAGCTCTGCGCAGCGGCCGTGAAGGCCGCCAAGGCGGTCGATTATGTCGGCGCAGGTACAATCGAGTTCATCGCCGACGCCTCCGAAGGCCTGCGCGCCGACCGCATCTGGTTCATGGAAATGAATACACGGTTGCAGGTGGAGCACCCGGTGACAGAGGAAATCACCGGCGTTGATCTGGTCGAATGGCAGCTGCGCGTGGCGAGCGGTGAAGCGTTGCCGAAGCGGCAGGATGAGTTGCGCATCAACGGCTGGGCAATGGAAGCGCGGCTCTATGCTGAAAATCCGGCAACTGGCTTTTTGCCGTCCATCGGCTCGCTCGACCATCTGGCATTCCCGGACGAGCTGCGTATCGACACTGGTGTTGAGCAGGGCGGAGAGGTCTCACCGTTCTACGATCCGATGATCGCCAAGCTGATTGCACGCGGAGATACACGCGACGAAGCGATCGCGGCGTTGCGTGACGGCATCGATGGAACCGAAGTCTGGCCGGTAAAGACCAATGCAGGATTTCTGGGTCGCTTGTTGGACTTGCCTGAATTTGGGGAAGGCGACGTCGACACAGGTCTTATCGCGCGCGAAGTCGATTTCTTAGTCCTTCCGCCTGCACCCGAAAGCGAAGAGCTCGCGGAGGTAGCAGCTTTGCTGTGCGCAAGTTCGGGCGAAGGGCCAATTAGCGCAGCGCTTGGGTTCCGGCTCAACGCTGGACCACGTGCCGAGGCGCGGTTGCTGGACGACAGCGGCCAAACGCATATTGTGTCGTTTGACGAGATTGAGGCCGATGCGCCAACGGCTGATGTGCTTGCCTTTGCTGACGGTTTCGCGCGCCGCTATGTTTTAGCCGAACCGCGCGGGTCGGGGGTCAATGCGGTTGGTGATGGCGCTATCCTCTCCCCCATGCCGGGGCGGATCATCGCAGTCGATGTCACAGCAGGGCAGGCCGTCACCAAGGGCCAGAAACTCCTCACGCTCGAAGCGATGAAGATGGAGCATAGCCTCACCGCCCCGTTTGACGGCGTTGTGGCCGAGCTAAACGCAGAAGCCGGCGCGCAGGTGCAGGTCGAGGCCTTGTTGGCGCGGATTGAGGCGGTGGACGACAAATAATTGATAGCCGCGCGTCACCCTGAACTTGTTTCAGGGTCTTACTGTCGGGCGGCAAAAAGTAAGGTGCTGAAACAAGTTCAGCATGACGTTTCGGGAGTGAGCAGTGGCAGGCAAATATTTTAACCAATGGCAAATCGGCGACAATATCGCCCATGAAATCCGGCGCACCGTGACCGAGACCGATAATCTGCTGTTCTCGGTCATGACCCATAACCCGCAGCCGCTGCACATCGACGCAGAGGCGGCCAAGGCCAGCGAGTTCGGACAAATCCTCGTCAACGGCACCTTCACCTTTGCCCTTATGGTGGGGCTGTCTGTGGGTGACACGACCCTCGGCACGCTGGTCGCGAACCTTGGCTATGACAAGCTGATCATGCCTAAACCGGTGTTTATCGGTGATACGCTTCGCGCCGAAACCGAGGTGATTGGGCTAAAAGAAAGCAAGTCGCGCCCTGATGCTGGCGTTGTGACCTTCCTGCACCGCTGCCTCAATCAGCGCGACGAAGTGGTATGCAGTTGCGAGCGCGCAGCGTTGCTAAAGAAAGCACCGACTGATATCTAGACCGCAGTTCTGAGCCTGTCGAAGCACGCCCCGCCGATAAGCGCCCTTCGACAGGCTCAGGGCTACGGTGAAGTTGAAAGGCGTCGCCTACATGAAAATGCGTTCACTCCTCTTCGTCCCGGGCGACCGGCCTGATCGTTTCGCCAAGGCATCCGCCAGCGGTGCCGATGCGATTATCATCGACTTGGAAGACTCCGTCGCAGTGGATCGCAAGGTTGCTGCACGTGAAGCGACTGCGGAGTTTTTGTCAGGTGACCGGCCCGTGCCGGTGTTTGTCCGCGTAAATCCGCAGGATAGCCATTTGACCCATGACGATCTGGCATCGGTTTTACCTTATATGCCGGATGGCATTGTCCTGCCCAAGGCGGAGGGTGCACGTTCGGTCCATTGGCTCCGCGCAGAAGCCTCAGCGGTGGCGGACAGCCAGGATGGCGAAGCCCCGCCGATCTTGCCGATTGCGACCGAAACCCCCGGCGCGGTATTTGATCTGGGCACTTTGCGCGAAGTTTCGCATTATCTGGCAGGTGTGAGCTGGGGGGCAGAGGATTTGCCCGCGGCGGTCGGCGCGGCGACGGCGCGCGAAGACGATGGCCGCTACACCGCGCCCTATGAGATGGTGCGGTCGCTGACGCTGTTTGCGGCCCACGCCGCTGGCGTTGCGGCAATCGATACGGTCTTTCCGAATATCAGCGATGAGGCCGCGCTATCGGCCTATGTCGCGCGCGCGGCGCGGGATGGGTTTACCGGTATGCTCGCCATTCATCCATCGCAAGTCGCGGCGATTAACGCAGGCTTCACACCATCGCCCGCGCAGATTGCGCATGCCCAATCGATCGTTGATGCCTTCGCAGCCAACCCCGGCGCGGGTGTTTTACAAATTGGCGGAAAAATGATCGACGCGCCGCATTTGAAGGCGGCGCTGTCGATCTTATCCAGAATATAGCGGGCGGTTTAAGCCGCCAGCTTCCGCAGCACATAGTGCAGGATGCCGCCGTTCATGAAATATTCGACTTCGTTCGCGGTGTCGATGCGGCACAGCGTGTCGAAATTGAACGTGCTGCCGTCCTTGCGGGTAACCATGACGGAGACTGTCTGGCGCGGTTGAAGCTTTCCGACGCTAGTGATCGTGAAGCTGTCATCTGCGTTGAGGCCCAAGGTGGTGCGGCTTTCGCCGTCCATGAACTGCAATGGCAAAACGCCCATGCCGACCAGGTTTGAACGGTGGATGCGTTCGAAGCTTTCGACGATGACTGCGCGGACGCCGAGGAGGTTGGTGCCCTTCGCGGCCCAATCGCGTGACGAACCGGTGCCATATTCCTTGCCGGCGATGACCACCAAGGGCGTGCCGTCGGCTTTGTGCTTCATGGCGGCGTCGTAGATGGGCATGACTTCGCCATTGTAGCTGCTCATGCCGCCTTCGATGCCGGGGACCATTTCGTTCTTGATGCGGATGTTGGCGAAGGTGCCGCGCATCATGACTTCGTGGTGGCCGCGGCGGGCGCCGTAGCTGTTGAAGTCAGCCTTGCTAACCTGATGTTCCATAAGGAATTTTCCGGCAGGGCTATCGGCTTTGATCGATCCAGCGGGGGAGATGTGGTCGGTGGTGATGGAATCGCCCAAGATCGCCAGCGGCTTTGCCTCGATGATATCCATCACCGGCGCCGGCGTCATGCTCATCCCTTCAAAATAGGGCGGATTAGCGACATAGGTCGATCCGGCGCGCCATGTGTAGGTGTCCGAACCTTCGACCTGAATCTTCTGCCAATGCGCATCGCCTTCATAGACGGTCGCATAACGCGCGGTGAACATCGAACGGTCGATGTTTGCGGTCATGACATCATGCACTTCCTGATTGGTGGGCCAGATATCGCGCAAATACACGTCCGAACCGTCGGTCGCCTGACCGATTGGCATGGTGGTGAAGTCTTCGGTCACGGTGCCCTTAAGCGCATAGGCAACCACCAAGGGCGGCGATGCGAGGAAGTTTGCGCGTACATCGGGCGACACGCGGCCTTCAAAGTTGCGGTTGCCCGAAATGACCGAGGCGGCAACAATGTCATGGCCGTTGATCGCGGCCGAAATCGGCTCTGCCAACGGGCCGGAGTTACCGATGCAGGTCGTGCAGCCATAGCCGACAAGGTTGAAGCCAACGGCGTCGAGATCCGCGGTCAGGCCTGCACGGTCAAGATAATCGGTCACAACTTGGCTACCGGGAGCAAGCGATGTTTTTACCCATGGCTTGGGCTTCAGACCAAAGGCATTCGCCTTGCGCGCAACCAAACCGGCGGCCACCAGAACGCTTGGGTTCGATGTGTTGGTGCACGACGTAATTGCCGCAATCACCACGTCACCGTCGCCAATATCGTGCGACTTGCCCTCAACCGCGACGCGCTTTGCACTGTCATGCTTGTAGACGTTGATAAGATCGTCGTTGAACACATTGTCGACCTCAGTGAGGACAACCTTGTCCTGCGGACGCTTTGGTCCGGCAAGCGATGGGACAACGCTGCCCATGTCGAGTTCAAGCGTGTCGGTGAAGATCGGGTCCGCCATGTCCGCATAGGCCCAAAGGCCCTGTTCCTTTGCATACGCCTCAACCAATGCAATCTGGTCTTCCGCACGGCCGGTCAGACGCAGATAATCGAGCGTCTTGTCATCAATGCCAAAGAAGCCACAGGTCGCGCCATATTCGGGCGCCATGTTGGCGAGCGTCGCACGGTCGGCCAGCGACAAGGACGCAAGGCCGGGGCCATAATATTCGACAAAGCGGCCAACCACGCCCTTGGCGCGCAGCATTTGGGTTGCGGTGAGCACTAAGTCGGTCGCGGTCACGCCCTCGGCAAGCGCGCCGGTCAATTTGAAGCCAACAACTTCAGGGATCAACATCGACACCGGCTGGCCAAGCATCGCGGCCTCCGCCTCAATCCCGCCAACGCCCCAACCCAGTACGCCAAGGCCGTTGATCATGGTCGTGTGGCTGTCGGTGCCAACGCAGGTGTCGGGATAGGCGATGGTCGTGCCATCTTCGTCTGCGCTGGTCCAAACGGCCTGCGCGATATGTTCAAGGTTAACCTGATGGCAAATGCCGGTTCCGGGGGGGACCGCCTTAAAGTTATTCAGCGACTTTGAACCCCATTTTAGGAAGTCATAACGTTCTGTATTGCGCTGATATTCGATTTCCACATTCTGCTCGGCGGCCTTTGGGTGGCCGAATTCGTCAACCATGACGCTGTGGTCGATGACCAAATGTACTGGAACGAGCGGGTTGATCTTTGATGGGTCCGCCTTCAACGCGGTCATCGCGTCGCGCATTGCGGCCAAATCGACCACGCACGGCACGCCCGTGAAATCCTGCAGCAAAACGCGGGCAGGGCGATATTGAATTTCGCGGGTCGACTTGGCGTCCTTCTGCCAATCGATCAATGCTTGCACGTCCTGCACCGAAACGGTGAAGCCGCCATCTTCAAAACGCAGCAGGTTTTCGAGCAATACCTTCATCGAAAACGGCAGGCGGGAAACATCACCCAATTTTTCCGATACTTTTTTGATCGAAAAATAATCCACCGTCTTGCCGCCAGCGGTCAAGGTGGAACGGGTTTGCAGGCTGTCTAATCCGATTGCGGTCATGTTGGTACTACCCCTTCAAAATTGAGGCTTTTGGCCGGATGGGGAAGACGACACGGTAGGCGCTTGCTGCAACCCATGAAACGCGCGTCAAACCAGCGTAAAAGCGGGAGATTCGTTTGCTGGCCGCGCCTTAGCGCGGATGGGGTGGGGGTGCAAGGTGGCGACGGGGAAAATTGCCGGTGGGTGGAGGGGGTATTTCTGGCGCACGAAGGCACGAAGGGGTAGCAATGAATATTAAGATGTTGGAGCGAAAGGCTGGCAAATACTGATATGCTCACGCGGCACGATTACTATTGGAGTGCTGACAGCCGAGCTTAGGGGCAAAGAACGTCAAACTTGGTCACTCACGTTTAAACGCGAGCGATCATTTTGAAAATGCCGCTCGCACGAGCAATAAGGGTATCGTTGGAGAGGATTTCTGCCCCGGCAAAAGCTATTGTGCGACCAACTTTGCTGGGTTCAGCACGAACTTCAAGCCATTCCCCTTGAATTCCAGTTGACAGGAAATCCGTCGACAGGTTGATGGTGAGCGCCGACATATTCTCTGCTTGCAGCACGCATGAAATTCCGAGTGCGTTATCGGCCAGCGCCGAAATAACCCCGCCATGCAGCATCCCTCGCGCATTGCAATGCGACTTTGCGATGCGCAGTCCGAGGCAGAATATGTCGCCATCGCGGCGCGAATAGAGCGGCTCCCACGGATCGGTGACGGGGCTTTTGCGGAAATGGCGCGCAAAACCGAGGGGAACATTTTCGGTCATGTGCTGACAAATCCAGCAATGGCTTCGAACACGCGATGCGGGTCTTCAAGCTCTGGCGTATGCCCGAGATCATCAAAGGTTACGCAGGTTACATCATCATAGACCATAGCGAGCGAATGCACGTTCTCGCTGGGATGTGAGCGGTCTGCGCCACCCCAGACCGACAAGATTGGTTGCGTGGGCGCTGGAAGTGCGCCCTTATGGTTCATGTATATCTGATACGCACTGGCCAACGACCACATCGCGCCATTGCCAAAGGATTGTTTCGCACAATCACAGAAATGGTCAATCAACTCGCCCCTGCCGACCGATAGTCGGTACCATTGCGGCATGCGTGCGGGCGCCATACGCTTCATTATCAGCTGGCCAAGCACCGGGCGCGCCAATATGCCTTTGGGGTCGCGAGCTGTTTTCCACCGGTGAAAAGCTTCAGGGTCACCACCCTGAATGAAGCACAGATGTGATGCGAGCTCTGGCATGCGGGCGGCAATATCTAGTCCGCTCAAACTGGCGGCACAGGAAAAGGCAAAAATATTGTCGTTACCGCACACATTGCGGATGAATAGCGCGAGATCATCG
>NZ_JBIIMC010000003.1:0-137798 GCF_044338195.1 Sphingorhabdus sp. | reverse complement strand
ATGGCCGACCCCATTTCTTCGCGCGCGCCTTCTGGAGCGACGGGGGTATTGGTTTTGGCGTCCGGGGAAGTCATCTGGGGCAAGGGCTTTGGCGCAGAAGGCCAAGCCGTTGGCGAAGTGTGCTTCAACACCGCGATGACAGGCTATCAAGAAGTGATGACCGACCCGTCTTATGCCGGGCAAATCATCAACTTCACCTTCCCGCATATTGGCAATGTCGGCACAAATCCCGAAGACGTCGAGGCGCTGAACCCGCATGCCCTTGGCGCGATTGTGCGTCAGGATGTGACAGACCCATCCAATTTCCGCAGCACGCAGCATTTTGATGCATGGATGAAAGCCAATGGCCGTATCGGCATTTCGGGTGTGGATACCCGCGCGCTGACCCGGCTCATCCGTGTTGCCGGCGCGCCAAACGCCGTGATTGCACATTCGGCGACCGGCGATTTTGACGTGCCAGCATTGTTGGCACGCGCAAAGGCGTGGGCCGGATTGGAAGGCATGGACCTCGCCAAGGATGTGACGACGTTGCAGACTTATGGTTGGGATCAGGGGCTTTGGAAGCTGGGTTCGGGCTATGCCGAACCTGCCAAGGGCAGCAAAAAAGTCGTCGCCATCGATTATGGCATAAAGCACAATATCCTGCGCAATCTGGTCGATGTCGGTTGCGACGTCACGATCGTCAGCGCGACCGCAACGTTCGAAGAAATCATGGCCCATGCGCCCGACGGTCTGTTCCTGTCCAACGGTCCCGGCGACCCCGCCGCGACTGGCGTATATGCAGTGCCGGTTATCAAGCAGTGGTTGGAAACTAAAAAGCCGTTGTTCGGCATCTGCCTTGGGCATCAAATGCTTGGCCTCGCGGTCGGCGCGACAACCGAGAAGATGCATCAGGGCCACCGCGGCGCGAACCATCCCGTCAAGCGCCTGAGCGACGGCGCGGTTGAAATTACCAGTATGAACCATGGCTTTGCCGTGGATGCAGATACCTTGCCCGCCAATGCCAAGGCGACGCATGTCAGCCTGTTCGACGGCAGCAATTGCGGTTTCGAGCTCGCCGACCAACCCGCATTTTCGGTGCAATATCACCCAGAAGCCTCACCCGGCCCGCAGGACAGCCATTATCTGTTCGAGAAATTCGCGGGGATGATGGGGTGAATAGCCTAATGCCGGCCCTCTGTTCTTTGTGCTGCGCACTGACCTCCTCTACACTCCGTCGTATTCATCAAAGTGCGGCTGGAGCCTTTGGAAATATGAATTAAATGCCCAAACGTACTGACATAAAATCGATCCTCATCATTGGCGCTGGCCCCATCATCATCGGGCAGGCGTGCGAGTTTGATTATTCGGGGACGCAGGCGTGCAAGGCGTTGCGCGAAGAGGGCTATCGCATCATCCTCGTCAATTCGAACCCGGCGACGATCATGACTGATCCGGATATGGCCGACGCGACCTATGTCGAGCCGATTACGCCCGAAATCGTTGCCAAGATTATCGAGAAAGAGCGCCCCGACGCGGTGTTGCCAACTATGGGTGGGCAGACGGCTTTGAACGTCGCGTTGGCTTTGTTCAACGACGGCACGCTGGCGAAATATGGCGTTGAGATGATCGGTGCAGATGCCGAAGCCATCGACAAGGCCGAAGACCGGATCAAGTTCCGCGACGCGATGACCAAAATCGGTCTGGAATCCGCGCGTTCGGGCATTGCACATTCGATGGAAGAAGCGCTTGAGGTGCTTGAACGCACGGGCCTGCCATCGATCATTCGCCCCAGCTTCACCATGGGCGGCACCGGCGGCGGTATTGCGTATAACCGCGACGAATTTATCAAGATTGTCACTGGCGGTTTGGATGCATCGCCGACGACCGAAGTGTTGATTGAAGAATCGCTGCTCGGTTGGAAAGAATATGAGATGGAAGTGGTGCGCGACCGCGCCGACAATGCCATCATCATCTGCTCGATTGAAAATATCGACCCGATGGGCGTGCATACTGGCGACTCCATCACTGTCGCGCCAGCGCTGACGCTGACCGACAAAGAATATCAGATCATGCGCAACGCGAGCATCGCGTGTTTGCGTGAAATCGGCGTAGAAACAGGTGGTTCGAACGTACAGTTCGCAGTCAATCCGAAGGATGGCCGCCTGATCGTGATTGAAATGAACCCGCGCGTATCGCGTTCATCGGCGCTTGCATCGAAAGCCACGGGCTTCCCGATTGCGAAGGTCGCGGCGAAGCTGGCGGTCGGTTTCACGCTCGATGAAATCACAAACGACATTACCGGCGCAACGCCAGCGTCGTTTGAACCGACGATCGATTATGTCGTCACCAAAATCCCGCGCTTTGCCTTTGAAAAGTTCAAGGGCGCTGAGCCATTGTTGCACACGGCGATGAAGTCTGTGGGCGAAGTGATGGCGATTGGCCGCAACATCCACGAAAGCCTGCAAAAGGCGCTTCGTGGATTGGAAACCGGACTGTCGGGCTTCAATTATGTCGACGCGCTGAAGGGTGCATCGAAAGATCAGCTTTCTGCCGAATTGAGCCGTGCAACGCCCGACCGGCTGTTGGTCGCGGCGCAAGCGCTGCGTGAGGGCATGAGCGTTGCCGAAATTCACGCGATTGCGAAGTTCGATCCGTGGTTCCTTGAACGGCTAGAAGAAATTATTGCGGCCGAAAATGACGTCAAGACGAATGGTTTGCCCAATAGTGCCGAGGCGCTTCGCCGTCTGAAAGCCATGGGCTTTTCGGACAAGCGGCTTGCCTATTTGGCGCTGGAATCGGTCAATATCCGCCCAGGTATGGAAACGGCTGTCCGCCGTGGCTCGGGCATTGCGATGCAGGCCGCGCGCGCGATTGCTGGTGCGGTGACCGAAGATGAAGTGCGCGCATTGCGCCACAAATTGGGCGTGCGTCCCGTGTTCAAACGCATCGATACCTGCGCAGCCGAGTTCGAAGCCAAAACGCCGTATATGTATTCGACTTATGAAGCGCCAAGCTTTGGCACGCCCGAATGCGAAAGCCAGCCCACGGGTCGTGAGAAGGTTGTTATCCTAGGCGGTGGTCCGAACCGGATCGGGCAGGGGATTGAGTTCGATTATTGCTGTGTTCACGCGTGCTTCGCATTGGCGGATGCGGGCTATGAAACCATCATGGTCAACTGCAATCCGGAAACCGTGTCGACCGATTATGACACCAGCGACCGTTTATATTTCGAACCACTGACAGCAGAAGACGTGCTTGAAATCCTACATGTTGAACAGCAGAACGGCACGTTAAAGGGCGTCATCGTCCAGTTCGGTGGGCAGACCCCGTTGAACCTAGCAAAGGCGCTTGAAGCGGCAGGCATCCCGATTTTGGGCACGTCACCTGACGCCATCGATCTGGCGGAAGACCGCGAACGCTTTGCCGCGCTTATCAACAAGCTGAAGCTCAAGCAGCCCGAAAACGGTATTGCGCGCAGCCGTGACGAAGCCATTAAGGTTGCCGAGAATATTGGCTACCCTGTGCTGATGCGGCCGTCCTACGTCCTTGGCGGGCGTGCGATGGAGATCGTCGATACGCAGGCGCAGCTGGAAAATTACATCCAAACGGCCGTTATCGTCTCGGGCGACTCGCCCGTGTTGATCGACAGCTATTTGCGGGACGCCATTGAGGTCGACGTTGATGCCTTGTGCGATGGCGACGAAGTCGTTGTTGCCGGCATATTGCAGCATATTGAGGAAGCCGGCGTGCACAGCGGCGATTCCGCGTGCACCATCCCGCCCTACAGCCTGCCCGACAACATCATCGCAGAGATCCGCCGCCAGACGGAATTGCTTGCGGTCAACCTGCATGTCCGTGGCCTGATGAACATCCAGTTCGCGGTCAAGGATGGCGAGGTTTACCTGATTGAGGTCAATCCACGTGCCAGCCGGACCGTGCCTTTCGTCGCAAAGGCCATCGGCGCACCCATCGCCAAGATCGCCGCGCGCGTCATGGCGGGGGAAAAGCTGAAGGACTTGCCGCCCATCAACCTCGACATCGATTATATCGCGGTGAAAGAAGCGGTATTCCCGTTTGATCGCTTCCCCGGCGTTGACCCCGTGCTGTCGCCTGAAATGAAATCAACGGGCGAAGTCATGGGTATCGATCGCGATTTTGCGACGGCATTTGCCAAAAGCCAAATCGGCGCGCGGATGCCGCCACCGATGGGCGGGAAGCTGTTCGTTTCGGTCAAAGACACAGACAAGCCGGTTATCGTTCCTGCCGTCAAACAGGCGATTGCATGCGGCTTTACCGTATGCGCAACGGACGGCACGGCAAATTATCTGCTGGAGCAAGGGATAGAGGTCGAGCGCGTGAACAAGGTCGCGCAGGGCCGTCCGCATATCGTCGACAAGATTAAAGATGGCGAAATCCACCTGATCTTCAACACGACCGAAGGTTGGCAGAGCCTGAAAGACAGCGAAGAAATCCGCCGTTCCGCGTTGGTTGGCAAGGTTTCGCAATATACAACAGCTGCAGGAAGCATCGCGGTTGCACAGGCGATTGCGGCGCTGCAGCAACGGCAACTTGAAGTTCGGCCACTTCAAGACTATTATTAACACGAGCAGTATCGTTCCCCGACAATTGAACTGCATATCGGATTGATGGTTATCATTTCTCCGGTCGGGATGTTTTTGTGACGAAGGGTTTTGCCTGATGGCGAGTTTTGAGAAATATCCGATGTTGGCTGAAGGCTATGAAAAGCTGACAACCGACCTGAAACGCCTTCGTGATGAGCGGCCATTGATTGTGGAAGCAATTGAGGAAGCGCGTGCGCACGGCGATCTGTCGGAAAATGCCGAATATCACGCTGCCAAGGAACGTCAGGGTCAGGTTGAAGCTGCGATTTCAGAAATCGAGGACAAAATTGGCCGCGCGCAAATTATCGATCCAACGACTTTGTCGGGCGACAAGATTGTTTTCGGCGCAACGGTGACGTTGTTGGACGAAGACGACAAGCCTGTGCGTTACCAGCTGGTGGGTGAAACCGAAGCCGATGCGAAAGCGGGCCGTATTTCTTACAATTCGCCACTGGGTCGCGCGCTTATCGGGCGTGTCGCCGACGATGAAGTCGAAGTGACGGTACCATCGGGTGACAAATTCTATCTCGTATCCAAAATCGAGTTCATCTGAACATGCGTTTCGTCATGAAGCGCCGTAATATTTGAGATGCAGTTTCCCCGCGGACCTGTCACCAACGCGCTGGTCATCATCAATCTGGCAATAGCTGCCATTTTGTTGGTGCCGTCCTTGTGGCAATATGCTGTCGTTGCCGGCGGGCTTTTCCCGGCCCGTTTAAGCGGTGATAGTTCTGCGTTTGCGGACATAGCATTTCTCGTGCCGGCGTTGCTTACACCGCTTACGGCCGCATTCCTGCATGGCGGGATCGCGCATGTCATCATGAACATGCTGATGCTTTTGCTGATCGGCAAAATGGTTGAGCGCGTTTTGGGCGGCGGTCTCTTCTTGGCGCTGTATATTGTGTCCGCTTATGTCGCTGCGGCTACTGAATGGCTCGCCGCATATCTGCAATTGCCGATGTCACTGGACATGATGGCGCCTGCCATCGGTGCAAGCGGCGCGATATCGGGTGTCATTGGCGCTTATCTATTGCTGTTTCCGAACAAGCAGCCAAAGCGGTGGGGGCCGATTCCTGCAGCGGTCGCGCGTCCGCTCCATCTGACCTTGGCATGGATTGGCCTGAACCTTGCGATGGGCTTTGTTGGACCGGGATTAGGCATCGGTATCGCCATTTGGTCGCATATAGGCGGTTTTATGATGGGATTAGCTCTGGCACGGCCATTGCTGCAGTGGCGTTATCGTAACGCCTGAGGCTTTGACGTCACCCTGATAGGTTCAGGGTAACGTCCAATGCGGTATTTACGCGCCCGGTTGCAGCAACTTGTGCAAATGAACGACGACATATTTCATTTCGGCATCGTCAACCGTGCGTTGGGCGGCGGCCCGCCATGCTTCTTCTGCACTGGCATAGTCCGGAAACATGCCAACAATGTCCAGATTTTCTAAATCCGTAAACTTTAACGTCTGGGGGTTTTCCACTCGTCCACCAAAGACGAGATGCAATTTTGTATCGGTCACGCTGTTATCCAATTATTTTTCTTTGGCAGCATCCGTTGCCGCCTGACTCGCGGCCTTTACAGCGACAGCGGCTTTGCTGACAAGGTCCCTAAATTGCAAACGCAACGCGTCGCCGTTCAGGCCAAGGCTTTCGACCTGATCCTTACCGGCGGATTTCGCAGCTTCAGCCATTTTGCGGGCCTTTTTGTTCAGCTTTTTACCGGCCTTGCCCAAAACTTTCGTTTCGCGTTCCGTACGTGGCAAAAGCGCGCCGACGATTGCGCCGATTGCGATGCCGCCCAAAACGATGGCTAACGGATTTTTGTCAATGCCATCGCTTGTTGTGTTTTTCGCGCTGTCAGCTGCGGTTTTGATGCTGTCGCCAATCTTGCTCATGTTTCGTTCCTATATCAATCGCCAACGGGCGTGTTTGTTTTACTCTTTCGCAGGCTTGAAATCCAACGCGAAATCGGACGACGGGCGGCCACCAATAACGTTGCTGCGCCGACTATGCCGATAAGCGGTGCTTTGTTCTTCACGACTTGGACGGTCTCACCAGCAGCCTTTTTTGCTTGCGATTTTTTTAACGCGACCAGCTTGCGGATCTGGTTGCGGGGGTTGAGAATATCCTGAGCAACATCGACGCTGCCCTTAAGTTTACGCCGAAGATTACGCCGTTCTGCATCCGACAATATGACGCTTTCGCGGTCTGAGATGACCGGGTCCTTAGGTGAGATCGTCGACATTCGTTTCTATTTCCGGAAAGTAAACTTTCCTCATCCATTTTCGTGCCAGCGATCCAAAAATGACCGCAACGACGATAAACGTGAAAGTGACAACCAACGTGGCCCCAAGCGGCCCAATTAATGGGGCCAAAGTCAGCACCAGCCCCAACACAAAGGCTATTGACGCGCCGATAAGCGCGAACGCCGCAATCGCGCCATAGAGGAACGCCGATCGGAACACGTGGCGCGTGTAATCAAGACGGGACCGGTAATAGTGCATTTCTGCCGTCACCAGCGCGCGCAGGTCTTCCATCACCAACGAAACCTGTTCGCTTGCGGTTGGTTCTTCCGGTTTCGGGCTATCCTCCACCAATTCGTCCTGACGCTGATCCATAATCATTGGTTTCACTTATCGGTCAAAAGCGGCCTTTTGCAAAGCCGCTAATGCTGTCTCATTAGGCGTCTTTGCCGCCAGAGCGAATGAGGCGTGCGAGCACAAAGCCAATGGCTGCCGCAGCGCCAACCGCAACTGCCGGGCTTTTGCGAACAAACTGGCGGGCATCATCGGCCAAGGCGTCGACATCTTTTGCGTCCATCTTGCCAGCGAAGCCTTCAACCATGTCTGCTGCGCTACGGGCGTAATCGCCATATTGCTTGCCGACATTGTCATCGATGGTCGCAGCGCTGTCACGGATAAGCTTGCCGATGCTGCCGACGGCTTCCGTTGCCCGGTCCTTGCCTTTTTCAGCCGCCGCGCGAGCGCTGTCCGTCGCTTTGGCTTTGAAATCATTCATTTCTGATTTGACCTTTGATGTAACACCGTCGGTTTTGCCTTTAGCCGGCTGCGCCTTTGCCATCGCTTTTGGTGCGGACCTCGACGCAGCGGGTTTCGCGGCCTTGGTGGCGGCTGGCTTGACTGCTGCTGTCTTCGCAGCCGCTGGCTTGGCGGTTGCTTTTTTCGCGGGCGCTGGTTTCGCTGCCGCCTTTGGCTTTTCAGTTTCGGCCATGGGAATATGCTCCTATCGGTTAAGTGCGGGCACTTAGAAGGGCGCCGCTATATCTTATATTTGTACGCGCGGTGCCTTAGTCAACTATAGCACCATAAAATTACATTTAAAATCCATATGTCTTAGCGTCGTTGCCAAATCATCAACACAACGATAGACGCGCTGACATTGTTCCCATCACGATTTTACTGGAGCTTTCCATGACTGCGATCCTCGACATACATGCCCGCCAGATTTTGGATAGCCGGGGCAACCCGACAGTCGAAGTTGATGTGTTGTTGGAAGACGGCAGCTTTGGCCGCGCAGCTGTTCCATCGGGTGCTTCTACAGGCGCATATGAAGCCGTAGAAAAACGCGATGGCGACATGTCCAAATATATGGGCAAGGGCGTATTGCAGGCGATCGAAGCGGTTAATGGACCGATTTATGAAGCGCTGCTGGAGCTCGACGCAGAAGATCAGGAAAATGTCGATGCCGTGATGATCGACTTGGATGGAACCGACAACAAGTCGAACCTTGGTGCCAATGCTATATTGGGCGTTAGCTTGGCGGTCGCAAAGGCTGCTGCGGATGCGCGTGGGTTGCCTTTATATCGCTATGTTGGCGGCGTGAACGCGCATGTCCTGCCGGTCCCGATGATGAATATAATCAACGGCGGTGAGCATGCCGATAACCCCATCGATTTTCAGGAATTCATGGTCATGCCCGTTGGAGCTGGGTCAATTTCAGAAGCCGTTCGCTGGGGCTCTGAAATATTTCACACGCTCAAAAAAGGCCTGCATGAAAAGGGGCTGGCGACTTCGGTCGGTGATGAAGGCGGGTTCGCGCCAAATCTGGCATCGACGCGTGACGCGCTTGATTTCATCATGACGTCAATCGACAAGGCCGGGTTTAAAGCCGGTGAAGACGTTGTGCTCGCCCTGGATTGCGCCGCGACCGAATTTTTCCGCAACGGTAAATATGAAATTTCGGGCGAAGGTCTTTCGCTTTCTCCGCACGAAATGGCGGATTACCTCGCTGCGCTTTGCAAGGACTATCCTATTCGTTCGATTGAAGATGGCATGAGCGAAGACGATTTTAAAGGTTGGAAAGCCATTACCGACAAGATCGGCCACGAGGTCCAGTTGGTTGGTGACGACTTGTTCGTTACCAACCCAGAGCGTCTTGCCATGGGTATCGGCAAAGGTCTTGCCAACTCTTTGTTGGTGAAGGTCAACCAGATTGGCACGCTGACGGAAACGCTAGCTGCTGTGTCGATGGCGCACCGTGCTTCGTACACTGCCGTCATGTCACATCGTTCAGGCGAGACGGAAGATGCAACCATCGCCGATTTGGCAGTGGCAACAAATTGCGGTCAGATTAAAACCGGAAGCCTTGCAAGGTCCGACCGGTTGGCGAAGTACAACCAGCTCATTCGCATTGAAGAGGAACTGGGTGCATCGGCGCAATATGCAGGGCAGGGTATTTTCCGCTGACCCCTCCTTTCTTGCCATTTTTGCGAAAATATGATTCTGTCGGAACATGATGCGTTCAAACCGAAAGCCTGAATATGTGAAGTCGGTGATTGGTCCAGCGTTGGCGCTTGTCGCCTTGCTGGGTATTGCGTCTTATGCGCTTCTTGGGCCAACCGGCATCATCGCATGGACGGACTATCGGGCGGCGCTGAGTGAACGCAAAATTGAACTCGCAAAGCTGCAAAAGGAACGTGATGCTCTGCGGAATCGCCAGCTGCTTTTGGACCGCGATAATGTCGATCCTGACTTGGCCGGCGAATTAATGCGCAAGGAATTGAACGTTGTTGCCCCGGATGAGGTTGTCGTTCCGTTAAAGTGATACATTCATCATAGAATGAATAGCTATGCAGTGCATTCCGTTGCGGAAAAGCGCTTTTCACATTGGTCGATTTTGACTAGGCGGCAATCTATTCGCATATAGAAATTCCATTAAAGGAACGTATTTTGGCAACCTCCCCAGCGAAAAAGTCTGTGTCGAAGAAGGCCAGTGTGAGCGAAGACGCCGCACGTGCCAACCGCGAGCGTCCAAGCGAACCAAAGCCATATAAAGCGACCAAAGAAGAGCTTTTAAAGTTCTATCGCGATATGCTTTTGATCCGCCGTTTTGAAGAAAAAGCCGGGCAATTATATGGCCTCGGCCTAATCGGTGGCTTTTGCCATTTGTACATTGGCCAAGAAGCCGTCGCCATTGGGCTCCAATCCGCGCTGACGCCGGGCAAGGACAGCGTCATCACGGGCTATCGTGACCATGGGCATATGCTGGCATATGGCATTGATCCCAATCTGATCATGGCGGAACTGACCGGCCGTGCCGCGGGCATCTCGCAGGGCAAGGGCGGGTCGATGCACATGTTTTCGACTGAACATAAATTTTACGGCGGCCATGGCATCGTCGGGGCGCAAGTCTCACTGGGTGCGGGCCTTGCGTTCGGTCACAAATATTCGAACGACGGCGGGGTTTGCCTCGCATATTTCGGCGACGGTGCGTCCAACCAAGGGCAGGTCTACGAAAGCTTCAACATGGCCGAATTGTGGAAGCTTCCGATCATATTCGTCATCGAAAACAACCAATATGCGATGGGCACCAGCGTCAACCGCGCGTCGTCCGAGGACCAATTGTACCGCCGCGGCGAAAGTTTCCGTATTCCGGGCATTCAGGTTGACGGTATGGACGTTCTCGCCGTGCGTGGCGCTGCCGAGGTTGCATTGGATTGGGTACGCAGCGGTAAGGGGCCCGTGTTGCTCGAAATGAAGACCTACCGTTATCGTGGTCACTCCATGTCTGATCCGGCGAAGTACAGAAGCCGGGATGAAGTGCAGTCGGTACGTGACAACAGCGATCCTATTGAGGGATGCAAGGCGTATCTGGCCGACCTTGGCGTGGGCGACGACGCGTTGAAGGCGATTGAGAAGGAAATCCGGAAAATCGTGAATGAGTCTGCTGATTTTGCGGAAGCATCGCCTGAACCGGATTTGTCCGAACTATATACTGACGTGTTGGTGGAGCAATATTGATGGCAATCGAACTGAAAATGCCTGCGCTTTCGCCAACAATGGAAGAAGGCACGCTTGCCAGATGGTTGGTCAAGGAAGGCGATAGCGTCAAGTCTGGCGATATTCTGGCCGAGATCGAAACCGACAAAGCGACGATGGAGTTTGAAGCCGTTGATGAGGGCGTGATTACCTCCATTTCCGTGCCTGAGGGCACCGATGGTGTGAAGGTCGGCACCGTGATTGCGCTGATCTCCAGCGATGACGAGGTCGCGGCTCCCGCAAAGACCACCCCAGCGCCCGCCGCCGCACCGACGCTTGCTCCTGAGGTCGTGGTTGCGGTCGCTCCCGTCGTTCCGAAGGCGGCACCAGCAGCAACCGACGGCGCCGCAACGCAGTCGGTTACCTTGCGTGAAGCTTTACGCGACGCGATGGCCGAAGAAATGCGCCGCGATGACCGCGTGTTTGTCATGGGTGAGGAAGTTGCCGAATATCAAGGCGCTTACAAAGTCACGCAGGGCTTGCTCGACGAATTTGGTGCGCGCCGCGTTATTGATACGCCGATTACCGAATATGGCTTCGCAGGCATCGGAACAGGCGCCGCGATGGGCGGGCTCCGCCCCGTCATCGAATTCATGACGTTTAACTTTGCGATGCAGGCCATCGACCACATCATCAACTCGGCGGCAAAGACCAATTATATGTCAGGCGGCCAGATGCGCTGCCCCATCGTGTTCCGTGGGCCAAATGGTGCCGCGGCACGCGTTGGCGCGCAGCATAGCCAGAATTACGCACCATGGTATGCCAGCGTGCCCGGCCTGATTGTGATCGCGCCCTATGATGCAGCAGACGCCAAAGGCTTGTTGAAGGCCGCAATTCGTTGCGAGGACCCTGTCGTGTTCCTCGAAAACGAACTTCTCTATGGCCGCACCTTTGAAGTTCCCGCAGGGGATGACCATGTGCTGCCGATTGGCAAGGCGCGGGTCGTGCGTGAAGGCACGGACGTTACTATCGTGAGCTATTCGATTGGCGTGGGGCTGTCATTGGACGCCGCTGACATGCTAGTCGCCGAAGGCATCAGCGCGGAAGTCATCGACCTGCGCACCATTCGTCCGCTGGATACGCAAACCGTGCTGGCGAGCCTTGCAAAAACCAATCGTCTTGTCGTCGCCGAAGAAGGCTGGCCGGTGTGTTCGGTTGGCAGCGAAATCCTTGCGGTGTGTATGGAGCAGGGCTTCGATGATCTCGACGCTCCTGTCTTGCGCGTCACGAACGAAGATGTGCCAATGCCATATGCAGCGAATCTGGAGAAGGCGACGCTCATCAATGCGGACAAAATTGTTGCTGGAGTGCGCAAGACGCTAGGTCTTTAGAGGAACATCCGTCGCCCCCGCTTTAACAGGTTGAGACGGTGACCTTCTCATTATTGTATATCCCGTCGCTTCCAGTGGGGCCAACGGTGTCGCGGTTCTCGCGCACGACCATGGATGCGACTTGGCTGATCGTCCTATCGGTCAGGTTCGAAAAACCATTTACAATCATCGGTTTGAAATAATATTGCAGCTCAACAAACATTAACACACCTCCAGGGGGAGGGAATGCTTGCTGTCCAACGGGGCCAATTCCAGTGATGCTTGTCGCTGTCGATTTGGTACCGTAGTTTGATTTATAAAAGGTAGCCGAGCCAGCGCAGCGTTGCCACCGGATGCGGTATCGCGGTGCGGAGGCATTGAATGCGGCTACCTCTTCCACACTGGATAAAATGATGCGGCCATTGCCGCGCGTAGACTTCGCACCGGATGACTGATCGGTGTAGTCGTGATTTCCACCAAGGTTGATGCGTTTGCCCTCACGCAAAGATCCTTGAAAAACGTCGTTGATTTGCATTTCGGAAATCGTTTTATTGGCGGACGGTGTCGCTGTCCCAATGCGTGCGGCAGCATCGGCGGTGTGCAAGGTAATTTGGTTTATCTGCATGACGACCGAGGCATAGTTTGCAGTTTCGACGCCGCCTACGACCAGGCCTAGGAAGAATGGTAATGATAACGCAAGCTCGACCATGACCACACCACTTTCGTTATGCTTTAGCTGGCGGAACATGCTTAAAAATCTGTGTTTCATATATTACACCGATGGGCAGTTGACTTGGACAGGCTTGCCAAAGCCTGTCTGGTCGCCATAAGGCTGGTTGGCGAGAATAGACTGGGATTGCATTTCGACATTGGTCGGCCAGCCAAACAATCCCGCCATCGGAGAAATGCGCTTGTAGCTAACGTTGAACGTGATGATAACGATATCCCTTGCACCACCTTGTCCGTCGGATCCGCCGTCGGCGTCCCAAACCCCGTTTCGGTTCGCATCCATAAAACTTTCACCGCGATCGCATTTCAAGTTGCCAGGTGATTGTTCGATAACCTCTTCAGCCTGTGCCAGTGCTGCATTCGAAAAGGTCTTGTAATAACGTCGACTTACCGTGACGTTAGCACCTGGGGCGAGTTTGCGGATCGTCGAGGCGACCTCTTCATCGATAAGCTCTTGCTGTATTAAGGACGTCGCACCTTCTAACGACGAACTTCTCGCGGCGTCTTGCACGGCGCCGTCTAACGTAGCACGGACTAAAAGGGAGTGCCCGTTATCAATGGTACCCAGCAAAATCATTATGACAACAGGCGCAATAATTGCGAGCTCCACGATGGACGTGCCATCTTCATTGGATCTGAACTTTGCGAATATCATACGCCCCATCCTCATTGCGTCAGACGCAGTGCTGAAATTTTGGCAGCAATTTCTTTGAAGGTACTGATCAGCGAGGCAACACTGGTGGCTTGAACGAATTTGCCCGGTGTTGCACACGCTCTCAACCTGTCGTTGGTTGGACCACTAACGTCGCCGTAGGACACGACCCACAGATTGATGTTTTTGTCTTTGATCGCCTTACAAAGCGCCGCTGTTCGGGCGTTGGTCAGATCGTTCAAAAGGTCACTCGTTGGTGCAGTGCCAGTTGGCGTCTGTCGGCGGTCATACCAATGCACACCATAAGCCGAATAGTTAGTTTCCTCGGTGGCTGTCTCACCATCGGTCATAAACACCATGTGGCGTTCAATTGTCTTGTCCTTTGGTGCATTTAGATCGGCAAAAATACCGGTCGGCGACATGATCCGCGCGCCCCATAAAAGTCCGATGTCATGATATGTGTTGCCACCGGTTGCCAGGCTGTTCACATAATCGCGAAAAGCGGAGGGTGTCCACGTTTGAAATTTTTTTGCAACGGTCGGGCAGTTATTGGTAACTGTTTCCATCGTAACGCTGGAGTCTGCCGCCGCCGCAACCCATACATTTTGCGTTGTTCGGGTGTTCGTGCGGGTCGTGCTGCTCCCGCTTGTGTTGACAGTATAGCGTTGCCATATGGCGCTTGGCAGCATCGGCCCCCATTGGGATGCAGCGTCTGATTTTGTCGGCACCAGGTCAATGTCCATGTCCAGCGCGGCTGACGGAATTGGATCCCAGTCGTTAGAAGGATCGTTGTCGGGCCCACGGAAGGTTTGCCGCTCCTCTATGCACCCATTCCAGTTGACCGTAGTGTTGGCGCCATCCGTGCCGATTGGCAGTTGCAACGAAGAACGCCAAGAATTTGTTCCGGTATCTTTCAGGCCGCTTACGTTGAATGTAACCGGTTTGTAGGTCCAGCCTGAAAAGTTGGTATTTGTAATCCACAGGATCGTCTCGGTTGTCCTAGTCGTCGTAGTAACATTTTCTTGTCCCGTATCGCGATATTGCAACTCGCATATGCCCCTGCCCAGGAAGAGGGGTCTATACTTATATTGGTAGGATCGCTGGGCTGTGGAAGTTACCTGCTGGTACGTTCGTGTTACGACGGTATCATTTGGATAAACGGGCGTGGTGGGCGTCTGCGAGACAAGTTGGCGTGGCCCGTCTGTCGAGATAAGTTCCGTTTTAGGAGCCCCCCCTGGCGGCGGGCATTCGCTCTCTTTTGTAAAAAGAGTCGAAGGGTACTGCCCAATATTCTGCCCGGTTTCGTCCCAAGGAGTGTCTGCAATACTTGTTGTTACTGAACCCACCGTGATGGGGGAGCCTTCGCCTTGGTATGTCGGAGTCGCGTTGCTGCCTCCGGTGAATGATGCTTCCCGCGACTGGTAGGTCCATCGGTCCGCCATATAATCGAGCGGCAATAAACGTCCCACATTTACGTTGACGGCATAAGGCACAAAACCAAATCGCAGTTGTACATTGCCGAGGTTGGACGGAGTGGGATTACCCGTTTCTCCGCAGTCTGACGGCATGACGTCCGTTATATTTTGCTTTGCCAGCGCTTCGTAAAAGCATTTAACAGCCTTTTGTAGACCAACTATCTTACTATCTGATGATCCTGAAAGACTATCTCTCATCGACCCTGTTGTATCCAGCACGAACATAACGTCAGTGTTCGGAACGCGGAGTTCGGCCTGGCAGATCACATTAATAACCTGCGATTCTTGGCCAACTACACGCATCAGCGTCAAGGGAACAGTGACAGATGCGGTCCCGGTTACCTTTCCGTTGGACTCGGCGAAGCTGCGGTCAAGTCCGGTCGTGCCATAAGCGCCGCTTGGGAAGTTCTGGTCGAACAGCTTTTCCGCCAGCGTATTGGCGGCGTTGTTATTGGCGGCCCATGTGCCAAGTCCCATCGTTTTACGGCCGATGAGCGCGCCGGCATCACAAGCACCTTGCATCCGCGATTGACTTAGATAGATGCGGCTCATGTCGACACCGCCGCCCACAAGACCGAAGAAAGGAATTACCCCCACAGCGAAAAGAAGAAGGATATTGCCTTCTTCATTCTTTAACAGGCGCGACATCACGCCAGACACCTTGTTGGCCTCGACATTCTTCACAGTTGCTGACCCCTGGTTTCCACAATGGATTCTCGACACCCTCTACGCGCGTCGTAGTAAGTGTTCTTTGAAGGAGCAGGGTTACCCAACCGTTAACCATAGAAAATTTATTGACGTGAGACCAACGACGTTATGAACGCTATCCCGTCACAATTGCCGCCTCCGGCCAACCTTGCGGCGGCCTATACGCCAGTTGCATTTCGCCCTGCTTTCATCCTGTTGCTGCAATTGGATATGCGCTTTACCGACATCGTGCGCAAAGCGCGGGAGCCCATGATCGCGCAAATCAAATTGGCGTGGTGGCGTGATGCTTTTGCCGCGGAACCTGCGCTGCGACCAAAGGGCGAACCTTTACTGCAAACGCTCGGCGCGTGTGGGGATGTCATTTCACCGTCTGCGTTGGAGGACTTGGTCTCGGCATGGGAATTGTTGCTGGGCGAGGAGGAGTGGGCCGCACAGGATGTTGAAGCACATGCCGCTTTGCGTGGGGACGCGATCTTTGGATCTTACGCCGCTTGGATGGGCGAGGGATGCGATGTCCGTTCTTTGTCACAGCAATGGGCGATGGATGCGTTGCGTGTGGAATTCCCATCAAAATTCGTTGCGTTAGATAATCAGCCACTTCCGGCGTTGCCTAAAGGCCGAAAAATTCGTCCCTTGTCCATTTTGGCGATGTCGGTTCGCAATGTGTCGGGATTGCGGCTTATTGGGCATGCCTTGACGGGGTGGTAGCTTTGTGGCCCTATCGCCGTGATGTCATCATGGGGGGAAGGTCATGCAGCGGATATTGGTTGGCGGTGTAGCGGCATTGTTGCTCGTCGTTTCAGGGCTTTGGTTCTGGCAGACGCAGGCGAACCAGCCGAACCTTATCCCCGCCGCGCCGCCGCCTGAGGCGATCTCGGATGCTTTGCCGCAAGCGGGGCCCAATGCGCCGGCATTCGGCCCGGCGCCGCCCGAAGCGCCAAAGGCAAGCCGTGAGGAAATGCGTTTCAACCGTTATGATCGCAACCGGGATGAGCTTATTTCCCGCGTCGAAATGATGGGCAGCCGAACGAAGGCGTTCAAAGCATTGGACCGCGATGGCAATAATTTGCTCACTTTTGAAGAATGGGCGGCGGCCACCGGAGAACGCTTCGCGGGCGCGGACAGGAACAAGGACCAGTTGCTCACCCGCAAGGAATTTGCGCAGACCCGGCCGAAACAGACCGCAAAGCCGGGATGCCGCTGTTAAGCCGCAACCTTTTGCGCGCTGATCCAACTGTTTAAGTCCGCCCGCGCACGGCCCGTCATCGCGGCCTTGCGCGATTTTTTGTGCACTTTTTCGTCCAGCGGCGCGAAGAGCCCGAAATTGATGTTCATGGGTTGATAGTCATCGGCCAGCGCATCCCCCGTGATGTGCCCCAAAAGCGCGCCAAGCGCGGTGGTCGGCGGCGGCGGTGTGACGGTGCGCCCTGAAATCTCCGCCGCGGTCATAATCCCCGCCATCAGCCCAACCGCGCTGCTTTCGACATAGCCTTCGCAACCCGTAATCTGTCCGGCAAAGCGGATATGCGGCGATGATTTCAGCCGTAGTTGACGGTCCAAAAGAATTGGCGCGCGAATGAATGTATTGCGGTGCAAGCCGCCAAGCCGCGCAAATTCCGCCTTTTCCAGCCCGGGGATGGTGCGCAGCAGTTCAACTTGCGCGCCATGTTTCATCTTGGTTTGGAACCCGACCATGTTCCACAATGTGCCTTGCTTATTGTCCTGACGCAGCTGCACCACGGCATGGGCCCAGCGTCCCGTGCGCGGATTATCCAAGCCGACCGGCTTCATCGGGCCAAAGCGTAGCGTATCCAATCCGCGCGACGCCATGACCTCAATGGGCATGCATCCTTCGAAATAGGGTGTGTTGGTTTCCCATTCCTTGAATTCCGATTTTTCGGAATCAAGCAAACCCTGATGAAAGGCGCGATATTGCGCTTCATCCATGGGGCAGTTGATATAATCCTTACCTTCGCCCTTGTCCCAGCGTGAGGCATACCATGCGATGTCCATATCGATGCTGTCATGGTACACAATCGGGGCAATTGCGTCGAAAAAGGCAAGGCGATCCTCACCGGTTTTCGCCATGATGCTTTCGGCAAGGTTGGTCGCGGTCAGCGGACCCGTGGCGATGATGACGGGGCGGTCGGTGGGAATGATATCCACACGTTCGCGCACGATGTCGATATTTGGATGATTTTCCAGATGCTTGCTAACGGTTTCTGAGAAAACATCACGATCAACAGCGAGCGCCGATCCGGCGGGAACCTTCGCCACTTCAGCGGCTTGCATGATGAGCGACCCCAGATCGCGCATTTCCTGATGCAAAAGGCCAACGGCGTTGTTTTCCGCATCATCGGAACGAAAGCTATTTGAGCATACCAATTCGGCAAGCCCGTCGGTCTGGTGCGCTGGCGTCATGTCGCCTGAACCGCGCATTTCCGAAAGCTTCACCCGCATTCCGCGCTGCGCCAATTGCCAAGCCGCCTCGCACCCTGCCAAGCCGCCACCGATAATTTGAACGTCATATGATTTGGTCATGTGGGGCGGCTATCAAAAATCTTTGACGCTGCACAGGTAAAAGCGGCAAGATGGACTATGGGATTTACGCTTAACCTGACCGAAGACGGCACGATCACCCGGCCAACGCTGGTCCCGCCGCCGTCCGACGCGCATAAATATAGCCGGGGCCATGCGATGCTGTGGAGCGGGCCGCCGTTGCACAGCGGCGCGTCGCGGTTGGCGGCGCAGGCGGCTTTGGCGGTCGGGGCAGGGCTGGTGACCATCATCGGGGAACGCGCCGCGCTGGTGGAGCAGGCCGCGCATGTCACCGCGATCATGTTGCGGGAGGCGGACGATGCGTTGGCGTGTATCGACCGCCGCGTGACGGCGCTCGCCATTGGGCCGGGGGCGGGGGCGGGCATAAAGGATATTGTCTGCGCGCTGCTGAGCCGCGACATCCCGACGGTGCTGGATGCCGATGCGATTACTGCGTTTGCGGGCGATCCTGCGCGGCTTTTCGACCATCTGTGTTCCGTTGACGTCATGACCCCGCATGCCGGCGAATTTGCCCGGTTGTTTCCCGATATCGATCTCGCCGATCGCGCGGCGGCAGCATTGCGTGCGGCGGAGCGGTCGGGGGCAGTGGTCCTATTGAAAGGTCCGCAAACCCACATCGCCGCGCCAGACGGACGTGTTGCCGTCAACCGCCATGCATCGCCATGGTTGGCAACCGCGGGGTCGGGCGATGTGCTCACCGGCCTGATCTGCGGATTGATGGCACAAGGTGTTCCGGCCTTTGATGCGGCCTGCATGGGCGCGTGGCTGCATGGCGACATCGGCGTGCGTGCGGGGCCTGGGCTGACGGCGGATAGCATGATCAATTACATTCCGCTTGTGCTGACTGGATCTCTTGCTTAGCCAAGCATTTGAAAGTTGAATTATCGTCACCCTGAACTTGTTTCAGGGTCCATTTATCCTCTCTGCCCTCCGGTTTGCGTGGCACGATGGATGCTGGAACGTCAGTCACCGAAGGTGAAACAAGTTCAGCATGACGACGCACATAAGTTGGGGAAACAATTTGACACAGGACCTTGCACATAAACGACCGTGGCTGCTTGCCAGCCTTGTTGCAGGTATCAGCTTTCCTGCGACGTGGCTCTTCCTTCCCCTCGACGGCGGATTGATTGCCCTCGTCTGGAAAATGGCGGGCGTCGGCTTGCTTGTGCCCTTTGCGCTGCACCGGCATCATGTAGGGGAATTTGTGCCTTTGGCCATCATATTGGCCTTTTATGCGCTGGGTGACGGTTTGATTGAATTCAGCATGGTTGCAGGGGCGCTGGCCTTTGCCGTCGGTCATCTGGTCGCCATCTGGCTGTATTTCCGGCACCGGCGTGTGGCGCCGACCTTTAGCCAGAAACTGCTCGCAATCGCGATTTTCCTGCTGACGCCGGTGATTGCTTATGGCCTGCCGCCCACCACCGACGAAGCGGTTCAGGTTGCGGCCTATAGCGTCATTTTGGCCGCGATGGCCGCCATGGCGTGGAGCAGCAATTTCCCGCGCTATCGTGTGGGATTGGGCGCGGTTTTGTTCGTCATTTCGGACTTGCTGATATTCGCGGAGCTTGGCCCGCTCGCAAATTCCAAGGTATCGGGCATCGCGATTTGGTATCTTTATTATTTTGGCGTGTTGATGATTGCGGTGGGCGTGGCGCAAACCTTGGTCAAACGCGGGCATTATCCGGCGGGAGAGGAATGAACGGGCGGTCTGCCTCGGCGGGCCGTCGATTGATTTATACTCCACTGGTGCATCTGCTTGGGCATCGCCATCTTCGTGGCCATCGCCAAAACCCGTGGATTCTTCAGTAAGTAGAAGCGCAGCCCGAACCCTTTCCCGCGCGCCCATGTCGCTATGTGGCAAGGCATCGTCGAAAAGATAATCCCACATTTCCTCCGCGCTGACGCCATCGTCGATCAGCTGTAAAAGCAGGTCAAATCGCGATGCAACCGCCATGACCTCTTCCAACGTCCGTGCCGGATTGACGCGGTCAAGCAGGGTCAGGGATAGCTTCGTATTTTGCCGCGTATATGTGGTGATGCCTTCTTCGCGCACCCATCGGGCCTCTTCGCCCTTGATCGCGGCGGTCATCAGTCGGTCGGCAACGATGCGCCGGGCGATGATCAATGCCGCTTCCCATCCCAGATTGAACGCATAGCCGGCTGTGGTGCGGCGCAGCGCGTAACCGCCGCTAACGCACATCCCCACCGCGCGGGCGGCATCGGCAACCACGCCATTATCGGCCAGATGCGCCAGAAAAGCCGCCTGCCGCCCCGCGCTCCAGCCATCGGCACGCGATTGGTAACGGAGATACGCAGCCGCAGGCAGCCGCGCGTCGGCGTCATGTTGGAGGGAGGAGGGGGGAGGGTTGTCGTCGGGCCTGTGGTCCATGTCTCTTTCCTTCAAAAGACATGATATAACCCATTTGGTTATTTGTAGGAAAGGGGATGTTGTGGCAGTTCGTTATACGGTGGAGAGGGTTGATATTGCGCGCTGCTTTATGATATTCCGTCGGCATGAAAATCGTCCAAATATCCTTGCCCGACGATCTGGCGCGCGATGCTGCGGAGGCGGGATTGCTCGATCCGGCGCAGATGGAGGCGTTACTGCGCGCATCGCTCAAGCAATTGGACAATGAACCGTCATCCGCCAGAGCGATGACGCGCGCGGCGACTTTAACCAGCGCGCCCGCCTTTACCGCAATCTGGAACAATCCTGAAGATGCAGTCTACGATGCCATTTGATCCCGTCGGGCTGGGTTTTGGCGACATCATATTGGTACCGTTTCCGTTTACCGACCAAAGTAGCAGCAAGAAGCGCCCGGCGGTTATTCTCAGCACAGCGCGCTATAATGCGGAACGGCCAGACTTCATCATCATGGCGATCACAAGCCAAGTCAGGGAACAAAGCAGCTTTGGTGATTCAGTGGTTGTCGAATGGGAAGCGGCAGGCCTGCTGAAGCCTTCGGCAATAAAGCCAGTCATTGCCACGATTGAGCAAAGTTTGACGATTAAACATTTGGGCAGACTTGAAGACGACGACATTGCTTCATTGAAGCAAGTTTTAGACGATATTATTGACCGGCGAGCAATTGGAGAGGCATAATTTGGCGGATGTCCTGGGCCTGCGGGCCATGGGTTTACATATGTGATGGGTGAATTGCACGCATGGTCGGGATAGGCCGGAAGAACAAGGCTTTTGAAGCCTCCTCGTGTGTACCCCCATTTTGTCATTCCCGCGAAAGCGGGAATCCATGGGCTGGCCAAGAGGTTCGAACAACGGGCGTTAGATAGCCCGACATTTCCGGCCATGGATCCCCGCGTTCGCGAGGATGACAATATTGGATGATATGGGAGAGCTGTGCGTTGATTGCTTGTCCAGCCAGTTTCTCTTATACCGAAAAAGGCTTAGTTCTGTGTGCGGAGATGTTAATGAGGACTGGCGGCTGCCGTTGCGGCAATATTAGATTTGCTGTGCACGGTGAGCCACTCGGCGGCGTCGCGTGCCACTGCCGTGATTGCCAATATATGGCAGGGGGATCGGCCAACTTGACGTGGGTTTTCAACGACGCTGGCTTCGAGCTTATTGATGGTGAGCCATCAGTATACAAGGCAAAGCCAACGAGTGGTGGCACCAGTTTTTGTAGCCAGTGTGGCGTTCAGCTGTTTTCAAGGCCTGACAGCAATCCGACTATAGTCGCTATCAAGGTAGGCGCTTTCGATGATGCAACTGGTTTCAAGGTTCAAGCTGATATGTGGATGTCCGCTGCTCCGCGTTGGCATACCGCTCACGAGGGGGCAGCGCAATTTGAAGGCAACATTCCGAGCGATTCTTGACGGAGAGAGTTAAGTGGGCCGTCACCGTAACCCAAAATTCAAACCTCGACTGCAACCATGTGCTTTGGTATAAATAAAACATGTTAGTTGCGCTTCACGAGAACCAGCGGCTTGACGCCTTAAGTGCCACAAAAGGCCCAACTTATACCTGCCCAAATTGCGGCGAAGACGTTATATTCAAGCAGGGCAGGATTGTGATCCATCACTTTGCCCACAAGCCGCTAAGTGACTGTTCTTGGGCTAAAGGTGAAACACGTGAACATCTATTGGCTAAGACCGTTATTAGGGATGCATTCCGTGCGAGATCATTCCAAGCCGAATTCGAAGCCGAGGTGCTTTCGAGCGGAGGTGATCGAAGAGCCGATGTGTTGTTGACATATGCCAGCGGCGCTAGAGTTGCGATAGAAGTTCAACATACACCAATTCTTTATGATGCAATCGAGCGGCGAACCAGCGCCTACATAGCGGCCGGTGTGCCAGTGATATGGGTTAGTATTTTGTCCAAGAAGATGAGGGAAAATGCCACCACAGTTTCCAGTGGTTTGCATATTAAGCAGCATGTTATTCGGCCTTGGGAAAAATGGGCGCACGCATTTTATTTCAAGAATCTTTGGTTTATTGACCCCGACGAGAAGACTTTATGGCGAGGTGTATTTTCCGACCACCATACCGAGGTGCCGGTTTCATCTTGGTATAATGAGTACGGCGAAGAGCAAACGGTCGGCGGATACTCGCGAATATCAAAAAAGTGGAAAACTTTGGACCTTAACGGACCAAAGTTGTTAAGCGATGTCGAAATTTCATTTAGCTTCCGTAACGCGTGGAAATCCAAAGCGTTCAGTCTACCGGAAGGACGACTTGCAAACTTCAGATAGGCTGACGGCATTCGCGGCCTTCAACCAGTCAAACCCCCGGACTAATCACCGAAATAGCTTCGGCGCTGTCAGGCCCGCCAGCATCAGCATCCTCGGCTTCATCACTCTCGTCAATCTTCGCTGCGCCGACAACATGTTCATTGTCGCCAACGTTGAACAAACGCACGCCTGCGGTGCCACGGCCTAGGACGCGCAAGCTGTCCAGTGGCATGCGGATCAGCTTTGCCTGGTCCGTGACGAGCATCAGCTGATCCCCCTTGGTTGCAGGGAAGCTGGCGACAACGGGGCCGTTGCGTTCGATATTGTCGATATTGGTGATACCCTGACCACCACGACCGGTGCGGCGATATCCATAAGCCGATGACAATTTGCCATAGCCATTGGCGCATACGGTTAGGATGAACTGTTCACGCTCCGCCATCTCCGCGATGCGTTCTGCCGACATTGTGGGCTCGCCTTCCTTTTCGGGCTTCCACGGCGCAAAACGCAGATAATCTTCGCGCTCTTCGGGCGAAGTGCCCACGCGCTGAAGGATGGATAGCGAGATAACCTCGTCACCCTTGGCGAGCTTCATGGCGCGAACACCTGTTGAAGCGCGGCTTTGGAATTCGCGAATGTCGTCCGCGGCAAAGCGGATCGCCTTGCCGTTGCGGCTTGCCAGCAAGACGTCGTCTTCGGCGCTTAACAACTCAACACCGATCAGCTTGTCATCGGCATCTTCGCCTTCGAACTTCATGGCGATTTTGCCGTTGCTTGGGACATTGGCAAATGCGTCCATGCTGTTACGGCGGGCATAGCCCTTGGCCGTGGCAAATACGACGCTGAGGCCGCCCCATTCGGCTTCGTCCTCAGGCAGCGTCAAAACGTTGGAAATGACTTCGCCTTCGCCCAATGGCAGCAGGTTGACCATGGGCCGACCGCGGGTCGACGGGCCGCCTTCGGGCAGCTTCCAAACCTTTAAGCGATAGACCTTACCAATGTTTGAGAAGAACAATACGGGTGTGTGCGTGCTGGTGACGAACAGTTCGGTGACGGCATCTTCATCCTTGGTCGCCATACCCGCGCGGCCCTTGCCGCCACGGTTTTGGGCGCGGAAAGCGGCCAGTGCGGTCCGTTTGATGTATCCGCCGTGGGTGACGGTGACGACCATTTCCTCACGCTCCATGAGGTCTTCGTCATCAAGACCGTCCCAACTTGCGGTGATTTCGCACAAGCGCGGCGTCGAAAATTCGGCGTCAATGGCGACCAGCTCTTCACGCAGAACCGCGTACAGCTTTACGCGGTCGCCCAAAATTGCGAGATATTCTGCGATACTCTCGGCAAGACCCTGAAGTTCCTTGCCAATTTCATCGCGGCCAAGCGCCGTTAGACGGTGCAGGCGCAGTTCAAGAATGGCGCGAACCTGAAGCTCTGACAATTGATAGCTGTCGCCGGAAATTTCGGTTTCGACCGCTTCCACCAATTTGATGTACGACGCGATTTCGGCGATTGGCCATTTGCGGGCGATCAACGCGGCGCGTGCCTCAGCCGGGCTGGCCGATCCGCGGATGATGCGGACGACTTCGTCCAAATTGGTGACGGCAACGACAAGTCCAAGCAACAAATGCGCACGTTCGCGCGCTTTGTTCAGTTCGAACTTGGTTCTGCGGGTGATAACCTCTTCACGGAAGCGGATGAATGCCTCGATGATGTCGCGCAGGTTGAGAACCTCAGGCCGTCCGCCGCGAATGGCGAGCATATTGGCGGGGAAGCTCGATTGCGCCTGTGTGTGGCGCCACAATTGGTTGAGCACCACATCGGTGGTCGCATCACGCTTCAGATCGATGACGATGCGCACGCCCTTGCGGCTGGATTCATCGCGAATGTCGGAAACACCCTCGATACGCTTGTCCTTCGCGGCTTCGGCGATTTTTTCGACCAGGGCGGATTTGCCGACCTGAAACGGAATGCTGGTCAGGACGATAGAGCGACGATCGCCTTTTCCTTCTTCAATCTCGTGGCGGGCGCGCTGCATGATGGAGCCCTTGCCTTCGCGATAGGCCGAACGTGCGCCGCCGGTGCCAAGGATTAATGGGCCAGTGGGAAAATCAGGGGCAGGGACGATCTCGATCAGCTCATCAATAGAAATGGCCGGATTATCGATATAGGCCAAGCAGGCCTTGATAACTTCGCCGAGATTATGTGGCGGGATGTTGGTGGCCATGCCGACGGCAATACCGCCAGCGCCATTTACCAACAGGTTGGGGAAGCGTGCAGGCAGAACCTGAGGCTCTTCGCGGCTGCCATCATAATTGGGTTGAAAATCGACGGTGTCTTTGTCGAGATCATCCAACAGCGCATTGGCGACCTTGTTCAACCGTGCTTCGGTGTACCGCATCGATGCGGGTGGATCCGGATCCATCGATCCAAAGTTACCCTGACCATCGATCAGCGGCACGCGCATCGACCAATCTTGCGTCATACGGGCAAGTGCGTCGTAAATCGCGCTGTCGCCATGCGGGTGATAGTTGCCCATGACGTCGCCGACAATCTTTGCCGATTTACGATATGGTCGGCCAGCGACAAAGCCGCCTTCCTGGCTTGCGAACAATATGCGGCGGTGAACGGGCTTCAGGCCGTCACGTACGTCCGGCAGGGCGCGGGATACAATGACCGACATCGCATAATCGAGGTAGCTCGACTTCATTTCATCGACGATGTCGACTGGCGAAATGTCCGATGGTTCCATTGTAACTATGTCGTCGCTCACAGCGCGAAAATCCTTATATTTTTTGGGTCACTAAGCCATAGACCCAAGTCGGTCATATGGCCACAAGCGACTGCCCAAATAGGGGTGTTTTCTACAGCTTATCCACAGATTCACGCCCACTGGGCTATCACGGGGCGACGACGCTGCCGTCATAAGCGAAAATCTGGCCGCTTTGCTCAGGCTTTAGGCCTGCAAGCACGCCAAGCATGTCCGCAGCAGCGCGGGCAGGGACGAAGCGTTCATGCGCCGGATTGCCCTTAAATGGCGCGCTCAACTGCGTCTCGACGGTGCCGGGATGCAGGGCAACCACAATAGATTGCGCATTTTTGCGCTGCCATTCGATCGCAATGTTCCGGATGAACATATTGAGCGCGGATTTCGACGCGCGATAGCTATGCCATCCGCCAAGGCGATTGTCCGAGATGCTGCCCACGCGGGCGGAGAGCGCCGCAAAGCAGATTGGGCCTTGCTTGGCCATGATCGGCAGAAAATGTTTCGCCACCAATGCGGGGCCAACCGCATTGATGCGGTAATTCTCCATCATCCATTCGGGATCAAGCTCGCGCAGGCTTTTTTCCGGCCCCTTATTGGCGGTATGCAGCAACCCTGTGGCCACGATGACCAATTGCAGCGCTGTGCCTGCCAAATCGCTTGCTGCGGCGGCTATGCTTGCCTCATCCAAAATGTCGATTGCTGGCGCGCTTGCGCGATGCAGCCGAATGACGCGGTCATATTGATCGCCCGCGTCCAAAGCATCGGCAAGTGCCGCACCAATGCCCCCACGTGCGCCAATTATCACTGCTGTGCGTTCTGGCACTTGAATTTTCCTCTGGTTCGTTCAACGGGAATTCATGCGACTGCGCTATGTCAATTGCACCGAAGATGGCAAGGTCCTATACACGACGTTAACCGAAGCACACGGCAATACATCTATAATCCCGGAGAGTTAAATGAAGCTGGTTTCAAAATTTGCCCTTGCACTTTCATTGTTCGCAGTAACCGCTGCGCCTGCTTTTGCGCAGTCTGATGAAAAGCCAAAGAAGGAAAAGAAAGAAAAGAAGGGGAAGGAAGCCACGCCTGCCGCTCCCAAGAGAAATTATTCCAAGCCGTTCATCGCGGCTTATATGCCCGTCGCCAATCTTTTGAACAAAACCAAGGATGCAGCGGCAGCGAAGGCTGAATTTCCGAAAATTCTGGCTGCCATTGCCAATGATGATGATCGTTATGAAGCCGGCATTTTGGCCGTCAACATCGGCGTTTCTGCAAAAGACACGGCTTTGCAGGATCAAGGTATCGATCTGTTGCTCGCATCCGCAACGACGCCTGTGGAAATGAAGCAGGCATATACGTTCCGCAAGGGCGCGATTGCTTATGATGGCAAGCGGTTTGCCGACGCTGAAAAGAGCATGATTGATGCGTACAACCTTGGTTACCGCGCCAACAATATCGAGTTTCTGATTTCCAACGCCATGTCGCAGCAGAATAAAGATGCTGACGCTATCGTTTGGATCGGCAAGGCGATTGCAGCGAGCAAGGCGGCCGGACCGGTCAACAAATCCTATGTCATTCGCGCCGCCAACCTTTCGGCAAAAGCGAGGGATTTTGCCGGTGCCGCGAATTTCTACAAGGATTTGGTAATCGCCGAAAATAACCCCGATTATTGGCATGATGCGCTTGCGTTCTTCAATCGTTCGCTCAACACGAACCCTGAAGAGTCCCTTGATCTCATGCGTTTGATGCGCGCGACCAATGGTTTGCGCTTTCAACAAGAATATGCCGAGTATCTCGACAGCTTGAGCTATATTGGTGTGCGTTATCCGGCAGAGGCTGTGTCTGTATTGGACGAAGGCTTTGCAAAGGGCGTCATCTCGCGGAACAACGTGACCTTCAGCGAGCGTTATAACGAGGCGAAGGCACGTTTGGCCGAAGATACCCGTACATTGGCGGGAACGATCGCTCCTGCAAAAGCGAGCCCTAGAGCGATGTTGGCGACGCTGACCGGTGACTCATTCTTCTCGCACAAGGATTATAAGACCGCCAAGGATCTGTACGAGACAGCCTTAAGCAAAGGTCCCGTGCTGGATAAGGATGGCGGAAACCAGACCGACCGCACCCGTTTCCGCCTCGCCATGTCGAAAGCCATGCTCGGTGATTATGCTGGCGCGAAAGCCGACTTTGCGCAGATTACCGGTGCAAACCGCAAGGCAATTGCCGAATATTGGGTGATATATATCAACCATTTGGAAAAGCCTGCACCAGCAGCGGCGCCTGCGGCAACGCCAGCGACTTAAGCTTTGCGATAATTGATTGAAAAAGGGCCTGAGCAATCGGGCCCTTTTTTTATGGCATCGGTATTGGCACGCCCGGTTCGTCTTTTGCGGTGCGAATGGTCAGCGACGTTTTGACGCTGCTCACATTTGGCGCGGACGTTAGCTGCGATGTCAGAAATTCCTGAAATGACTGCAGGTCGCGCGCGACGATTTTCAGGATGAAGTCAATTTCGCCATTCAGCATATGGCATTCGCGTACATCGGGGAGCGCCCGAACATGCTGCTCAAACGCCTTCAGATCCTCTTCGGCCTGACTTTTTAAGCTGACCATCGCAAATACGGTGATTGTGTAGCCCAACGCGCTGGCATCCACATCTGCGTGATAGGACTTAATCGTGCCCGATTGTTCCAACGCGCGCATACGCCGCAAGCAGGGCGGGGCTGTCAGCCCAACCTTGGATGCAAGCTCCACATTGGTAATGCGACCATCAGCCTGCAATTCCGCCAAAAGCTTCAAATCTATCGCATCTAGGTTCATATTGGCCATGATCTTGTTATTTCCATTTCGATTATGCCCCCGCTTTATAATATAATTATATTATATTGCAATTGTCCCAAAGTGTGACGCCCCAATTTTGTCGCTTTCGCACGTCCTGATATCTGGTTATCCGGCGGCCACAGCACGGATAACATCGCATTGGGAGTTGCCGAATTTGCGCTTTGACGACCGCCTTGAAACCACTTTGCGTCAGGCGGACGATGGCAGCGTTGGCTTATATGCCAAATGGCAACAACTCGTGGATATGTTAGCGGAAAATTCGTCGGACTTTGATCCGGTCACGGTGGAATCCGGATTACAAAAAGTACGGCAGTTGATGGACATCATTCCCGCAACGCTGCGCGAACAATGTGTGCGTGGCTTGTCCGGGCGACTGCGTTCTGCACCTTTGATGTTGCTGCTGTCGGGCGATGTCCCGGCGGTTGCCGCAGCGGCGGTCCGTGGTGCGCGGCTAAGTGACACGGAGTGGGCAGATATCGTCCCCCATATGTCCACCCGTGCGCGCGAATATGTGCGCAACCGCAGGGACATTGGCCCCATGACGCTGCGTGCGCTTCGGCTATTGTCTTCGGCAGATTCCGCGCCCGCTTGCGACAAAAGCGAGGCTGAGACGGTCGCGCCTGCACCACAGGTTTTGCAAATCCGGGACATTGTTGAGCGCATCGAAAAATTGCGGATTGCGCGGGAACAGCATGATCCGGCTGAAACATCTGTTGAACCTTTAATCGAACAGCCCGTTTCCTTTGCCGAACCTATTGACCAAATACGCTTCGAAACCGACCAACATGGCACGATAAGCTGGATTGAGGGCGCGCCTGCGGGGGCGGTTGTCGGCGTGAATATCGCGGAACCCGCTTTTGACGCGGGGGCCGGACCAGATGCGTATGGCGCCGCTGCCTTTCGCCAAAAAATGCCGCTTGAAAATGCGCGCATGCGCCTCTGCGGCGCGCCCGCGATTGCCGGGGACTGGCGGATCAATGCGGTACCGTTTTTTGAACCTGCCAGCGGACGGTTCAACGGCTATCGCGGGATATTGCGTCGCCCCAATCTCGCTGAAGTCGCGCACATACCGGAAGGCGACACGCATGATGCGGAAAACATCCAGCAATTGTTGCACGAACTACGTACGCCGTTGGGCGCCATTATTGGCTTTTCCGAAATTATTGAACAGCAACTCTTTGGACCCGTGACCGAAGAATATCGCACAATTGCGGGAAATATCCTGCACGATGCCCAGCGCCTGCTGTCGGGTTTTGATGATCTTTCAACCGCTGCAAAAATTGAGACCGGAACCTATGTTACGGAGGTCGGTTCAACCGATTGCGATTGGCTTTCGCTTCGGTTGGCAGAGCGGCTCCGCGCGCTGAGCAACGTTTTGCAGGTAACCCTCAATTTGGAGCAGGCGCATCCTGTCCAGCCATTTGCGTTGGATAACCATCTGGCGGAACGTCTTTTCTCACGGCTATTGTCTGCCGTCATCATCGGCTGCGCACCGGGCGAGATCCTGGATGGTCGTTTCCGGACGGAGCCCGGTTTGAATGCGGTTAACCGGTTCGTGCTGACCTTGCCTAAAAAGCTGATCGACATGGACGAGAGCGAACTGTTCGGTTCCGGTCCGCTCGATGATTCTCATGACGCGCCATTACTTGGACTCGGTTTTTCGTTACGCCTGGTGCGGAACCTTGCGCGAAATGTTGGCGGAGATTTGCGTTTTTACAATCAAGCGCTGATCGTGTCGCTTCCCGCCGTCCATGACGGGCTAACCGGATTAAAAGACGAAGAGGGATAATGATATGGCGGAACAGCGATGTTCGGCCGACAAATGATGGCGGAAATTGCAAATGCGCGCCGATTTAAATCTTTTTGGGTGAGATAAAGGCTTGCAAGCGCGCCCAAAGTTCGGCTATCGGCGCGCATGCAGTTGGCGAGCCGGTCAGGGCCTGTAGCTCAGTTGGTTAGAGCTGGCCGCTCATAACGGCTAGGTCGGGGGTTCGAGTCCCTCCGGGCCCACCAGTTTCACTTTTGTGGAATTAGGCAGGCAGCCAGCCGCGCGGACATTGTTATACCAGTGATCCCATGTCGGGGAGTAGCGCAGCCTGGTAGCGCATCTGGTTTGGGACCAGAGGGTCGCAGGTTCGAATCCTGTCTCCCCGACCATTTCTTCGGAAAACTTTCAGAATTTGGCCGTTTGGGCGACCGGTATCGCTTTGCGTTCCGTGTGCTGCGTTGCCCGCGATATGTTGCGATGATTTACTGCGCAGCGCCGCCACTTGAATTGGCCGCGTCAATTTCAGCCTTTGCATCCGCCTCGATAAGCTTCGTTGCTTCTTCCGCGGCTTGTTCGATGGTCAGCTTTTGCTCGGCCAGTTCCTCTTTCTGCGTGTTCGCTGCCGTATCCGCCTCACCCGCCTTGTCTGCTTCGGTTGGGGCCGTGTCACCACAGCCCGCAACCATAAGCATGATGCCTAAGAAAAAGGCGTGTTTCAACGCGCTGCCTCTGGCTTCAATTCGCCGTCATAATTTGCAACGAGCGCCAAGGTCGCAACCCATGCCGCGACGTTTTGGCGCAATTCGGCTTTGTCGATCTTGTCGAGCGTATCATCCGGCGTGTGATGCAGGTCAAAATATTTTGTGCCATCCTGCTGCAGGTCAATGATGCCCAGTTTCTGCGCGGCAATTATCGCGCCAATATCCGCGCCGCCGCCAGCCAGTTCCTTGCGCGGAACCACGCCCAACGGGGCCAATGCCGAAACAATCTGACCGCGAAGCGCCGACGCGCTTTCGGGCAGGCGGAAATCGACGGCCCAGACTTTGCCCGCGCCGAAATCCGATTCCATGGCGAGGGCATGCGGCTCATTGGCGTGCTTCTCGCCATAATCCCGGCCGCCCCAAATGCCGACTTCCTCAGCGCCGGCCCACAACAGGCGCACGGTGCGCTTTGGTTGGCCCATCGATTGCAAATGCTTGGCCGCCGCCCCGATGATCCCGCAACCTGCGGCGTCATCAATGGCGCCAGTCCCAAGGTCCCAGCTATCGAGATGGCAGGCGATGACAATCATGGGAAGTTCGGGGTTAGAACCCTTAACCTCGGCCAGAACATTGCCCGAGGTCTGCATCCCGACATTTTTTGGGGTCAGCTTCAGCTTCATCCGCACCGGCTTGCCGCGTGCGATCATACGCTCCAGATTTTCCGCGTCGGGTATCGACAATGCGCCTGCCGGAATGGGCGTGACGCCGGGATCAAAGTTGGTGTTCCCCGTGTGCGGGTTACGATGATAATCGGTTCCGATTGAACGGATGACGATGGCCGCCGCACCCTTTTTCGCGGCGATGTTCGGTCCGACAAAGCGGGCAGGGCCAAATGCGCCATAGCTGCTGCCGTCCTGCGTTGCTTTCATATTGTGACTGACAAAGGCAATTTTGCCTTTCAAGCTGCCATCGGGCGCTGCGCGCAGATCATCAATCGTCGGGAAATATACGATTTCGGCTTCGAGACCGGCTTCGCCTGTGCTGCCGCTATTGCCCAATGCGGCTATCGCGAGTTTCTGCGGAAAGGGCGCGACGATGGATGCGGCTTCTTCGCCGCGCACCCATGTGGGCATCTGATATTCTTCGATGCGGACATTATCAAATCCGAGTGCCTTCAGCTTGCTGACCGACCAAGTGCGCGCGCGCGCTTCGGCTTCGGTGCCACCCTGCCGCGGGCCGATTTCGGTGGTGAGTCCTTCGACGATTTCATAAGCGAAACTATCACTCTGCAGAGCCTTGTCGCGGATCGATGCGACTGAAGCGCTGTCCGGCGACGCAGGTGCGCCCAGTGCGAGTGATGGCGAAAGGAACAGCGTGGAGGCTGCGGCGAGCAATAGGATGTTTTTCTTCATGCTTGGCAGGCTTAATCGCATCGTGCGGATTTGCAATCCCACCTTGCGGCGAAACGCGCAGATAGCTAGGGAAGCGGCCAAATCAAAAGTAATGCAACACAGGAATTAAAGCCCATGGCAGCCCAATATAGCTTCGTAATGAAGGGAATGACGAAAACCTTCCCCGGCGCAAGCAAACCCGTCCTCAACAACATCAATCTGCAATTCTATCCGGATGCAAAGATTGGCATCGTTGGGCCAAACGGTACGGGTAAATCCACCCTGATGAAAATCATGGCCGGAATGGATACAGAGTTTACCGGCGAAGCATGGCCCGGCGAACATATCCGCGTCGGCTATCTGGCGCAGGAGCCAGAGCTTGACCCGACCAAAACGGTCAAGGAAAATGTCATGGACGGCGTTCGCGCGGTTGCCGACCTTGTGGATCGTTTCAACGAGATTTCGACCATCATGGGCGATCCGCCCGAAGATGCCGACTTTGACGCGCTCATGGAAGAAATGGGCACGCTTCAGGAAAAGATTGATGCCGTCGATGGTTGGTCGCTCGATAGCCAGTTGGAGCTCGCCATGGACGCGCTGCGTTGCCCTCCCGGTGACAGCCCTGTCACCAGCCTTTCGGGTGGTGAAAAGCGCCGTATCGCGCTGACGCGGCTCTTGCTGGAAAAGCCAGACATCCTGCTGCTCGACGAACCGACCAACCACTTGGACGCAGAGTCCGTTGCATGGCTGGAAAAGCATTTGGTCGATTATAAGGGCAACGTCATTCTCGTGACCCACGATCGCTATTTCTTGGATAATGTCGTCAGCTGGATCCTTGAGCTCGATCGCGGTCGTTACTTTGTTTATGAAGGCAATTATTCGACCTATCTCGAAAAGAAGGCGAAGCGTCTGGAGCAGGAATCGCGCGAAGACGCGGGTCGTCAAAAGGCGATTAAGGACGAGCTGGAGTGGATCAGGCAAAGTCCAAAGGCCCGGCAAACCAAATCGAAGGCGCGTATTAAATCGTTTGACCAGCTGGTCGAGGCGCAGGAAAACCGGGCACCCGGCAAGGCGCAGATCGTCATTCAAATCCCTGAGCGTTTGGGCAGCAAGGTTATTGAGGTCAAGAATGTGACCAAGGCCTATGGTGATAAATTGCTCTTTGAAAATCTGTCCTTCACCATTCCGCAGGGCGGCATTGTGGGCGTTATTGGCCCGAACGGTGCGGGTAAATCGACTTTGTTCCGTCTTATCACCGGTCAGGAAGTTCCGGATTCGGGTGAAATCGAAATCGGCGAAACCGTCCGGTTGGGCTTTGTTGACCAGAGCCGCGATGACCTCGACCCCAACAAGAATGTGTGGGAAGAAATTTCCGGCGGCGCCGACTTTATGAAATTGGGCAAGCATGAAACGCCGACCCGCGCTTATGTTGGTGCGTTCAATTTCAAGGGTACTGATCAGCAGAAAAAGGTTGGTCTATTGTCCGGCGGTGAACGCAACCGCGTGCACATGGCGAAGATGTTGAAAGAAGGCGGCAACGTGCTTCTGCTCGATGAACCTACCAACGACTTGGACGTTGAAACATTGTCGGCACTGGAAGAAGCGTTGGAAAGCTTCGCAGGTTGCGCCGTGGTCATCAGCCATGACCGCTTCTTCCTTGACCGTCTTGCAACGCACATTTTGGCGTTTGAAGGCGACAGCCATGTCGAATGGTTTGAAGGCAACTTTGAATCCTATGAAGAAGACAAAATCGCGCGCCTTGGCGACGAAGCCACCCGCCCACATCGTGCAACCTATAAGAAGATGACGCGTTAATGGTTACATGAAGCGCCCCTCCTCTGCAACGCCACTGCAGCAGAGGAGGGGCGCTTTAGCCATTAGGATAGCGTGGCGCGGTTTAGGGAACCAGCCAGCTCCCAAGCCATAGATTTTGGGCCTGATCCCACTGCCATCGTGCACGCCGGTGCCCGGCATTGGCCAGATATAGCCATTCCATGCTGTCGACTTGAAACATCAAAGCCGCAAAATTGCGCCGGTAATCGGCCAATTGTTCTTCTTCCGGTTGTTTGCCTTCAATCCATTCGGGCAAACCTGATGACGGTTGCGCGATTGGCGTGCCGGGCGCCGCTTCGGCCATGTAACAGCGGCGGGCAAATGGCGTTGAACCGGACCATGCCATATCTGCTACATCGCCTTGCGCGGCAATATGCGCTCGACCGGATAGACGGATTTGCGCCTTTGCGGCGGGGTTATAGACCATAACACTGGCGGCCGCCTCTTGCTGCAGTTGCGCGGTTTTGTCCGACCGCGCGTCGGTATGAAAGCGCAAGGTCCGAAGATCACGCGACACCGCGCGCAGGATCATGATGCGCAATTGCGGCGTGCCGTCTGCATCAACGGTCCCGACGGTCGGTGTGTGTGCGGGGCTGTTCCGGTCCTTTACACCGGCTTCAACGACATTCCACGCTTCGTCAAAACTCGCGTCAAGATCGTTATAATAGGCTGGCAAGGCGACCTGATGGGTCATTGTACCTCAAACTGGTCGGTTTGGACATTCAGCACGTGGAGGTTGCCGTCGGCGATACCGAAATAGGCACCATGTAGCTTCAGCTGCCCGGATTGTTCGCGCTCTGCAATGAATGGAAATGTGCGCAGGTTTTTCAAACTCACGCGAATGGCGTCCAGTTCCAAATCATGTTGGGGGTCGTCGGATGCCGAAGCTAAAATCTTTTCGCGGGCAGGGCGGATAATGTCGACCCAGCCATCAATGAAGCTGTGCCCGCCGTGGCCGATATTCGCACCTTCTAACGACGCTTTAATGCCGCCGCACTGGGCGTGACCAAGCACGACAATGTGCCGCACCTCCAGCCCCATTACCCCAAATTCAATCGCCGCCGACACACCATGCAAGCCGCCGCCAATTTCATAAGGCGGAACAAGGCTTGCCACATTGCGCAACGCAAAAACTTGGCCGGGCTTTGTGTCGAACACGGTGGCAGGGTCGACCCTGCTGTCGCAGCAGGAAATGATCATGATGGGCGGCGCCTGACCATCATTTGCGAGTTCGTCATAGCGCGCTTTTTGGCGGACATAGGCATCGGATTTGAAACGGCGATATCCGTCTACCAGCACAGCAAATTCCGGCATTAAAATCTTTCCCCGCGCACAACCTGCACATCGCCGATGGTCAGCAGCATTCCATAGCTGTCGAGCAAAGGCGCAATCGCTTCAATCAATCCGGACGTTTTGGTCTCTGACGCGATGGCCAGCACGATGGTTTTGGCACTCGCGCCCGTGACATCATCCTGCTGCCATGCACCAGCGCGACCACCGCCAGAGTCGACATGGATGACGCTCCAGCCAGATATGTCGACCGCTTTCAATTGCGCGACAACCCGCGGCACAAGCGGCGTATCCACCAGAATTTCGATCCGCTTACGGCTGACAGTTTGAATCATAAATCATCCTATTGCTTTGGCGAATGCCGCAAAAATGCTGATGCCAAAGATGATGTTGAAAGGGAAGGTCACGCCAAGTGACATGCTGAGGTAAATGCCGGGGTCGGCTTTCGGCAGGGCAAGCCGCATCGCTGCCGGCACGGCGATGTAAGAGGCACTGGCTGCCAAGATGCCAAGCGCAGCGGCCGACGCCACGTCAAGACCGACCAATGTTCCAACAATGGTACCAATCGCCCCGTTTAACAAAGGTATGACAATAGCAAGGCTAACCAAGCGAAGGTTCATCTTGCGCGACTGCATGAGCCGCCGTGCGGCGATCAGCCCCATGTCCAGCAGGAACAAGCAAAGCACCCCGCGGAAGCCGGTATCGAACAGTGGCTTGATCGGTGCGAAGCCATCGCTGCCGGCAACAACACCAATGATGAAGCTGCCGACCAAAATCATCACCGAGGCATTGGTGAGCACTTCGTGCCATGGCGTCGCTGATTTTTCGCCCGCGTCCTTGTCGCCACGCCGCGCGAGCATGAGGCCCGAAATAATGGCGGGGGTCTCCATCAATGCAAGAACGGCGACCATATAGCCAGCCGGGCCGAGACCTTGGCCGGTGAGAATTTCCTTTGCGGTCACAAACGTCACCACGCTGACCGAGCCATAATGTGCGGCCACCGCGCCGGCATCGACTTTCGAAAGCCCGCCAAATTGCCGAAGCAAGGCGAATGCGATGACCGGCAAAAGAAAGCTGAGGGCAAGGCCTGCCAAGGCAGCAGCGGCCACTTCGGCAGTGACCCCACTGTTCGCAACCTCAACGCCGCCCTTTAAACCAATGGCGGCCATGAGATAGATGGACATGGCTTTTGCGAAGGCTTCGGGAATGCTGAGGTCGGATTTAAGTGCGGCAGCAATGAAGCCGAGGACGAAAAAGAGAATTACCGGCGACGTCAGTGTGTCGATTATCATCATAACCTCTTTGCGAATTTTGCAACCCATAGCAGGCAAGTTGCAGTTGGCAAGTTGGGGTGCGGCGGCTATTCGCACAACATGAACGTTCCGATATCGATACCCGAGCGCCCCGTGCGCGAACGCAAGCCGGACTGGATCCGCGTCAAAGCGCCTACTGGCGCGGGTTTTAACGAGACCCGCAAATTGATGCGGGACTTGAATTTGAACACCGTGTGCGAAGAGGCGGCTTGCCCAAATATCGGCGAATGTTGGACCAAAAAGCACGCAACGGTGATGATCCTGGGCGATGTGTGCACGCGGGCATGTGCCTTTTGCAACGTCAAAACCGGAATGCCGCGCGCTGTCGATCCGTTAGAACCGGAGCATGTGGCGATTGCTGCCGCGAAAATGGGCCTAGAACATATCGTCATCACTTCGGTTGATCGTGACGATTTACCCGACGGTGGCGCGAGCCAATTTGTGAAGGTGATCGAAGCGCTGCGTCGCAACACGCCCAACACCACAATTGAAATTCTGACACCGGATTTCCGGAACAAGGCACAAGCTGCGGTCGAGGCCATCGTTACGGCGCGGCCCGATGTGTACAATCACAATCTGGAGACGGTTCCGCGGCTTTATCCAACTATCCGGCCAGGTGCGCGTTATTACGCATCGCTTCGCTTGCTGGAGACCGTAAAGCGCCACGACCCCTCCATTTTTACCAAGTCGGGCGTCATGCTTGGCTTAGGTGAAGAGCGGATGGAAGTGCATCAGGTCATGGATGACATGCGCAGCGCAGACATCGACTTCCTGACGATGGGCCAATATTTACAGCCAACGCCCAAGCACACCAAGGTGATGGATTTTGTAACGCCAGCGGCATTTGACGCTTATGCGGCCATTGCTCGTGCCAAGGGCTTCCTTCTGGTTGCAGCCAGCCCGCTCACACGGTCCAGCTATCACGCGGGCGATGATTTTGCGAAAATGCGCGATGCGCGCGCGGCGCAATTGGCCAAAAAGCGGTAACAGCCCCGATGCCGCATCATCACGAACGCCGCCATTTGCCGCATAGTGCGGAACAAATGTACAGTCTGGTGGCCGATGTGGCGCGCTATCCCGAATTTTTGCCGTGGGTCAGCGCCATCCGCATTCGCAAGGATGAAGAGGACGAAATGCTGGCGGACATGATTGTCGGTTTCAAATCGCTTCGGGAAACCTTCAGCAGCCGGGTCGTCAAAACGCCGCATTCGTCGATTGTCGTCGATTATCTTGATGGCCCCATGAAGCATTTGCACAACGCTTGGACCTTTGAAGATGTCGCGGGCGGCGGATCGATTGTGGATTTCACCGTCGATTTTTCATTCCGCAACCGTGTGTTTGAGGCACTAGCCGGACAGTTTTTTGATTCAGCCCTGCGCAAAATGACGACGGCATTCATTGACCGTGCGGACGAACTTTACGGGGCAGGCGGCAGCAAAAGCTCAAGCGCATAAAGCGTTGCAAAGGCGCGGATATCCGCGCGGCTTTTATCTTCGCCAAACGCTTTTTTATCGCCGACAACGTCTTCGGGATTTTGCCCTTTCAACGCGACTGCAAAAACGACCGTGCCCACGGGCTTGTTCACCGTTCCGCCGTCAGGACCAGCCACGCCGCTGATCGCCACGGCAATGTCTGCGCCACTTTTCTTTAACGCGCCCTGCGCCATCGCCCATGCGACCGCGACCGACACAGCGCCAAAGGTGTCGATGATATCTTCATTGACGCCCAGCATCGTCATTTTGGCTTCGTTGCTATATGTCACATAGCCAGAGCCCAATATGGCGCTGCTGCCGGGGACTTCGGTGATGGCTGCAGTCACCAGTCCACCCGTGCAGCTTTCAGCAACAGCCACAGTGCGGCCAGCGGCCTTGTTTTCGGCAACAACACGCGCCGCCATTTGCGCGATATCGGCGGGTAAAACGGTTTCCATAATCAATATTTCTCAAAAGTAGCTGTGGCTTGCGCAGCAATGCCTTCGCCGCGGCCTGTAAAACCCAAGTTTTCGGTGGTTGTTGCCTTTACCGATATACAATCAACATCAACAGCCATTATTTCGGCCAGCCGTTGCCGCATCTGTCCCCTGAAGGGGCCAACCTTCGGGCGTTCGCAAATGATGGTCACGTCAGCATTGGCGAGTGCATAGCCCTCGTCGCGGGCGAGCTGCATCGCATAGGCCAGAAACCTGTCTGATGATGCACCGCGCCATTGTGGGTCCGTCGGCGGAAAATGGTCGCCAATGTCGCCCTTGGCTATGGCGCCCAAGATTGCATCGGTGAGCGCATGCATGGCCACGTCCGCATCGCTGTGCCCCGCAAGACCCTTGTCATGCGGAATGAGCACGCCGCACAGCCACAGTTCCGCATCGGGAACAAGGCGATGCACGTCAAATCCATTGCCACTGCGAAATGACGGCATAGTCGATCCTGCAAAATCGGTTGAAAAGGTGAATTTGTTGAGCGCTTCTGATCCCGGAACAATGCGGACCTGCCCACCACGGGCCATAAGCATGCGGGCGTCATCGGTTGGCTCGTCGCCGGCCCAAATTTCGTGCGCGGCGAAAATATCGGCGAAGGCGAAGGCCTGCGGTGTTTGAATGCGCCACAAATGTTCGCGGTCAACGGTTTCGGACAGATTTTGGTCGCCTCTGGAAAGGCTATCGACAACGGGCAGGGCAGGAACAGCCCCGGGCGCTTCGTCGAGTGCTTTGATTAAATCGTCAATGACCGTGCCGGGCAGAAAGGGCCGCGCGGCGTCATGGATCAATATCTGGTCGGCACCCCCATCGGCTGCAATCGCCTTCAAGCCCAAATGCACGCTTTCCCGGCGTGTCGCGCCGCCCTGAACAAAGATTGCTGCGGGTAAGCCGCGCAGTGCTGCCGAAGCCTCTGCCTCTTGGCCCGCGCCAATGGCCACATATACCTTGGAAATCGACGGATGCGCGGACAGCGCTTCGTAGCTGTGCCGCAGCATGGGTTTGCCGCGTACCGGGCGAAATTGTTTGGGGATATCTCCGCCCACGCGACTTCCAGAGCCAGCGGCAACAATGAGCGCAACGGTGATGGGTTTAGATACCATAGCCGCGCTCTAGCGACAGCACACTTGCCCGCCAAGCCGAAAGCGGGTAACGGCCTGCCTAAATTTTAGGCAAGTTTTGAAAATGCAGCTGAAACCTATCCAAATCGGCAATATTGAAATCAATTGTCCCGTCATTTTGGCGCCGATGACGGGCGTCACCGACATGCCATTCCGCAAAATCGTCCGGCAATTTGGTTCAGGCTTAAACGTGACCGAGATGATTGCGAGCCAAGCAATGATCCGCGAAACGCGCCAGAGCATCCAAAAATGCGAATGGGATGCGATTGAAGAGCCTGTGTCGATGCAGTTGGCTGGCTGCGCGCCATATGAAATGGGTGAGGCGGCAAAACTGAACGAAGACCGCGGCGCAGCGATTATCGATATCAACATGGGTTGCCCCGTCAAAAAGGTGGTGAATGGCGATGCAGGCTCTGCATTGATGCGCGATTTGCCGCTGGCGGCCAGCCTTATCGAGGCAACGGTGAAGGCGGTGTCCGTGCCGGTTACCGTCAAGATGCGGATGGGCTGGGATCATGGCAGCCTGAACGCACCTGAACTTGCCCGTATCGCCGAAGACCTAGGCGCAAAGATGATCACCGTCCACGGCCGCACACGCAACCAGATGTACAAGGGCTCAGCTGATTGGGCATTTGTGCGCAAGGTGAAAGACGCAGTATCGCTACCGGTCATCGTCAATGGCGACATTTGCACCATCGAAGACGCGCGCAATGCGCTTGAACAAAGCGGTGCCGATGGCGTGATGGTCGGTCGCGGCGCTTATGGGAAACCCTGGCTCTTGGGCCAGATGATGCATTGGTTCCGGACGGGGCAGACGATTGCCGACCCCGACATTGATGCCCAGTTCCACCTGATCATGGACCATTATCGCGCCATGCTCGATCATTATGGCGGCGAAGTTGGCCTGCGCATCGCGCGCAAGCATATTGGTTGGTATACCAAGGGGCTGAATGGTTCTGCTGAGTTTCGCAATTTCGTGAACCGTATCGATGACCCAGATGTCGTTATTGACGAGTTGACACGCTTTTACGAACCGTTCCTGACGCGGTCGGCCGCCTGATAGATGTCGCAAAACGTGCATCGCCCCGAATATAGCCAAATGCTGGCAAGTATTGCGGTGCCGGTGCTTTTGATCTCGCCTGATCACCTCATCACTTATGCGAACGATGCGAGCGAAGCCTTTTTTGGCCGAAGCCGCAGAAGGCTTGAGGGGCACCGTATCGACGAAGCGCTGATCTTCGAAAGTGAACGGATGAATGCGGCTCTGCTCGCGCGTGAGGGCGACATTTCTGCGCAGGATATGGAGCTTAAAACACCTTATGGTGTGATCATGGTTGATATCAACATATCCGCCGTGGCTAAAGAGCCTGATTGGCGCATCGCCGTCATATCACCGCGCAATGGTGGCCGCGAACATATTGGGGACCAGCGCGACGCGGGTCAGCAACAGGCCATGGGCGCGCCTGCGATATTGGGGCATGAAATCAAAAACCCGTTGGCGGGCATAAAGGGCGCGGCACAATTGCTGGCACGTCAGGTCGATGAAAAAAGCCGCGCGTTGACCGAGCTTATTGTCAACGAGGTGGACCGCATCGCCCGCTTGCTGGACCAAATGCAAAAGCTTGGGCGGTCGGAGCGGCCTGAATTGGCGCCGGCGAATATCCATTTGTTGATTGAGCGCGCCATTCGTTCGCTGCGTGCGGCCAACCGCGCTATGCCCGAAATTTCCATCAATTATGACCCGTCGCTGCCCGATGTATATATCGATGCCGACGGGATGGTTCAGGTGCTCATCAACCTTTTGCAAAACGCGATTGATGCGCTGCACGGGCGTCTTGATGGCGTGATCGGCATTTCGACGCGCTATGTCATGAGCGGTGCGCTGCGCGACACAGACATTGACCGGCGCGCCATTAAATTGCCGGTTGAAATCGCGATATCCGACAATGGCGCGGGCGTGCCTGATCATATTGTCGACGAGCTGTTTTCGCCATTCGTAACGACGAAACGTGACGGGCAGGGGCTTGGCCTCGCCATCGTACGCAAGCTTGTGCAGCAAATGAACAGCCGGGTCTTGTTCGAACGCGATCATGCCATTGGGCAAACCACATTCCGGCTTTTGCTTCCGGTAGCTTCAGGGAAGGCAAGCGAATGAAGCCAGCTAAGGTTCTTATTGTCGAAGATGACGCGTCCATCGGGCTCGTCGTGTGTGCCGCGCTTGCGGCCGAGAATATCGAAACGCAAATATGCGATACCGTGGCGGCGCGCGATGCGGCACTTGCCAATGGCCATTTCGACCTGATGCTGACCGACGTCGTGTTGAAAGACAGCGATGGGCTGTCCACACTGAAAGAGATATTGGCGAATACGCCCGACATGCCCGTCATCATCATGTCAGCACAAAACACGTTGGAAACAGCCGTGCGCGCCAGCGAGATTGATGCGTTTGAATATTTTCCAAAGCCGTTTGATCTCAACGACCTTGTCCTGGCGGTGAAGCAAGGCATCGAAAAACGCCGCTCGACCGCGTCTGACCCGTTTGAGGCGTTAAGCGAAGCCAATCTGCCGATGATTGGACGCAGTGCCGCGATGCAGGATGTGTACCGCATGGTGGCGCGTCTGTTGCGGAATGACCTATCGGTCCTGATTTCGGGGGAAAGCGGCACGGGCAAGGAACTGGTGGCCGAAGCGATCCACAATCTGGGGCACCGCAAAACCGGCCCCTTTGTCGCGGTCAACATGGCGGCGATCCCGAGCGAGTTGATTGAGGCAGAGCTGTTTGGTCACGAAAAGGGCGCATTTACCGGGGCCGTTGGCCAATCCATTGGCCGGTTTGAACAGGCCCAGGGCGGCACATTATTCCTCGACGAAATTGGCGACATGCCGATGCACGCACAAACGCGGCTTTTGCGCGCGCTGCAAAGCGGTGTCATCAGCCGTATTGGCGGGAAAGCGAGCATTCGCCTTGATGTCCGCATTGTCGCGGCGACCAACCAGAACTTGGCCGCCTTGATTGAAAAGGGCGGGTTTCGTGAGGATCTGTTCTACCGCCTGAACGTCGTGCCCATTGAGATGCCCCCGCTGCGCGACCGCACCGAAGACATTGGCCTGCTTGCGCAGCATTTCTTGATGATGGCGGCAAAGGACGGTCTGCCCATGCGCAAAATTGACGATGGGGCTGTTGGGCAATTGATGGCAATGCCTTGGCGCGGGAATATCCGCGAGTTGAAGAACCTTATTTATCGCCTAGCATTGTTGTGCCGGGAAGATACGATCACCGAAAGCACGATCCACCAGTTCGTGGAGCCTGCGCATGATGTTGATCCGCCGATCCAAGGTGCCAGCTTCGAAGCCGCTGTTGCGCAATTCCTGCGCGACCAGAGGCAACGTGGGAATCTCCGCGAGAAACTATATCCGCGTGCTTTGGCCCAGTTTGAGATCCCGTTGCTCCAGCATGTGATGAAGCAAGTCAAAGGCAATCAGCTTAAGGCCGCAGCTTTGCTTGGCATCAATCGTAATACGTTGCGCAAAAAACTGACCGATTACGGGATTGGTCCCGCCGGGGGTCGCTAGAACGGTGTTTGGCCAAGATATATAGCAATTTTTGCGTAATTTTGTGCTTTTCAGGTAACGCAATGAGTGCCACAGTGTCTTTATGGCAACAATCGGATTAGCGGAGGATACAGGTTCACCTTCCGCTGTTCGTCGTCTTTTTGAATGGGTTGCCGATCTGCTGGGCAACAGCCAATCGATCAAATTTCTGGAAATCGCCAGTGGTATAATGCTCGTCGTTGCCGGCGTCGTGACCGCCATATTGCTCATCAGCCAAGGGCCGCAGTCGGAGCCTTTGGCACCGGCGGCCTCTGCAACGATGCTCGTGAGCAACCTGTTGCCAGCAACAATGCTTCTGGTTCTGTTCGGGCGGCGCGTTGCGCTCAAGCGCGCCGAAAATAGCAACATTGGCAGTAAGCCATTACTGCACGTACGCTTAGTGGCGATATTTTCCGCGATTACGGCGGTTCCAACGGTGCTGTTGGTTATCTTTGCCTCATTGCTGTTCCAAAGCGGTGTGCAATTCTGGTTTTCGGGTTCGGCACGCGGCATGCTCGAAAATGCGGGGGAGTTGGCGAAGGGCTATTATGATGAGAAGGTCCGCGATGTCGGGGCCGAAACGGTCACGATGGCGGGGGACATCCGCTACATTTTGTCGCAGGTGAAAATCGATAGCGCTGAATTTTTAGAGATTGCCTATCCTCAACAGGTTTTGAACCGCAAATTGAGTGAGTCCGCAATTGTCACGATTGGACCAAGCGGGCAACAAAACACAGAAGCGGTGCTGGCTGAAAAAGCACGTGGTGACTGGATTAGCGATGAAACGTTGCGAAAATTGGAATCCGGCGAAAATTTTGTTGTGACGGTTAGCCCCAATAACATCGATGCTGTTGTGGTCCTGTATGACAAGCCGCGAACCTATTTATACGTAAGGCGCGCGGAAACAGTGCCTTCATTTGCTTTGGGTTCGCGCGCACAGTCCGTTTTGCAAGATTATGACAAAATGGTCGCGCGCTCGCGGGCCTTGCAAATCCAGTTCAACCTCGCGCTCTATTTTGTGTCGCTGATGGTCATTGGCATCACGCTTTGGGTTGCGCTTCGCGTTGCGGACCGATTGGTGCGGCCAGTCAACAATTTGGTGGATGCTGCACAAAGAATTGCCGACGGCGATCTTTCCGCGCGGGTCAAGGAAGATCAGTTCAGCGATGATGAGGTCGGTTTCCTCTCGCAATCGTTCAACCGCATGACCGAGCGACTGCAAGAACAAACGGGCGCATTGCTGGCCACCAATCATCAATTGGGCGAACGGCGTTTGTTTATCGAGGCTGTGCTGGAATCGGTGTCGGCAGGGGTCGTTTCTGTCGATGGCGATGGCGTGGTCCAATTGGCGAATTCAACCGCCGAAAAATTGCTGAAGCATGAATCCGATACCATCGTTGGGCAAAAGTTCGACGTGGTTGCGCCCGCGCTCGCCGCTTTGGCCAGTGAAAGCCCGCGCGGTGTTGTGCAGCTTGACGGTGGCCCTGAACCGCTGACGGTCGCCGTCACGGTGTCTCCACGCGAGCAGGGCAGTGTGGTCACCTTTGAAGACATCAGTCAGCAGCTGGCCGATCAACGCCGCGCGGCATGGTCCGACGTCGCCCGCCGCATCGCGCACGAAATCAAAAACCCGCTCACGCCAATCCAATTGGCCGCAGAGCGTCTTCAGCGTCGCTTCGGCAAGAGCATTACCCAAGATGAAGCGATATTCACGCAGCTGACCAGCACCATCGTGCGCCAAGTCGGCGATTTGCGAAACATCGTCGATGAATTCTCCTCCTTCGCGCGGATGCCAAAGCCTTTGTTCCGGGCGGAAAATATGCACGATATTGTCGGGCATGCTGTGTTCATGTTTGAAGTCGCGCACCCCGACATCCGCTTCACATATAATCAGGATGGCCCATTCCCGACATTGATCTCCGACCGACGCCAATTGGGGCAGGCGATCACCAACATTCTGAAAAATGCCGTTGAATCGATTGAAGAGAAAAAGAAAACGGTCGAAGTCGATGGCGCGATAGTCATCGATCTGGTCGTCGAAGGCGATGGGTTGATCATCCGGATTGCGGACAACGGCATTGGTCTGCCGTCGGATCGGCAGCGCATCATGGAGCCTTATATCACCAACCGGGCAACGGGTTCGGGGCTTGGCCTCGCCATTGTTAAGAAGATTATAGAAGAGCATTTTGGAGAGATTTCTCTGTCAGACAACCAACCCGAAGGCGCGGTTGTGACGTTGAAGTTTAATCCGGAAATCGTGGCACTGCGGGTGGGGAAACTGAACGCGTCCCCGCCAGCAGTCAATTCAGATGAGGTTATGGGCTAATATGGCACTCGACATACTGATTGTAGACGACGAGCAAGACATTCGGGACCTGGTCTCCGGCGTCCTTGATGACGAAGGATATGGCACGAGAACCGCGGCCTCGGCCGATGAAGCCTTGGCCGCACTGGACGAGCGGTTACCGTCGCTTATCCTTCTGGACGTGTGGCTGCGCGGTTCGTCGATGGACGGCATTGAGCTGCTGCGCGCTATCAAGTTACGCGATCCGCAGATTCCCGTTATCGTCTTTTCGGGGCACGGCAATATCGACACCGCGGTTGCCGCCATTGGCCATGGCGCGGCGGACTTTATCGAAAAGCCATTTGAAGCGAGCAAGCTTTTGCACTTGGTTTCGAAAGCGACCGAGACCGAACGCCTTCGCGCTGAGAACGCGGCACTTAAGGCGCGGGTAGGGCATTCGGAAGAACTTACCGGATCGTCGGCCGCGATTAACGCCGTGCGCGCAACTTTGAAGAAGGTCGCGGGCACAGGCAGCCGGATGCTGATCACGGGTCCCGCTGGCGTGGGCAAAGAGGTTGCGGCGCGCTTGCTTCATAGCTGGAGCCCGCGTTCAGACTCCGCCTTTGTCTCGGTGAGTGCCGCCCGCTTGTCCCCAGAGCGCTTTGATGAAGAGCTGTTCGGTATCGAAAAAGATGGCCGCCTTGTGCAGGCTGGCATGTTGGAAAAAGCGCATGGGGGCACGTTGTTTCTCGACGAAGTTGCCGACATGCCGTGGACCACGCAGGGTAAGATTTTGCGTGTTTTAACCGACCAAAGCTTTGTGCGGGTAGGGGGCGACCGGCAGATTAGGGTCGATGTGCGCTTTGTCTCAGCCACCGCGTGTGATTTGGCGATTGAGATTGCGGAGGGGCGGTTTCGCGAGGATCTCTTCTATCGCCTCAATGTTGTTCCCGTTGAAATTCCGCCACTGTCGGGCCGTCGGGAGGATATTCCGGACCTCGCCAATCATTATGCGGCGCGCTTTGCTTCGGAACATCGCATTCCGCCGCCCTATTTTTCGGATGACGCCATGGCGGCGCTTCAGGCGTGTGAGTGGCCGGGAAATGTGCGCCAATTGCGCAACATCATAGAGCGGACAATCATATTGGCGCCCGCAAACCGGATACATATGATTGACGCGGATATGCTGCCGTCGGAAGTCATCAACAGCTATGAAGGCACCGAGCATAATGTCACGTCGTTGATGGGGGCGCCCTTACGTGAGGCGCGTGAAGCGTTTGAACGCGAATATCTGCGTGTTCAGATTAAGCGCTTTTCAGGCAATATTTCGAAAACGGCGGCCTTCGTCGGAATGGAGCGTTCTGCACTGCATCGCAAGCTCAAGCTGCTTGGCATTTCCGTGCGGAAAAACGGTCTAGAGGAGGGGGAAGATAGTGACGCATGAGCCCAATTGCGCCGTCTGCAGTCCTCGTGTATACGCCCTTTTGCCTCTGCTCATACCCTTTTAGGGTCTCCCGTTAAGCCGAGCACAACAAAAATATAATCGGATAATAATAATGACTGAAAAAAATAACGGACTGCAAGATCTGTTTCTGAACTCGCTCAGAAAATCAAAAACACCGGTGACCATGTTTTTGGTCAAAGGTGTAAAGCTTCAAGGCGTAGTCACCTGGTTTGACAACTTCTCCGTGCTCTTGCGCCGGGATGGTATGTCCCAGCTGGTTTATAAGCACAGCATTTCCACGATTATGCCATCTGTATCGCCCGATCGGTCGGTGTTTGATGATATGATGAGCCGTACCAGCCACCGTGCAGGCATGCTGCAGGATGTGTTTTTGCATGCGATGTGCGACAAGAAGGAGCCTGTCACGACGTTCCTCGTCAATGGTGTGATGCTTCAGGGTGGTATTGCCGCCTATGACCTGTTTTCGGTTCTACTGGAACGCGATGGCACGACGCAGCTGGTGTATAAGCATGCCATATCGACTATTCAGCCTGAACATCCCGTAAATCTCGCCGAGTATAATCAGGGCGTGGACGAGGATGATATTTGAGCGTTTTTGAACGTAGCGAAACCGACGAATTTGCGCGCGGTGCGCGTGCGTTGGTCATTTACCCCGAATTGCCCGGACGGGCTTCGGTGGGCCCAGAGGCGCGACTTGCCGAGGCAGAGGGACTTGCCTTGGCCATTGGCCTGAATGTCGTCCAGAAAAAGCATTTTCGCGTGCGTTCACCGCGCGCGGTTACCCTGCTTGGTGGCGGGCAGGTCGAAGAAATTGCGCAGATAGGCAAGGACTTGGAAATCGACCTGTTGATCGTCGATGCGTCTTTGACGGCCATTCAGCAGCGCAATCTCGAAGAACGGACGGGATTGAAAACCATTGACCGTACCGGGCTCATCCTCGAAATTTTTGGCGAGCGTGCGGCAACGGCCGAAGGACGGTTGCAGGTTGAGCTCGCGCATTTGGATTATCAGGCCGGTCGCTTGGTCCGCAGCTGGACCCACTTGGAACGGCAGCGCGGGGGCTTTGGCTTTTTGGGCGGTCCAGGCGAAACACAGATTGAGGCCGACCGCCGGATGATCCGCGACCGGATGGCGCGTTTGCGCCGCGAGCTTGAGGAAGTGAAACGGACGCGTTCGCTACACCGTGCGCGCCGCAAAAGGGCGCCTTGGCCAGTGATCGCTTTGGTTGGCTATACCAACGCCGGCAAATCGACCTTGTTCAACAGCCTGACCCGCGCGACGGTGTTGGCAGAGGATATGCTTTTTGCGACGCTGGACCCCACCATGCGGGAAATTTCCTTGCCGGGGGTGGAGAAGGCAATTTTGTCGGACACGGTGGGGTTTGTATCCGACCTGCCAACCCAATTGGTTGCGGCGTTCCGCGCAACGCTCGAAGAAGTGATCTCGGCGGATATCATTGTGCATGTCCGCGATATTTCGCACAGCGAAACCGATGCGCAGCGTGATGACGTCCTCCAAATCCTACGCGATTTGGGCGTTTTGGACGATGAAGATGCCGCAAACCAACCGCGCATGTTGGAGGTTTGGAACAAGATTGACCTGCTCGATGCTGAAAAGCGTGAGGATATGTCGGCGCTTGTTCAGCGTAATGATGATTTGCTGATGATCTCCGCGCAGACGGGGGAGGGCGTTGATGCCTTTAAGGCGCATCTGTCCGCGCTGATTGCCAAGGGCAATCTCGTGCGGGCGGTTCGATTGAAGGCCAGCGATGGCGCTGCGCTCGCATGGCTTCACGCGCGGGGAGCAATTAACAGCCAGATTGTCGATGAGGACCTCGTCACCGTCGAAGCCTCGCTCAGCCGCCAATTATGGGGTCAGTTCGATAAGCAATTCGCCCAAATAGAGGGCTAATTATTTCGCTTCCTTGGCCTTGGCCTGTTGCCAAAGACTTTCTTTTTCATCCAGCGATAGCGATGTGAACCGGTCGCCAGCGGAATGTTCCATATCGCGAAAGCGGCGTTCGAACTTTGCGTTTGCGGATTTGAGCGCGGTTTCGGCGTCAACGTCATGAAAGCGGGCGAAATTGACAACAGCGAACAACAAGTCACCAATTTCTTCGGCAACATGGTCAGCTGAGGTTGCTGCGCCAACTTCTTCTAATTCTTCAATAATTTTGTCGCGCGCGCCGGATTGGTCGGGCCAGTCGAAGCCGGTTCGGGCAGCGCGTTTTTGAATTTTTTGCGCACGTAACAATGCGGGGAGGGCGCGGGCCACGCCCGCTAATGCGCTGTTGTCCGAACCGGCTTCGCGTTCGGTGGCTTTGATGGCTTCCCAATTGTCGGGAATGCTGTCGGTTGGTGCATCTTGTTCGCCGAACACATGCGGATGGCGGCGGACCATTTTATCGCAAATGCTGCGGACGACATCGTTAAAATCGAATTGACCGATTTCAGACGCCATCTGGCTGTGGAATACGACTTGGAGGAGCAAATCGCCCAATTCGTCTTTTAACCCGTCGAGATCGTTGTTCTCGATGGCGTCAGCAACTTCATAAGCTTCTTCGATCGTATATGGCGCAATGGTCGAGAAATCTTGCTCGAGATCCCAAGGGCATCCGGTCTCCGGATCGCGCAAACGCGCCATGATATCTGTGAGTGGGGTAATATCAGCCTGCATCGGTCCAGCCATAAATAAGTTCGATAATATATATTATGTTAAGTAAAGTTGAACAATGACTGTTTAAGTGCGTTGTCTCGACTCATTATCATTGTTTCAACGTCATGACATTTCCCTCAACCCTCCAGCTTTGCATGCTGTCGAGAAAGTTCATGCCAAGCACATTGGTGTCGCCGAAACTTTCAGACACGACAACGTCATGTTGTCCCAATTCGCGCGATCCAATCTTCAACGATAGTATGACACCGCGCTGCGCCGTTACGCGGCCATTCGCTGTATTCAGGAATACCGGATATCCAGTTGTATCAACCTCTATGCCCGTTTCGCGCGCCGTGTTGCCGTTTACGGCTGTGGTCGTCGCGCCGCTATCGATCATGAACCGCACCGGCCTTCCATTGACGTCAAGCTGAAGCCAGTAATGGCCGTCATCCTGCCGCCTGATGGTGATGTCTTCGCCGCGCACGCTCTGGCCAGCGGTTCCGGAAATGTCCGCTTTTACGCGCTCCCAGACGGCTTTAAATTCAAACCGGAAACTGAATATTGCGAACAACGCCGCGAATATCGCTATCCATGCAAATGCCGCTTTGGCGATATATCCCAACGGCAAACGCCGCGCCGCAAGCGAGCTCAATAACAACAATATGCAAACGAAGCCCCAGATTAACGATGGGCCGTCTTCCATGATATTCATCGTGCGGCCTTGGAAAACAGACTGTAGAAATTGTCTGAAGTCTGTTTAGCCAGCGTTTCCACGTCAACACCGCGCAATTGCGCCACATAACGCGCGGTATCCGCGACAAATGCGGGCTCGCCCGTCTTGCCGCGATGCGGAATGGGTGCCAAAAACGGGGCGTCGGTTTCGACCAACAGCCGGTCCGCAGGCAGCCATTTGGCAACATCCTTAAGATCTTGGGCATTTTTGAACGTTACGATGCCTGACAGCGAAATATATAGGCCAAGGTCCAATGCCGTGCGCGCAAATTCTGCGCTTGCAGTGAAGCAATGAATGACGCCGGTGAATGCACCCTTGGACATTTCGTCGCGCAATATGTCGGCCGTTTCCGCCTCGGCATCGCGGGTGTGGATGATGATGGGAAGCCCGGTGTCCCGTGACGCCGTTATGTGTTCGCGAAATGAGAGGCCCTGTTGCGCCCGGTCACTGTGATCATAGTAAAAATCGAGCCCAGTTTCGCCAATGGCGACGACACGCGGGTGCGCCGCACGCTCGATAAGTTTGGCAGCATCAATGCCGGTATGTTGGTCCGCTTCATGCGGGTGAATGCCCACAGACGCCCATACGTCGGGTTCCTGTTCCGCAAGCCCGATAACCTCATCCCACTCGCGCTCACGCGTCGAAATGTTGAGCATGGCAGACACACCGCTGTTTCTTGCGCGCGCAAGAATCTCGCTTTGCTGCTCGACTAAGCCTTTATAATTCAGGTGGCAGTGGGAATCGACGAACATCAGGCCGCAGTCCCCTCCTCCGCTGGCATTTCCAATCGGGGGAATAGACCCACAGGCTGGGCAATTTGGTAATTGCTTTCGGCCAAAGGTGAATACCAATGCGATCCTGCCTCTTTGAAGTTCCGCACATTATGGGGAACGCCCATTTGGTCGAGAAGCTTGGTCGCCGATCCGGGAATGATCGGCAAAGCAGCGATGGCGAGCTGTGCGATGCAGATGAACAGCGTGGCGAGCACCGTTTCCATACGTTCCGGATCGGTTTTCTTGAGCGCCCACGGCGCCTGCACATCGACATAGGCGTTGCAGGCAAATACCGCCTGCATCCAGCTTTCAAGCCCCTGTGACATCGCCAAATCTTCGTAATGCGCAGGGATATGCTGGGAAACGGTTGCCCCGACCAAATCCAAAAGCGCACTGTCATCGTCATTATGGCCGCGAATGGCGGGTAAATAGCCTTCGCAATTTTTGAAGATAAGCGACAATGTCCGCTGCGCCAAATTGCCGAAGCTGTTGGCGAGATCAGCATTTACGCGCGTTACAATCGCTTCGGGGCTATAGCTGCCGTCCTGACCGAAGCTGACTTCGCGCAGCAGGAAATAGCGCAGCGCATCAACGCCAAACAATTCCGCAAGCTGCATCGGGTCAACGACATTGCCCAAGGACTTCGACATTTTCTCACCACGGGAAAGCAGGAATCCATGTCCAAACACCTGTTTAGGCAATGGCAAGCCAGCCGACATCAAAAATGCGGGCCAATATACGGTGTGAAAGCGGACGATGTCCTTGCCAATGATATGGATGTTGGCCGGCCAAAATTTGCGCCATTCCTCGGTATCTTCGGGAAAGCCAATCGCGGAAATATAGGTGGTTAGCGCGTCCAGCCAGACATACATGACATGATTTTCGCTGCCGGGAACTTTGACGCCCCAGTCAAAACTGGTGCGCGAAACGGACAGGTCTTTCAGGCCGCCTTCAACGAACTTTACCGTTTCATTTTTCCGGCTGTCGGGTCGGATAAAGTCAGGATGCGCGGCATAATATTGGAGCAATGGCTGTTCATATTTCGAAAGGCGGAAAAACCAGCTTTCTTCAACGGTCCATTCCACGGGTGTGCCCTGCGGCGAAAGCTTCTGGCCCCCCTCGCCCTCAGTTAGCTCGGTTTCGTCATAATAAGCTTCGTCGCGGACCGAATACCATCCTTCATACCGGTCAAGATATAGGTCGCCGGCGGCTTCGAGCCGTTTCCAAATCGCTTGGCTGGCCTTGTGGTGATGGTCCGACGTTGTGCGGCAAAAATGATCAAAGGAAATATCAAGAGTGCTGCACATTTCTTTGAAATAAGACGACATTTCGTCGGCAAGATCGCGCGTTGCCTTGCCCGCTGCGCGTGCCGTCTGGTCCATTTTCAGGCCATGCTCGTCGGTGCCAGTGACGAAGCGCACATCACGGCCCATTAACCGCTGAAACCTCGCAATCGCGTCGGTTGCGATCGCTTCATAGGCGTGACCGATATGCGGCTTGCCATTTGGATAGGCTATGGCGGTGGTAATATAAAAAGGTTCAGACATGTGGACTCTTGTATTTTTTGGCGAATTAGCTCGCCTTATGCGCTTGAACCGACGCCAGCAAGCTTCCCATTTGAAAGACGACGCTCTGCTTGTCCAAACTTAACGCGATGGCGCGTGCGGCCAGCCCGCTTGCGGCCTCCCACGCATCAATCCCGGCGCGCACCTGACCGACGCCGAGCATCCGCGTATGTTCCGCGATCAGCGCGGGCGCGCGGCGCAGAAAGGCTTCATATCGGGGCTGCGCGGCCTTGAGCGACAGTTTTTCTGCCAAAGCGACGCGAATGGCATTATCCCGGTCGCCTGAGCGCAAAATGGACGTCATGGCGTCTTCCAACTCGTCGAGCCTTAGCCCAAGGAAATCGAGCGCTTGGCCGGGTGCTCCGTTGCCCAGGCGCACCAGCGCATCGATATCGGGCTGGCTGGCCTCTGGCGCGGCGCGATGCAAGGCCTCGGCCATATCTGCGTCGCACAAGGGTTCAAAGCGCAATATCTGGCAGCGTGAGCGGATGGTTGGCAGCAACCGGTCGCTGGCATGGCTGACCAAAAAGAAATAGGTTCCGACCGGCGGTTCTTCCAAAGATTTCAGCAGTGCGTTGGCACCGCCACGTTCAAGGTCGTCCGCAGAATCGATAATGATGGCGCGCTTATCGCTGAGCCCGGGACGCGATGTCAGAGCCTGCTGCACGCTGCGGATCTGGTCGACCGTTATGCTGCGCTTAAACTCGGTTGCATCGGTGACGTCTTCATCGTCCTTGGGGGCATCCTTCGGAAGGCGTTTCACCCACAGTATATCGGGGTGAGAACCGCGGGCGATGAGATTTGCATGCACATTCGTCGGGTCAACAAGCGCGGACGCCGCTTTCAGGGCGAAAGCAGATTTGCCGAGCCCCCTCGCCCCGGCCAATATCCAGCCATGGTGCGTTTTCCCGCTGTCGCAGGCCTTGGAAAACTGGCGCCATGCCTTGTCATGGCCGACATAGTCCATCAGGCGGGTTCCACCAATAAATCGGATATCTGCGCCACAAGCCGCGCCGTCACGTCCTCAGCCGTTCCTGACGCGTCCACCAGACGCACTCTGGGTTCGCGCTCGGCATAGCCCACAAATGCCATATCAACGTCCGAATGGAAATCCTCTGCCCTGCCCTGAATACGGTCAGGACGGTTCTGGTCCCTGGCTGCTGCGCGTTGCGCGGCTTCCTTGGGATCGAGGCGCAACACCAATGTGCGATCGGGTAAAAGGCCGCGACTGCCGATGCCATGTAACGTCATGATGTCATCATCTGACAAGCCTGAGCCTGCACCTTGATAGGCACGGCTGCTGTCGATGAAGCGATCAGCAATCACCCATTTGCCGCTTGCCAAGGCGGGTTCGATTAAACGTTCAACATGGTCGCTGCGTGCGGCGGCAAATAGCAACGCTTCGGCGCGCGGGGCCCAGCGTTCTGCGCTTCCGCCCAGCAACAGTTGCCGGATGACCTCCGCACCCTCTGTTCCACCGGGTTCGCGCGTCAAAATGACGTCATGCCCATGTTTACGGATCACGTCCGCAAGCGCGTTGATCTGCGTAGACTTGCCCACGCCCTCCCCGCCTTCAATCGACAAAAACCGGCCGGGCGCGGTCATGCTGCCGCCAATGGCTGCATGCGTTTGATGGCGCGCATAAAAAAGCCTGCTGGGGTTAGCGATTCGTCAGCCAATAAGGGCATGATTTGCTCTGTTCCGTCCTCATATCTTGCGACAAGCCGTGCACGTGCACGCCCCGCTGAATAGGTGCCTTTAACAGCGCCGTATAGCGTGCGCACCTATCGAACAATAGCTGGCTTAATTCCGAACCGCATCAGCCAATAATCCCACCGACAGTGCATAAAAATTTGAACAATTATAGTCCAATATCACGCGGTAGTTTCCGCCCAGTAGATATGCGGTTCGGCCGACGCCATCGGGCTCAATCAAGGTCGCCATCATGCTGTCTTTTGGCCAAAATCCGCGCTCCGGCGTGATGCCCAGTTGCCGCCATTCCGCGATCGTTTTCCACTGACTGTGCCGTCCAAAAACGCGTGGGCAGCGCGGCGATGCCATGCGTGAGTTCAACGCGGCGCGGTTGAACGTCGCGGGTACATTGACCGCAAAGCCCCATTCCTCGCCGCGCCGCCAGCCTGTGTTGACGAAATAGTTGGCAATAGACGTCATGGCGTCAACTTCGCTACGCCAGATATCGGCATAACCGTCACCGTCCCCATCGCGCGCCAGCCTTAAATATACCGACGGCAAAAACTGCGGCTTTCCAAGTGCGCCGGCCCAGCTGCCGGTAATGGCATATTGCGGAACGCCCTTGTCGATCATCTTGAGCACCGCAATCAATTCGGCCTCAAACAAGGCACGCCTGCGGCCTTCATATGCGAGTGACGCCAAGGCTTCGGGCGCATTGAAGTTGCCCATGACCGATCCATAATTGGTTTCGTGGCCATAAATGGCGATCATGATTTCTTCCGGTACGCCGGTTTCATTTTCGATCCGCTGCAGCAGCGGGCGAAGCTCGGTATATTTCGCACGGCCCCGGCTAATCCGCGATGCATCGACATGGCGGGCTTTATAGGGCGCAAAATTGGGCACCGGCGCATTCGAAGCACCCTCGGGCTGTTGCCGGTCAAGCCGAACAACGCGCGCGTTAAAGCTTATCGAAGGCAGCACCCGGTCGAGGGTTGTGGCCGAGACGCCTTCGGTCAGCGCCTTTTGCCGCACTTGGCCAAGATACGCGCGAAATCCAGCCTCATGCGCATCATTCGCGCTTTCGGTGGTTGGCGTGGCAATATCCTGGGCGGCGCTTGTGGGCCCAAACAAGCACGCGCTGGTGCAGATTAGCGTTGATAGCCAAAACTTCCGGTTAATGCGCACGGAGCCCCCATTTCAGTTCAAGGACATATATTGGCACATTGTACCCATAGTGTGAAATGCTTTGGTCCCAGCCAGCCCACATCCGGTCGCGAGCAGAAGCCCACTTAGTCCGTATCTGCCCTTGCCATCGCTTTGCGGGATGGCTAGGGGCACTTCGTAAGCGGACAGGTGGCCGAGTGGTTTAAGGCAACGGTCTTGAAAACCGTCGTGGGTGGAAGCTCACCGTGGGTTCGAATCCCACCCTGTCCGCCAATTTCCCACCCGACCTTATCGCACCCACAACGCCCAGATTATTTCTCGGGCGTCAGCTTTGCCCCGTTTTCGATATTCTCGTTGAAGCTGGTAACGATTGAGTCGACAATCATCTGTATTTCTTCCGCTGCAAATTTGTCGGCATCAGCAGCGCTTGCGCCATATGAGCGTTCCGATTTGACCAGAATTTCCTTATATGCGGCGCGCTCTGTTGGGCAGGCTGCATCGCTGGTTTTGATGAAATCGCTTGGGCTCGCTTTTGCGTCAACCGCGGTGTTGTGCGTTTCAATCATGCAATTGTTGAATGCCTTGCGGGCATTGTCCATTGGGTCGCCTTTCATGGCGGCCATGCTGAGCAACGTTGCTGCAACCAAAGAAATCATAGTTCAAACCCCCCGGATGTTCATCATATCGGTTCTATTTATCACAGTGTGCGGTTCGCAATCAATGCAACATCGCACAGCATCATATTGGCGTCAGTTGACGATTTTGCCACCTTTAACGACGACATCGACCGATTCCAGTTCACGAACATTGGCCAACGGATCGCCATCCACTGCAATGATATCTGCGAAGCGGCCGACGGCGATTGCGCCAACATCCTTTTCACGGCCCAAAGCCTGCGCAGCATTGCGCGTGGCCGCTTGGATCGCCTCTAGCGGCGTCATGCCATATTCGACCATGACCTTGAACTGCCCGCCGACCAATGCGTGCGGCATCACGCCGGCATCGGACGCGAAGACCATTTTGACGCCCGCTTTATGTGCTTTGCGGAAGTTATCGCGTTGGATTTGCGCGACTTCGCGGTCTTTCCGAAGATTATCTTCGAGCACGCCATTCTTCGCGCCTTCCGACTGGGTGTAGTCAGTGTTGAAGATATCCATCGAGAACCAGACGGGCCGTGGCCGCGCTGCTGCAAGCTTGATGCCTTCATCATCGACGAGGCTGGCATGTTCGATCGTGTCGATGCCCGCCTTGATCGCGGCTTTGATCCCGTCGCCGCCATGGGCATGAGCTGCGACGCGAAGACCCCATTGATGCGCCTCATCCGCAATCACGCGAAGCTCGCGTTCGGAAAGCTGCTGCTGGCCGGGTTCGGTATTACGCGAGAATACGCCGCCCGTTGCGCAAACCTTGATGACCTCTGCGCCATATTTGCGCTGACGCCGCACTTGGTAGCGCAGTTCGTCTTCGCTGTCGGCGATGCCTTCTTCCTTGCCGGATTTCTCAAGGCTGGGCGGCAGGAATGTCGAGTCGCAATGGCCGCCCGTTGCGCCAAGCGCATAGCCCGCCGGAACAATGCGTGGCCCGGTTGCGTAGGCATTTTCAATGGCTTGTTTCAGGCCGATGTCGTTGCGGTTGCCCGAACCAACGTTGCGCACCGTGGTAAAGCCAGCTTTTAGCATCGCTTGCGCCGATCCTACGGCGGTCATGCCCCAAAAACTGTCGGTGAATTCCAGTCCACGATAGCCGCCAATATCCGCGGGACCATCGAGATGGACATGCATGTCGATCAAACCAGGCAATATCGTTTTACCGCTGAGGTTGATATGTGTGACGTCGCTGCCCGATTTCACGGTGCGCGCATCAGCAATGCTGGTAATGCGGCCATCGGCGCCAACAAAGACGGCGGGATAATCGACGGTCTTGCCCGTGAGGACGTCGATCATTTTGTCCGCGGTGATGACCGTGTTTTGCGCATTGGCAGCGGTCGCACAAAATGCTGTGCCGATCAGTGCCAGCACTTTTAAATTTTTCGCAAAGTTCACGGTCAAATGCATGTTTCTCGCCCCTTATATATTTCAATATTTCGTTAGATGACAAATTCCACGCGCGGTGGACAGCAAAAAGCGCGTTGGCAAATTTATGGGGCCAGCACTGACGGAAACGCAGCCTGTCGCTGATGCTGGCCATAAGCAATGACACCGCCCGCCATAAGCGCGAAGGACGCCCCCAGCATCCATCCACCAAGCACGTCGGTTGGCCAATGGACCCCAAGCATGATCCGTGAAATTCCGGTCAATAGGATCATCATCGCGGCCGCCAACTGCCACACAGGATGCCGCGCCTGCGGCACCAGCATGATGAACAATATGTAGACAACGGCCGCATTGTTGGCATGGCCGCTGGGGAACGCCGGGCTGGTAATGGGATCAAGCTGCGCCACGATATCGGGGCGCACACGGGCGAAAAAATATTTCATGACGTCCGACGTCAATGCCGCAATCAGCGTCGTTACGCCCATGGCTAGCGCAGAGCCCCATCCCCACCAACGCCATAAGGCCAACGTCAGGATGGCCACGATGATGTAGCGTTGGGCGCCGCCGCCGATCCAGCTGATGCCTTGCATAAGCACGATCAGCCAATCAGGGGAAACCCCGCGCTGCATATTGAGTGCGTGCGAAATGGCGAGGTCAAATGCGCGGAAATGTCCTGCCGTAACAGCATGTCCCAATGCGACCACGAGGATGAACAGTACCGCCGCCCCCGTTAAAAGACGAAACGGCAAAATCACATGTGCAACATTTTGCCATAAGCGCCGAGCACGCTTTCGTGCATCATCTCGCTTAATGTTGGATGCGGGAAAACGGTGTGCATGAAATCCGCCTCAACCAGCTCCGCCGTTTTGCCGATTGTATAGCCTTGGATAAGCTCCGTCACTTCCGCGCCCACCATATGCGCGCCGAGCAGTTCACCGGTTTTGGCGTCGAACACGGTTTTAATGAAGCCCTCGGCCTCACCCAGCGCAATCGCTTTGCCGTTGCCGAGGAACGGGAAGTTGCCGACTTTAACCTCATAACCGGCCTCTTTCGCCTTGGCTTCGGTCAGGCCGACGCTCGCGACCTGCGGATGGCAATAGGTGCAGCCGGGAATGTTCTTGGGGTCCATCGCGTGCGGATGCCCGCCAGCAATCGCTTCGGCGGCAATCACGCCTTCATGGCTGGCCTTGTGCGCCAACCATGGCGGCGCGGTGATGTCACCGATGGCCCACAGGCCGGGCACATTGGTGCGGCACATTGGATCGGTTTTCAGGAAACCGCGGTCCATTTCGACGCCAAGCGCCGCTAGCCCGATATTTTCGGTGTTGGGCACAATGCCAATGGCAACGATGCAATGGGTAAATTCGGACGCAATTACTTTGCCGTCCTTGCCCTTAATCTTCGCAGAAACGCCCGTCGCGGTGGCCTTGAGCTCTTCAACCCCTGCCCCGGTCATGATCGTCATGCCCTGCTTTGTCAGCGCCTTTTCAAGGAACGTAGACACATCGGCGTCCTCAACGGGCACGATGCGGTCCATCATTTCGACGACGGTCACTTCGGCGCCCATATCATTGTAGAAGCTCGCAAATTCGATGCCAATTGCGCCCGATCCGATGACCAGCAGCTTTTTCGGCATTTCGGGCGGCACCATCGCGTGGCGATAGGTCCAGACGCGCTTTCCATCGGCAGGCGCAAATGGCAGATCGCGGGCGCGCGCACCGGTGGCGAGGATGATGTTCTTCGCGGTCAGCTCTTCGGTTTTGCCGTCTTTGGTGACTGTCAGCTTGTTGGCGGCGGTCAACTTGCCGTCGCCCATATGGACGGTGATCTTGTTCTTCTTCATCAGATGCGTGACGCCCTGATTAAGCTGCTTGGCCACACCGCGCGACCGCTTCACCACCGCGTCGATATCCGCGCTGATATTCGCCGCCGTCAGGCCATAATCGCCCGCATGCTGCATATAATGATAGATTTCGGCCGAACGCAGCAACGCCTTGGTCGGGATACAGCCCCAGTTGAGGCAGATCCCGCCAAGATTTTCCCGCTCGACAATCGCGACTTTCAGCCCAAGCTGCGCCGCGCGGATGGCGGCCACATAACCACCGGGGCCGGAACCGAGGACGATGAGGTCGTAATCAGACATCTTACGCCACTAACCCCAAAGGCTTCTCGACCAATTCCTTGAACACCTTCATCAACTGCGCGCCGTCTGCGCCGTCGATGGCGCGGTGGTCGAAGCTGCCGGTGGCCGACATGACTGTGGCAATGGCGAGTGCGTCATCGACGATATAGGGCCGCTTCTCGCCTGCGCCGATCGCCATGATCATCGCTTGTGGCGGGTTGATGACGGCTTCAAACTGCTTGATGCCCATCATGCCCATGTTGGAAATTGACGCGGTGCCGCCCTGATACTCATGGGGCTGCAACTTGCCTTCCTTCGCGCACGCAGCGAGCTCGGCAATTTCGGTCGATATTTTCGACAGCGACTTGTTTGCGGCGTCCGTAACGATGGGCGTAATCAGGCCGGTAGGCACCGATACCGCAACGCTGATGTCTGCGCGGCTGTACTGCAACATATTGTCGCCGGCGAAGCTGACATTGCATTTGGGCACCTGAATAAGCGCAAGGCCAAGCGCTTTTATGAGCATGTCGTTGACCGAAAGCTTGATGCCGCGTGGTTCCAGCGAGGCGTTGAGCTCGCCGCGTAGCTTGAGCAAAGCATCGAGGCGGACATCAACGGTGAGGTAGATGTGCGGGACCTGCTGCTTAGACTCGGTCAGACGGCGCGCAATGGTTTTGCGCATGTTGGAGAGTTTGACGACCTCGTGCGGGATGTCGACACCATCCACCGTAAGCCCTGAGCCTGTCGAAGGGTGGCTGTCGGCTGTGGGGCGTGCTCCGAAAAGCTCAGCACTGACGGTATTTTTAGTGGAGCGTTCAACGTCAGCTTTAACAATGCGGCCATTGGGGCCCGTTCCGCTAATGCCAGCCAGATCAATGCCCGAGTTCGTCGCGATGCGTTTCGCCAACGGACTGGCCTTTACCCGGTCACCTGAGGAATGCGATACCGCGGCAACGGGGGCTGTGACTGGCGCTGGCGCAGCAGCCACTTCAGTAGGCTTTGGCGCTTGCGCGGCTGCAGGCGCGGCCGCCTTTGGCGCAGCGATTGCACCGTCATCTTCACCCTGAATAATCGCGATGACCGTGCCGACTTTCACGCCGTCGGTGCCTTCGGCAACGAGCAACTGTGTAATCACACCTTCGTCGACCGCCTCAAACTCCATCGTCGCCTTGTCGGTTTCGATCTCTGCAATCAAATCACCTGACGAAACGGTATCCCCTTCCTTCACCAGCCATCTGGCAAGCGTGCCTTCTTCCATGGTCGGGGAAAGTGCGGGCATTTTGAGTTCGATCGACATCGGGTTTGGCCTTTTTTGGTCGCAATTTGAAATAATCGCATAGCCAAGCTTTCCCAAGCGTCAAGCGCGATAAGGTTGCCAAGGATGCAAATTTCGCGCAGGCTATACGAATTCATAAAGGCTGGCCGCAGGGGACCATGCCGGGGGAAGCGCATGCGGACGTACCTTGTTGTCATTGATGAGACCGAAGAAGCGCGGCTTGCGCTGCGGTTTGCGTCGCGTCGTGCCGCAAAAACGGGTGGAACGGTGCACATCCTTGCGCTCGTTGAACAGGCGGATTTTGTCGCCTGGGGCGGTGTGCAAGCGACGATGGAAGAAGAGGCGCGCGACCGGGCTGAACAGCTTGTGACCGCCGCCGCGGGTTCCATTTTTGACGAAATGGGTGTTCGTCCTGCAATCACCGTGAAGCCCGGCGAAGCCATTGACGTGGTCAAGGTCATGCTGGAGGAACATCCAGGTATCGCCGCACTTGTGCTCGGTGCCGCAGCCCAGGGCGCTCCAGGCCCACTTATTGCGCACTTTACCGGTATTAATGCAGGGACACTGCCCTGCCCGGTTATGGTGATCCCCGGGTCGCTAACTGATGCGCAGCTGGATGAATTGAGCTAGCGCCGCTTGCCCTGATGCCGAATGTTCCCGGGGCGTCCGCGTTTGCCCGCGTCATATTTACCGGCCTTTGGCTTACCCTTATGTTTGAACCGATCCGGCGCATAGCTGCCGCCTTCCGGCAATTCGAAGCGAAGTGATCCGGAAATGGGGTTGGCCTCTGCCAACCGGAGTTCCAGACGCATGCCCGGGCGATATTCCTGCCGCGTTTTCTCGCCAATGAGCACTTGGCTCGCCTCATCATAATGGAAATAATCTTTTCCAAGTGTTGAGACCGGAACTAAGCCGTCGCCACCAACGCCCTCAACTGTTGCGAAAAAGCCAAAATTCTGAACGCCCGTGATGCGGGCCTGAACCACTTGTCCGACCTGCGCCGACAGATATGCCGCGATATAGCGATCTGTGGTCTCCCGCTCTGCTTCCATCGCGCGGCGTTCGGTGCGGCTAATCGCTTCGGCGGTCGCTGGTAATCTTGCAATCGCGGCCTCGGTCAAACCGGTAATTGGTTCGACATCCTTGATCTTTGGCTTGGGCATTTCCAGCCCATAGGCACTCACCAGAGCGCGATGCACGATAAGGTCGGCATAACGGCGAATGGGTGAGGTAAAGTGCGCGTAGCTGCCCAAGGACAGGCCGAAATGTCCCACATTGGTGGGGCCGTAATAAGCCTGAGTCTGGCTACGGAGCACCGCTTCCATGATTTGCGGGCGGATTTCTTCGTCGATGACTTTTGCCAGAATCCCGTTGAAGGTTTCCGGCTTAACCACCTGCCCCAGCGCAAAATCAATGTCGAAGGTTTTGAGATATTCCTTCAACGCGACCAGCTTTTCGCGGCTCGGCGGTTCATGGGCGCGGTAAATCAGCGACGACTTTTTGGCTTCTAATGCTTTGGCGGCCGCCACGTTCGCCGCGATCATAAAGTCTTCGACCAAACGATGCGCTTCAAGTTGCTCGCGTTCGGCAACGCCGGTCACACGGCCTTGCGCATCCAGCGTGATACGCTTTTCAGGTAAGTTCAATTCCAATGGCGCACGTTTGGCACGCGCTTTCGACAGCAAACGCCAACATGCCCATAATGGCTTTAGCGCGCTTTCCAGCAACGGGTTTTCCATAGTCCCGTCAATCGCGGCTTGCGCGTCGGGATAGGGAATATTGGCGGCTATCCGCGCCACTGCGCGCGTGAACCGCCATGACGTCACTTGGCCCGTCTTGCCAATGGCAAGGTGGCAGGCAAGTACCGCACGGTCTTCCCCTGCCCGCAACGAGCATTTGTCCGATGACAATGCGTGCGGTAGCATGGGCACGACCAAGTCAGGGAAATAGACGCTGTTGCCGCGCTTCGACGCCTCATGATCAAGCGCGCTGCCCGGACGGACATAATAGCTGACATCGGCAATCGCGACGATGGCGTCAAACCCGCCCGTATCCGCATTTGGCGTTGCCCAAATCGCGTCATCAAAATCACGCGCATCGCGGGGGTCAATTGCTATAATCGGCAGATGGCGCAGGTCTTCGCGGTGGTCGTCGGTGACGGGCAGATCGCGTACACGTTCCGCCTCACGCTCCACGGCTTCTGGCATCTCAAACGGAATGCCGAATTTATGAATGGCAATGAGGCTGAAACTTTTCGGCGCAAAGGGATCGCCCAGAACCTGCGTTACCCGCGCAGATTTTTTGTGTGAGTTTCCGGTGAGTTCCGCAAGGACCAGCTCGCCAGCCTTTGCGTCGCCAACATCACCGATTTGGGTGTCGAACCGTGATTTCTTGTCAACGGATTTTAGCCAAAAACGGCCATTGTCGCCGCCCTCAACAACGCCCAATATCTGTTCGCTGCCCTTGGCGAGTTTCTTCATGACATGCGCGGCCCAGCCATTGCCGCGTTCTTCGGTGCGCGCCAAAATGCGGTCGCCAATGCCCAACGCACCGTTGCGCTTGCCTTTGGTCTCGATCACCCGGATTTTGGGCGCCGGAATGCCTTCGGCTTCCCAATGCTCCGGAATGGCCACAGGTTGGTTGCCGTCAATCGCGACGATTTTCAGCACCGTGACTTTTGGCACGCCACCCATTTTGTGAAAGGCACGGCCCGGCGCCATGTCGATCAGCCCTTCGTCGGTCATGTCCTTCAACAGCGCCTTCAGCGCGATCTTTTCATGCCCGCGCAAGCCGAATTCCCGCGCAATCTCTCGCTTTCCCGCAGGGTCGTTAGACGATTGGATAAAGGCGAGTATCTGTTCGCGGGACGGAAGACCTTCAAACTGCACTTTTTTGATCGTCATGAGCCACTTCCATTTTGGTTCGCACGAAGACACGAAGACACAGAAGACGGTCGGTCGTTCAACAAGCGTTTTATTCCATCTTTGAACATGGGGGTGCCAAAATTGATAACGAACCCATGGGTTAAATTGGTCAGGCGAAGATAGGTGATTACTTGCTTCGCATGAACTGGCAGTGTTTTTTCGACCGATTTGATCTCAATTATTACGCGTTTTTCGACCAATAAATCGACACGAAATGCTGAGGGCAGATGAACTTGCTCATATTGGATGTCGATCGGCACTTGCCGGTCAACAACCAACCCGATGTCTTCCAGCTTGGCTGCCAAAATTGTCTCATACGCACTTTCAAGCAATCCGGGGCCGATATCCTTGTGAAGCTTGAAAGCCGCATCGACAACGAGAGAGCAGATGTGTTCAATTTCCATTCTACCCTCTTCGTGCCTTTGTGCCTTCGTGCGAAACCCTTAATACGTCCGGCCAATAAGTATTCGTTCCACGGCGGGTTCGCCGGTAAAAAAGCATGCGCCGTCGACCGCAGCTGCATCAATTGGGCTGTTCCGCATCGTCAGCTTGAGCGCTTTTAACTGCTCAACGATTTTATCGAGTGCAGCGCCGGTTGGGCGTGCCCACTGAACCTCGACCCAGCCAGCAAACTTCGCCTCGTCACCGGCAAAATGCGATGCAAGGTCGGTGACGTCACGGCGGATGTTGGCATCAAGCCGTTCTTTTGCTTCGGCGTATAGGGTGGACTGGATATCCTCAAGCAAACCAGCTGCCGCCGCGACAAATTCACCGCGTGGGGTAAATGCAGTCGCAAGCTTGCCGTCGTCCTTGTACAGGCGATCGCGGCGCAAAACCGCGGCTTTGCCCTCACCCACATCGCGGGGGCCGACTTCAACGATAATTGGCGCGCCCTTTTTAACCCAAGACCAACGCTTGTTTGATGCTTTCGCCGCTTTGGTATCCAGTAGCACACGCAATGGTTCGCCAAAAGCACTCAGCGCGAGCAATTCGAGCCGCAGGCTACGGCAATATTCCAACACGGCTTCGTCTTCGTCATTGTCCCGCAACATCGGTATGATAACAATCTGGTGCGGGGCGATTTGCGGCGGACAGCGAAGCCCGTCATCGTCGCCATGCGTCATGATAACGCCGCCAATCATCCGCGTTGAAACACCCCAGCTGGTGGTGTGCGCAAATTGCTGGCTGCCGTCCTTATCCTGATATTTGATGCCCGATGCTTCGGCGAAACCCGTGCCCAGATAATGCGATGTTCCCGCTTGCAGCGCTTTGCCATCCTGCATCATCGCTTCGATGCTATATGTTGCGACAGCGCCCGGAAAACGTTCATTCTCGGGCTTTTCACCCGCCACCACCGGCATAGCCAGCGGGCCTTCGGCGAAGGCGCGGTACATTTCAAGCGCGCGCATCGTTTCCTGCATCGCATCTGCGCGATCGGCGTGGGCGGTGTGCCCTTCCTGCCATAGAAACTCACTGGTACGCAGAAACATACGCGTGCGCATTTCCCAACGCACAACATTTGCCCATTGATTGACCATCAACGGCAAATCACGCCAGCTTTGCACCCAGCGGCTCATGGCCGCACCAATAACGGTTTCCGACGTTGGGCGCACAACCAGCGGCTCTTCCAACTTGGAATCCGGATCGGGGACCAACTTACCTTTGCCATCACCAATCAAGCGGTGGTGGGTGACAACGGCCATTTCCTTGGCAAAGCCCTCCACATGGTCGGCTTCTTTTTCAAAAAACGACAAGGGAATGAATAACGGGAAATAACAATTTTCCACGCCAGCAGCTTTGATTTCCGCATCCATCAGCTTTTGGATGCGTTCCCACATGCCATAGCCCCATGGCCGGATAACCATGCATCCGCGGACACCCGATTCTTCGGCGAGGTCGGCCTCCGAAATGACTTCCTGATACCAGCCCGCGAAATTTTGCGCGCGCGTGACGCTTAAAGCATGTTTTATCAAAATCTTACCCGTTACTTTGTAGTGAATATGACCGCGGAATTATTCTGCGGCAATTTTATCGAGCTTCGCCTGCAAATCTGCAATTTGCCGTTTGAGGTCGGCAATCGTCTCCGTCTCGGCTGTCTTGGCACCGGCCAAGCCACCAAGATTGGGGATCAACGCCTCGCGCGCCGAGCGCAAGAATTCGATATTCTGCTTTGCAATATGCCCAAATGGACCGGAGGTGATTGCGGTTTCAATCACATCCTGCACTTGTTTCTGGTTCTTGCGGAAATTGTCCATTGAGCTTTCCAAAAACTGCGGAACCATTCCCTGCATGGAATCCCCATACATGGCGATCAATTGCTTCAGGAACCCGACGGGCAACATCTGCTGGCCGCTATTTTCTTCCTCCATGATGATTTGCGTGAGCACACCATGGGTGATGTCATCATTCGTTTTGGCATCAACAACCTTGAAGTCGATATCCTTACGAGTCAGGTCCGCGAGGAAGTCCAACGTAATATATTTGGACGAATGCGTGTTGTAGAGCCGCCGGTTCGCGTATTTTTTGATGATGATGGGCCCATCACCATTTCTGCTGGCTGCACGTGCCATTCATGTTCCTTTCACGGATGATAGACGCCCGATAGCACCAAGCTGTGGTGCACTGCAACATCGGCGCGCCGTGGAACGAAAATTGCCCTCGGTTCAGCGCCTTTCGGGATAGCATTGCAGAGGAAATTGCCTGCCGTCCTCTGACATTTTGTTGTCTAAACCTGTCCGCTACAGCGGTTTGCCCTATGTGGCCTGACAGCAACAATATCTCAAAAAGCATCTTTTTTCTGCGGGAGCTATTGCACATGTTGTCCGTCTGCGCTTTACTGGTTCATTAATTGAAAATGAACAAACAAGCTGGGGATCTTTTTAATGAAGAAGTCACGTTTATTGGTCGCAGGTTCCGCTATCAGCCTCGCGCTGTTTAGCGCCATTCCATCTTTTGCCCAGGATGCGCAAGCTGATGAGGCCAACGCGCAGGTAGAAGAAGCCGAGGAAGAAGTCGAAGAGGAAGGCGTTGGCCAACCGATTTTGGTGACCGGCTCGCGCATTGCGCGTCCAACGGTTCAATCTGCGGTTCCATTGACATCGGTTACGGTTGAAGACCTTACCGGTACCGGCGAGCTCTCGCTCGGTGACGCATTGAACGATCTTCCTTCGCTCCGTTCGACATTCAGCTCGGGTAACTCGAGCCGCTTCATCGGAACCGCGGGCCTCAGCCTTCTCGACCTTCGTGGCCTTGGCACCGACCGTACGCTGGTTCTGGTCAACGGCCGTCGTCACGTTACATCGACGCCAGGCGACAACGGTTTTGACGTCAACACCGTCCCAACCGATTTGGTTGAGCGTATCGACATTGTTACTGGCGGTAACTCGGCTATTTACGGTTCGGATGCTGTTGCTGGCGTTGTCAACTTCATCATGAAGCGCGACTATGACGGCGTTGCTGTCCGCGCACAGGGCGGCCTTTCGTCGCGCGGTGACCGTGGAACATATTTCGTAAGCGCACTTGCTGGTCAAAACTTCGCAGATGGCCGCGGTAACGTCGCTATTTCGGCAGAATATACCCGCCAGCAGCCATTGTACTTCAACCAGCGCGACGGCTTGAGCGGCGCGGCCAGCGGCCGTTGCCAGTTCCAGCTTACGGACCTTCAAGGCACAGCTGGCGGTGAAGTTGGCTTCAGCGCAACTGACGGTATCCCAGATAACACGTTCCTTTGTGGTATCCGCAACGGTACGATCTCTGACGCGGGTACTGTCGGCGGCCTTTCCGGCGGTCGCTTCTTGCGCTTTGACGATTTCGGCAATCTTTTTGTCGATACGCCAACCCAAAACTTTGCAGGCGTAGGCTCAGGCAACACCCAGGGTGGCTTTGGTTCGACGCTGCGGAACACCGGTAGCCTTTTGGCCGAAGTTGACCGTTATGCGACAAACATCTTGGCGCATTATGACGTATCTGACGCGTTCAAGCCATTCATCGAAGCCAAATATGTCCGTACCGATGTATCGGGCGAAGGACAGCCTAGCTTCTTCTCCGGCGTGCCGCAGACCCTCGGTGGTCCAGCATTCCGTTGCAACAACGGCTTCCTGACGGCGCAGAACCTGACTGTACTTCAACAGAATGGCCTCTGCTCGAACGTGGCAACCGGTACATTCGGTCTGAACCGCTTCAACATCGACCTCGGTGGTCGTCGCTTTGAAGGTACACGCGAGACCTATCGTGCAGTTGGTGGCGTTGAAGGAACGTTCAACGAAGATTGGAACTACGAACTCGCAGTGAACTACGGCCGCTTTAAGGCTGTTGGCTTCAACACGAATAACCTTGTGATTTTTACGCAGGATGGTTCGGGATATGACGGCTTTAACCTTGCGGCTGACGCGGTTGTTGCGCCATCAACCTTTACCGGTACCAACTTCGTAACCAATTCTGCAGGTCAAAAGGTTATCTGCCGCGTCAACGCGGTATCGAACGTAAACACAGCCTGTATCCCGGTTAACGTATTTGGTCAGAACGTTGCTGATCCGCGTGCACTCGACTTCATCAACACCGAAGGGCGCACGGACGAGTTCGCAAGCCAGTTCGTTGCATCGGCATTTGTCGGTGGTGACCTTTCGCAATTGTTCGAACTGCCCGGTGGCCCAGTCGCATTCGCATTTGGTGCTGAATACCGTCAGGAAAAAGCAAGCATCGATTATGATGAACTGACATCAAGCGGCGCAACCTTCCTCAACGCATTGCAGGACTTCCGTCCACCAGCATTTGCCGTCAGGGAAGCTTACGGCGAAGTCCAGGTTCCATTGTTGAAAGATGTGCCTTTTGCCAGGGAACTGTCGGTAAACTTCGCTGGTCGCGTATCCGACTATAACACCTCGACGGGTACGGTTTATGCGTACAACGTTCAGGGTGTATATGCTCCGATCGAAGATGTCCGTTTCCGTGCTGCATATGCAACGTCGGTTCGTGCACCAACGCAGGGCGACCTGTTCTCGACAGCTTCTGAGAACTTTGCGTTCATCGGTGACCCATGCGATCTGGTTTCACCAGGAAGCACAACGGCCGCTAACTGCTTGGCCGCTGGCGTTCCAGCCACTGCCAACGCAGCATTGGTCGCAGCTTGTGCAACCACCGCATTTCCAGTTGCCTTGGGCGCACCATTTATCAATTGTACGGCGCGTACGGCTTCGACCGGCTTCCTTTCGGGTGGTAACCCCACTTTGATCGAAGAAAAGGGCAAGAGCTTGACGCTTGGTGTTGTTGTTGAGCCAAGCTTCATTCCTGGCCTCAGCCTGACGGTCGACTATTACAAGATCAAGGTTGAAGACCTGATTGCCGCATTGAGCGCGCAAACCATCATCAACCTGTGCTACACCAACGCTTCGGGCATCAACAATCCGTTCTGCGCCACTGTGCAGCGTGATCCTTCGTCCGGTCTTTTCGTCGAGCCTGCGGTGATTTCGGGCGGCGTTAACTTCGCTGCGCAACGTACCAAGGGTATCGACTTCGACCTCGCTTACCGTAAGACCTTTGACAATGGTGATCGTTTTTCGGCGCGTTTGATCGCAACCAAGGTTCTTCAGCTGAATAACTTCACTGATCCAACAAACCCTGCAAACCCAAATCGTCAGTTGAGCGAATTGGGCGATCCTGAATTGTCCGCCAGCTTCTCAATGAGTTACGACTTCGGTGATTTCGACATTCTGTACGCTGCACGTTATATCGGCAAGCAGACGATCGGCACCTATGAGGCGCAGCACAGCTACATGGGCCAATGCCCATTGACAGGTACGTTCCGTGGTCAAACCGGCATCAACGGCGGCACTTGCGATCCAGTGCTGGGTAACATTGTGCGGGTTGCTCCAGCTAACGCTGACCAGTTCCCGCAGATTTACTATCCAGACGTTCTGTATCACGACATCCGTGTCGGCTTTGACATCGGCAACGACTTCCGTTTCTACGCCGGCGTCAACAACTTGCTCGATAAGCAGCCACCACTTGGTTTGCTTGGTACAGCCGGTGGCGATCCGTTCGACAGCTTCGGCCGTAACTTCTTCTTCGGAATCAATGCTGATTTCTAAGTCGAAATATCTTCGAGACAAAAAGAAGGGCGCCCATGTGGCGCCCTTTTTTATTGGGTCATGCCCAATGCGCTAAAACGGGCGAGCGAACTACCGCCAAATACGTTCGAAGCGCGTCCCCAAATTGGTGAGCAATTCATATTGCGAAAGTCCCGTCAGCGCTGACGCTGTGGGCAGGTCATACTCCACTTCCACCCAATCGCCTTCGCGAAGCTCAGGCGCGGAACTGATGTCGAGTGTCACGAGGTCCATCGATACGCGCCCCAAAACCGGCAATGTGGCCGAGCCATAATGGGCTGTTCCCTTGCTAGAGAAGGCGCGCAGATAACCATCCGCATATCCGATAGAAATCGTCCCGATTGTCGTATCGTTCCCACAAATGTGCGTCGCGTTATAGCCAATAGGCGCGCCTGCAGGCTGCGTCCTTACCTGAAGCAGGCGTGCGGAAAGGCGCGCGACGGGTTTGATAAACGCCTCCATCTCGGGCCGCGCAATGCCGCCATAAAGGCTGAGCCCGGGACGCGTCAGATCATAATGATAATCCGCGCCGAGCATGATGCCCGCACTGTTGGCAAGGCTCAACCGTTTTGCGCCCGAAGCCGCCGCTTGTTCATGGAATGCGCGCTGCTGCGCCTCGTTCTGAGCGCTATCCTCATCCGCCGATGCCAAATGGGACAGCAATAAATCGATATCCATGCTTCCCAGGTCGCATTGAGATATTTGCTCTGGCCCGATGCCAAGCCGATTGATGCCGCTATCAAACATGACGTGGCACCGCCCGCCTCCCGATGATTGCCACATTGCCACCTGATCTGGTGTGTTCAGCACGGGCACGGCGCCTAAAGCGCGTATGTGGGGAATATCGGCGGCCTGAATGCCATTTAAGACCGAAATCCAAGCCGGCGGGATGATATCCGCGATCGCAGCGGCTTCCCCCCAATGGGCAACGAAAAAGTCGCGGCACCCGGCATCGCGTAACCGCGCCGCCACTTCGCGCGCGCCAAGACCATAGCCATTGGCCTTTACTGCAGCGCCAGCCTGCGCCGATCCGCTGCGTGCGTTGAGCGCTTTCCAATTCGACGCGAGGGCTTCGCCATCAAGGATCAAACGCAGCGGGGGTTCAAAATCGGTCATCGGCGGCCTTTTGCCCCTACCCCATTGCGTGTCAATCCAGCTTGGTCTTTCCAGATGTTTCCGGCAGCCAAATCAACGCAACGACAAAGGCCAATGCTGTGACGCCAACCGTATACCAAAGTCCGGAGAAAGGCTGTCCTGTCTGCGCGACAATATATTGCGAGATATACGGCAGAAAGCCGCCGAAATAGCCTGCGCCAATATGATAGGGTATAGACATGGAGGTGTAGCGAATTTTCGCGGGAAACATCTCGACCAAAATGGCCGCTACCTGTCCATATGTCATACCCGACAACGCGACCATCAGGAACACCGCCAGAATGATTTTCCATGGCTGCCGCTGGGCAGGATCAGATTTATCGGGATAGCCCGCCTTTTCCAAGGCGGCGACATAGGCTTTTTCGTCAAAGCCCTGAAGCTGCGATTCCCCGACCGTCAACGCCAGTGTTTCGGACGGCTGCTTGCTGTACGCAATCCCGCGCTTGGTTAGGAAATTCAGCGCCTGCGCACATTCGGTCTCATGCGTGCGGTTGAGCACGTTGAAATCACATTCCGGCAGGGAAAGCGTGACGGGGTTGCTGACCGTCGCGCGCGCAAGTGCGGGATTGGCGGCATCCGCCATCATCCAGAAAATGGGAAACACGCCGATGATGGAAAGGCCATAGCCCAACAAAAGCATCCGCTTGCGACCCCATTTGTCGGAAAGCCAACCGCATGCAACATAAGTTGGCGCAGCGAGCGCGGCACCGACGGCCATATACAGCAAGGCATCGGTCTCCGGCACACGCGCGGTACCTGTCAGAAAATAGAGCGTTCCAAACTGCGATGTATAATAGATCACCGTCAGACCCGCGGCGACGCCAAATAGCGCAACGAACAGGCGGCCGATATTGCCGGGATATTTAAAGCTTTCAACGAAAGGATTTTTGGACGTCGTTCCCGCGGCCTTCATGGCCTTGAAAACGGGGCTTTCCGACAATTTTAGTCGCATGAACAGCGATATGGCGAGCAACAAGATCGACGTCAAAAACGGCACGCGCCAACCCCAAGCTTCAAACGCTTCGTTACTCATCGACTGACGTGTGATCAGCACAACGACGACTGCCAACAGAAACCCTCCTGCCACCGATGCTTGGATCCAACTGGTATATTGGCCGCGTTTTCCATCAGGCGCATGCTCGGCGACATATATAGCCGCGCCGCCATATTCACCGCCCAATGCCAGCCCCTGAAGACAGCGCATCAACAACAACAGCCCTGCGGCCCACACGCCTGCGGTCTCAAATGTCGGTAACAAACCAATCGCGGCGGTTGCGACACCCATCAATGTGATGGTCACGAGGAACGTATATTTCCGCCCAATCTTGTCACCAAAATAGCCAAATAATATTGCCCCAAGCGGCCGAACGCCAAAGCCGGCACCGAATATAGCCAGTGAAGCCAGCGTTGCCGCCGTGGGGTTATCTGCAGGGAAGAACAGCTTACCGATCAGTGCCGCAAGGATGCCGTAGACAAAGAAGTCATACCATTCGAACACGGTGCCAAGCGATGACGCCGTTATGACCAGACGGTCGCGTTTCGGATCAAGTGTGATTTCGTTCTCGGCAGCAGCGGCCATGATGTTCCCCTAAAAACTCTCTTCCTTGTCTTAATCGCTATGTCGTCCCTTTCAAGCGGCTTGTTGCGCTTATCCACAAGGGCGATTATCGATTTGGGAGAGGAGAAGAGCATGACGCAATTTATTGATCTGTCGATCCCGATTACCAACGACGTCATTTCCGATCCGCCCGTCATGCGGCCGCAGATTTCCTATATGACGCACGAAAACACGTGGGAACAGATTGCGATGTTTTTCCCAGGGCTCACGAAGGATGATCTTCCCGATGGCGAGGGTTGGGCCGTCGAAAGCCTCACGCTGTCCACCCACAATGGAACGCATATGGACGCACCGTGGCACTTCCATTCGACAACCGACGCCGGTGCACGCCCTGCCCCATCGATTGATGAAGCGCCGTTGGATCTGTTTTTTGCACCGGGCGTGAAGTTGGATTTTTCCCATTTGCCCGCTGGCCATGTTGTCAGTGCTGCGGAAGTCGAGGCGGAACTCAAACGCATCGGCTATACGCTGCAACCACGCGACATTGTTCTGGTGCAGTCTGGTGCGGTTTACGGAACGGATAACTTCACCGACCAAGGCGTTGGTATGGGCGCGGAAGCAACGCTTTATTTGACCTCGCAAGGTGTCGAGGTCGTCGGCACCGACGCATGGAGCTGGGATGCGCCGTTCAGCCACACCGCAAAGCGTTGGGCCGAAAAGCGCGACCCGTCGATCATTTGGGAAGGGCATAAGGCCGGGCGTATCCAGCCTTATTACCAGATTGAAAAGCTTACCAATTTGGAAGCGCTGCCAGCATTTGGTTTTACGCTGTCATGCTTCCCCGTAAAGATTGAGCGTGCGAGTGCGGGATGGATACGGGCGGTGGCGATTTTGGATTAAGCCACCGCGCGCATATTATTCCATTTCCAGGATGACGGCATCCACAGCAAGGCTGTCACCTGCCTTGGCGTTGACGATCTTCACCGTTCCGGATTTCTCGGCGCGCAGGATATTCTCCATCTTCATGGCTTCCACCACGGCGAGCGGTTGCCCGGCTTCCACGGCATCGCCCACATTGACGTGCAATGTCGTCAACAGCCCGGGCATCGGGCAAATGAGGAACCTGGAGAGATCGGGCGCGATCTTTTCGATCATATGATCGGCCAAATGCGCGATATGCCCCGGCAGGACACGTGCGACATGTGTTGCGCCGCGCGTGGTTAGCTTAAAGCCGGTCCGCATCTTCGAAATTTTGACCGCCAGCTCTTCATCACCGACTTCAGCCTCAATCAAACGATCACCCGGATCATATTCCATCGAAAGATCGAAATGTTCTCCGTCGACGTGCATGTCGCCATCGATCATTTCGATGTCATGGACAGCGTCACCGATCTTCACTTGCCAGCGCGCAGGCGGCTCAAGCGTATCGCCCAATTGGCCATCAACATGACGTGCGCGGTCGGCTTCCGCCGTCGCAACGAACCCTGCGATAGCGGCGAGTGATTTGACCAGCTCGGGCGTTGATGCTGCGCCATGGAAACCGTCCGGATACTCCTCGGCGATGAAGCCAGTGGTCAATTCGCCGGAACGGAAACGCGGATGCTGCATGATGGCGCTGACGAAATCGATATTGTGGCCAAGGCCTTCGATTTCAAAGCGGTCCAGCGCGGCGATCTGCAAGTCTGCTGCCTCGTCGCGGGATTTACCCCATGTGATCAGCTTGGCGATCATCGGGTCGTAGAACATTGAAACTTCGCCGCCATCATAGACGCCGTCGTCAACGCGAACGCCTTCGACACCGCGACGGCCATTAGCGTCTTCGTCCTCGGTCCAGCCTGCGACTGGTGGGCGATAGCGCGTGAGGCGGCCTGTTGAGGGCAAGAAACCGCGATAGGGATCTTCGGCATAGACGCGGTTTTCGATGGACCAACCGTCGATTTTGATGTCGTCCTGCGTCATGGCAAGCTTCTCGCCAGCGGCAACGCGGATCATCTGTTCGACCAAATCGATGCCGGTGATGCATTCGGTCACCGGATGCTCAACCTGCAAACGGGTGTTCATTTCGAGGAAGTAAAAGCTCTCGCCGCTCGGGTCCGCGCCCGATACGATCAACTCAACCGTACCCGCCGAATAATAGCCCACCGCGCGCGACAATGCGACGCATTGCTCACCCATCGCCTTGCGCATCTTGGGTGTGACGAAGGGCGAAGGTGCCTCTTCCACGACCTTCTGGTGCCGCCGCTGGATCGAACATTCGCGTTCGTTGAGGTATAAAATATTGCCGTGCTGATCGCCCAGTATCTGGATTTCGATATGGCGCGGGTTGAGGATGAATTTTTCGATGAAAACGCGGTCGTCGCCGAAGGAATTCAGCCCTTCGCGCTTGGTCGCTTCAAAGCCTTCGCGTACGTCCTGCTCATTATAAGCAAGCCGCATCCCCTTGCCACCGCCGCCGGCGCTGGCTTTCATCATCACCGGATAGCCGATTTCTTCCGAAATCCGCACGGCGTGCTCTGTATCGTCAATCTCGCCAACAAAGCCGGGAACGACATTCACGCCCGCTTTCATCGCCAGTTTCTTGGACTCAATCTTGTCGCCCATCGCCGCAATTGCATTCACTGGCGGTCCGATGAACGCGATGTTTTCCTTGGCCAAAGCCTCGGCAAAGCTGGTGCGTTCGGACAGGAAGCCATAGCCGGGGTGGACGGCCTCAGCGCCGGTTTGCTTGCACGCGGCAATGATCTTGTCGGCAATCAAATAAGACTGCGCGGCAGGCGAAGGCCCGATATGCACCGCCTCGTCGGCCATCTGCACAAATGGCGCTCGCGCATCAGCATCCGAATAGACCGCGACAGTTGCGATCCCCATCCGGCGTGCGGTCTTGATGATACGGCAAGCGATTTCGCCACGGTTGGCGATCAGGATTTTCTTGAACATATTAGTTGCCTCTCAACTTGGCGAGTATCGTTTTGAACTTTGCTTCGAGCTCTTGCGAACCTTCGCCAAAATGCGCTTCGCGGTGGTGGTTGGGACACAATGCAATGACGTTTTCAAGGGTATCCGGTCCCTGTTTTGCTAAGCTGATGATGTGATGGGCTTCAAGATAATATGCACCACCGTATTTCTTAAAGCCGAGACTTCCACAATATTCACATTTGCCTTTGGCTCGCTTGATGACCTTATCCCGCACCTTGCTATCGCGAACGAAAAAAGTGCCAGAAAATGCCCATCGGTCTGGTGTAGCGTTGCCGGGCGGATCTCCGTCGAGGTCGTCTATTGCCGACAGACCCATCGTTTGGGCTAGAGATTCCGTGCGCCTAATGGAATTTGAGGCGACCTTGCCTTGAAATCGTCCTGTGATTCCGGTGGGTGTGTGTCGCAGGTGGACGACCAACAGCTCATTCTCGACGTATGATTCCCGGCTTCTTGGACTAGTGAGCGGGTAACGCGGCGTGCAGCGAATGCCCAAAGTTTGATAGCCATTATCCATAGCTTCCAGCAAAATCTGCCTCATCTCTTCGAGATTTCTTGTCTTTCTTCGATCTGGGTTAGAAAGGCGTGCATTATCAACTTCGTCGTTCCAAAACTCATATTCATTTTTGTCATGGTCTATTTCGTCATCCCAAACCGTAAAGATGGCTTGTTGCTTTTCACGATTGATCGCGCACCAAGAATAAGCACTTCTGAGCGGAAGCCCTAAATCGGCGCAAAACCTACCGAAAGCCAAGCTCACTCCGCCGCCTCCAGTGCCTTGCACGCCCGCAGCGGCTCCTCGGCCTCCATTGGCACAAGCCCCAGCTTGGCCAGCATTGCGGCGTCCTTGTCGTCGCCCGCGTTGGCCGCGGTCAGCAATTTGTCGCCGGTGAAGATGCTGTTCGCACCCGCCATGAAGCACAAAGCCTGTGTCGCCTCGGACATGGACTCACGCCCCGCGCTTAACCGCACCATGCTCATAGGCATAGTGATGCGGGCAACCGCGATCGTGCGGACGAATTCGATGTCGTCGATCTTCGCCAGCGGCGTGTCGGCAAGCATATCGCCCAGCACGGTGCCCTTGACTGGCACCAGTGCATTGACGGGCACACTTTCGGGGTGGGCCGGCAGGGTCGCAAGTGTGTGGATGAAGCCGACGCGGTCGGTGCGGGTCTCGCCCAAACCGACAATGCCGCCACTGCACACATTGATGCCCGCACGGCGGACCTCGGCCAGCGTGTCGAGCCGGTCGTCCATCGTCCGCGTGGTGATGATCTCATTATACCGCTCGGGGCTGGTGTCGATATTATGGTTATAATAATCGAGCCCCGCCTCGGCCAGCATATCGGCCTGCTTGGGCGTTAGCATGCCAAGCGTCATGCAGGTTTCCATGCCCATGGCGCGCACGCCCTGAACAATCTGGACAATTGCGGGCATGTCCCGATCTTTGGGATTGCGCCACGCAGCGCCCATGCAGAAGCGACGCGAACCGGCGTCTGCTGCCTCTGCTGCCTTTTGCAGCACGGCCTGCACGTCCATCAACTTGGTTGCCTCAACGCCGCTGTCTGCTTTTACGGATTGTGAGCAATAGCCGCAGTCTTCCGGGCAACCGCCGGTCTTGATCGATAGCAATGTGCAAAGCTGGATCTGTCCCGCCGCATGATGCGCGCGGTGGACGGTTTGCGCCTGATAGACCAACTCGTCGAACGGCAGGTCAAACAGTGCCGCGATTTCTGCGCGGGTCCAATCGGTGCGGACGGTCACGTGGATTCTCCCAAAGGCGGCATGTTGTGGCCGAGCAAAGTCAAAACATCGGCTGCGCACTCAACAACATTGCTGCCTGGGCCATAAATACCCTGAACGCCGGCTTCACGCAGATAATCATAATCCTGCGGCGGAATGACGCCACCGGCAATGACCTTGATATCGCCGCGCCCTGCTTCACGCAGACCCTTTATCAGCTCTGGGATCAGCGTTTTGTGACCCGCGGCGAGGCTTGAGGCCCCCACGGCATCCACATCATGCTGAAGCGCCAACACAACGGTTTCTTCGGGTGTCTGGAACAACGGCCCGCTGATAACGTCAAAGCCCATGTCAGAAAATGCAGAGGCAATGACGTTTGCTCCGCGGTCGTGGCCGTCCTGGCCCATTTTGGCGACGAGCAATTTCGGTTTGCGGCCCAAGCGGCGGCCAACCGATGCGACGCCGTCGAGCACTTGTGCCCAGCGTTTGTCGAATTCATGCGCGCTGCCATAAATACCCTGCACAGGCACAGGCGTGGTCGCATAGCGGCCAAACACAGCCTCCATTGCGTCGGATATCTCGCCCAAAGTCGCGCGTGCGCGGGCGGCGTCTACTGCAAGCGCGAGGAGGTTTGTGTTCCCCTGCGCAGGCAGGGGTCCAGTCCCGGACGTTGCGTTGTGCGGCGCTGGACCCCGGCCTTCGCCGGGGAACACACGCGCGCCTTCGGTCAGCGCATTCAACGCGGCCTGACACGCTGCTTCATCACGCGACGCGCGCGTGGCGGCAAGCCGTGCAATCTGGCCCTGACGGACAAAGTCGTTATCGACCTCCAGCGTATCGAGCTGGTCTTCTGTTTCCAGCCGATATTTGTTGACGCCGACGATGACGTCCTCGCCCTTGTCCACTCGTGCCTGACGCGCGGCGGCGGCTTCTTCGATCAAACGTTTGGGCATGCCCGATGCGACAGCCTTGGTCATGCCGCCAAGTTCGTCGATTTCACCGATGATCTTCCACGCCTGATCAACCAGCTCTGCGGTCAGGGCCTCGACATAATAGCTGCCACCCAAAGGATCGACGACCTTGGTGATGCCGGTTTCTTCGGTCAGGATGATCTGTGTGTTGCGGGCGATGCGGGCAGAGAATTCCGTCGGCAACGCAATGGCTTCGTCCAACGCATTGGTGTGCAGGCTCTGCGTCCCGCCAAAGGTCGCCGCCATCGCTTCCACGGTGGTGCGGATGACGTTGTTGTAAGGATCCTGCTCTTGCAAGCTGACGCCCGATGTCTGGCAATGTGTGCGCAGCATTTTGGAGCGTTCATCCTTTGCGCCGAGCTCATCCATGACGCGGTGCCACAAAGTCCGCGCGGCGCGCAGCTTTGACACTTCCATGAAGAAGTTCATGCCGATGCCAAAGAAGAAGGACAACCGGCCGGCGAACGCATCGATATCCAAGCCGGAAGCCATCGCGCGCTGCACATATTCCTTGCCGTCGGCGATGGTGAAGGCAAGCTCCTGCACTGCGGTCGCGCCGGCTTCATGCATGTGATAGCCGGAGATCGAAATGCTGTTGAACTTGGGCATATTGGCGCTGGTGTACGCGATAATGTCCGAAACGATCCGCATCGATGGTTCGGGCGGGTAAATATAGGTGTTGCGGACCATGAACTCTTTAAGGATGTCGTTCTGGATGGTGCCGTCGAGTTGCGCCTGCGATACGCCCTGCTCTTCACCAGCGACGATGAAGAACGCAAGGATCGGAATGACTGCGCCGTTCATCGTCATCGACACCGACATTTGGTCTAACGGAATGCCGTCGAACAGGATCTTCATGTCCTCAACGCTATCGATAGCAACGCCCGCCTTACCGACATCGCCGACTACGCGCGGATGGTCGCTGTCATAGCCGCGATGGGTGGCGAGATCGAACGCAACCGAAAGACCCTTTTGCCCGGCGGCAAGGTTGCGGCGATAAAAGGCGTTGGATTCCTCGGCGGTCGAAAAACCCGCATATTGACGGATGGTCCATGGACGACCTGCATACATCGACGCACGCACACCGCGTGTGAACGGCGCAAATCCGGGAAGCCCGGGGTCACCAGCGTCCTCACTGGTATAAAGCGGCTTGACGGCAATGCCCTCGGGCGTGTGCCAGGTCAGGTCTTTGCCCTTAACCTCTTTGTCAGCCGCTTTTTTCCACTCGTCGATATTCGCCATTACAAACTCACATTTGAATCCCGTCATGCTGAACTTGTTTCAGCATCTTACTTTCACCGTTGCCAATTAAGAACCAGAAACAAGTTCAGGGTGACGGCCTTGGTAGACAGTTACTGTCCCTTAAACTCGGCCTTACGTTTCTGCAAAAAGGCAATCGCACCTTCGCGGGCATCGTTGCTGTCACCCGCAATCTTTTGACCTTCGGCCTCACGCAGCAAGGCGGTTGCATAATCCGCATCCAACGCCGCAGCGATATTCTGACGCATGATGCCAATGGCGACGGTCGGCCCGTTGGCCAACCGTGTTGCCAAAGCCATCGCTTCAGTCATCAGTTCGGCATCATCGACAGACTTGTAGATCAGGCCCCAATCTGCAGCTTTATCCGCAGGGATTTTTTCGCCAAGCAACATCATTTCGGTCGCGCGTGCCTTACCGACAAGGCGCGAAAGCATCCAGCTTGCGCCGCCGTCGGGCACCAAACCAATGTTGACAAAGGCCTGGAGGAAGTAAGCGGATTTGCCGGCAATCGCAAAATCGCTGGCGAGCGCAAGGCTGCAGCCAACGCCGGCTGCAGGACCGTTGACAGCTGTGATGATTGGCACGTCAAGTTTGGCCAGCTTGAGCATCAACGGGTTGTAGCTTTTGGTCAGCGCCGAATAAGCCCCCTGCCCGCCGCTCACCGATGCACCTGCGCCGCGTGCAGACAAGTCAGCGCCCGAGCAAAAGGCGCGGCCTTCGCCGGTAATCAGGACAACGCGCGCGCCATTCAATTGGTCAAGCGCAGCGCTAATGTCGTCCGCCATCTGCGGCGCCATGGCGTTCAGGCGCTCAGGGCGGTTGAGGGTTATTGTTGCGACATTGTCCGAAATGTCGAGGCGGATGGTTTCATAGGTCATAGTTCAAGCTCCCTTCATTCTATTCACCGTCATGCTGAACTCGTTTCAGCATCCATTTTGCCTCCCAAAAACCCACGCTCTGGGATTATAAATGGACCCTGAAACACGTTCAGGGTGACGATGTGGTGGTTGGTCAATGTGCCTGCGAAGGCACCTCCATAATTTCAGTCAGCACACCCTGCATGTCCTTCGGGTGCACAAAGAAAATCAGCGTCCCGTGCGCACCAATCCTTGGTTCGCCCAGCACGCGCTTGCCCATAGCCTCAAACTCCGCCTTGGCAGCGTGAATGTCGGGTACTTCGTAACACACATGATGCTGCCCGCCCGCAGGGTTCTTTTCCAGAAACGCGGCGATGGAGGTATTGCCCGGCAGCGGCTCAATCAGCTCGATCTGCGTTCCGTTCAACGCGCCATCGGCCCCGGGCGTGTCGACAAAGCAAACCTTCACCCCCTGATCCGGCAAGTCGAACGGATCATGGATCTTCGTCGCGCCCATCACGTCGCGGTAAAAGACGATGCTGTCCGCAATGGAAGGCGTGGCGACGCCGATATGGTTGAGACGGCCTAGTTTCATAATTCTTCATCAAATTTCTGTGTTGTGGCAACTGCCTCTTCGACATTCGTTATGGGCAGAAGTTTTTTAGCGAAATGGAGTTCAATTAAAGCGTTGTCTAACTCTGTCTCTAGCATTTGTACGCGTTTTTTTGCTGTGACAATTTCAGCCTCTTTTAATGCCACTCGCCTTTCAGCCTTCTCGACCTTCCTTACAATAACCTGATTCTTCGAAAGCGGTTCTGTTTTTTGTTTGGCTTGTTGTGGTTTGATTACACGTTTCGAAGTTTCTTTTGCCTTCCGGCGGTGATTCTTCTTCGGCCGCTCGGCTAACGCCCGGGCGCTTTCGCGGGGAGCCTTATCTGTTAAATGGTAATCTATATTTATTTTATTTTTCAATTTTCCACGAGCTATACCGATAAATGACCCGTGCAACCCGATTGCGGTCGAACCGCCGAAATGATCTCCTTTTGCCATTTCAATCTCCAACAAAGATCAAATAAATCATTTACTACAACGGAATATTGTCATGCTTTTTCCAAGGGTTTTCCAACCCCTTGTTCCGCAATTTTCTCAGGCCCAAGGCAATCCGTTTCCGGGTAGAATGCGGGTAGATGACCTCGTCGATAAAGCCCTTGCTCGCCGCCACAAAGGGGTTAGCAAAGCGGTCTTCATATTCCGCGGTCTTCACCGCCTGCTCTTCAGTGGATAGCCCGCGGAAGATGATTTCAACCGCGCCCTTTGCGCCCATCACCGCGATTTCAGCGGTCGGCCATGCGTAGTTAAGGTCACCGCGCAAATGCTTGGACGCCATCACGTCATAGGCGCCGCCATAGGCCTTGCGCGTGATGATGGTGATTTTGGGCACGGTTGCCTCGGCATAGGCAAAGAGCAATTTCGCGCCATGCTTGATGATACCGCCATATTCCTGCGCGGTCCCTGGCAAGAAACCAGGAACGTCGACGAAGGTGACGATCGGAATATCGAATGCGTCGCAGAAGCGGACAAAGCGCGCGGCTTTTTTGGAGCTGTTGATGTCGAGCACACCCGCCAGCACCATGGGCTGATTGGCGACGATGCCCACTGTCCGGCCCTCAATGCGGCCAAATCCGATGATAACATTGGCCGCATGTGTTGGCTGAACCTCAAAAAAGTCGCCCTCGTCAACCGTTTTGCGGATCAGCTCATGCATATCATAAGGCTGGTTCGCGCTTGGCGGGATTAACGTGTCGAGGCTTGGTTCAATCCGGTCCCACGCGTCTTCGGTTGGCCGTTCCGGAACGCCGGTGCGGTTATTCTCTGGCAAATAGTCGAAGAAATCACGGACCGACAGCAGCGCCTCAATATCATTTTCGAAAGCATTGTCGGCGACACCCGACTTGGTCGTATGCGAAACCGCGCCGCCAAGCTCTTCCTGCGTGACGACTTCATTGGTCACCGTCTTGACCACATCAGGACCAGTGACGAACATATAGCTGCTGTCCTTCACCATGAAGATGAAGTCCGTAATCGCTGGCGAATATACCGCACCACCCGCGCATGGGCCCATGATGAGGCTGATTTGCGGAACCACCCCGCTTGCAAGTGTATTGCGTTGAAACACCTCGGCATAGCCGCCAAGCGATGCGACGCCTTCCTGAATACGCGCGCCGCCGCTGTCGTTTAGGCCAATGACGGGCGCGCCGACCTTCATCGCATTGTCCAAGACCTTGCAGATTTTCATCGCATGCGCCTCGGATAGCGACCCGCCGAATACCGTGAAATCTTGACTGTAGACATAGACCAAGCGGCCGTTGATAGTGCCGCTGCCGGTGACAACGCCGTCGCCGGGGATCTTCTGTTCGGCCATGCCAAAGTCGGTGCAATTATGCGTCACATAGGCGTCGAGCTCTTCGAAGCTGCCTTCATCCAGCAGAATATCAAGCCGTTCGCGCGCCGTCAGGCGGCCCTTGGCATGTTGCGCGTCAATACGCTTTTGTCCGCCACCCAATTTGGACGCTGCGCGCCGCAATTCCAGTTCAGCAATATTGGCCGACATGGTTTTCCCCATAAGCAATTTTGTTGCGTGAAGCTTTGGCATCGTGGCGATGCAATTGCAAATTAATCGTGCGATTAAATTTACGATTATCGGGGTAATATTCAAAGCTGCCAAAAGCGAAAAAGGACGCTATAGGGCCACTCCATGGAACAAGTTCATCCCATCAAAGTCGCTGCACTCTATCGCTTCGTTTCGTTCGATACGCCTGCAGCGCTTCAGCCGCTAATCCACGATCAGTGCACTGCAGGCGGCATCAAAGGCACCATTTTACTAGCGCATGAAGGAATCAACGGCACCGTCGCCGGAGAGCCCGCTGCTATCGACGCCCTCATTTCGTTTCTGCGCGCCATTCCGGGCTGCGCCGAACTCGACGTCAAATATTCGCATGCCAATCAAATGCCATTCTATCGGATGAAAGTGCGGTTGAAGAAGGAAATTGTTACGCTGGGCGTTGACGGTATCGACCCGAAACGTGAAGTCGGCACCTATGTGCAGCCAGAGGATTGGAATGCATTGATCTCCGATCCGGACACCGTCCTCATCGATACCCGCAATGATTATGAGGTTGCGATTGGCACCTTTGAAGGCGCAGTCGATCCGCGGACCAAATCATTCAGCGAATTTCCGGAATGGTTTCGCGCGCATCGCAATGAACTTGCTGCCGGAAAAACCAAGTTTGCGATGTTCTGCACCGGCGGCATACGTTGCGAAAAATCGACCGCCTTCCTGAAATCGGAGGGGATAGACGATGTCTACCACCTCGAAGGCGGCATATTGCGCTATCTTGAGAATATTCCAGAAGCAGAGAGCAAATGGCAGGGCGAATGCTTCGTCTTCGACGAGCGCGTGTCCGTGAAGCATGGGCTTGAGCTTGGCGAAATGGAATTGTGCCATGCCTGCCGCAGACCGATTTCGCAAGAGGACAAGGCGTCAGCACATTTCATCGAAGGCGTCGCCTGCCCGGCTTGCTATGCCGAACGCACCGACGAAGACCGCGCGCGTTTCGCCGAGCGGCAGAAACAGATCGCGCTCGCCAAAAAACGCGGCAAACAGCATATCGGCGTCAATCCTCGACTTGATGACTGACCGCCCGATCCTCTACAGTTTCCGCCGATGCCCTTACGCCATGCGGGCAAGAATGGCGATTGCGGTGAGTAAGGTTCAGGTCGAACTACGCGAAGTGGTGCTTCGGGACAAGCCGCCTGAAATGGTCGCGGTGTCGCCAAAGGGCACAGTTCCGGTGTTAGTTGTGGGCGACGGTCATGTTGTCGACGAGAGCCTGGACATCATGCGCTGGGCATTGGCGCAAAATGATCCTGAGAATTGGCTGGCCCATGAGGATGCGGGCATGATCGCCGCCAATGATGGCCCGTTCAAACACGCGCTCGACCGCTACAAATATCCGCATCGTTATGGTCTGGCAGACGGTTTGGAACATCGTGAGGCCGCACGGGAGCATTTGTCGGGCATGAACGAGATATTGGCGACGCAACCCTATTTAGGTGGCGCCCAGCCGGCATTTACCGACATCGCGTTGTTTCCTTTTGTCCGGCAGTTTGCTGCAACGGACCCGATATGGTTCGACGCATTGCCACTGTCCGCGCTTCAGGCTTGGCTGAACGGACTGCTTGCGTCGGACCTGTTTGGCCATATCATGACCCGCTACCCCAAATGGACATCGGGCGACGAAATCATTCACTTTCCATAAACCGCAGTGATAGCTGATAAACGCCCTTCGACAGGCTCAGGGCTTCGGTGAAGTTTTCCGTTATTTCATCAACACCAGTTCTTCGGACATGCTTGGATGCAGCGCGACGGTATCGTCGAAATCCTGCTTCGTCAGCCCTGCTTTGACCGCAATGGCCGCTGCTTGAAGGATCTCGCCACTGTCTGGACCAATCAAGTGCAACCCGACCACGCGCTCGTTTGCGCCCGCGACCACCATTTTATACAAAGCGCGTTCGTTGCGGTCGGCCAACACATTCTTCATCGCGCGGAAATCGCTTTTGTATATTTTGACGTCAGGATGCGCCGCGCGGGCTTCGGTCTCGGTCATCCCGACGCTGGCAATTGGCGGATTACTGAACACCGCAGTCGGTATGCAGTCATAATTCACCGTGCGCGGATTGTTGCCAAAGACGCTGTCGGCAAAAGCATGGCCTTCGCGGATCGCAATGGGTGTGAGCTGCACGCGATTGGTGACATCGCCCACCGCATAAATGCTGGGCACGTTGGTCCGATTGTCGTCGCCAACCTGAACCGAGCCGTCCTTACCAAGCGCGATGCCAACCTCTTCAAGGCCAAGGCCTTTGCTGTGCGGCGTCCGACCAATGGCCCATAGCAGAAGATCGGTTTCAATCGTCTCGCCTTGGTTGGTTTCGATCACCAAGCTGCCATCATCCTGCTTGGTGATGGATTTGAAGCTACAGTTGAAGCGAATATCGATGCCCTTATGGCCGCTAATGTCCACAAGGCGGTCAACAATTTCGTCATCATAACTGCGCAGAATGCGGTCGCCATGGGTCACAAGGCTGACTTTGACGCCAAGTTCGTTGAAGATACCGGCAAACTCATTCGCGATATAGCCGCCGCCTGCGATCACCGCCCGTTTAGGCAGCTCGGGCAAGCTAAACACTTCATTTGACGTGATACCATGCCCGGCGCCCGGTATTTCAGGAACCGATGGCCAAGCGCCCGTGGCGATAAGGATATAGGCCACCGAAATCTCGCGTCCGCTTGCCAAACGCACGCTGTTGGGCCCTGTCACGACCGCGCGTTCGCGAAACACCTCCACCTTGTTGTTGCCAAGCGTCTGGCCGTAAAGACCTTCGAGACGGTTCACCTCCGCCGCGACATTGTCGCGCAAAATATTCCAATCGAACGTCGCGCCCGCCATGTTCCATCCGAAACGTTGCGCGTCGTGCAGGTCTTCGGCGAAATGGGATCCGTAGACGAGCAGCTTTTTGGGAACACATCCGCGGATAACGCATGTGCCACCCACGCGATGTTCTTCGGCAACGGCGACACGCGCGCCATGCGACGCCGCTATCCGCGATGCGCGAACCCCGCCCGATCCAGCGCCAATGACAAACAGATCATATTCAAATTCAGCCATGCTATTTTTTCCTTATATCATGGACATATGGTTGCGCCGCAACGCATTTGCCAATGGCATTTTTTCATCTGTCTTATCGAACGGTCAGTTGTCGCCCAATGCCGCCGCAATCAATGCCGTCGTGGATGGATCAAAGCCCGTGGCGCCAGTATCGCCGATGCTTTTTGCGATTTGCTTGCCCAGCTCAACCCCGAATTGGTCAAACGGGTTAATGCCGAGCAACACTGCATTCACAAAAGTCCGGTGTTCGTAAAACGCAATCAATGCGCCCAACGCCGACGGCGTCACATCGTCCATCAATATCGTGGTTGATGGTCGGTTGCCAGCGTAGTTGCGTGCCAGATCATCTGACTTCTGCCCCGCCATCAACGCCGCGCCTTGGGCAAAACAGTTCACCAACAGCGTCTCATGATGCGCGGTATCATAGTCATGTCCGGGCGTTTTGCTCGCAATGAATTCAACGGGAATAAGATGCGTCCCCTGATGCAATAACTGGAATACCGCATGTTGCGCGTCGGTTCCAACCCCGCCCCATGTGACTGGCGCGCTGTTGCGGCCGAGCGGCACACCTTCGGCTGTCACCGATTTGCCGTTTGATTCCATTTCCAACTGCTGAAGATAATCGGGCAGCAATCGCAGACGTTCGTCATAAGCAAAAACCGCGCGGGTCTCGCAAGCCTTTATCTGGGCATAATATAGATCGCAGAACGCAGCCATCGTTGGTGCATTTTCCAACAGGGGCGCATTGCGGAAATGCCGGTCCATCGCCGCGGCACCTTCAAGCAGTTCTTCATACACGGCCCAGCCAAGCCCGAGTGCCACGGGAAAGCCAATCGAGCACCAAAGCGAATAGCGCCCGCCAACCGATTCATTGAACGGCAATATGCGGTTTTCATCCACGCCCCATTCAAGCGCTTTGTCCGGATTGGCCGTAAGCGCCACGATCTGGGCATAAGGATCGGCAACGCCGCCGTCGCGCATCCACTCCATTGCGCTGGTTGCATTCAGCAAGGTTTCCGTCGTGGTGAAGGTTTTGGATGCGACCGCGACGATTGTCTTATGCGGGTCCATGCCTTTCACAGCCTCCGTCAGAGCAGCGCCATCGATATTCGACACAACTTTGACATCGTACCGTGCACCATCGCGGCCGAGCGCATCGACCAGCAATTTCGGCCCAAGCGCAGAGCCGCCAATGCCGATGTGCAAAATATGTTTGATGTCGCCCATGAAGCCAGCGTCGATCGCCTCGACAAGGCCACGCATGCGTTCTTGAAGTGCACGTGCATGGGCAACGGCCTGCACATCGCCATTGCCACGCTCTGCCGTATGCTCGGCAGCACGGCCTTCAGTCACGTTGATTGCTGCGCCCGAAAATAATGCCGATTTGGGGTCGTCCAAATGCATGTCTTCGGCAAGTTTGGCAAATTGAGACAGCATGGCGTCATCAAGATGTGTTTTCGACATGTCAAAGCGCAGTCCCGACTGTTCTATGGTCATTTTGGCAACGCGGTCGGGGTCTGACGCAAACAGCTCAACCAGCGTTTTTTCTTGCTGCTTTTCAAGCTCAGCCCAGCTGTGATCCGTCATCATATACCCTTTATCAATCGCGCGAATGTCGCCTGTGAATCTCGACGCTGGCAAATAGCGCGTCTACGCGATAAAAGGCCAGCCAATCCGTCATAAGACGACATTAATTTGCGAGATTATGTGACCTCACCCACCGACAAGACAGACGACGCGAACGCGGCTGCTCCTTCACAACCGCAACCAGCAACGCCCCCATCCGAATGGCGCGAATTTGGCGGCTTCCTTTTGAAGCTGGCGGTATTCGTGTTCATTCTGCGCAGTTTCATCGTGTCCCCGTTCAATATTCCTTCGGAATCGATGCAGCCCCGCTTGCTCATCGGTGACTATCTGCTGGTGGCAAAATGGCCGTATGGCTATTCCAAATATAGCCTGCCATTTTCCTTGCCCCTTATCCCCGGGCGGATATTCGCCAGCGCGCCAAAGCGCGGCGATGTTGTGGTGTTCAAGGCACCCATGTCGAACGGTACAGATTATATTAAGCGCGTGATCGGCCTTCCCGGTGACGTCATCCAAATGCGCAACGGCATTTTGGAGATTAACGGTGTGGCGGTCAAAAAAGAACGCATTGCCGATCTTGTTATCCCGGTGACCCAAAATATGCGCGATACCGCTGAAATGGACCGCAACCCCTTCCCGTGCTGGCGCCCCGACATGGAAGAGGCCAGCCCGGATGGTGGCACGCAATGCCGGTACCCGCGTTTTCGTGAGACTTTGCCAGAGGGCAAGAGCTACGAAATTCTCGACCTCGCCAACGGATTGGAAGGCGACAACACCGAAGCCTTTGTTGTTGGTGAAAAGGACCTGTTCCTGATGGGCGACAACCGCGACCGCAGCGCGGACAGCCGCTGGACACCCATTGATAAGCCCGGTGCCATCGGCATCGTGCCACAAGAAAATCTCGTCGGGCGCGCGCTGGTGTCGGTATTTTCGACCGATGGGTCGTCACATTGGCTGCTGCCATGGACATGGTTTACCGCGGCACGCCCTGACCGCATTGGACAAGGGTTTTGACCAACAGCGATAAGGATAATTGGCTGAAGGCTTTAATGCCCGAGCCACCGTTGGATCTGGCGCTATATCACCGCGCGTTAACGCATGGCAGCACCGGACAGGCGGATTATCAACGGCTTGAGTTTTTGGGTGACCGGATATTGGGTCTGGTCATCGCGGACATGCTGTACCACCGATATGCCGAGGAGGCAGAAGGTCGCTTGTCGCACCGATTGAACGCCTTGGTATCGGGACTGACATGTGCGGATATCGCGCGTCAGCATGGGGTTCCCGATCATTTGCGGCTTGGCAAACAAGCGCGCGACGACGGGGCGCAGCAAAGCGACAATGTGCTTGGGGACGTTATGGAGGCGCTGATCGGCGCTCTTTATTTGGACCACGGTATCGACGCCGCGCGCACGCTAATCGAACGCCTCTGGGGTCCGTTGATCGAAACTGCCAATGGTGCGCCAAAGCACCCCAAATCCGCGCTTCAGGAATGGTGTGCCGCACATGGCCGCAAGGTTCCGGAATATATAATAACGAAAAAAGAAGGCCCTCCCCACGCTATGACATTTGAAATTACCGTCACCGTAAAAGGTTTTGACCCCGTCACCGCGACGGCGCACAGCAAACAGGCTGCGGAAACTGCGGCCGCGCTCGCATTTTTGGACGTACACGCATGACCAAAAAATGCGGTCATGTCGCCATTATTGGCGCACCGAATGCGGGCAAATCCACGCTGGTCAATGCTTTGGTTGGCCAAAAGGTCGCGATTGTCAGCCCCAAGGCGCAAACGACCCGCACACGTATGCTTGGAGTCGCGCTCGCCGGCGAAACACAGATCATATTGGTCGACACGCCAGGCATATTTGCGGCACAACGCCGCTTTGACCGCGCCATGGTTGCCGCGGCTTGGGATGGTGCGGGCGATGCTGACATGATTGCGCTCATCGTCGACGGCCGCGCCGGTGCTGGTCCAAAGGTGGAAAAGATATTGGAAGGCCTCAAGGGCCGCCCCGAACGCAAGTGGTTGGTGCTGAACAAGGTCGATATTGCCGCCAAGGAAAAGCTGCTGTCGCTGACGACGAAATTGACCGAAAAATGCGATTTCGAACAAATTTACTATATAAGCGCGGCAACGGGTGACGGCCTTGACGAATTTAAGCAGGCGCTTGCGGATGCGATGCCCGAGGGCGAATGGCATTTCCCTGAAGATCAGGTTTCCGACGCCACAGACCGTCTGATCGCGTCTGAAATCACGCGAGAGCAGCTATATCTCCAACTCCATGAAGAGCTGCCTTATGCCAGCGCCGTGGAGACCGAGAAATATAGCGAACGCGAAGATGGTTCGTTGGAAATCCACCAACAAATCCTTGTCGCCAGACCGACCCAGCGCGCAATCGTACTTGGCAAAGGCGGCGCACGGATCAAGGCGATTGGCGAAGCGGCCCGCACCGAATTGGCCAAATTGATGGGCGTGAAGGTCCATCTCTATTTGCATGTGAAGGTGCACGCCAAGTGGGACGAGGATCGCACCTTGTATCGCGATATTGGGCTCGAATGGGTCGAGTAACGAAACTGCCTCCTACATCCAAATAGTGTCGTTCCCGCGCACGCGGGAACCCATGGTCTGACGGTTCAGTTTAAGGCTTACAGCCAAGTCCATGGATTCCCGATCAAGTCGGGAATGACAAAATTGGAACTATTTCGCTGTTTTTGCCTTAGGTTTAGCTGCCGCCTTTTTCTTAGGTGCAGCCTTTTTCTTCGGCGCCGCTTTCTTTTTTGTTTTTGATGGCATGGCCGCGCGTGCGTCGATCAATTGCGCAGCTTCCTCCAGCGTGAGTTCGTCGGGTGCAATCGACTTGGGCAAAGTCGCGTTGGTCGTACCGTCGGTCACATAAGGCCCAAAGCGGCCTTCCATCAGCTTAAGTTCAGCCTCGGTACGTGGATGCTTTCCAAGCTCCTTAAGCGGAGCACGTGCAGCGCCGCGACCGCGACCCGGATTGGCGGCCGCCTCGGCAAGCTTTGCCACTGCACTGTTCATGCCCGTTTCGAACACTTCGCTCGTCGACTGCAACCGCGCATATTTCCCATTATGCGCCAGATATGGCCCATAACGCCCAATGCTGGCTGTTATCGGCTCACCGCTTTCGGGGTGGGTTCCAACCGTGCGCGGCAAGGACAGTAGCTTTACCGCCCACTCCAGGCCGATATCCTCAGCAGGAATATCTTTCGGGATAGATGCGCGCTTGGCGTCTTTGCCTTCGCCCATTTCGAAATAGGGACCAAAACGACCTGATTTGCGGCTAACCTCCAACTGCGTTTCTGGATGTTGACCAAGCACTTCAGGGCCTGTGTCCTCGCCATTTTCGCCACCGGGCTGTGCAAATTTCCGCGTGTATTTGCAATCCGGATAATTGGAACACGCGACAAAAGCGCCAAATTTGCCACCACGAAGGGCAAGTCTGCCCGCACCGCATTTCGGGCATAGGCGCGGGTCAGTGCCATCTTCACGCTCAGGAAACAAATACGGCGACAGGAAGATATCCAGCTCAGCGGTTACCTCGGAAGGCTTTTGCTCCATGACTTCAGCCGTCTTTGGCTTAAAATCACGCCAGAATGATTCCAGAAACGCCTGCCAATTTGCACGACCGCCGCTGATTTCATCAAGCTGATCCTCCAGCCCTGCGGTATAATCATAAGCGACATAGCGTTCAAAAAACCGTTCAAGAAATGCTGTGAGAAGTCGGCCCGATTCCTCTGCAAAAAAACGATTTTTTTCGACACGGACATATGCCCTGTCTTTCAGAACCTGAATGGTCGACGCATATGTCGATGGACGACCAATACCCAACTCTTCCAAACGCTTTACGAGCGTAGCTTCGGAAAAACGCGGAGGTGGTTGTGTGAAATGCTGCGCTTTCTCAACGGCATGCTTCGCGGGCGCATCGCCGACGGACATCGCTGGCAAAATCGCACCATCTTCGCTCTCGCTATCGTCCAGACCTTCTTCGTAAACGGCCAAGAAACCGGGGAATTTCATAACCTGACCTGTGGCGCGGAGCGCGGTCTGTCCGGTGCCGTCAACCAGATCAACCGTGGTTCGCTCCATCCGTGCTGACGCCATCTGGCTGGCCATCGCGCGTTTGTAGATCAGGTCATACAAACGGCCATGATCGCCGGAACCTGCCTTATCCTTGGAGAAATCGGTCGGACGAATGGCTTCGTGGGCTTCTTGCGCGTTTTTGGCTTTGCTTTGGTAGACCCGCGGTTTGTCGGGCAGATAGCCGCTGTCAAAGCGGTCGGAGATCGTTTTACGCGCGGCGGAAATGGCACTGTGGTCCATTTGGACACCGTCCGTACGCATATAGGTGATCGCACCATCTTCATACAGCCCTTGCGCAATCCGCATGGTGTGACTGGCCGAAAAGCCTAGCTTGCGCGCGGCTTCCTGCTGAAGTGTGGATGTCGTAAATGGTGGCTGTGGGTTGCGCGTGACCGGCTTTGTTTCAACAGAATCGACGGTGAACTTACCTGCCTCGACCGCGGCGCGCGCTTGCTCTGCCTCGACCTCGGTTTTCAAATCCATTTTATCGAGTTTTTTGCCGAGATATTGGGTCAGGCGGGCATCGAACTTTTGCCCCTTATGCTCCATTGCAGCCTTCACCGACCAATATTCCTGCGCACGAAACGCTTCGATCTCGCGCTCGCGCTCAACGATTAAGCGCAGGGCAACCGACTGGACACGACCAGCGGACTTTGCGCCCGGCAGTTTGCGCCACAATACCGGCGACAGCGTAAAGCCAACCAGATAATCCAATGCACGGCGCGCGCGATAGGCGTCGATCAGGTCGATATCCAACGCCCGCGGATGCTTCATGGCGTCGGTGACAGCCTGTTTGGTAATCGCGTTGAAGGTCACGCGCCCCACATTTGCAGGCAGCGCCTTTTTCTTGGCGAGCACTTCCTGCACATGCCAGCTGATGGCTTCGCCTTCACGGTCAGGGTCGGTTGCGAGAATTAAGCCGTCGGCCTTTTTGGCTTCGTCGGTTATCGCCTTGAGCTGCTTTGCTTTGTCAGCATAATTATCCCACAGCATTTCAAAGCCATTTTCAGGATCAACAGAACCATCCTTGGGCGGCAAATCGCGGATATGTCCGTAGGACGCCAGAACCTTGAACCCGGGGCCCAAATATTTCTCGATTGTCTTGGCTTTTGCAGGTGATTCAACGATGACTAATTGCATGATAATATGAGCTTTTCTAAAATCTCTCGCGTACGCGTATAGGCTGATGGGGTTGGAGGGGTGTCGTCAAGACGAAAATTTCATGCAGCGAAACGTACTTTTCCGCCTGCCCCGCGCTCCAGTTTTCCAGCCAGTTCCATTTCGAGCAGAACCATCTGCACATTGGCTTGGCTGCTGCCCGATTGGCGCACCAATTCATCCACCGAAACATAGGTCATGCCCATCAGGTCGATGACGGCTTGTCGCTCGTCATTGATGTCGTCGCCGATAGTTGCCGGATCAGATGGAACATATCGCGCCGGCGCCGCACGCATCCGGTGATCCAATGGCCGGACAAGTTCGGATATTTCTTCGGCATTCTGCACAAGCGTTGCGCCTTCGCGAATAAGCTGGTTACAGCCCCGCGATCTTGGATCAAGTGGCGACCCCGGAATGGCCATAACTTCACGCCCGGCTTCTGCGGCAAGCCGAGCGGTAATCAGCGATCCGGATTTGGGGGCAGCCTCAACCACAACGGTGCCCGCCGATATCCCTGCAATAATCCGGTTGCGATATGGAAAATGCCGCGCGCGGGGCTCCGTGCCCGGCGGTTGTTCGGCGATGAGCAAACCACGTTCGGCGATGGCTTCCTGAAGCGCCTTGTTCTCCGGCGGATAAACAACATCGATACCGCCTGCGATCACCGCAATCGTTCCGCCTTCGATTGAACCTGCGTGCGCGGCGGTATCAATACCCCGCGCCAGTCCGGAGACGACCGGGAATTCCATTTGGCCAAGATCATAGGCCAGCTGCCGTGCGAACTGACACGCGCCAGCCGACGCGTTGCGCGCACCAACGATGGAAATGGCCACGCGATTGAGCAGCCCCAAATCGCCCTTCACACACAAGACGGGCGGCGCATTGTCCAAGTGCGACAGCAAAGATGGATATTCAGGATCGCCAATGAATATGTGACGCCCGCCAAATCTCTCAACAATTTGCAATTCGTGGGTGACAGAGGCTTCGTCGGCAAGCAGCGACGAAACCCCACCGCCGCGACGAACGAGGTCAGGCAAAGCCTCCAGCGCAGCCTTTGCGCTACCAAAGCGGCTAATGAGCTGGCGATAACTAACAGGACCAATATTGGGGGATCTAATGAGCCGAAGCTTATCAAATTGTTCCTGGCTGCCTCCCATATCCGCGGTCAGCTTTTGCTTTTGCCGATACGCGGTTCGGTGCCGTCCATCAGGTTTTCGATATTCGTCCGATGTTTCCAAAACACGATCAACGTGCATGCGACCAAAAGGGCCACCAAGTCATATCGGCCGAAATAAGCCGCGGCTATCGGCGCGCATAAAGCGGCCAGCAGTCCCGCGAGTGAAGATATTCGGAAAATCACGAGCGCGCCAATCCAAGCGATGGCGTAAACAACGCCGCCTTGCCAAAACAGCCCGAACATGATGCCGGCATAGGTCGCAACACCCTTACCGCCTTTGAAACCCAGCCATACAGGGTACAAATGCCCAAAGAACGCGCCTGCAGCTGCAAATACTGCGCCGCCCGGCAGATAATGGGTGGCGATAAAGACTGCGAAGAAACCTTTTAGCAGGTCGAGCAACAGAGTCAGTGCGGCAAGCCCCTTGCGTCCGGTCCGCAACACATTGGTCGCACCGATATTGCCCGAGCCGATGTTCCTTATATCGCCGCCGCCAGCCGCTTTGGTCAGCAACAACCCAAACGGGATTGCGCCGAGCAGATAGCCAAGCAGAAGACCCGCAATCATGTTGAACCCAATATCATCCATTGGTCGAATCCCCTCAATAGCTGCATTACGTAACTGTTTTGTTCCACCCGCTCAAGGCCACTGACGTGTCCGCCAGCGTGACCAGCTTTGGCCTGACACCAACACAGAAGGTATAGCTGTCCCGCCCTATCGCGTTTTGGTTTGTCGCAAATCAAATCACTCTAAGCGAAAATATCGCATAGAAGCGTCCATTATCCGGCTTGTTGCAAGTCGTTCGCGCTGGATTTTTCCATTTCCGGGGACTAATGGGCGTCGATGTGCCGCAGCAGCGGCTTAAACCCGGGGTTAGTATCCGTGAATTACGATGCTGTTTTCGAAAAAGCGATTGACCGTCTTCATGCCGAAGGGCGCTACCGCGTGTTTATCGATATTTTGCGGAACAAGGGCAATTATCCCAACGCGCGCTGCTTTGCCGGACATAACGGCCCCAAGGACATCACCGTGTGGTGTTCAAACGACTATCTCTGCATGGGGCAGCACCCCAAAGTCATCACCGCTATGGAAGACGCGTTGCATGACGTAGGCGCTGGCTCTGGCGGAACGCGCAATATTGGCGGCAACACACATTATCACGTCGAACTCGAGCATGAGCTTGCCGATTTGCATTGCAAGGATGGCGCATTGCTGTTCACGTCGGGCTATGTGTCCAACGATGCAACGCTGTCGACATTGGCCAAGGTATTGCCCGGATGCATCATCTATTCCGATGAATTGAACCACGCTTCCATGATTGCCGGTATTCGCAACGCCGGCTGTGAAAAGCGCGTTTGGCGGCACAATGATCTGGCGCATTTGGAAGAGCTGCTCGCGGCCGATGATCCAGAGGCACCGAAGCTAATTGCCTTTGAAAGCGTGTATTCGATGGACGGCGACGTTGCGCCTATCGCCGCCGTTTGTGATTTGGCCGACAAGTATAACGCGCTCACTTATTGCGACGAGGTGCACGCCGTTGGCATGTACGGCGCGCGTGGCGGCGGCATTAGTGAACGTGATGAAGTCGCCGACCGCGTAACGATCATTGAAGGCACGCTGGGCAAGGCATTTGGCGTGATGGGCGGGTATATTGCCGCTGATCAAAAGATTATTGACGTCATTCGGTCCTACGCACCCGGATTTATCTTTACGACATCGCTCTCGCCTGTGCTGGTGGCGGGCGTATTGGCATCGGTCCGTCACCTGAAGGTATCGAGCGAGGAGCGCACCGCGCAGCACGCCAATGCCGCAATGTTGAAAACGTTATTTGCCGATGCGGGATTGCCCGTCATGGTCAGCAATACGCATATCGTGCCATTGATGGTCGGCGATCCCGTGAAGGCCAAGAAGATCAGCGACATATTGCTCGCGGAATATGGCGTATATGTTCAACCGATCAACTACCCCACTGTGCCCCGCGGCACGGAGCGGTTGCGCTTTACGCCGGGTCCGCAGCACACCGAGGCTATGATGCGCGATTTAACGCGCGCATTGATTGAAATATGGGGCCGGATGGATATCCGCGCGGCTCAGGCTGCTTGAGCCAAAAGCTGCACAAAGGTTTCCCGGTCTACATTCCCGCCTGATAACGTAACCGCGGTTACTGGCTTTACGTCTATCTTTCCGGCAAGAACGGCCGCGAGCGCAACGGCACCGCCGGGCTCGACCACGAGGTGGAGTTTCTCAAACACCAACCGCATCGCTGCAGCCACTTCTGCGGTGGTTACCGACACGCCCTGTGACACCCGGTTGCGTAAGACGTCGAAGTTTATGGGGTAAGTCTGCGGTGTCTGTAAGGCATCGCAATAGGTTGGGTGGAGAAGGTCTTTAACGGGCAAAATCTCGCCCGCTTCAAGCGAACGGATGATATCATCCCAGCCTTCAGGCTCAACGATCGCGATGTCCGCGTCGGGGCAGGCAAGCGCAAGGCCAGAGGCAAGACCGCCGCCACCGCAACAGGAAACAATCAAATCTGGCCCCGATATGCCAAGGCTTTGCAGCTGTTCGGCGATCTCGATGCCGGCAGTGCCCTGCCCTTCGATGACCCACGGATCACCAAAGGCATGCACAAGGGTCGCATTGCTCTGTGCAATCAACCCGGCGGCCACTTTCTCACGCGATTCCGTTGCGCGGTCATACAACACAACTTGCGCGCCAAGCGCCCTTGTCGCCTCAAGCTTCATACGCGGGGCGTTCGAGGGCATGACGATGGTTGCCGATATGCCCAGCTTCTTCGCGGCCCAGGCGACGCCCTGCGCATGATTGCCACTGGATACACCAACGACGCCGCGCGCGCGCTCATCCGCGTTCAAATCGGAAAGCCGATGCCACGCGCCGCGAATCTTGAACGCGCCGATGGGCTGAAGCATTTCGGCCTTGCACCAAATCGTTACACCATCGACCTCAACCGGCAGCAAGGGCGTTTTTGGCAGAATAGCAGCGATCTTGGCCATCGCCCGCTGCACCCCTTCGTGCGTTGGCGTTGTGATGGCTGCAGCCAATTCTTGTTCTGTCATAAAAGGCCCCTATATGCGTGCGCTGAACGAATCTCTGATAAGAGGAAATGGGATATGAGCAAGGTATTGGTAATTGGCGCTGGTGGCGTTGGATCGGTTGCGGTCCACAAAATGGCCATGAATCAGGACATCTTCAGCCATATCAGCCTTGCAAGCCGGACAAAGTCGAAGTGCGATGCGATTGCAGCTTCGGTCAAGGAGCGCACGGGCGTCGTTATCGACACTTATGGCCTTGATGCAGATGATGTTGCTGCGACAACCGCTTTGCTGAACCAGATTAAGCCAAGCCTCGTCGTCAACCTCGCGCTCCCTTACCAAGACCTCAACATCATGGACGCCTGCCTTGCTGCGGGCGTGCATTATATGGACACCGCGAACTATGAACCGCTGGATGTCGCCAAGTTCGAATATCACTGGCAATGGGCATATCAGGATCGTTTCAAGGATGCCGGCTTGGCCGCTTTATTGGGTTCAGGCTTTGACCCCGGCGTGACATCAGTGTTCACGACCTATTTGAAAAAGCATCACTTTGATCGCATCGACACGCTCGATATTCTCGATTGCAATGGCGGCGACCATGGTCAGGCCTTTGCCACCAACTTCAATCCGGAAATCAACATCCGTGAAGTCACTGCCGTCGCGCGCCATTGGGAAAATGGTGCCTGGGTCGAAACCCCCGCAATGTCGGTGAAGCAGAGCTTTGACTTTGAAGCGGTTGGCCCAAAGAACATGTATCTGATGTACCATGAGGAAATCGAAAGCCTCAAAACCCATCTGCCCGAAATCAAGCGTATCCGTTTCTGGATGACCTTTGGTGACGCATATATCACCCACCTGAATGTCCTTCAGGCGGTTGGCATGACCCGGATTGATCCTGTCATGTATGAAGGCAAGGAAATCATTCCGCTTCAGTTCCTAAAGGCCGTGCTGCCTGAACCTGCATCGCTTGGCCCGACAACCAAGGGCAAGACCAACATTGGCTGTATCGCCACTGGCCTTGGCAAGGACGGCAAGGAAAAGACGCTCTACATCTACAATATCTGCGACCATGAAGATGCCTATGCCGAAACGGGCAATCAGGCGGTCAGCTATACCACGGGCGTGCCAGCGATGATTGGCGCCGCCATGCTGCTCACGGGCAAATGGTCCGGTGCGGGCGTTTGGAACATTGAACAGTTCGATCCCGATCCCTTCATGGACATGCTCAACGCGCATGGTCTGCCTTGGCAGGTGAAGGAACTGGACGGGCCGCTGACGTTCTAATGGAAACCAAGGCCGGCGATCCTGGCGCATTTGCGCATTTCGACCTGTATCGCGTCCCATCGCCGGCATTTGTCGTGGATGAAGCGGCGCTGCGGCGGAACCTTGCTATCCTCGCGGATGTAAAGGCACGGTCCGGTGCGAAAATTCTATGCGCGATGAAGGCGTTTTCCATGTGGAAAGTTGCGCCCATCATCGGCGAATATCTCGATGGCGTATGCAGCTCGGGTCTGTGGGAATCGCGGCTTGCCCGCGATTACTACAAAGGCGAGATCGCAACCTATTGTGCTGGCTATAAAGAAGCAGACATGGCCGAAATCATCGAGATTTCTGATCATGTCATTTTCAATAGCCCCCGCCAACATCAACGTTTCGCAGCATTCCTGAATGACGGCGTGGATGTCGGGCTTCGGCTCAACCCCGAACATGCCGAGGGTGAAGTTGCGAAATATGACCCCTGCTCACCCGGTTCGCGCCTTGGCTTTCCTGTAAGCCAGTTGAGGCGAGAACATTTGGACGGCGTGTCCGGTCTGCATTTCCACACCTTGTGTGAGCAGGATTTTGAACCGCTCAAGCGCACATGGGAGGCGCTGAAGCCACAGATAGCGCCCTATTTTGGCCAGTTGCGTTGGCTGAACTTTGGTGGCGGACATCACATCACCCGCGCGGATTATCAGCGTGACGACCTTGTGGCATTCATTCAGCAAGTCCGCGCCGAAACCGGTCTCGACGTCTATCTTGAACCCGGCGAAGCGATTGCGCTTGATACCGGCATATTGATCGGCGAGCTGCTCGATGTGTTCGAAAATGGTTTGCCCGTCGGCATCACCGATATCAGCGCGACCTGCCACATGCCGGACGTCATTGAGGCGCCTTACCGCCCCGCGATGCTTGGTGAGCTTCAGGACGGCCCTGCCGTGCGTCTGGGTGGCCCAAGCTGCCTTGCTGGCGATATCATCGGCGACTACCGCCTTCCCGTCGCGGCAGAGGCCGGAGCGCGCTTCGCATTCCTTGATCAGGCGCATTATTCGATGGTGAAGACGAACACCTTCAACGGCGTGCCGCTTCCGTCCATCTGGCTTTGGAACAGCGACACAGACGCGTTGGAATGTGTCCGCGCATTCGACTGGACCGAGTTTAGGGACCGGCTCAGCTAAAAACGCAACGAATCACTTTACATACCCCCCCGCTTTTCATAAGGGACGCGTCCGCTGCCCCAGGGGGACTTCCAATAACCGCAAGGCAGCCTTGTTGTTTCACGTTATTTTTTTGGGGGTCCCTTGAGTTGCACGAGTATCTTGACGCTTTAGCTGTAGTCCGCGCCCAGCGCCCTGACGAACCTATCACGCTCCTTCGCCCGCATGCCGCTTCGCGCGCCGCCCGTTTCTTCGTTGAGAAGTTTCAGGGTAAGTCGCTGTACGCGGTAAAGGCCAATCCTTCGCCTGCATTGCTTGAGACTTTGTGGGACGCGGGCATCACGCATTATGACGTCGCGTCGCTTGGCGAAGTGCGTTTGGTGAGCAAATTCCTACCGGATGCAAAGCTGTGCTTCATGCATCCCGTGAAAAGCGAACGCGCCATTGCGCAAGCTTACCACAACCATAATGTGCGCACATTCAGCCTCGACAGCCATGAGGAATTGGAAAAGATCGTGCGTGCCACCGATGGCGCAACGGATCTCGAGCTATGCGTGCGTATTCGCGTGTCATCAGAACATGCGAAACTCAGCCTTGCGTCAAAATTCGGCGCAGACCCAGCCGAAGTAGCAGACCTGCTCGTCGCGACCCGTCAGGTCGCCGACAGCTTGGGCATTTGCTTCCACGTTGGAAGTCAGGCCATGACGCCCGCCGCTTATGCCGAAGCCATGGGGCATGTTCGTGCCGCCATCGTTGAAGCATCGGTCACGGTTGACATCGTTGACGTGGGCGGCGGTTTCCCATCGGTTTATCCCGGCATGGAGCCACCGGCGCTTGAGGGCTATTTCGACGTCATCCACAATTGCTTCGAAGATCTTCCGATCAGCTACTCCGCCGAACTATGGTGTGAGCCGGGCCGCGCATTGTGCGCCGAATATGCGTCGTTGCTGGTGAAGGTCGAAAAACGCCGCGGCCAAGAATTGTTCATCAACGACGGTGCTTATGGGTCGCTGTTTGATGCAGCGCACATCGGCTGGCGCTTCCCTGTGGCGCTTCAGCGTTCGGACACGTCAATTGGTACCCAGATGGCTGAATTCAGCTTCTACGGGCCTACCTGCGACGATATGGACCATATGGCGGGGCCCTTCATCCTTCCCGATGACGTGCAAGCCGGTGACTATATCGAAGTCGGCATGCTGGGCGCATATGGCTGCGCGATGCGGACGGAGTTTAATGGCTTTGGCGAGACTGACACGGTTCCGGTCGAAGACGAACCCATGGCAAGCCTTTATGCCGAGTTGCCAGCCAATGACGCGAGCAATGTTGTGAAGATCGGCAAGCGGTCCGCGCAATAAGTTGCAATTGACAATCAATGTTACGTGAAGCACCCTTCCAATTATAAAAACTGGGAGGGTTTTCATTATGGATACGTCGATTTTAGCACCAGCAGCGGCGTTGGTCGTCTGGTCAATCATCATGCTTTTTTGGATGGCGGGAACGCGCCTTCCTGCAATGTCGAAGATCGGCATGGACCTTAGCAAGGCCGCACCGGGCGGACGTGGTCAGGATATCGATCCGCATGTATCACCATCGGTTGCCTGGAAATCGCACAATTACACGCATTTGATGGAACAGCCGACCATCTTTTATGCAACGATCATGATCCTAGCGATTTCCGGCGGGGCAACATCACTGTCGGTGTCGCTGGCATGGGGTTATACCGTGTTGCGCGTCATTCACAGCATTTGGCAGGCAACAATCAACACGGTGGCAATACGCTTCGTGTTTTTCCTGCTGTCGAGCCTGTGCCTGACGATACTGGCAGTCCAAGCGCTGCTGGCGACGATCTGAAGATGGTATGAATTTGTTTTAAGGGGAGAGTGGATATGAATAGTGCAATATTAGGACCAGTCGTCGCGCTTGCGGCATGGACGATGATTATCTGGATATGGATGTATGCCACGCGCATACCCGCCATGAACCGCGCAGGGATTGACGGCGCAAAGATTGTTGGTTCTTCCGCCGGGGCCTTGCGCGATGCGCTGGCTGCCAAAGGCGAAGAAAAAGCCTCATGGGTCGCAGACAATTACAACCACTTACACGAAGCACCTACGGTGTTTTATGCGGTATGTTTGACACTTGCCATGGTTGGCCAAGGCGACAATCTGAATGCAACGATTGCTTGGGTGTATGTCGGCCTTCGCGTGGCACATAGCTTGGTACAAATTTTGTCGAACCGCGTTATCATTCGGTTTGGACTGTTTGCACTGTCGTCATTGGCACTCATGATGCTCGTCGCACATGCCGTAATGGCGGTGCTTTTGCACTAACGGGTGAATTGCCCAACAAGCTCGATATGGGTTGACCAGCGGAATTGCCCGACAGGCCAAATCCGCTGCAACCTGTATCCAGCGGCCACCAATGTTTTTGCATCCCGCGCGAAACTCGCCGGATTACAGCTAACATAAGCAATCGACGGAACCGTGGAAGCCGCAAGGTTCGCCACCTGCTCCTTTGCGCCCGCGCGCGGCGGATCAAGCACGACGGTCTGGAACCGGTTCAGTTCCTCAGGTGACAGCGGCCGGCGGAACAGGTCACGATGTTCCGCAAATATAGTGCGGCCTGACCGGCCCGCAGCAGCCTTGAGCGCCAGACTGGCCTGAAGATCAGCCTCACCTGCGTAAATCTTGCGCCCAGCGCCCATCGACAACGCAAATGTCCCTGAACCCGCGAATAAATCCGCCACGATGGTGTCTTCGCCGATAATCTCATTTACCGCCTGCACCAGAGCCGCCTCGCCATCCAAAGTCGCCTGCAGGAAACCATAAGGCTGGTAACCCACAGCAACACCGCCCAGCGTGACTGTAACAGGCTCTGGCTCATAAAATGGAACGGGGCCATAGCCTTCATCCAGCGACAGGCGCGCAAGACCATAGGTTTTCGAAAATTCCGACAAGGTCTCATGCGTATCAAGATCATTGGCGATCCAGTTTTCGATCAACACGTCAACGCCTTGATCTACCATCGCCAATTTGATCTGAACCTGACGCGCGCGGTTCAGCCGTGGTTCCAGCAGGCTGCGCAGCGGCTTAAGCAGTGCGAACAGTTCTGGCGTCACGACGTCACATTGCCTTAAGTCAATGATACGGTGACTTTTTTCGGTGCTGAATCCCAGTTGAAACTGTTTTCCTGCCCATGCCGAACGGACCGCAATGCGCCGGCGGGTGGCGGGGGGAGACAGATGGACGGGCATCACTTCGCCGATGTCGACCTGCTGCGTCGCCAGCGCATGTGTAACGCGCTCTGCAACAAACAAGCGCAGGCTGTCTTCATCAAGATGCTGCAATTGGCATCCGCCGCATAATGGGAAATGCTGGCACGGCGGCGTTGCGTGATGCGGTCCGTGGATTAATCCGCCTGCGGGATCGACGATGTCACCGGGGGCTGCATGCGCGACATAGCGTCCATTTGCAGTTACGCCGTCGCCGCGCGCTGCGACCCTGATAATCTCTTCTGTGATGCTCATAGCGCCCCATGCCCGTGAAGGCGCGCGCAATCAACCGGCGTCTTTGCTTGCGCCATTTTCGGCAGCAATTTGCTGGGTCAGGACCGCAGCGTCCCCGCCGCAGCAAGCTAGGCTGGCCAGCAGCAAAGTTACCGCCGCATATTTAGATATCGGCAAAGACATGCGTTTCGGCGCTGCCACCAGGATGCGTGACTGCGCCTTTATACGCAGGGCCGACATTTTGTGCATAGCGCCATATGGCACCTGACCCATAATCGGTGGCGCGGGGAGCCCAATGTTTGCGCCGTTCTTCAAGGACTTCGGCGGGCACATTGAGGTCGATAACACCGGTTTCGGCATCAATCATGATCTCGTCGCCATCCTCAATCAGCGCGATGGGTCCGCATTCAGCCGCTTCGGGGCCAACATGGCCAATGCAGAAGCCGCGTGTAGCGCCAGAGAAGCGTCCGTCGGTGATGAGCGCAACCTTCTCGCCCATGCCCTGCCCGTATAGAGCGGCTGTGGTCGAAAGCATTTCGCGCATGCCGGGACCGCCCTTGGGTCCCTCATAACGGATGACAATGACCGAACCTTCGCGGATTTCGCGTGCTTCAACCGCGGCAAAGCAATCTTCTTCGCAGTCAAAAACCTGTGCCGGGCCTGTAAATGTCAGGCGGTCCATACCCGCGACCTTCACGATTGCCCCATCTGGTGCCAATGTGCCGCGAAGGCCAACGACGCCACCCGTTGGCGTTATTGGCGCCGTTGCAGGGTAAATCACCTTCTGGTTGGGATTCCATGTGATTTCATCGATATTTTCGCCAAGCGTCTTGCCGGTGACGGTCATGCAGTTGCCATACAAAAGCCCTTCGGCCAGCAACGACTTCATCAGCATGTACACACCGCCCGCATCGTACATGTCGCGGGCCACAAATTGTCCGCCCGGCTGCAAATCCGCCATATAAGGTGTTGTTTTGAACGCCTCGGCCACGTCGAACAGATCAAATGAGATTCCCGCTTCATGCGCCATTGCGGGCAAATGCAGCGCACCATTGGTTGAACCACCGGTGGCAGCAACAATTCTTGCCGCATTTACAAAGGCTTCACGCGTACAGATGTCACGCGGTCTAATGTTTTTCGCCAACAAATCCATCACCTGAACCCCTGCAGCATGCGCAATTTGGTCACGTGTTGAATAAGGCGCAGGCGCCATGTTGCTGTTGGGAAGCGAAAGGCCAATCGCCTCGCCCACACATGCCATAGTGTTTGCGGTATATTGACCGCCACAGGCTCCGTGCCCTGGGCAGGCAACGCGCTCAAGCTCTTCAACCTCCGACAATGGGCACGCACCCGCTGCATATTTGCCAACGATTTCAAAGACGTCCTTAACGGTCACGTCCTTGTCGTGATAGCGACCGGGAAGGATGGAGCCGCCATAGACAAAGATAGACGGCACATTCAGCCGGAGCATCGCCATCATGATCCCGGGCAGTGACTTGTCGCAACCTGCAAAGCCAACCAGCGCGTCATAGCAGTGCCCACGCACCGACAACTCAACCGAATCCGCAATAACTTCACGGCTCACGAGCGAGGACTTCATGCCCTGATGGCCCATGGCGATGCCGTCGGTTACTGTGATGGTATTGAACCGGCGCGGCATGCCGCCGCCCTGCTCTACGCCCTTACGCGCGATGTCCGCTTGCGCATCCAATGTTGTATTGCATGGCGCACTGTCATTGCCTGCCGACACAACGCCTACAAATGGGCGTGCAATTTCTTCAGCGGTCAAACCCATTGCGTAATAATAGCTGCGGTGTGGTGCGCGTTCCGGGCCAACTGAAACGTGGCGGCTGGGCAATTTGGATTTGTCGAATTGGTTTGGCATGATGGTCTCCATTATCGCCGCGGCCTTTACGCGTTTTTATGTGGTTAAGCCAAGCTGTTCCGAAACAAAATGGCACATTCCCGACAAAATATGTGCAAATCTTGCTTGCCCTGCAGCATCGCCAACCAAATCCTGTCGCATTTCAATCCCGATATAGGGAATGTCGTTGGCCTCGGCATGCCGGTTCATCGTCGCGTTCAGCAATTTGCCTGAATAAGGAAGCTGATCACCGACGTTGAGGCCGGCATCCTGTAAGAACGGGATCGCGGTTTTCGATGCTACTTCGTGCGCATTGTAGAGCACACCAACATCCCATGGGCGCGCCTCTTCGGGCCGCGTCTTCAATGCGGGCGTAAAACTGTGCAGCGACAATATGAGTGCTGGCCGGCACTCCAGCAAAATCGTTTCTAGCCGGTCATGATAGGGCCGGTGATATCGCGCGATCCGGTCCGCGCGCTGTTTTGCGTCCAATTCATTGCCCGGGATGTGACGTCCATCGCTTTCGCTTGGGATAGCGCCTGCTTCGCCTTCCTCGCGGTTTAGGTCGACGACCAGACGAGAGTATCGTCCGAGGAACGCGGCAAAACGCGCGTCTTGCGTCAATATATGCGCAACCGGGTCAACGCCAATGTCCCACGCAATATGGGCATTGAGGTTTTCGGCGCCCAATCCCAACACAACGTCGCCGGGAACCGCATTCGATGCATGGTCGCCAATGATTAGGAAACCACCGCTTTTGGGTTCGCCCAATATCCGGAATGGATCCACCATCATCGCAGCTGGGTTCCCATCGACCACCAAAGAGGATCCAGACGCGAAATGGCCGCTTCCAAATCCTCGGCGTCCGCAAAAAGCGCGAAACAGGTGGCGCCTGATCCCGACATGCGAGCCATGGCCGGGTTGGCGCGTGCCAGCACGTCCAAAATGTCTGTAATGGCGGGACAAATACCCGCCGCGATGGTTTCAAGGTCGTTACGCCCTGATAAGGCAGCTTGCCAAATGTCGCGCCGCGCAACTGGTCCTTTGTCCTGACCGTCCCATGCCTTAAAAATGGCGCCTGTCGATACCGACTGCAACGGGTTGACCAGTAACAGGTGCCGCGCAGGCACATTGCTGTCATCGCGCAATTCAAGCGCTGTTCCGGTGCCGCTGCCAAAGCTCGTGCGGCTAAAAATGCAGGCGGGAATGTCGGCACCCAGCGGTGCCAATATATCCGCAAGTTCCTGCTCGCTTGCCTGAATATCCCACAGCCGGTTCAACAACCGTGCCGCTGCCGCAGCATCGGCCGAACCGCCGCCGATACCCGACGCTATTGGCAGGTTTTTTGTGAGACGAATGGATGCCCCGCTGGTGATGGAAAAATGCGCGCGAAGCCGGTTCGCGGCTTGCATGACCAGATTATCGTCATCGGTAGAAAGTCCGCTGCCAAAGGGGCCGTCGATCGTGAGGTCGAGTGTATCGGAAAGCGATGCCTGCAACTGATCGCCATGCTGTGCAAAGGCAAACAAGGTTTCAATGTCATGGTAGCCGTCTTCGCGGCGTCGACGCACGTGTAGCGCCAAATTGATCTTGGCATAGGCGGTCTCGGCATCCACTGGCATCACTTAGCCGCCCTTATGTCGCCGGGCAGGCCTGCTTCCAACTTTGATGAAATACGCGAGGCAACCGCTGCGTCCGCCGAGATTGCCGCGCTATTCCATGCATGTCGCGCGTCACGCCGGCGACCTGCCTGCCAATATGCGTCACCCAGATGCTCGAAAATTGTCGCGTCAGCATCTTCGATCGACGCGGCTTTTTCCAACATGGTTACGGCGTCAATATATTTGCCGTTTTGGAACAAAGCCCAGCCGAGCGAGTCTGCATAAGCCGATGATGTTGGCTCTGCTTCATATGCACGCCGCACAAATGCCTCTGCGTTGATCACGTCCTCGCCCCGCTCCAGCATAGCATAGCCGAGATAATTCAGCGCGCTCGCATTGGATGGATCTAAAACGATCGCATTTCGAAGCTCCCGTTGGGCTTCATCCCATTGACCATTATCGTCCAACGCGCTGGCGAACATAAGATGAAATGAGGCGCGACTTTGCGGTGCCTGACGTTTGAAGTCATCCAAGTCCATTGCGATGCGATATTGGGCGATAGCCTCTGGCAGACGCCCATTTTGCTGAAACATCTGGCCAAGGAAGGTTGCGCGCGCAGCCGAATTGGCATTCCCATCATAACTGAGGCGCGCCAGTTCAACTGCGCCATCATTGTCACCCATATCGCGTAACAACGCCGCCTTTGCGAAAACGGCGCGTGTCCAATAGGGCGAAGCTGACGGAATTTTATCCAAAAGTGCAACTGCGTCACGGCCGCCAGATAATTCGCCCAACGCATGTGCCGTTGTGATGACGGCAGGCGGATATTCCGGCGCGGTCCATAGGGCCAAGCGTGCAAGTGCCAGGCCGGGTTCCGGCACCCCCTGTTCAATCAGTGAGGTTGCGATCCGCACATATAATGCCGCGAGCCCGATATTGGGGCTGATATTCGATTTAGGTCCGTTAGCTTCATTAAACTGGCCAGCGAACTCGGAGCCCATCGCGGTTCCAAGCATTGCATTTGCAAAAGCGGCGTCGCCTTTAGCCGCCAAAACGGGGGCGGCGTTGATGAAGAGATCGCGCATGGCATCGCCGCCAACCGAGACCATGTTTCGCAATCCCAATTTCGCTTTGGCATTTTGGCCCGTGGCGAGATCAAGATACACGATCTGGTCAACGGCGTAGAAATTGAAAAATGGGTCCGTATTTCCCTGTTTGAGGGTCAAGTCATGCGTGCCCGTCTTCGCGACGGACACCCAAGCGCGCAATATGGGCGCCATAAAACCAAAATTGCTGCGGGCTTCCAATTCATCGATTGCCAACAACGCCATGGACCAACGACGCTTTTGAAAGGCGTCGGTGAATAGAAGCAACGGTCCCTCGGGCGGAACGTCATTCTTCAGTTCCCGAACGCGAATGGCCTGCAGTGCTGCCGCAAAGTCACCTTGCCGCACAGCATTTTGGTAGACTCGCTTCGCCAATGTCTCGCTGTCGGAAGACTTTTCAAACAGCCTGAGGTAACCCGCCAACGCCTCCCCGTGACGCGCGTCAAACTCTGCCGCACGCGCATTTGCGTAGGCGATGACGCCGTCATCAACGGAGGCATAAGCTGGCGCCGCACATAAAAAGAGCGCGGCGGTCAGCTTACATATTGGGGTAATTCGGCCCACCGCCACCCTCCGGCGTGACCCAATTGATATTCTGATTAGGGTCTTTGATGTCGCAGGTTTTGCAATGTACGCAGTTCTGGGCGTTAATCTGATAGCGTGGGTCTTTGCCCTCTTCCTCAATCCATTCATACACGCCTGCTGGGCAATAGCGGGTCGATGGGCCGGCGAATTCCATGAATTCGCTGTTCTTTTGCAGGTCCATATCCTTGACCTGCAAATGGATGGGCTGATCTTCGGCATGGTTGGTGTTTGACAGGAATACCGACGACAATCGGTCAAAGCTGAATACGCCATCTGGCTTTGGATAATCGATCCGTTCGCCTTGGTTCTTCTTTTTCAGCGCCTTGTGATCTGGATGATGCTTCATGGTGAATGGCATGCGGATACCAAAGTTTTCGAGCCACATGTTCACGCCCGCGAGCATCGTTCCAACCACATTGCCGTATTTTTCAACCAGCGGCAGCACGTTGCGCACCATATGCAGTTCTTTGGAGACCCAGCTATTGTCATATCCGGTTTGGTAAGCCGTCAACTCGTCATGTTCGCGGCCCGCGGCCAGTGCTTCAACAACGGCATCTGCGGCCAACATGCCGGACTTCATTGCGGTATGCGTGCCCTTAATCCGTGGCACGTTTACGAAACCTGCCGAACAACCGATCAACGCGCCGCCCGCAAATGCCAACTTCGGCACCGACTGCCAGCCACCGTCGCTAATCGCGCGCGCGCCATAGGAAACGCGCTTGCCACCGGCCAAAATCTTCTTGACCTCCGGATGGGTTTTCCAGCGCTGCAGTTCTTCAAAGGGTGACAGATATGGGTTGGAATAGTTCAACCAAACCACAAAGCCTAAGGCCACTTGGTTGTTCGCTTGATGGTACAGGAATGCGCCACCATTTGCGTCGGTCAATGGCCAACCTTGGCTGTGAATGACGCGGCCTGCCGAATGCTGTTCCGCAGGAATATCCCACAATTCTTTCAAACCAATGCCATAAACCTGTGGCTCGCAATCCTTGTCCAATCCGAACTGCGGTTTAATCAACTTGGTTAGATGCCCACGCACACCTTCGGCAAAGAAGGTATATTTCGCATGCAGTTCCATTCCGGGCATGTAATCGTCTTTGTGGCTGCCATCGCGCGCAACGCCCATGTCGCCTGTCGCCACGCCCTTGACCGAGCCGTCCGCATTATACAGAATTTCTGCAGCCGAAAATCCGGGGAAGATTTCTACGCCCAGATTTTCCGCCTGCCCCGCAAGCCAGCGGCACAAATTGCCCAGCGAGCCTGTGTAGGTGCCTTTATTGTGCATGAAACCCGGCGTCAGGAAATGCGGCATGTTAAACTTGCCGGTCTTGGTCATTATCCAATGCTGGTTGTCGTTCACGGGTGTATCCGCCAATGGGCAGCCCATCGTGCGCCAATCCGGAAGCAGCTCGTCAAGCGCCTTTGGATCTATGACAGCGCCGGATAAAATATGCGCGCCAACCTCAGAACCTTTTTCCAATATGCAAACGCTGGTGTTGGGTGACTGCTGCTTAATGCGTATCGCCGCGGATAAACCTGCTGGCCCCGCACCAACAATAACAACATCATATGGCATCGACTCGCGTTCACTCATTGCCTTTATCCTTTACCCGGCATGTAAATCAGGCCATCCGAATTTTCGGACAGCTCGTGGAAATTGCCATGCCAAGCAATTGACCCTGTCGTCAACAAGTGACTGAAGGGATTTATGGGAGATCGTGCAGAAACTGCAGCCTTGGCGGCTGTTGAATCACTAACTGGCTGGTGGACGCTGGCTGGTGTGGATTCTGCCGTGGGCGAGGAGACGGTCAACTGGTTGGCCGCCGACGAAGTCACGAATCCTGCAAAACAGGCTGCCACAGCCAATAACAGTGCCGCCAATGTCCCTGTCGTGCCGCAAATTCCATCCATTCCCTGGCCCAATGATATTGCAAACTTACGGCAGATGGTCCGCGATGGCGCGCCACTTCCTGGCAATGACCTCGGCCCCGTTCATATCCCGCCCATTGGCCCGGAAAACACCGCGATAGTCATCATTTCGGATTTGCCCGATTTGGCAGATGCCGACGAAGCAACCGCGGGAACGTCTGCGGTGCACATTTTGCTGGAACGTATGTTGGCGGCAATTGGTATCAACATCTCGGATTGCTACCGGACGTGGCTTGCAACCACGGTACCGGCGACGGGGGAGCTTCCCGATCACATGCTGCCGGAATTGGGCCATTATATGCGCCATCAACTCGGCCTCATTAAACCCAGTTCGGTGATTTTGCTCGGTTCATCCGCCTGCAAGGCTCTGTTAGACGCTGATCTTATGAACGCCCGCGCAGAATTACGGAATGTTAACCATGATGGCCGCAATATCGCCGCATTGACGACATTCCATCCGCGTACGCTCATTGCGCGGCCTACCATGAAGGCACAGGCATGGAGAGATCTGCAGATGTTTGCAAAAAGGGATGCCTTGTGAGCGCAAACACACGCCTTAGCAGAATGCGCGCGCTTAGGTGGCTTGGTCCACTTTTGGCGTTGTCACCCGTGGCTGCTGCGCATGCAACCACCAGCGAGGGCTTTCGCGCCATCGTTTCTACGCAGGTTGCTCCGACGGTTTTGGATGCCAAAGAAAAGGCCGTCTTTTCGGCCATTTACGACGCAATTCGAAACCAGAAATGGGATGAGGCTGCGCGGTTAATCGATGAAGCCCCGCAAGGTCCAATGGCCGCGATGGCACGCGCCGAATTATATCTTGCCCCCGACAGCCCAAAGGTTGAGGTCGCGCAATTGCACGATCTTTTGCAGTCGGCACCCTATCTTCCGCAAGCGGAGCAGCTTGCGACAATGGCGCGCAAGCGTGGCGCGGATATTCTTCCCGAACGCCCGGGCATCCGCCGTTTCTCATGGCTCGGCGGTGCACCAAAGCGCGATTTGCCCGCAAACGCGGCGGGTGATGCTATTCGCAGCGAGCTTCAGCAGTTTATCAAAGACGATCAGCCTTTGGCCGCAGAACAATATCTGGAAACCAAGGCCGAAGAGCTTTCACCTGAAGCATTGACCGAGCTTCAATACCGCGTCGCTTGGTCTTATTATATCGAAAATGATGACCAGTCTGCCAAACGTGTGGCGTCACTCGCGCGCACGGCCGGTGGCGAATGGGGCACGCAGGCGGCATGGGTGCATGGTTTGGCGTCGTGGCGGTTGGGTGAATATGCCGAGGCGTATGAAGCATTTGATGTGGTCTCACGCCTTGCTGCCAATGACGACCTAAAGGCAGCAGGCTTGTTTTGGGGTGCGCGCGCGGCGATGGCGGCGAAATATCCACAATTTGTGCAGCCAAAAATGCAAAAAGCGGCGCAGCTGCCCGAAACCTTTTATGGTCTGTTGGCGAGTGAAGCGCTCGGCATGGAGCCCATTGCCCGCAGGGCAGCCAAAGTTGCAAAGCTTGATTGGGCCAGCCTGAAAGATCAGCCAAATGCAATCCTTGCCGTTGGTTTAGCCGAAATTGGCCAAACGAAACTTGCCGATGAAGCCTTGCGGCATCAGGCGCGCATCGGTGATGCAAGGCAGCATACAAATTTGGCGCAGCTGGCCGGATCGCTGAACCTTGCCTCCACGCAGTTTTGGCTGGGTCATTATGGGCCCACACGCAACCAGAGCAATGCCATGGCACGCTATCCCATGCCGAATTGGGAACCACTCGGCGGCTGGCGCGTAACGCCTGCGCTTGTCTACGCACATACGTTGCAAGAGTCGAATTTCCGCACTGATGTTATCAGCCCAGCCGGCGCACGTGGGCTTATGCAAGTGCGGCCCGGCACCGCGCAGGATATGGCGCGGGCACGGGGCGCGACCTTTACTGCTTCGCAATTGGATCGTCCTTCGATCAATCTAGAATATGGACAATCCTATCTCGAAAAATTGCGCGATTTGCCCGCCACGGGTGGCCTGCTGCCCAAGGTGATTGCGGCCTATAATGCAGGCCCCGTCCCGCTTGCGCGTTGGAACAGCGAAATTCGGGACAATGGCGATCCGCTGCTTTTCATTGAATCCATCCCATATTGGGAAACGCGGGGCTATGTCGCGATTATCCTGCGCAATTATTGGATCTATGAAATGCGGGCAAACAAGGCGTCGGGCAGCTTAAAAGGGCTCGCCCAATATATGTGGCCGAAATTTCCGGATGCCAATGGCACCGTAACCGCGCGTCGCGTCACAGGAGGCTCCATTGCCGCTCGATAACAACATGGCTTTCAAACCCGTCAATATTGCCCTTCTGACGGTATCCGACACGCGTGGACCTGGTGATGACACCAGCGGCGATTTATTGGCCGAACGTATCAAAACGGCGGGGCATAAGATTATCGAACGCGCAATTTTGCGTGACGATACCGCGCTGATCACCGCCCGCCTGCACAATTGGATTGATGACGAGCATATCGACGTTGTCATATCCACCGGCGGCACAGGCCTCACCGGGCGCGATGTGACGCCGGAGGCGCTGGACCGCGTTAAGACCAAGGATATTCCTGGGTTTGGCGAGCTATTTCGTTGGCTGAGCTTCGCCAGCATTGGCACATCGACCATACAGTCACGCGCCTGCGCAGTATTGGCACGCGGCACCTATATCTTTGCCCTGCCCGGCTCAAATGGCGCGGTGAAGGATGGATGGGACCAGATTTTGGTCCATCAGCTGGATAACCGGCACCGCCCCTGCAATTTCGTCGAACTGATGCCGCGCCTGTCCGAGAGGTAAATGCGCAGAATACTGCCGTTCGTGCTGCGATTGCGTTGAACGCATTTTTGTTCTTTATATGTTCTCATTCTTATGGCATAATTTGCCTATGGAGAATGTCGTCGAACGCAATGTTACAAAAGGACGTGGGGCGCCCACAAACGCGGTGCCAACCCGATTTAACCTCAATAACCGTGTTGCCGACGGAGACTGGCTGGACGCGCGCGAAGCGTTAGATGGCGGGAAGCCTACGCTTAAGACGACGGTGACCGAAGAGTTCGCCAAATCCATTCTTTCACTCAACAATTCTCCCGACGTCCCCTTTGACCGGTCGGTAAACGCATATCGCGGGTGCGAGCATGGCTGCGTCTATTGTTTTGCACGCCCAACGCACGCCTATCATGACCTGTCGCCGGGGTTGGACTTCGAAAGCCGTCTTTTCGCCAAGCCAAACGCAGCGGACATCTTGCGCAAAACGATTGCCAAGCCGGGATATCGGCCAGCGCCGATCGCGATCGGAACCAATACCGATCCGTATCAGCCGATTGAGCGCACCTATCGCATCACGCGATCGATCTTGGCGCTGATGGTCGAAACATCACACCCCATTGTCATCACAACAAAATCCGCACGCGTAGTTGATGATATCGACCTGCTAAGCCAGCTGGCGTCAAAGCAACTGACGGGTGTTGCGATATCGGTAACCTCGCTTGATGCGAAACTTGCGCGGACATTGGAACCCAGAGCATCATCGCCGATGACCAGACTTGCGGCGGTACGCAAACTTTCAGACGCGGGTATCTATGTGCATGTGAATATCGCACCGATTATCCCGGCGGTAACTGATTATGAGATTGAGGCAATCGCGGCGGCGGCCGCGGAATATGGTGCTACCAGCATCAGTTCGATACCCATCCGCCTTCCGCATGAAGTCGCGCCCTTGTTCCGCGACTGGCTTGACGTCCATTTCCCCGACCGCGCGGCGAAGGTCATGAATATCATTCGCGATATGCGCGGCGGGAAAGACAATGATGCCGAATTTTTCTCACGGATGAAGGGCCATGGTCCTTGGGCCGACCTGATACGCACCCGTATGCAAGTCGCGCGAAAGAAACATGGCTTGGACGGTTCCAAATGGCATGTCAGAACTGACCTGTTCGTGCCGCCAAATATGAATGGGCAGCTGAGCCTGTTTTGAAAATCTCACAAACACGGCTGCCCAGAACTTTTGGGGATCAATCCTCTAAAACAAAATCCTTGAACTGCTGACGCAGCGCAACCTTCTGGATCTTGCCGGTGCCGGTGTGTGGCAGCTCGTCAACGAACAGCACCCGGTCTGGCATCCACCATTTTACGATCCGTTCGGCGAGATATGCTTTCACCGTGGCTTCATCGACCTCCGCGCCGGGCTTCTTGACGGCCACGAGCACAGGGCGTTCATCCCATTTGGGATGCGGAACGCCAATCGCGCCGGCCTCCGCAATTCCGGGACATCCTACGGCGATATTTTCCAACTCAACTGAGCTAATCCATTCACCGCCCGATTTGATAACATCCTTGACGCGGTCGGTGATCTGCATCGTACCATCGGGGTGCAGAACGGAAACGTCACCGGTATCAAACCACTGGTCGGCGTCGACCGTATCTGCCTCAGCCTTGAAATAACGTTTAATGACCCAAGGCCCACGTATTTGAAGCGCGCCCGATGTCACGCCGTCCCGCGGGGCGACATTGCCGTCCTTATCAATGACACGCAGTTCGACACCAAATGGCGTTCTGCCCTGCTTACAGACAATGTCGATTTGCTCATCAAGTGTCAGGTCATCCCAGTTGGGTGTGGGGGCGCCCATTGTGCCAATCGGTGACGTTTCGGTCATGCCCCATGCGTGCGATACGCGGACATTTGCCTTCATGAGGCGTTCGATCATCGCGCGCGGCGCAGCGGAACCGCCGATAGTGACAAGGCGCAATTTGCCGAGCGTCGCATCGCGTCCAGCGGCAGCCTCTGCATCCAAATGCGCGAACATGGCGAGCCAAACGGTCGGAACACCGGCGCTATGCGTAACGCCTTCCTTCAGCATCAGCCCGTGCAAGGTCGCCGCATCATTGGTGGTTGAAAAGACGAATTTAACGCCCGCTGCCGCCCCTGCAAATGGCAAACCCCAGCTCGCCGCATGGAACATCGGCACGATGGGCAACAAAGCCGCCTGCGGGCTGAGATCGAATATGCTCGGGGCGATTTCAGCCATGGCGTGCAGCATCGTCGAGCGGTGTTGATACAATACACCCTTTGGATTTCCTGTCGTACCGCTGGTATAGCAGAGCATACATGGATCACGCTCGTCACCGGTCGCCCATTCATAATTGCCGTCCTGGCCGTTGATCAACGCGCCGTAGCTGTCGTCGCGGTCAAACACGATATAATGTTCAACCGTCTTCAGATGCGGCTTTATGCGGTCGATAATGGGCTGGAACATGGCATCATACATCAACACCTTATCTTCGGCGTGGTTCATGATGTAGATCAGGTCTTCATCGAACAGCCGGACGTTGACCGTGTGAATGACGCCGCCAAAACCAATGGCTCCGTACCAAGTGGCAAGGTGCCGATGGTGGTTCATGGCAAAGGTTGCGATCCTGTCCCCTTTTTGCAGGCCAAAGCCAGCAAAGGCTTGCGACAGCTTACGAGCTTCGGCCGCAACACCCGCCCAGCATGTCCGTTCAAGCGTGCCGTCAGCCCAACGGGTTACGATTTCGCGCGTGCCATGCTCCCGCGCTGCATAATCAATTAAGTGGGTTACCCGAAGGTCCCAATCCTGCATCGTGCCGTACATCAAAGCTCTCCCTCATCTGACGTTGCCAATATTCTTAGCGTATATTTCGGTGTTTGTTGCTGATCAATGCACCAAAGCTAGGCTCGGGCCAATCGGTGAAAGTTCAACATTATCTATGCCTTCAATGGCCTTTACTTGGTCCAGCAAAGACGCGTCTATACGGTATTTTCGGCCCAGCACGATCTGCACCCATCGGCCATCGGAAGACCGCGTTTTAATAATGAGCTCGCTCCGTCCGCCTTGCAACGGCTCAACCATCTCAGCCAAACGTGCAATGGCGGTTTCTTGCGACACATCCAGCTGCATTTTCAGCCGCGATACGCTTGTCAGCCCGCTTAGAGCTTTTGCGCTTTTTACGGTGAAGCTTGGCACTTCGTCCCCTACCCGCATATCCATTTCACAATGTAGCAATAGGCATTCGGCATCCTTTGCCCATTCGGCCAGTTGACTGCCCACGGCCTCATCAAAACAGCGCACCGAAAACTGTCCGCTCATGTCCGAAAAATCGGCAATCATAAAACGTTTGCCCTTGCGGGATTCGCGCCACCGCACGCCTTCAATAAGCGCGGACATGGTAGCAGCGCGACGAACGCCTTCGGGTATGGGGCCACTCTCCAGCCAAACCGCATAGGGTTTTGCACCATGGCTGGCCGCCAGCGCATCATATTGCGAACATGGGTGGGCAGAGAAATAAAAGCCAAAGGCGTCCTTTTCTTGATTCATCTGCTCGCCCGGAGCCCATGATAGTCGCCTATCAATCCGTAAGGCCGCCATGTCCGACCCACCCTCGCCAAACAGCCCGCCCTGCCCGCTTTCACGGGAATCACGCGCAGATTGCGCTGCGGCCAGAAGCGTTTCTGCAGCGCCATGCACGGCCGCGCGATTAGGCTCCAACGCATCAAATGCGCCAGCAGCGGCGAGATTTTCAAGGCTGCGCCGATTTATCTGACTGGGATCAACCCGGTTGGCGAAATCATCGAGGCTTTTGAAAAGCCCTGCCGCTGTTCGCTCCGCCACAAGCACTTCCATGGCACGTTCGCCGACATTCTTTATGCCCCCCAATGCATATCGGACGGCATGTTCGCCATGGGCGTTGGTCTCAACGGTAAACTCGGCATCGCTTTGGTTGATGTCGGGCGGATGGCACACGACCTCTAAGCGGCGCATGTCATCCATGAAGATCGCAAGCTTGTCGGTCTGATGCATGTCGAAACACATGGATGCGGCGAAAAACTCTTCCGGATGGTGGGTTTTCATCCATGCTGTTTGATATGCAAGCACGGCGTAGGCCGCGGCGTGGCTCTTGTTGAAGCCATATCCAGCAAATTTGTCGATCAAATCGAACAGCTCATTTGCCCGGTTCGGCGGAATGGCATGGGTGGCACAGCCGCTGACAAACCGTTCGCGCTGCGCGTCCATTTCGGCCTGAATCTTCTTACCCATCGCACGGCGGAGCAAATCTGCTTCGCCAAGGCTGTATCCCGCCAAAATCTGGGCGGCCTGCATAACCTGTTCCTGATAGACGAAGATACCGTATGTTTCGTTCAATACGGGTTCAAGCAGCGCGTGCGGATATTCGATGCTCTCTTCGCCATTCTTGCGTCGACCGAACATCGGGATGTTGTCCATTGGGCCCGGGCGATAGAGCGATACGAGCGCGATAATATCGCCGAAATTGGTCGGCTTAACCGCAGCAAGCGTCCGCCGCATCCCTTCGGATTCCAGCTGGAACACACCGACGGTGTCGCCGCGCTGCAGCAATTCATACACGGCCGGGTCATCATGCGGCAAAAGCCCAAGGTCAATGTCGACCCCACGCTTCGCCAACATCTGCGTGGCCTTTTGCAAAACGGAAAGTGTCTTCAGACCCAGAAAGTCGAACTTAACAAGGCCCGCGCTTTCGACATATTTCATGTCGAATTGCGTGACCGGCATATCCGAACGCGGGTCGCGATATAAGGGCGCAAGCTCGGACAATTCACGGTCGCCGATAACAACACCGGCGGCGTGCGTTGAACTGTGGCGTGGCAAGCCCTCAAGCTTCATAGCAAGGTCAAACAAGCGCTTCACTTGCGCGTCGCGGCGATATTCCTCACGCAATTCAGCGACACCAGCCAATGCGCGTTTCAAATCCCACGGATCAGCTGGAAGATTTGGCACCTGCTTGCACAGCCGGTCCACCTGCCCGTAACTCATTTGCAGAACGCGCCCGGTATCGCGCAGAACAGCCCGCGCTTTCAGTTTACCGAAGGTGATGATCTGCGCGACTTGGCGTGTGCCATATTTTTTCTGCACATAACGGATCACCTCTCCGCGCCGCGTTTCGCAGAAGTCGATATCGAAATCCGGCATCGACACACGGTCGGGGTTCAAGAAACGTTCGAACAGCAGGCCAAGCTTGATGGGATCAAGGTCCGTAATGGTCAGCACCCACGCCACGAGCGAACCCGCGCCTGAGCCACGGCCGGGGCCGACGGCAATGTCCTGCTCCTTTGCCCATTTGATGAAGTCAGCAACGATCAAGAAATATCCGGAAAAGCCCATGGAGCAAATGACGTCCGCTTCGAACGTCAGCCGGTCGAAATAAACTTGGCGCGTTGCTTCATCGGTAATGCCTGCGGTCTCAAGGCGCTGCAAAAGCCCCAAACGGGCGTCCTCACGCAGTTGCGCATCCTCAGCCGTGCGATCACCCGCAAGGCTTGGCAGAATTGGGTTTCGATAGGGCGCCAGCGCAGTGCAACGCTGGGCAATGACAAGCGTGTTGGCCAAAGCCTCAGGCACATCGGCGAACAAAGCGCCCATTTGCTTGCCGGTCTTGATCCATGTGTCACGGCTGCTTCGCCGCCGGTCTTCGCTTTCGACATATTCGCCATCGGAAATGCACAGCATTGCGTCATGCGCATCGAAGAAATCCGGCTCGGCGAAAAACGCGGGGTTCGTGGCGACCAATGGAATGTCGCGGGCATAAGCCAGATCAATCAAAGCCTCTTCCGCGGCTTCTTCGCGGCTATCGTTGCGCCGGCTGAGCTCGATATACAACCGATCCGGAAACAAGGCCTGCAAGCGCGACAGATATTCACCCGCGGCATTGTTTTGGCCATCACTCAGCAGTTGCGTTACGGCACCTTCAGCGCCACCCGTCAGCGCAATCAGGCCATCGGAAAATGGCGCAAGTTGTTCGAGCGTAACATGCGCGTCCAAATCTTCGGGACGATCAAGATGCGCCATGGAAACGAGGCGGCACAGATTATCATAGCCGCTTTCGTCTTGCGCAAATAATGGCAGCCAGTCGCGGATGAACTTGCCATCGCTTGTCGGCCGCCGGACGGCAAGGAGCGCGCCAATTATGGGCTGTACGCCGTTTGACTTCGCGCCATCCTGAAATGGCATCACGCCATAAAGACCATTGCGGTCGCAAATCGCAATCGCGGGAAAAGCTAGCTTTTTTGCCGCTTCGCCAATCGCCTTGGGTTCGATTGCGCCTTCCAACATGGTGTAAGCGGAAAATACGCGCAAAGGGACAAAAGGCACATAAGACATAAATCTACGTTAGATGACTCGCGAGATTCGACAATCCACCATTTCGGCTAATCTGTGGACAATCAGGCAGGTTGCGCGAGAAGCTTTTCGATATCCTTGGCAAGCGCTTCGGGTTTGACTTGTGGGCCATGACGGGCAACCACACTGCCCTTGCGGTCAACCAGAAATTTGGTGAAGTTCCATTTGATCCCGCGTGATCCCAACAGACCAGCTTGCTGTTGCTTGAGATAATGCCAAAGCGGGTCCTCATTGTCGCCATTGACGTCAATTTTGGACGCCAAAGGGAATGACACATCATAGGTCAAGGAACAGAAATTCTTTATCTCTTCCGCGTCGCCCGGCTCCTGCGCGCCAAACTGATTGCACGGGAAGGCCAATATCTCGAGCCCCTGATCCTTATATTGCCGATACAGCGCCTCGAGGCCCTTATATTGTGGCGTAAAGCCGCATTTCGACGCGGTATTTACGATCAGCAGGACCTTACCCGCATGCGCCGCCATGGCTTCACTTGCGCCACCGGGCATTTTGACCGAAAAATCGTACACTGACATCTTCTATCCCCTCAGCTTAAGCTAATCTTCCGTCCTTTAGCCGCACGACGCGGTCCATCTTCGCGGCAAGGCGCTCATTATGTGTCGCAACGATTGCCGATGAGCCTTGCTCACGCACCAATGCCATGAACTCACCCAGCACAATGTCGGCGGTGTGTTCGTCGAGGTTACCGGTCGGTTCATCCGCCAGTACCAGTTTCGGCCGGTTCGCCAGCGCCCGCGCAACGGCGACACGTTGCTGCTCACCGCCAGACAATTTCGATGGCCGGTGGTGAAGTCGTTCAGACAGCCCAAGTTGCGTCAGCAAATGGGTCGCGCGTTCGATGGCATCTTCGGGCGTTGCATCGGCAATCAATTGGGGAAGGACGACATTTTCAAGCGCGTCGAAATCGGGCAGCAAATGGTGGAATTGGTACACAAAACCAAGCTTTTGCCGGCGTATCTCGGTTTGACGGTCAACACCTGCCGAGCTGACTTCTTCTCCATCCAATTTGATGGAACCCGAAAAGCCGCCCTCAAGCAGACCGACAGCCTGAAGCATCGTGGATTTCCCCGAACCCGACGGACCAAGCAACGCGACGAGCTCGCCCTTGCCAACCACAAGGTCGACACCGCGCAGCACTTCTATGGTGGCATCGCCCTGCACAAATTTGCGGCGCACATCTATGAGCTCAACGACATTATTCATAACGCAACACCTGAACTGGATCGGTACTCGCCGCCTTCAGCGCGGGGTACAAGGTGGCAAGGAAGCTGAACAGCAAGGCCAACCCACAAATCGCTATCACTTCGACAGGGTCCGTTCTGGAGGGCAACTCGGTTAGGAACCTGATAGATGGGTCCCATAAATTTTGGCCTGTGAGCAGCTGAATGAAATTGACCACCGACTGCCGGAAATACAGGAAGATAGCGCCCAATATCAGGCCAAGCACAATGCCTGACGACCCGATCAACACGCCCACCGTCATGAATATCCGCAAAAGCGACTTTCGTGACGCCCCCATCGTCCGCAATATCGCAATGTCCCGCGTTTTGGCCCGCACCAACATGATGAGCGATGACAGGATGTTGAACACCGCGACCAGCACAATGATCGAAAGCACAACAAACATGGCGACGCGCTCCACCGCCAGCGCCTCAAACAAAGATGCGTTCATGCTCTTCCAGTCGACAATTAGGCCTTTGTTTTCTAGTTTCGGCAAAAGCGGCGCCAGAATCTCGTTCACCTTGTCGGGGTGTTCGGTCTTGATTTCGATGATACCTATTTCGTCACCCAACAGCATGAGTATCTGCGCCCTTTCTATGGGCATAATTACAAACGCTTTGTCATAATCATAAACGCCAACTTCAAAGATCGCAGCGACTTCATAAGAAATTTCGCGTGGAACCGTCCCAAAGGGCGTTGTCCGTCCAGCGGGGTTGATGATCGTAATGCTTTGCCCGACCTGAACCCCCAAATTTTGGGCAAGACGCGAACCGATAGCGACCCTGTCTTCATTCGGGCTCAACGACCGCAAACTTCCGGCGACCGTTTTTCCTTTTAGCGTTTCGTTCTTCAGTATGTCGTTGACCGACATTCCACGGGCCAAAATGGCTTCGACCCTACCGTTAAACGTGGTGAGCAATGGTTGTTCAATCAGTGCAGTGGCGTCGGTTACGCCCGGCGTTTTTTCGACATCGTTCAAAATCTGACGCCAGTCCTGAAGCCGCCCGCCATAGCCTTGAACGACGGCATGACCATTCAGGCCGACAATCTTGTCAAATAATTCGGCGCGAAAGCCGTTCATGACGCTCATGACGATGATCAGCGCAGCGACGCCAAGCGCGACCGCGACTAGGCTAATACTCGCGACGAGGAAGATGAAACCTTCACCTTTGCCCGGCAGCAGATAGCGGCGGGCCACCATGCGTTCATATCGCGACAATATCATGTGCGGTCACTTATCACTGTTTTTGGCATATCCGGTTCTTAGGTTCCACCATGAGGACTGGCAAGCATTGTTGCAGGGGCGCAACAGCCTTTGAAAAAGCGTTCGGTGGAGTATGGTTCCATTTGCAAAGCCGACCGCAAAGGAAGATGACATCATCGAATTCGTCGAGAGCCTGTAAAGGCCGATGGTTCAGGGGGAAAATCAGACCCGCCGGTGGGGACCGGTAGAGGACTGAAACTATGCGCTAGCAAAGCTGCAAAGCGAGGCCGTTCGGAGATATCCGGGCGGCCTTGTTTTTTGTGCCATTGTTTTTCGATGCATTTTTTCATCTTGCAATTTTGTGGGCACTCCCCATCTCATGATGCGGAGGCCGAAAGGCTCCAAAACGACATAGCTGACCGCTGCTCTTGCGGGGTTGGCACACACCAAATTGCTTGATGGAGAATTTGATATGCAACGTTTTGATTTTACACCCTATCGCCGCAACACTGTCGGCTTTGACCGTTTGTTTGAACTGCTCGAAAACACCGGGCGCGCAGCGACCAACGAAAACTATCCGCCTTTCAATATCGAGCGCACGGGCGAAAATGACTATCAAGTCACGGTCGCCGTTGCGGGGTTCAAGGCCGACGAGATCGACATTGTTGCGCAGCAGAATCTGTTGATTGTCACGGGCAGCAAGCAGACGGAAGGCAACGACAATCGTGATTTTCTGCACATGGGCATCGCGAGCCGCAATTTCGAACGCCGCTTCCAACTTGCGGACCATATTCATGTGACCGACGCTGATATGGCCGATGGTCTTTTGATTATATCGTTAGTGCGCGAAGTGCCGGAAGCGTTGAAACCACGCAAGATCGCCATCGGCGGCAAAACCGCACCTCATGTGATCGAGCACACAGATAGCGCCAAGAAAAAAGGCACCAACGCAGCCTAAATATATTCGGGGCGGTCGATTGCTCGTCCGCCCCTTCACATATTATGCGCCCGCGTCGCAATTGCGCGGCATGGATGCAGAAACGCCGATGAAAGCGTATCGAATCGCTACACCAGTCGGCTTTGCTTCACCGCGGCAGCAACGAAACTTGCAAACAACGGGTGCGGCGCAAAGGGACGCGATTTCAATTCGGGGTGGAATTGCACGCCGATAAACCACGGGTGGTCGGGGCGTTCCACGATTTCTGGCAGTTCACCGTCTGGCGACATACCGCTGAACACAAGTCCGCCCTGCTCCAAAGCCGATTTGTAATGGACATTGACCTCATAACGGTGGCGATGCCGCTCAGAAATGTCCTGCGTGCCATAAATGCCCGCGACATGGCTGTTTCCAGCCAACTTCGCATCATACGCACCAAGACGCATCGTGCCGCCAAGATCGCCGCCCGTTTCACGTTTCTGGATGCCCTCTTCGGTCATCCATTCGGTGATGATGCCAACAACTGGTTCGGTGGTAGGGCCAAATTCGGTGCTGGATGCGCCGGCGATACCCGCGGTGTTCCGCGCACCTTCAATGCACGCCATCTGCATGCCGAGGCAAATGCCAAAGAACGGCACTTCGCGCTCTCGGGCGAATTTGACCGCCGCAATCTTGCCTTCGGAACCGCGCTCACCAAAGCCGCCGGGGACGAGGATTGCATTCATGGGCTCTAGTGCAGCGGCAATGTCATGTTCCGACTGCTCGAACAGTTCAGCGTCAATCCACTTAATGTTCACCTTCACGCGGTTTGAAAGTCCACCATGCGTAAGCGCTTCATTCAAAGACTTATATGCGTCGGCAAGGCCAACATATTTGCCGACAACGCCAATGGTGACTTCACCTTCGGGATTTTGTTGGCGGTCAATGATATCATCCCAGCGGCCAAGGTCTGGCTCACCGTCTGATTCAAGCCCGAACGCGCGCAGGACTTCATTATCCAAACCTTCGGCATGATATTGCAGCGGAACCGCGTAAATGCTTTTCGCGTCCAAGGCGGGAATGACAGCCTCTTTACGCACGTTACAAAATGCCGCGATTTTTGCGCGCTCATTTTCCGGCAGCGGATGTTCGCAACGGCACAGAAGAACATCGGGCTGAATACCCAATGATGTCAGTTCGCGCACGCTGTGCTGTGTCGGCTTGGTCTTTAGCTCACCTGCCGCCGCAATGTACGGAACCAGAGTAACATGCACGGACAAGGTCCGTTCGCGGCCAAGCTCATTGCGCAACTGCCGGATAGCTTCGATGAACGGCAGCGATTCAATGTCGCCAACCGTTCCGCCAATTTCGCACAAAACGAAATCAAGGTCTTGCGTATCCGCCTTGGCGAATTCCTTGATAGCATCGGTCACATGCGGAATGACCTGAACCGTCGCGCCGAGATAATCCCCGCGACGTTCCTTTTGGATGATCGTCTGATAAATGCGACCCGACGTTATGTTATCCGACTGCCGCGCAGAAACGCCCGTAAACCGTTCATAATGCCCAAGGTCGAGGTCGGTTTCCGCCCCGTCATCAGTCACATAGACTTCGCCATGCTGATAAGGCGACATCGTGCCCGGATCAACATTGAGATAAGGATCGAACTTCCGGATTCGAACGCGGTATCCGCGCGCCTGCAAAAGGGCAGCAAGCGATGCTGCCATAAGACCTTTGCCAAGCGAGGAGACCACGCCACCGGTGATAAAAATGAACCGTGCCATGGGAGAAAAGGCTTAAGACAGGTTTACGGTAAAACACAAGCGAACGAATCCGTTCACTGAAAAATAACCTGTGTAAAAAACGTTTTTTCGTACCGAAGCGATTATTTATCGAGCGGAACTTCAGTCGCAGGAGCCGCCGAAGCTGGAGTTGCTGGCGCAGTCGTCGCTGGTGCAGCTGGAGCCGCAGGCACTTCGGTACGCTCAAGGCTGCTATCGATTTCGCCCGTACCGCCTTTTTTCGCCGCGACGAAGGCCAATGAAATCGAAAGCACGATGAACACGGTTGCCAATATGGTTGTCATACGCGTCAGAAAGTCAGCTGCACCGCGCGCGGACATCAATCCCGATGGGCTTCCGCCCATACCCAGGCCGCCGCCTTCAGACCGCTGCATCAGGATAACACCTACAAGCGAGGCTGCGACAATAGCCTGAACGACGATAAGAAAATGGAAAATGCCCATGATGAATTCCGAATAATGAAAGGCAATAAGTTGCCGGTTGCTGCGCCCACATAGCGAGCGCACGACCGTTCTTCAATGCTATTCGCCGAAAGCTTGCGCTGCGGCCAAAATGGGTTCGAATTTCGCACAGGTCAGGCTTGCGCCGCCAATCAACCCGCCATCGACATTTTCGACCGCCAAAAGCTCTGCTGCATTATCTCCGTTCATGGAACCGCCGTATAGAATCCGAACGCTGTTCCCAACCGCGCCATACCTATCGACCAGTGCTGAACGAATGGCACCGTGCATTTCCCGTACATCCGCCATTTCAGGAATGCGCCCGGTGCCAATGGCCCAAACGGGTTCGTAAGCGACGCTCAACCAGTCGCCAGATATGTTCTCAGGCAACGACCCCGCAACCTGCCCCAAAACAATGTTTAGTGCATTGCCTGCGTCCCGCTCAGCCAGCGTTTCCCCGACGCAGATGATGGCTTTCAGGCCAGCCTTGTGCGCGGCTTGAGCCTTTGCCAGCACGTCGTGATCCTGCTCATGCTGTGCAGCGCGGCGTTCGCTGTGCCCAACAATTACCAGAGACGCCCCCGCATCGACCAACATATCCGCCGACACACATCCCGTATGCGCGCCCGATGCCTGCATGTGGCAGTCCTGCCCACCGATTGGGAAGCTATGTGCATTATCGCACGCCCGGTTGATGAGGGTTGCGGGCAAACATAAGGCGGAGTCGACAGCTGGATAGTGCAGAGATTTTTCGGCGATTGCGGCGATTTCTGCCAAGTCGCTTGTCACGCCATTCATCTTCCAGTTTCCGACAACCAACTTACGCATGCCATTATCCTATCTGTGGGGTTTGCGAATCTTGTTTTGGCTCTGGCATGGTTTCGACAATCGGAGCAAGTCTATCCCTTGATTGCCAAAGCCTTGCCGCCTAAAGCGTCTCGCAACAATCGGCGCAGCCCGTGATATCAGGAAATTGCAATTCATGATTACCTCCATTCGTTCGCTCATTAACTCTAAATTCGGCGCGATTTTCGCTTTGTTGTTCGTCGGGATGATTGCCATAGCTTTTGCGCTTGGTGATGTGTCCGGATCGGGCAACTTCGGGGGCTTGAGCGGCGGTAATGTTGCACGCGTCGGTGACCGCAACATCACATTGGGTGAATTGAACGATGCCCTTGATAATCGCTTAAAGGCGGAGCGTCAGAATAACCCGACGCTTGATATGGCCGGTTTTGTAGAGAGTGGTGGATTGGATTCGACGCTCGACCAGCTAATCAATCGCTACGCCATCACCGTATTTGGTGAAGAATATGGTGTCGCCGTAAGCAAGCGTCTTGTGGATTCGGAAATTCGCAAAATTCCCGGTGCCATGGGGCTTGATGGAAAGTTTAGCGCAGATGCCTTTCGTGCCTTTGCCCAACAAATCGGCGTGAGTGAAAAAGCCATCCGTGACGATCTGACGCAAAATTTATTTGCGCAACAAATCCTGCCATCTGCGGCAAGCGGACCGGCTGCCCCCGATGGTATGGCTCTGCCTTATGCATCGTTGATGCTGGAAAAGCGCGCGGGACAGATCGCTTCGATTCCCGCCACCGCATTTTTGCCCAAAGCGCCCCCAAGCCCTGCGGCGCTCACCAAATTCTATTCTGAAAATGCAGTAAAATTCACGATCCCTGAAAAGCGCGCGATTAGCTATGCGATTTTTGACAAGACGATCATCGCTGGCCGCGCAAAACCGACGGAAGCGGACATCGCGGCATATTATAAAGCTAATGCTGCAAAGTTTGCCGCATCGGAAAGCCGCAACATCAGCCAGATGATCGTGCCAACGGAAGCCGCTGCAAAGTCGGTCATTAGCCAAGTCGCGGCGGGTAAATCATTGGCCGACGTCGCCAACGGCTTGGGTCTGTCCGTAACGACAACGGCCAATATCACCAAAAGCAGCCTCGCCAGCACCGCCACGGCAGCGGTTGCCGACGCAGTCTTTGCCGCAAAACAGGGCACATTGGCAAAGCCAGCACGTGGTAAACTCGGCTGGACCGTTGCACGCGTCGACAGCGTGAACAATGTCGCGGCAAAGTCACTTGCCGCTGCCCGCGCAGAGATCGAAAAGGAACTACTACAGACCCGCAGCGAAGAAATGCTGACCGAGATGACTTCGGAAATCGAAGATGCATTTGCCGATGGCGCGACGATATCTGACATTGCGAAGCAAAACGGCCTGACCATTAACACCTCGCCGAAATTGCTGGCGACAGGTCAGGATATCAGCAACCCTGCATATAAGCCTATTCCGGAAATGCAGGTCATTTTGCCCGCAGCATTCCAAATGGAAACCGGTGGTGAAGCACAATTGATCGAGTTGGTGCCCGGCGAAAAATTCGCGATGATTGCGGTTGCCGATTTTGATGAAGCCGCGCCGCCACCACTTGGTGACGTCCGCGCGTTGGTTCAGCAACAATGGGCGTTTTCCGAAGGCGCAAAGGGTGCACGTGCTGCTGCCGACCGTTTGCGTAAGCTGGTGGATAGCGGCCAACCGCTGCAGGCTGCTCTCGCCGCCGCCAATGTTCAAGGCGCACAGGTTGAAACCCTGACAGGTACACGGGCAGATCTCTATCGCGAGGGCCAGCAAGTGCCTCCGCCATTGTCGCTCATGTTCGCCATGAAAAAAGGCACTGCTAAAATCATACAGGCAGGCGGCGACCGCGGATGGTATGTTGTGTACCTGACCGACGTCATCAAGGGCAACGCCAGCGGCAACGCCGCCCTCCTGGCTGCCCGCAAGCAGGAACTTACGGGTATATTGCAGCAGGAATATGCTGCACAGCTGATCGTTGCTGCATCGAAGGATGCCGGTGTTGAAAAGAACGACGACGGGATCGCAGAAGTGCGCGCTCGCCTAACCAACCGTGACGGCAACTAAACCCGAACTCATTTGGCGCAAGCGCATTGCTGATACCGAAACGCCGGTGTCAGCTGCGCTAAAGCTGTTTGTACCCGAGCGCGGTGATTTCATTCTGGAATCGGTCGAAGGCGGCGAAACGCGCGGACGGCATAGCCTGATTGGTATCGCTCCCGATCTGGTGTTTCGGGCGGCTGGCGATAAAGCGGAAATCAACCGGCATTGGATGACCGACAGGGACGCTTTCGCGCCTTCTCCTCTGCCATCATTGGATGCGTTACGGGCACTCGCGGCTGACTGCCGGATGGATGTTCCCGAAGAACTGCCCCCCGCCCTCGCCTGCTTGGTTGGCTATTTCGGTTACGAGACAATTGGCCTCGTTGAAAAGCTGCCGCGGGCACCGCAATCGGCGCTTGAGCTGCCTGATATGCTGTTCGTCCGGCCAACCGTCATATTGGTGTTCGACCGGCTCAAAGACGAAATGTTCCTCGTCTCGCCAGTTTGGACCGGCCTACATGATGCGCAGGCAGTGGCGTTGGCGAATGAGCGCCTCGATGAGACAGAGCGGTTATTGAACCTTGGGCAAGTGCCTTCGGCTGGCGCGGTGTCCGTATCCGAAGAACGCGAACTCAAGCTCACGCCCGTATTGCCCGCGGGCCGCTATGCCGAGATGGTTGCGTCGGCCAAAGACTATATTGAGGCAGGCGATATATTCCAGGTTGTGCTTGCCCAGCGTTTCACTGCACCCTTTGATCTGCCGCCTGTGCATTTATACCGCGCATTGCGCCGGATTAATCCATCGCCTTTTCTATACTTCATTGATCTTCCCGGCTTTGCGCTGATCGGTTCCAGTCCCGAGATATTGGTCCGCGCGCGCGGCGGAGAAGTGACCATTCGGCCGATCGCCGGAACGCGCCCGCGCGGCAAAAGCAGCATCGAAGACGCTGAAAACCGTGCCTCATTATTGGCTGATCCCAAGGAACGCGCGGAACATCTGATGCTGTTGGATTTGGGCAGAAACGATGTTGGCCGCGTGACAAAAGGCGGCACCGTTACCGTAACAGACAGCTATATGGTCGAATTTTACAGCCATGTGATGCATATCGTATCCAACGTTGTTGGAGAGCTTGCTGACGATAAGGACGCCATCGACGCTTTGTTCGCAGGCTTTCCCGCTGGCACTGTTTCAGGTGCGCCTAAAGTGCGCGCCTGCGAAATCATTGCCGAACTCGAACCAGAAACCCGCGGCGCCTATGCGGGCGGTGTCGGTTATTTTTCGCCCAATGGCGACATGGACAGCTGCATCGTTTTGCGCACCGCCGTTGTTAAAGACGGCATGATGCATGTTCAGGCTGGTGCCGGCATCGTCGCCGACAGCAATCCGGAATATGAACAGCGCGAGTGCGAGGCAAAAGCGGGCGCGCTGATTGCGGCGGCGCGTGAGGCGGTCAGGGTCGCTGGCGAGGCGGGATTTGGCCAATGAGAGCTGTGCGGTCATGACAGTCGAGGAAACCTCTGGGACGCGTGTTACGCTTACGCTGATTGGTATTCTGATCACGGCCATGCTCTTCCTGTTTTACGGCCCAGAAGAAAGCCCCCAGATTACGACGCTGACCGCGCTCTTAGCTATCCCTGCCGCTCTGGGTGGCCTCGTCACGCAATATGTTGATCCGTCCGGATTACGCTCACCCATGGGCTGTTTTTTCTGGCCAACATTATTTTTTCTAACCATCACGGGAATTGCGGTTGCGGCTTTTGAAGAAGGCGCGGTTTGCCTTGTGCTGATTATTCCGATCTGGATACCTGCGGCTATAGCTGGCGGATTGGTTCAGTATCTGAACGCACGGCGGCGGCGGCGACATGCCAAACGACATCAGCACAGATTTTACGCTTCTAGCTGGTTGTTGCTGCCCCTGCTGTTGATGATTTGGGATCAAATGTGGCCGGTCCATTGGACCAATGCCAGCGTGGAACGTTCCATTATAATCGATGCGTCTCCAAAAAATATTTGGCCTTATCTTGCCAGCATTCGCGATATTCGCGCGGACGAAGGCAAAGCGAATTTCACCCATGATATCGTCGGCATTCCTCGGCCAACCGAGGCGATTCTTACGCGTGAATCCGATAGAACCGTGCGCAAAGCCCTATGGGGCAAATCCGCGCGCTTTGAAGAGGTCGTTCAGTCTGTGGTTCCCAACCGCGGAATGACCTGGGCATTTGCCTTTCCCGACACCTCCATTCAGGAATACACAGACCGGCACATTTCTCCGGCTGGTCCTTTCCTGAATATCGCGTCAGGAAGCTACCGCCTTGAGCCGATTGGTTCCGAGCGTACGCGGCTGGTTTTAACAACGCACTACCGCATGAAAGTAAGGCTGGTTGGCTATTTTCAATGGTGGGGCGAAAGATTGCTGGGCGATGTTCAAGACAATGTACTCGCAATCGTAAAGGACCGCGTTTCGGCGGATGTAGGGCTTAAACAATGATCCTCGTCATCGACAATTATGACAGCTTCACCTGGAACCTCGTCCATTATCTGATGGAGCTTGGCGCTGAGGTTGAGGTCGTCCGTAATGACGATATGTCCGCCGGACAGGCACTGTCGACGGGTGCACAGGCTTTTCTCATATCACCCGGGCCAAAAACGCCGAATGAAGCGGGTGTGAGCCTTGAGCTCGTCGCGGCGTGCGCAGAGGCTGGAAAGCCATTGCTGGGCGTTTGTTTGGGCCACCAGACCATTGGGCAGCATTTCGGCGGCAAAGTTGCACGCGGCGGGTTAATGCACGGCAAAACGTCGCCGGTCACACATGACGAGACCGGATTGTTCGAAGGCCTGCCGTCTCCGTTTCAGGCAACGCGCTATCATTCGCTCATCGTCGAAAATGTGCCGCCGAGCCTTGTCGTGAATGCGACCAGCGATGACGGCCATGTCATGGGCTTTCGCCACGCCACGCTGCCTATCCATAGCGTTCAATTCCACCCTGAAAGCATTGCCACCGAACATGGTCACGCGATGCTGGCCAATTTCATGCGCATTGCCGGTATGGCCGTGAAGGACAGAGCATGAACGCCTTTGGCCCCCTGCCCGACCCGCAGCATCTGTTTGGCCATGACGAGGCCGCACAGGCCTTTGCGGACATCCTTGATGCACGCGCCTCTGAAGATGAAATACAGGCTTTCCTCGTTGCGCTCACCGCGCGCGGCGAGACGATGGTGGAAATCGCCGCCGCTGCGCAAGCGATGCGCGACCGGCTGATCCCCATTGATGCACCCGAAGGTGCTATCGATGTCTGTGGCACGGGTGGTGACGGGCATCATACGCTTAATGTTTCGACCGCAGTTTCGATCGTGGTGGCAGCGTGCGAGGTTCCTGTTGCGAAACATGGCAATCGCGCTGCGTCATCAAAGGCGGGTGCGGCAGATACGCTCGAAGCCCTCGGCCTCGACATGGAACGCGCCGGACGCATGGCCGAAGAGACGCTGAAAGACTTGGGCATTTGCTTTTTGTTCGCGGCCAACCACCATCCCGCAATGAAGCGGATCCAACCGATCCGCCAACGCATTGGGCAACGCACGATTTTCAATCTGATGGGCCCGCTTGCCAACCCGGCACGCGTAAAGCGCCAGCTGATTGGTATTGCACGGCCTGCCTATGTCCCTGTGTATGCCGAAGCGCTTCATCACCTTGGTACCGAACATTCGCGGATCATTTCGGGCGATGAAGGTCTTGACGAATTAAGTTTGGCCGGCGGTAACGAAGTTGCGGTGGTCGAACCCGAAGGTGTTCGTTTCCAACGTACTACTGCCGCTGATGCTGGCCTACCTGTGCACCCTGTCGACGCCATTCGCGGCGGCGATGCGCAGCATAATGCCGCTGAGCTGCGCAAGTTGTTGCTGGGCGAACATGGCGCGTATCGTGACGCCGTCCTGTTCAATGCCGCAGAGGCCTTGTTGGTCGCCGGCGTAGTTGAAACCATGCCCGATGGGGTTGAAGAGGCCGCAGAGGCAATCGACAAGGGTCTTGCCAATGCGTTGCTAGACTGTTGGGTGAAATATTGATGACCGACAAGCTTGCAGAAATCTGCGCGACCAAGCGCACAGAAGTGGCAGAGCGAAAGCCTAAGGGCTTGTCGCATTGGCCTGCCCCGTCGCCACCGCGTGGCTTCGAAGCGGCGCTGCGTTCCAAAAGCGCATCTGGCTTTGCGCTGATTGCGGAAATCAAAAAAGCCAGCCCGTCAAAAGGCCTCATCCGCGCAGATTTCGATCCAGCAGCCCATGCAAAGGCCTATCAGGCGGGTGGCGCGGCTTGCTTGTCCGTATTAACCGACGCGCCGTATTTTCAGGGGCATGAGGATTATCTCATCGCTGCGCGCAACGCCTGCGACCTGCCCGTCATCCGAAAGGATTTCATGGTCGATCCATGGCAGTGCGCCGAAGCGCGCCAAATGGGCGGGGATGCCATACTGATTATCGTCGCGGCATTGGATGATGTTGCTATGGTCGAAATCGAAGATGCGGCTTTTGCTGAGGGGCTGGATGTCCTTGTGGAAGTGCATGATGAGGCCGAATTGGACCGTGCGCTCACGCATCTGAAATCAAAATTGGTCGGCGTGAACAACCGCAATTTAAAGACATTTGACGTCGATCTGGCGACGACTGAGCGTTTGGCAAAATATGCGCCTGCCGACATATTGCTGGTCTGCGAAAGCGGCATTTCGACGCATGCCGATTGCCAACGGATGGCCACATCTGGGGTCAACACCTTCCTCGTCGGCGAAAGCCTGATGCGCAACGCAGACGTTCAACTTGCCACACAACGGTTATTGACCGGACATGGCTGATCTCACGCATCTGGGTGCCGATGGCGCTGCGCATATGGTCGATGTGTCGGCCAAAGCGGATACGGCCAGAGAAGCCGTTGCCGAAGGGCGCATCACGATGTCCGCAGAAGCGCTTGAGGCCGTGCGCGCGGGCAATATCAAAAAAGGCGATGTGTTGGGGACGGCGCGGATTGCCGGTATCATGGCCGCCAAAAAGACGAGCGAACTCATCCCGCTTTGCCACCCGCTCATGCTGTCCAAAATTGCCATCGCGTTTGAATTTGAAGACCATGGCATTCGCGCAGAGGCGCGGGTGCGTTTGAATGGTCCGACGGGTGTCGAGATGGAGGCTTTGACCGCTGTGTCGGTTGCCTTGCTCACACTCTACGACATGGCAAAGGCGCTCGATAAGTCGATGGTGATTTCCGACATCCGGTTGCTGTCCAAAACGGGCGGCAAATCGGGCGATTGGCACGCATGATTTCGGTCGCCGAAGCGCAGGCGCGATTGTTGGCGCTGGCTTCACCGCTGCCGTCGGTCGAACTGGAACTTACCAAGGCTGCGCGGCATTATCTGCACGGACCGCTCGATGCGAAACGCACACAACCCGCGGCCGATCTCTCTGCAATGGATGGATATGCGTTATCATCCGCTGCGTTTCCCGGGCCTTGGCACGTTATCGGTGAAAGCGCGGCAGGGCGACCCTTTGCGGGCGTTTTGGAGCGTAACCAAGCCGTGCGCATCTTTACGGGTGCACATGTCCCCGCTGGTGCGGATACTATTTTAATTCAGGAAGACGCTTCGCGTGACGGCGACACCCTTATGGCTACAGTGAAGGATGCGCTTGCACCGGGCATGCATATTCGCACGGCGGGTGGCGATTTTTCGTGCGGCGATACCGTTCTTGCAAAAGGCACTATGCTGGAGGCTGGGCCTTGCGCGCTGGCGGCTATGGCTGGCCATGGCACCGTTCAAGTTGGCCGCTGGCCGCATGTAACGATTGTCGCGACAGGAGACGAGCTTCTGCCTGCGGGCATACAATGCAGTTCGGCGCAGATACCATCATCAAACAGCACGATGCTGCATGCGATGCTATCAAACCTGCCATGTAAAATCACCGATGCGGGCATAATTCCCGACCGGTTGAATGAACTGGAGACAAGGTTGAGCGCGCTCGCATCCACAACCGATATCATCGTCACCACGGGCGGCGCTTCGGTGGGCGACCATGATTTGGTCCAGGCTGCATTGCGCAATATTGGCGCAGATATGGATTTTTGGAAGGTCGCGATGCGCCCCGGCAAACCCGTCATGGCGGGAAAGATTGGCAACACAATAGTGCTGGGTCTGCCCGGCAATCCAACTTCGGCATTTGTAACGGCGTTTCTGTTCCTGCTGCCGTTGATACGGCATATGGCGGGGAGCCTGTCGCCGCTCCCCGAAATCTTTGAGGCAAAGGCCGACAACGCATTGCTTCCGGGCGGAAGCAGGGCAGAATATGTGCGAGGCAAGATCGAAGGCGGTGCCATCACAGCTTTTACCTCGCGGGACAGCGGCTTGGTCTCCCCGCTATCGCACAGCAACGCGCTGATTATTCGCGATATAAATGCACCTGCCACGCCTGCGGGGGCGGTTGTTCAATATCATCGGTTGTTCTGACCGCGACGCGTTGACTGCGCACAAATGTTCTTGACTTAACCGCATTTGTTCTCTAATCGTTCTTCTCATGTTCAACATGATGGAACCCTGAATATGCTCACAGCCAAACAGCATGAACTGCTAGTGTTCATTAACCAGCGACTTGATGAAAGCGGTATTTCCCCCTCATTCGAAGAAATGAAGGAAGCGCTGGATTTGAAAAGCAAGTCAGGCGTGCATCGGTTGATTGGTGCGTTGGAAGAACGCGGCTTTATCCGCCGTCTTGCCAATCGCGCGCGCGCACTCGAAGTGATGAAGCTACCTGACGGCGGCAACTTGCGCAGCGATAATGTGACCAAGCTTACCCCCGCCGTTGCCAGCAGCAAGGCGCAGGTGCATTTGCCGGTGGCTGCGAACGACGTCATGGAAATCCCGCTGCATGGCAAAATCGCTGCCGGTGTTCCGATTGAAGCGTTGGAAGGCCAAAGTTCCTTGTCCGTCCCCATGGCGCTGTTGGGCGCTGGTGAGCATTATGCGCTCGAAGTTTCCGGCGACTCGATGATCGAGGCCGGGATTTTGGATGGTGACTACGCGCTCATCCGTAAAGCCACGACCGCACGCGATGGTGAGATTGTTGTGGCATTGGTTCATGGCGAAGAAGCGACGTTGAAATATCTGCGCCGCGAAGGTCAGCGAATCCGTTTGGATCCGGCCAATAGCACATATGAGCCACAATATTATGCGCAGCATGAGGTTGAGGTTCAAGGTAAGCTAGCGGGCCTATTGCGCAGATATCATTGATGTAAATCTGCGTTCTGCTGCGCAGCTTTGGCGGCCTGAACCCATGGCATATGCGCGCGATTCTCGTTGGCGGTTATCACGCGCTGTTCGGCCAAATAGATTGCAAGTCCGCCGGTCTGCTCTAACAGTCCCCGGTCTGCTTTAATCCATTTGGGCCGGCAGCTTTGCGGTAACCATCGGTCGCTGATGACGATGTCAACGCGCCTGCAGGCCGCGGCCATTTCCATGGCTGGGACTGGATAGGAAGTTCGCGTTGCCAATATGGTCCAGGTCCGGTTTGGCGCGGCCATAGTTATAATGCAGTTGTCGGATGTGCACCTTGCCCCCGGCCATTCTACTATCGGTGTGGCAACCGCATTACTTCCCGCTTTTTCGGAGATCATATCCCGAACAAAGTCGCCTGCCTTTCCGCGCAATAGTGAGAGTTTTCCATCGGCGGTGACGAGTGCAAGATGTTTTCCATCACCGGTGACCAATATATCAGGCCGTGGCGCCAATATCATTCCAGATATGCCGATCAGGAAAATCGGGATCCCGACATAACGCAGATGCGTTTGCAGCAAGCCAAAAAGCAATGCCCCCGCCCAGAACGCCGCATAAGACCAAATTGGCATTTCAGGCATCATTGAAACCGCGCCGGGTAAGCCACTTACAAAATGTGCCAACGCCAATATCGCTGAAATCCCTTGTCCGGCCAGCCACCAGAATGGCAGGCCAAGCCCGACCAAATCGAAAGCAAGTGCCAAAGCCTCCAACGGCATAATCACGAAGGTCGTCATGGGTATCGCGACGACATTGGCGAAAGCGCCATAAAGCCCTGTCTTATGAAAATGAAACAACGCGATCGGGGCCAAGATTATTTCGATGGCAAGCCCGGTCAGCACCAGTGAGACAACACCCCGTGCAAATCGATATATCATCGGCTCGTCCCGCCTTTCGGCAAAGCGCTTCACCAACGGCAGTTCGTGAACGATGACAATCGTGGCCACGGCCGCGAAGCTGAGTTGAAAACTGGGTCCGGCCAATGCCTCAGGCCAGAATAGCAGCACAATCAACGCGCCAAATACGACCAAACGCAGGGTGAGCGCGTCCCTGCCCAACGCCAGTGCGACAAGCACCAGAAGCGCGGCAATGCAGGAACGTATCGTCGGCACTTCCGCACCGGTTAAAAGGGTATAAGCCACCGCCCCCAATGCGGCCGCCGCCGCCGCACAGATGGGCACCGAAATCCGCAAGGCCAGCCATGACGACAATGACAGCAACCGGCTGACCGCGATAAAGATAAATCCAACAACCGCCGTCACATGAAGCCCGCTGATCGACAAGAGATGCGCCAATCCGCTGTCCCGCATCGCTTGCGCATCGGCCTCGCTTATGTGCCCCTGATCCCCCGTCACAAGCGCCGCGCCAATCGCGCCGGCATCAGGCGGCATCGACGTCAAAATATGCTGCGTGAGTTGCTCCCGCTTTGCCGACAACATCGCATTGGATTTTGCGGGCTCAATCAAGATCACAGGTCCCAATGCAGACCCGGTTGCGCCGATCTGCTGAAACCATGCCCGGCGCGCAAAATCATATCCTCCCGGCAAGGTTGGCCCAGCAGGTGGCATCAATCTCGCCCGCAACCGAATGACCGCGCCCACTTGAAATGTTGATTGATATTGTTCGGGCGTAAGATTTATCCGGACGACCGGAGGCAATTCACCCTGCCCATCCGTCGCAAGGCGTAGGCGAACAACCTCGCGCGCCGTGAGATTCTCGACGGCTTCAATCCGCCCATAAAAATCGCCGATCCAAATCTTACCCAGCACGGGTTTGTCGACGACCGCCGACTTCAGGCTAATGAGCCCAAAGCCAAGCAAAATAGTGGCCGCCGCGATTCCAAGAAACTGACGGCTGCGGCTATGCGATTTAGCCAGTAATGCAAACAGCCCAACCGCAATGGCCAGTAACAATAATCCCGGGGCCGCCGAAGCTCCACCAAATTGCCAAATGACGATCCCGATGCCTATGCCAACCGGCAACCACAAAGGTAGCTGATCACGCTCCCGATCAAGCCAGTTTTCGAGGGCAATGGACCACCTATGCCCCCCGCCCACGCGCGGCATATTGTTGAGGGTCAAAATGTCCGATATCCCCACCACAA
>NZ_JBIIMC010000002.1:0-139528 GCF_044338195.1 Sphingorhabdus sp. | reverse complement strand
CCGACCCGAATCACGCCGCTTTGCTCAACATCATGCTGAATGAATCTTTTGCCAAAGAATCGCTTGATACCGACGGCCTAATTACCATATTGGACGAGAAGTTGTATAATGTCGCATCGACGCTCCTCCACAGCAATGGTAAGGTCTTTGCCTTCAATCGTGGGGAGTTCGGTTCGGGGGGCGACGGATTATCCAGCGTTTCAAAAGATTTGGGTGAAGCAATCAGGCTGATGAAGCAGCGTCCCGCGCTCGAAGAAGCACTGGAACGCGCTACACGGTTGGCGAGTTTAGAGATGACGGAAGAAACTTTTGCCGAACAGCAAAGGTTACGTCACGAAAAGAAGGCATTTGACGATCGTATCATCGCATTTTTCAGACGAGATGCGGACGATTTATGACAGTATCGGGGAATTATTTTGGCAAGTCGCGTAAATGAGAATGAAGACGATATGGTCGAAAATGGCGATGCACCGCTGATTGACCTGAATGATGCGACCATCAAAAAACTGTTAGCCAAGGCAAAGCGCCGCGGTTTCCTGACCTATGACGAATTAAATGCTGCCTTGCCGCAGGATCAGATGTCTTCCGAACAGATCGAAGACGTGATGTCCGCCATCAACGACATGGGCGTGCAGATCGTAGAAAATGACGAAGCCGGTGAAGATGGCGAGGACGAGCAGGAAGAGGAAGAAGTCGAAACCGTCGACAACATCTCGGAAAATGACCCGCGCTCGCTGACCAGCACTGTCAAGAAAACGGGTACGGGCGAACGTACCGATGACCCCGTGCGCATGTATTTGCGCGAAATGGGCGCGGTTGAATTGCTGTCCCGCGAAGGCGAAATCGCCATTGCAAAGCGGATTGAGTCCGGTCGCGACACGATGATCCTCGGCCTCTGCGAGAGCCCAATAACCTTCCACGCGATTATTGACTGGTCGAACGCACTTAACGACGGTGAAATGCAGCTGCGCGAGATCCTTGATCTTGACGCCATGCTGTCGAAGGCGCCCGAAACGCTGACCGACGACGAGGAAGAAGAAGGCGACGGAGAAATCAGCGAAAAAACCGCTGGGGTTTCTTACAAAGAAGAAGACGAAGTCGACGAAGAGCCAGAATCGGCGAGTGACGATGACGATGATTTGACCGAGCGGCGTTCACGCCCGGTTGAAGAAGAGGAAGAAGACAACACGCTCAGCCTCGCGCAGATGGAAGAGGCGTTGAAGCCAGCGGCTTTGGAGCGTTTTGCCAAGATCGCATCATTGTTCAAGAAATTCTCGAACATTCAGCTTGAGCGGATGCGCGCTTTGAACGCCGGCGAAGAGTTTTCCTCAGCTTCCGAAAATAAGTATCACAAATTACGTGAAGAGTTGACAGCGGAAGTCGAAAGCGTTCAGTTTCACGCGAACAAAATCGAATATCTGGTCGACCAATTATACTCGTTCAACCGCCGTTTGACCGCGCTTGGTGGCCAAATGCTGCGCTTGGCCGAGCGTCATAAAGTTCCGCGCAAGGCGTTCCTCGACAGCTATATGGGCCATGAGCTCGACGAAAATTGGCTGACCGATGTTTCCAACCTCGACAAAAAATGGACGGCTTTTGCGACGAACGAAGCCGAAGGCGTTGAGCGCATTCGCAGCGAAATAGCGGACATTGCCGCGAATACCGGCATGTCGCTCGGCGAATTCCGCCGCATCGTCAACATGGTGCAAAAGGGCGAGCGCGAAGCGCGCATTGCGAAGAAAGAAATGGTTGAGGCCAATCTGCGCCTCGTTATTTCCATCGCGAAGAAATACACCAACCGCGGCCTTCAGTTCCTTGATCTCATTCAAGAAGGCAATATCGGCCTCATGAAAGCGGTCGATAAATTTGAATATCGCCGTGGTTACAAGTTCAGCACCTATGCGACATGGTGGATTCGTCAGGCGATTACGCGTTCGATTGCGGACCAAGCCCGTACTATCCGTATTCCAGTGCATATGATCGAAACGATCAACAAGCTGGTGCGGACAAGCCGTCAGTTCTTGCACGAACAAGGCCGCGAACCGACGCCAGAGGAAATGGCCGAGCGCCTTTCCATGCCGCTGGAAAAAGTGCGCAAGGTCATGAAGATCGCGAAGGAGCCGATCTCACTCGAAACGCCAATTGGCGACGAGGAAGACAGCCATCTTGGCGACTTCATCGAAGACAAAAACGCGATCATTCCTGTCGATGCCGCCATTCAGGCGAACTTGAAGGAAACCGTGACCCGCGTTCTGGCGTCGCTGACACCGCGCGAAGAGCGCGTGCTGCGCATGCGTTTTGGTATCGGCATGAACACCGACCATACATTGGAAGAAGTTGGTCAACAGTTCAGCGTTACGCGCGAGCGTATTCGTCAGATCGAGGCAAAAGCGCTCCGCAAGCTGAAGCACCCAAGCCGCAGCCGCAAAATGCGCAGCTTCCTTGACCAATAAGTAACGGTCTGCCGCTTTTATATCTCTGAACGGTTGAGGTTATGGACCGGATCCCTGCCCTTATGTGCGGGTTTCCGGTAGCCATGTCGGAAATAATATTTGGGCAATCCGTCGCGGCCGACGTTGCGAAACGAAATGCGCGCCACTTGTCCCTACCCACGGGCGCAAACTATTATATTGCATAACGCGGTGGGCCCACTTAACGAATTAATCGTTCGATTAACAAACGGGGTTCGTCCATGCGCTTTGAAGGCACTGATAATTACGTCGCAACTGATGATCTGAAAGTTGCCGTAAACGCAGCCACGCGGTTACGCCGCCCGCTTCTCGTCAAAGGCGAACCCGGCACCGGCAAAACTGTGCTGGCGCAGGAAATCGCGACCGCACTCAATGCGCCGTTGATTGAATGGAACATCAAATCCACGACCAAGGCGCATCAGGGCCTGTATGAATATGACGCCGTTGCCCGTTTGCGCGACAGCCAATTGGGCGATGAGCGCGTTCATGACATCAAAAATTACATCAAGAAGGGCAAGCTTTGGGAAGCGTTCACCGCGCCTCAGTTGCCCGTTCTTTTGATCGACGAAATCGACAAGGCCGACATCGAGTTTCCGAACGACTTGCTTCAGGAACTCGATCGCATGGAATTCTTTGTGTATGAAACGCAGGAAACCGTAAAAGCGGTCGAGCGCCCGATCGTCATCATTACCTCGAACAATGAAAAAGAACTGCCCGACGCGTTTCTGCGCCGTTGTTTCTTCCATTACATCAAATTCCCTGACCGCGCGACAATGCAGTCCATCATTGATGTCCACTTCCCCGGTATCCAAAAAATGCTGGTGTCGAAGGCCATGGACATTTTTTACGAAGTTCGGGATGTCCCAGGCCTTAAGAAAAAGCCAAGCACAAGCGAATTGCTCGATTGGCTAAAGCTGTTGCTGCACGAAGACATGCCACTTGATGTTCTGCAGTCACGCGACCCAACGAAGGCCATTCCGCCACTTCACGGCGCGCTGCTTAAGAATGAGCAGGACGTGATGCTGTTTGAACGACTGGCCTTTATGGCACGGCGTCCCAATAGCTAAGCTGCACCTTATTTAGATGCTATAAGCGATTTCAAAATCGCCCCAACGGCGTCCATTTATGCGCAGTGGGACATATACGTTACGCATGACCTTGTATGAGTGGCCGTCGCCTTCGTGGCGAAATACGGCCATCATATAGTCCTGCTCGCTTGTTTTCGCAGGGATATCCACCGGGTCCTGAATGACGCGGCCGTTGCGGCAATATTTCGTGTCATGCGCGATATCGCCCGTTGGCGCGCGCGAGAGTTCTTTCAACTGTACGGGTAAGAAGCCTTTAAGGCTGCTGCATACCACCGACGTTATTTCGTCGGGATTGCTGTCTTTGACGGCTTCAATAAATGGCTGCCAATTTTGTTCCGCCCATGATGTCAGCTTCGATGTAAACCGCGGCGGATTGCTGCCTTCGATGGGGCGCAGATCGGTATCAAACAACGCCTCTAACGTCAGCGTACCATCTGCGATTGCGGCCTCGGTCAATGCTTTCACTTCTTCGGCCTTTTGGCGGGCAAGCTCGACAAATTCGCTATCGCGCTTTGACAAACCGCTGTGCACAATATGGTCAAACATCTTGTTTGCCTGCATTTCCAGACCACCGATCTGGCTATGCGCGCGCACAACAGCCGCAAACATTTCGCCATTGGCGCCTTCGACCGCATCACGAACATTTTGCGAATCCACCAATCCACGGTGAATTTGTGCGGTGCTGTCTGCAATCTCACGGTTGTGATCACCGACTTTGGTAACGGCATCGCTCACGCCATAAATGAGCTCCTGAAGGCTCGAAAACTGCTCTTGCGCCGCGCCGCTTGTCGATACGCCGTCCTCAATTTGCTCTACAAATTTCGCGGCTTCATCCGAAAGCGAGTTCACCGTTTCGGTTATTTCCACCGCAGCATGCCGCGTATCACGCGCCAGCTTTTTGACTTCAGCTGCCACGACGGCGAACGTCTGCCCGGCGGCCCCGGCCTTTTCCGCCTCAATCGCGGCGTTGAGCGCCAGCATGTTGGTCGTGCGCGCAATCGAATCAATCGATTCCGATACGCGCTTCACTTGTTCCATCGCGGTCGCAAATCCCGTGATATGCGAACCAAGGCTCATGATAAGACTGATGAGTTCCGAAAAGCTCGCCAATGATAGCTGAACGGTTTCATGCCCCGTCATCAACTTTGTGACTGCGGCTTCAGCCAAAATCCGTGCATCTCGAGTCGCCTGCGCCACCTCCGCAATGTCGGCATCAAGTGCCTGCGTCAGCTCGGTCATCTCGCCATGCCTTGCCTTGAGCCAGTCTGCGGATTGCAGCGCCTGTTCGAGCACACCTGCAGCTTCGGCACAGCCAACGGTGACCTCTCCGCATATCTTCGCGGTTTCGTGGATCCAGTGGTTTTCGCTCAATGCAACTTTTTCCACTTTCATGGGATTGGCACCTTGTTCTGTCGTTTGTAACGGGGCCTACCCCTATATGGTTATCATGGAGTTAACCGCGGGTTGTTGACGGCGCGTTTCGAAACAGCCAAAAGCTTTAGCTGGTCATTTAAACAGGAGCCTGCCGGTGTTTTTCTCATTCATGGAAGAGTTGCGGTCCGCCGGTATATCCGCTTCGTTGAAGGAGCATCTTGCCCTGCTCGCCGCTTTGGATGCCGATGTTATCGACCAGAGCCCCGAGGAATTTTATTATTTGGCCCGCGCCACTTTGGTGAAGGACGAAGCGCTTTTGGACCGTTTCGACCAAGTATTTGGCAAGGTTTTCAAAGGCATATTTACAGAATATGGCCAAAACGACGTCGATGTGCCCGCCGATTGGTTGAAAGCGATTGCCGAAAAATATCTGTCGCCAGAGGAAATGGCGAAGATCGAAAAAATGGGCAGCTGGGACGAGCTTATGGAGACGCTGAAAAAGCGGCTCGAGGAGCAAGAAAAGCGCCACGAAGGCGGCAACAAATGGGTCGGAACCGGCGGCACCTCACCTTATGGCAATTCGGGCTATAATCCCGAAGGCGTTCGTATTGGCGGCGAATCCAAGCACAAGCGTGCCGTAAAGGTTTGGGACAAGCGCGAATTTCAGAATCTCGACAACACGCGTGAGCTTGGCACCCGCAACATCAAGATCGCAATGCGCCGGCTGCGCCGCTTTGCCCGCGATGGCGCGGTGGAAGAGCTCGATATTGACGGCACAATCAATGGCACAGCGCGCAAAGGCTGGTTGGACATTCAAATGCGCCCCGAACGCCGTAACGCGATCAAGGTGTTGCTGATGCTAGACGTCGGCGGGTCGATGGATCCGTTTATCAAGCTTTGCGAAGAGCTCTTCAGTGCGGCCACGAGTGAGTTCAAAAACCTGGAATTTTTCTATTTCCACAACTGCCCATATGAAGGCGTTTGGAAAGACAATAAGCGCCGGTTCAGTGAACGCACGCCGATGTGGGACCTTCTGCACAAATTCCCGCATGACTATAAAGTGGTCATGGTCGGCGATGCATCGATGAGTCCCTATGAAATAACGCATCCCGGTGGTTCGGTGGAGCATTTCAATGAAGAGTCAGGCGCTGTCTGGATGAACCGGATTACGAACACCTATCCCGCCACGGTCTGGCTTAACCCCGTGCCCGAAAAACAATGGGGTTATTCGCAATCCACCAAAATCATCAAGGAATTGATGAATGATCGGATGTACCCGCTGACGCTCGAAGGTCTCGATGACGCTATGCGCGAGTTAAGCCGGAAGCACGGCCACTAATATAGCAGATATTGCACGCGTTTCTGAAGCCAATCCTTTTCATCAGCTAACGTCATTGCGTCCAGTTGCTCGGGCGTGCTGTCGGGTGCATCAACCCATTCACGCAATGCAGGGCCGCCGTTGATCACGTCAATGGCGAGCTTTCCGAATTCATATTCATATGGGAAGTCGCGCCACAAATCATATTCGGGATAGAGCCGCCGGATGGCCTTGAATGCCAATGCCTGGATCCGCCATGGTTGAAACGCGGCATGGTCATATGATGGACCTTCTGCGTGGATGTGCACACCATGACACAGTTGATGTACATGCTTGTGAAATGTCGGTTCGAACCAAATTTCCCGAAGCGTGCAACCATTCAGCCATTGCGGCGCAAAGGCCTGCATTTCGGCGATAACGTCACGCGCGTTGATGTCAGGCGCGCCAAATATTTCGAGCGGACGGGTCGTTCCCCTGCCCTCTGACAATGTTGCCCCTTCCAGCAGCACGGTACCCGCATAGGCACGCGCCATGTTGATGTTTGGTGCGTTGGGGCTTGGGTTGATCCATATCCGATCGGCAGGCCAGCCATGTCCGGGTGCTGCGTCAGGTTCATAGCCAGCCATTTCAATTACGCGGTAATCGACGTCGATCTTGTAATGATCGATAAACCAACGCCCGATCTCACCCAAAGTCATGCCGTGCCGCATGGGCATTGGGCCCGCGCCAACAAAGCTCTCCCAACCCTTTTCCAGCGTCAGTCCTTCTACGGGGCGGCCGGCAGGGTTCGGGCGATCCAACACCCAAACCGCTTTGCCATGCGCGGCCGATGCCTCAAGCACATAAAGCAGCGTCGTAATAAACGTATAAATCCGGCAGCCCAGATCCTGCAGGTCGATCAGGATGACATCAAAGGTCTCCATCGACTCGACGGAAGGGCGCCGCACTTCGCCATAGAGGCTGAATATCGGGATCCCGAGCACAGGGTCGGTGAAGTCGGGTGACTCCATCATATTATCTTGCTTGTCACCCCGAAGGCCATGTTGGGGACCAAAGGCGGAGGTCACATTGACATCGTCGAGCGCCGCCAGTGCATCCAGTGCGTGCGTCAGGTCTGCTGTCACCGATGCTGGATGGGCCAGTAACGCGACACGTTTACCCGCCAATGGCTTGCGAAGTTCTGGCTCCGTCAGGAGGCGATCAATTCCAAATTTCATGCCGCGCTTCGTGCCTCCAGTTGCAGGGCAAAGCAATCCTTATGATGAAAATCCGCATTCCCCGGTGGGTGCGCGAGCGCCCAATAAGCGATGCGACCGTGCTTGTCCGCGATAACGGCACTTAAACCGGCCATTGCATCCACCGTGCGCAAAGATTCGGGTAGGTCCATTGTGACCGTCATTTCGAATATGCCCTCCCCCGCCTTACAGTTTATGTGCGGCGGCGCGCAGGCAAGCTCCGTCATGCCTTCGCGATATCCTGTAAAGGCATATGCCGCCCATTGTCCCGACGGCGCGAAGTTGAATTCGACATAGCTGCCGTCATCGGCGCTGCCGCAGAACAATTCAAAACATGTGTCTTTCCAAAGCCCGTCCGTGCGTTCCGGTTGCGCAGCTTTAGGAAGATGTATCTCGTCGATAAGCCCGTGCAGCGTGTATTTTATGTGCACAACGCCGTCTTCCGCACGCGCAACCTGCACGGCTATAGCGTCGACAAAACCCTTTTCGCTCAGTGGATGGCATTGCAGCACCGTTTCCGTCATCGAAATATTGGCCAATGTCGAAACTCCATGCTAGGCGCTAACGCGCTATGACTGCTTATAAATCTGATCTCCTTCGCCAGCTTGATGCACGCGGCTACATCCACCAAACAACCGACGCGGCGGCGCTTGATGCGCTTGCGTCCAAAGAGATTGTTCCGGGATATATCGGCTTCGATGCAACTGCGCCATCGCTTCATGTCGGAAATCTGGTGTCCATCATGTTGCTGCGTCGATTGCAGCAGGCTGGCCATAAGCCCGTCGTGGTTATGGGCGGCGGCACGACGCGTATTGGTGATCCGACGGGTAAAGACGAAGTCCGCAAGATGCTGACCGATGAAACCATCGAAGCCAATATATCGTCGATACGCACGGCGTTTGAGCAATTTTTAACCTTTGGCGATGGCCCGACTGATGCCGTGATGGTCAACAACCATGACTGGTTGGGTCAGCTTGGATATATTGAGCTGCTGCAAGAGGTTGGCACCCATTTCACCGTAAACCGGATGCTAACATTTGATTCGGTCAAACTGCGGCTTGAGCGTGAACAGCCCATGACCTTCCTCGAATTCAACTATATGATCTTGCAAGGATATGACTTCCGCCATCTCAGCAAGACGATGGGCGTCCGTTTGCAAATGGGTGGATCGGACCAATGGGGCAATATCATCAACGGCATGGAATTGGCGCGCCGGATGGACGGTGCAGAGGTGTTCGGCCTGACAACGCCGCTGATCACCAAAGCCGATGGATCGAAAATGGGCAAGTCCGTGTCTGGCGCGGTCTGGCTCAATCGCGAACAGCTGCCGGATTATGATTATTGGCAGTTTTGGCGCAATACGGACGACCGGGACGTCGGCAAGTTTTTGCGCCTTTTCACCGATTTGCCGCTCGACGAAATCGAACGTTTGGAATCGTTGGAAGGTTCCGAAATCAACATCGCCAAGATCGCACTGGCAAACGCGGCAACCGAATTGTGCCGTGGTGCCGAGGCATCTGCGCTCGCGGCTGAAACCGCGCGAAAAACCTTTGAAGAGGGAACGTCAGGCGGCGATTTGCCGACGATCGACGTCAGCACAGAGATTTCGGTGATTGATGCCTTGGTCGCGCTGAATTTCGTGGCATCAAAAAAAGAAGCGCGCCGAATGATTCAAGGCGGCGGCGCGCGGGTTGCCGACGCGGCTATCACGGACGAAAATGCGGTGATTTTGGCACAGGCTGAGCCTGTTAAAATTTCTGCTGGTAAGAAAAAACACGGCCTCATTCGCTTCGGATAAATGCGTCGGTAAATTTACTAAGCGTGGCTTTACCAAATCTTTGGAACTTGGCGGTACGGTGATTATTCAACTTTAATAACCGCACGAGGCCGCTCGACATGGCACAAGCAGTTCCTAACCCTGATCTGGATTTCCGCATCGCGGCCCGTCGCCGCGCGAACCACACAGTCATAGCCGAGAGCAAGTTGCGCGGCGACCAGCCCATTCACATCGTCAATATCTCGGCGCATGGCTTCATGATTGACGATAACCCCGGCTTCGAACGCGGGGATCGCGTTGAGCTTCGGCTGCCAGAGATTGGCAGAATCGAGGCACTGGTTATCTGGACTTCTGACAAGCGGGCCGGTTTTCAGTTCGAGCGCGTGTTGCGCTTGCCCAATTTTCTTGGGCTGCTGGAAGTCATCTCGCCAAAGCTGCGCTAACCGCCGCGTAAAGTCGCCACACCGGCATCTCGTTCAAACAGATAGAGAGCCACACGGGCAGCCTGCCCTCGCGGGCCATCAAGTCCGCCGTCGCGTTCAAGCAGCAGCCGCGCATCGTCAGCTGCAACGCCAATAAGTTCACGCACTTGCTCTGGCGTGGCAACGCGAAATGGGCTGTCGCCCGACTGACGCGTTCCCAGCATTTCGCCGGCTCCGCGCAGCTTGAGATCTTCCTCGGCGATACGAAATCCGTCATTGGTCTCGCGCATAAGCGCAAGACGCGCGCGCGCCGTCTCCCCAATTTGCGTCGTGCGCACCAGCACACAGACCGATTTTTCGGACCCGCGACCAACGCGCCCCCTTAGCTGATGCAATTGCGCGAGGCCGAAACGATCCGCAGCCTCTATAACCATCAGGCTGGCATTGGGCACATCAACGCCGACTTCAATAACCGTCGTCGCCACCAGCAACCGTGTCTCACCCGCAACGAAGCGCTCCATAACCGCGTCTTTTTCCGCGCCACGCATACGCCCATGCACCACATCAACCTGCGGTCCGAACCTTAGCCGGAGCATTTCTGCGCGTTGCTCTGCGGCGGCAAGATCGCTCTTGTCGCTTTCTTCGACCAACGGGCATACCCAGAATGCCTGTTTCCCGGCAGCCAGATGGCGCGCAACGCCATCAATCAATTCAGCAAGCCTGTCCTGCGACATGACGCGTGTTTCAACCGGCGTACGACCGGGCGGAAGCTCATCAAGGATGGAACTGTCCATTTCGCCATAAGCCGCGAGCGCGAGGCTGCGTGGAATGGGCGTTGCCGTCATGACCAACAGATGCGGAACGCCCCTGCCCTTGCGCGACAGCATGAGCCGCTGGGAAACGCCGAAACGATGCTGCTCGTCGATTACCGCCACGGCGAGGGACTTGTAGGTCACGGCTTCCTGAAAAATAGCATGGGTGCCGACGAGGATGTGAATCGAACCGTCAGCCAGCCCCATCAACGTTGCTTCGCGCAGGCTGCCTTTTTCGCGGCCCGTTAGGATTGCAATATTCACAGGCATGCCCGCCAACAGCTTTTGAAGGCCGGCATAATGCTGGCGCGCAAGAATTTCGGTTGGCGCCAACATTGCCCCCTGCATCCCCGACTCTACCGCACGCAGCAACGCCATCAACGCAACCATTGTCTTGCCCGCGCCGACATCACCCTGCAGCAAGCGCAACATGGGCCGTGATTGCGCCAAGTCGCCCTCAATTTCGGCAATGGCGCGCTTTTGTGCGCCCGTGAGGTCAAATGGCAGCTTCAACAAAGAGATTAAGGAGCCATCACCCGCCACGGGCACGGCCGTACGTTTGTCCATCGCCGCGCGGATAAGCCGCATGGCAAGCTGATTGCTGAACAATTCATCATAAGCCAGCCTGTCGCGCACGGACTGGTCGTCCCTGCGATGCACGGTGCCCATCGCCGCGGCCCAGTTGGGCCAGTTTCGGCCAGCGACCAGAGTTGGCTCAATCCATTCAGGCAAGTCGGGTACATCCTGCAATGCGGCCCCCGCAAGCTGGCCCATGCGTTTGTTCGTCAGTCCATCCGAGAGTGGATAAATAGGCTCGGCAAGGCCGGGCGACGTATCGCTGTCGATGGGAACGACATGATCAGGGTGCACCATTTGCAATTCGTCGCCATAGCGTTCGAGCTTGCCCGAAATGATCCGTTTTTCGCCAACAGGCAGTTGCTTGCGCGCCCATCCACCATTTCGGCCAAAAAAAGTGAGCGTCAGATAGTTTCCGGCGACATCCGCAACAAATATTCGCAACGGTGCCCGGGCGTTGTTGCTGTTGCGGTGGTCCATGACCGTTACGGTGACAATGATGTTGCTGCCAACGTCCGCGACATCCAGCAAGGAAACCGCCTTGCGATAAGTCCAGTTGGTTGGAAAATGATACAGCACATCCTTAACCCGCTCGAGCCCAAGGCGCTCAAGAGGCTTTGCCAGACCAGGGCCAACGCCCTTCATGGCGCGCACTTCTGCAAATAACGGATTGAGTATATCGGGACGCATGACTAGGGCCGCTTATAACCCGCAAATCATTTCACGCCACCAGCATAAAGGATGCGTTACATGGACGCTGACCCATATCGTCGCAAATTGCATTACCGCGCACATCACCGCGGCACGCGCGAAGCCGACGCCATGGTTGGCGGATTTTTCGACCAATGTTCAGCCGAATGGGGCGAAGTCGAATATGAATGGTTCGAACGCCTGATTGATGAGGAAGATGTCGACATCATGGCGTGGGCACTCGGAACTGCGCCGCCTGACCCTGCATTTGCGGGGCCATTGATGGACCAACTGATGCAGCTGAATTTCATCACGCTGCCTGAAGGGCTTAGCACCCAAAACCCATGATTGATTTGCAGCGGATCACAACCAGTCGCAACGCGCTGACGCTCGCATCAGTGCCGCAGGGTTTTGCGCCGCTTCTGCTTGCTGACCTTACACGCGCGGCCAAAGCACGCACGCTGTACATTGCGCCTGATGAAGCCGCGATGCGCGCAATAGCCGACGCTGTGCCGTTTTTTGCGCCTGAAATTGAGATATTAATTCTGCCCGGATGGGATTGCCTGCCCTATGATCGCGCATCGCCTTCGGTTGCGGTCACGTCGCAGCGCATGTCAACATTGCAGGCGCTTCAGCAGCCTGCAAAAAAGAAGCAGTTGGTGGTCACCACTATCGGTGCAGTCATCCAAAAATATGTCACGCCCTTCCGCATTCGCCAGACGGGAGAACGCTTAGCCGCTGGCCGCGAAATCAGCCGCGAACGGCTTGCATCATTGCTGCAGTCGAATGGCTATTTCCGGGTGGATACCGTGGCCGACGCAGGCGAATTTGCGATCCGTGGAAGCATTGTCGACCTGTTTCCCGCCGGAAGCGAAGTCGGGCTTCGCCTCGATTTCTTCGGCGACGAAATCGAAAGCATCCGCCGCTTTAACCCATCCGATCAGCGCAGCATCGACCAAGTCGAACATTTCGACATCCTACCCGCAGTTGAAGCCATGATGGACGAAGACGCGATCAAGCGTTTCCGTGTCGGCTACCGCGAACGTTTTGGTGTGACCGCAACGGGCGACCCGCTTTATCAAGCCGTCTCGGAAGGCCGCAGGCTTTCGGGCATGGACCATTGGCTGCCATTGTTCGAAGAACGCATGGCGACGATCTTTGACCATGTCGGGGCCGACGCGCTTGTCATTCGCGACAGCGGCGCGATTGCAGCGGGCCAGTCGCGACTGGATTCCATCACCGACTATCACGAAAACCGCGTGAAGGCGCAGGCCGCCGAACCCGGCAGCTATCGCCCCTTGCCGCCCGAGATACTCTATTTAAGTAGCGGCGAACTCGACCAGCTTTTCGACGACAATGCCGCGCACCTGATTACACCATTCGCGCAGCCCGATTCTGCGAGCGTCATTGATTTCGGCATCTCCGCAGCGCGCGATTTCGCACCAGAGCGCACGCAGAAAGCCAATGTCTACGAAGCCGTCGCCGCGCATCTAAAATCGCTGCACAGCAAAAAGACCAAAACCATCATCGCGAGCTATTCCATTGGCGCACGCGAGCGGTTGAAGGGTTTGCTGGCCGATCATGGCGCGCCGTCCATCGTCGATGCCGACGGTTGGCAGCAGGCATTGGGCGTGGCGGCCGGACGGACTGCAATGGTTGTGTTGCCATTGGACCATGGCTTTTCCACGCCGGACATAGCGGTCTTAAGCGAACAGGATATGCTGGGCGACCGGCTCGTGCGCAGACAAAAACGCCGTAAATCGGCCGACGCCTTCATGGCCGAACTTGCCGCGCTGACGCCGGGCGATCTGGTGGTGCATCAGGACCACGGTATTGGCCGTTATGAGGGCCTGATTTCGATACCCGTGGGCAACAGTCCCCATGATTGCGTTGCCCTGACTTATTCCGGCGGAGACAAGCTTTATGTCCCCGTTGAGAATATCGATGTTCTGTCACGCTATGGCTCCGACAGCGAGCATGTGTCGCTCGACAAGCTGGGCGGTGAGGCATGGCAGCGGCGCAAGTCGAAGCTGAAAGAACGCATCCGCGCAATTGCGGGCGAATTGCTCAAGACTGCCGCTGAACGCGCGCTTCGTCCGGGTGCCATCATTGAAGTCGACGGACCCGCTTATGCCGGTTTCGTCGACCGTTTCCCTTATGAGGAAACCGAAGATCAGCTGCGCGTCATCGAAGAAGTGCTTCAGGATTTGTCCGCAGGCAAACCCATGGATCGGCTCGTGTGCGGCGATGTTGGGTTTGGAAAAACCGAAGTCGCCATGCGCGCAGCTTTTGCAGCGGCGATGGCAGGGCTTCAGGTCGCGGTCATTGCGCCGACGACATTGTTGGCGCGGCAGCATTATTCGAATTTTGCCGAACGTTTCCGTGACCTGCCGTTAAAGCTCGGCCGGCTTTCACGGCTCGTTCCTGCCGCAGAAGCCACGCAAACGCGTGAAGCCTTGGCGGATGGCGCTTTGGACATCGTGATTGGGACGCATGCCGTTCTTGCAAAGTCACTTGAATTCAAACGGCTTGGCTTGGTCATTGTTGACGAAGAACAAAGGTTCGGCGTCAATCATAAGGAGCGGCTGAAAGCGCTGAAGACCGACGTGCACATGCTGACGCTGACGGCGACACCGATCCCGCGCACGCTGCAAATGGCGATGTCTGGCTTGCGCGAGCTGTCGGTCATTCAGACGCCCCCTGTGGACCGTCTGGCGGTGCGTACCTACGTTATGCCATGGGATCCCGTAGTGCTACGTGAAGCGTTGCTGCGCGAGCATTATCGCGGAGGGCAAAGCTTCTTTGTCGTGCCGCGCATAACCGATCTTACCGAGATCGAAGAATATCTGCGGACTGAAGTACCTGAAGTGAAATATGTCACCGCACACGGGCAAATGTCACCGACGCAGGTCGAAGATCGCATGAGCGCATTCTATGAAAAGCGCTACGACGTCCTTCTATCGACGACAATTGTCGAAAGCGGATTGGACATACCGAGCGCCAACACCTTGATCATCCACCGCGCCGACCGCTTTGGCCTTGCCCAATTATATCAGCTGCGCGGTCGCGTCGGGCGTTCGAAAACCCGCGCTTATGCCTATCTGACGCATGAACCGAATCGCGTACTGACCGAAACGGCTGAAAAGCGTCTGAAGGTACTTGGTGATCTCGATAGCCTTGGTGCCGGATTCCAACTCGCCAGCCACGATCTAGACATTCGCGGTGCGGGCAATTTGGTGGGCGATGAACAGTCCGGCCATATCAAAGAGGTCGGCTTTGAATTGTACCAATCGATGCTGGAAGAGGCGATCTTGGAAGCGCGCGCTGGCGCGCATGGCCTCGCAAAGCCGCGTGGCAGCTTCTCGCCGCAAATCACCATCGATGCGCCGATCCTTATTCCCGAAGATTATGTCCCCGACCTTTCGGTCCGCATGGCGCTCTATCGCCGTTTGAACGATCTCGAAGAAGGTCAGGACATCGAAGGATTCGCCGCCGAAATGACGGATCGCTTTGGCCCGATACCGGAGCCTACGCAGAACCTGCTCAAGCTTATCCAGATCAAGCAGAATGCGCTCGTTGCGCAGGTCGCAAAAATCGAGGTCGGCGCCCGTGGCACGTTGGTCAGTTTCCATCAGGATACACCGCCCAATGTCGCAGGGTTGTTGGCCTATGTCGACAAATTGGGCGAGACCGCAAAGCTGCGTCCGGACAGCAAGTTGGTTATCAACCGCATATGGGGCGACCCCGCAGCGCGGCTCAACGGCTGTTTGCAGCTATCGCGCGGCCTTGCAAATCTTGCCCGCCGACATGGTTCCCCTTCGCGACCATAGCCGCGAAAAACTTTCCGAACCCTTTCGGCAAATTAATTCAGCTTGGTAGCGCACGCTTTTCCGCTTACATCGCAAAAATGATCGACGGATTTGGACGCAGTATCGACTATTTACGGATATCGGTGACCGACCGTTGCAATTTCCGTTGCACATATTGCATGCCCGAAATGCAGAGCTTTTTGCCGCATCCCGATTTACTAAGCTATGATGAAATCACGACGCTGGTCGCTCGATTTATAGACCATGGCATTCGCAAAATTCGCCTAACGGGCGGGGAGCCGCTGGTTCGCCGAGACATTGCGGTTCTTATCAACGCCCTTGGGAAGCATGTTAAAAACGGCGCGCTTGAAGAGTTGACGATGACGACCAACGGCAGCCGGTTGGAACAATTTGCGCCCATCCTTGCCAGCGCTGGCATGAAGCGTATCAATGTAAGCCTCGATACGCTCGATGCGGATCAGTTCAAGACGATTAGCCGGGGTGGAGACCTCGACACGGTATTGAAGGGCATTCAGGCTGCGAAAGCCCATGGCCTTGCCATCAAAATCAACATGGTTGCCTTGAAAGGCGAGAATGAAGACGCGCTCATGCCCATGATGGCGTTTTGCGCGGAGCATGGCTTTGATCTCACACTCATTGAGACCATGCCGCTGGGAACAGGCGTGTCGGAGCGAGAGGCGCAATATATCTCGCTCGACGCCTTCACTGCGCCCATCCGCCAACAATATGACCTGCATCCGCTGGCGCATAAAAGCGCTGGCCCTGCCCGTTATTGGCGCGTGGATCCATTGGGTCTGCGCCTTGGCCTTATCACGCCAATGAGCCAAAATTTCTGCGACCATTGCAATCGTATCCGGCTTACCACCGATGGCAAAATCTACATGTGCCTTGGGTCGGAACTGCACGTCGATTTGCGCAAAGCATTGCGCGAAGGTGCACCATCCGATGTGGATCATTTGCTACAGACGGCTTTGCGGCTTAAACCCCAACGCCATGAATTTGAAAACCAATTCGCTCAGCCCGACTTGCGGCTGAAGCGACATATGAATGCAACAGGTGGATGACCCAATATACGCAACTTGCGATAATATCGTCAGCGACGCCGCAGGCGCGCGAGGCCGAAGCGCAGCTTCGTGAAGTCCATGACTTTGTTTCTCTGGATAACGCCGACGCCGTAATCGTCTTGGGTGGCGATGGCCACATGCTGCAGGTTCTGCATCAATTGTTGGAGAGCCGCCGTGACATTCCTGCCTACGGCATGAATTTGGGTACAATCGGCTTCCTGATGAACAGTTGGGATCTGCATGACCTGCACGCGCGGCTGCAGCGTGCAAAATCTTTCTCGGTTCGTCCCCTGACGGCGGATATAACAACCGTCAGCGGTCAGAAGTTCATATTACCCGCGATCAACGAAGTGTCGTTGCTGCGTGAAACCCGGCAAGCGGCCAAGCTGGAGATTTCGGTCAATGGGCGCGCGGTGATCCCGGAACTTATCAGTGACGGCATATTGGTATCCACGCCCGCAGGTTCGACCGCCTATAACCTGTCCGCAAACGGCCCCATCTTGCCGCTCGATTCGTCGTTGCTGGCGCTGACGCCAATCAGTCCATTCCGGCCCCGACGTTGGAAAGGTGCCATTCTTCCAGACCGCTATGTCATCAAAATCAACATATTGGAGGCAAGCAAACGCCCTGTCAGCGCGGTTGCCGACCAACGCGAGATCCGCGACATTGCTCAGGTAGAAGTGGCGTTAGACCGCAATCGATCACTCACGCTTTTGTTCGATCCCGAACATGCGCTGGATGATCGCATTGCAATGGAACAATTTATTGTCTGAACTGGCAATGGGCGCTTGCCAAATGCGAAAAAGCGCTGCTATAGGCGCGCCTCTGCCCGAGCATATCGGGCTGTTCCCTGGTAGCTCAGTGGTAGAGCAGTTGACTGTTAATCAATTGGTCGGGGGTTCGAATCCCTCCCGGGGAGCCATTTTTTCTGGCTCATAATATTACGGCAGACCGTGCGCCTGCCAAAGCAGCCGCAGCGCGGCGTAACCGACCAATATCGCGGTAAAGGTGCGCAGAAGCCGTGGCGACAAATAGCGCATTCCGAATATGCTTCCAATCTGCCCGCCGACCAGCACGGCAGCGAGTAACAGGCCATATTCCATCGCAGGCGCGGCGAGCGACTGGGCACCTGCCTTTATGACCTGCCCTGCCAGCCCTGCGGCCGAATTGATCAAGATATAGAGCGACGCAAAGGCGGCGATGCGCCGTGCCTCCGCCCAGCGGATAAGGTGCAATATCGGTGCCATGAATATACCGCCGCCAATCCCCGACAAGCCAGCCAGCAGGCCGACGCCGCCGGAAATCGCCAATAGCAATGGCTTGGGCAACGTACGCGCCGATAGCTTTTCAGGCTGAAGCAGCAGGGCAATGGCAGACGCAAGCAATGCCCCGCCCAATATCGTGAGGAAAACCCATTGCTTCAGCGGCACAAGCCCGCCCAGGAACGCGAGGGGCGCGGATACCAGCAACAATGGCATGACTTGTGACCAAGACACGAGCCCAGCACGCACAAAACGAATGCTGCCGCCCGTGACCACAATGATATTGCACAGCAATGCAATGACCGGGATCAGCCGATAATCAACGCCCCAAAGCGCCAGCAGCGCCGTATAGGTCGAACCCCCGCCAAAGCCGACCGAGGCGTACACAAAAGCGACGAGAGCGAAGAGTCCAGCCAACCAGATCATCCCCGCCCTCCCCGTTCAATGCCTTTAATAAGCGCCGTGGCAGTGCTTATATTTTTGTCCTGAGCCGCATGGGCAAGGATCGTTGCGACGCAAGTCCGGGTTTCCGGCAAATGGGTCAGTGCCCGCCGATGGCACTTGCCGCGGGATCGTCGTCGTCACCAGCCCAAGCGAACCAGCGTCGATGTCATTGCTGTCATCTTCACCGGTGAAAGGGTCGATATGCGTGGTCAAGAAATCCGGCAATTCAGGCAGTTGAGGCGGAACGATCTCTTCCTCTGCGCGGAAGTCGTTGGTGGCGATTGTCTTGGTTACGCCTTCACGAATGGCACCCAACATGCGTTCAAACAGGCCAAATGCTTCCTGCTTATATTCGTTGACCGGATTCTTCTGCGCATAAGCGCGCAAGTAAATAACCTGACGCAGGGCATCCAAAGTCGACAAATGCTCTTTCCAATGATGGTCGAGCGTTTGCAGCAAAATGCTTTTTTCCACCTGATGCCATAAGGTTTGATCGAGATCAGCGCCCTTTGTCTTAAACCTGGCGGTGGCGAGGTCGGCAATTCGGGTTTCGATGATTTCGGGCTCAAGGCCGTCTTCTTGCAACCAGCTATCAATGTCCGGAGCAAGCCCCAGAACTTCCGCACATTTCCGCTTCAGTCCATCGACATCCCATTGTTCGGGATAGGTGCCTTCGGGGCAGTGACCGCCAACCAGATTGTTGACCGTGTCGTTGAGCATATCCTCAATGATATCGTCGACGGCTTCGGCATCCATAATTTCGCTGCGCTGGTCGTAAATCACCTTGCGCTGGTCGTTCATGACGTCGTCATATTCCACCAACTGCTTACGGATATCGTAGTTCCGCGCTTCGACCTTGCGTTGTGCGGTTTCAATGGCTTTCGACAACCACTTGCCGCCGATGGCCTCGCCGTCTTCCAGACTGGAATTCATCATGCGCGAGAATAATGTTTCCGAACCGAATATGCGCAGAAGATCATCGTCGAGCGATAGATAGAAGCGCGAGAGACCTGGGTCACCCTGACGACCCGAACGGCCGCGCAGCTGGTTATCGATACGGCGGCTTTCATGCCGCTCGGTCGCAAGAACAAACAAGCCGCCTGCTTCGACAACCTTGGCTTTTTCCGCAGCGATTTCGGCTTTTAATGCTTCAATTGCGGCATCGCGCTCGGGGCCTTCGGGTACTTCACCCAATTCATCTTCCAAACGGAATTCAAAGTTACCGCCCAGCTGAATATCGGTGCCGCGTCCAGCCATGTTGGTGGCGATGGTTACGCTGCCGAAACGACCGGCTTGCGCCACAATACGCGCTTCGCTTTCGTGGAAACGGGCATTGAGCACGCTGTGCTTCACATTTTCCTTTTCCAGGAACTCCGAAAGCAATTCGGACTTCTCAATGGAAACAGTACCAACCAAAACGGGCTGACCCCGCTCATTGGCCTCACGAATGGTCTTGGCGATGGCACCAAATTTGTCCTGCGTATTTTTGTAGAACTGGTCGTCTTCATCAATACGCTGCACGGGCAAGTTGGTGGGAATTTCAACGACATTTAGCTTGTAAATTTCGTGGAATTCACCGGCCTCGGTTGCCGCGGTTCCGGTCATGCCCGACAATTTGGGATACATGCGGAAATAATTCTGGAAGGTGATTGTTGCCAGCGTCTGGTTTTCTGGTTCAATGTCGACGCCTTCTTTGGCTTCGACTGCCTGATGCAGGCCGTTTGACCAGCGACGTCCGTCCATCATGCGACCTGTGAATTCGTCGATGATGATGACCTTGCCCTCTTTGACAATGTAATCAATGTCGCGCTTGAACATCACATTGGCTTTCAGCGCCTGATCCAGATGGTGCACAACCAAGGTGTTTTCATAATCATACAGGTTGGTGCCAGTCAGCAAACCGGCGTCCTCAAGCAAGCGTTCGGCCTTTTCGGTGCCATCTTCGGTCAACGTGACGTTGCGGCTCTTTTCGTCTTTTTCATAATCGCCATCGTCGAGTTGAAGGACAACCGCATGCACCTGCATATATAATTCTGATTTATCATCGGTTGGGCCCGAGATAATCAGCGGTGTCCGTGCTTCATCGACCAGAATGGAGTCCACTTCGTCGACAATCGCAAAGTTAAATGGACGCTGCACCATTTGTGCGCGTTCATATTTCATATTGTCGCGCAGATAGTCGAAACCAAGTTCATTGTTGGTCGCGTAGGTGATGTCGCAGTCATAAGCGGCACGGCGTTCGTGCTCGGGAATGTTGGGAACAACCACACCCGTGGTGAGCCCAAGAAATCCGTAAATCTTGCTCATCCATTCGGCGTCACGGCGCGCCAGATAGTCGTTCACGGTGACAACGTGCACACCCTTGCCTTCGATCGCGTTCAGATAGCACGCCAAAGTCTCGGTCAGTGTCTTGCCTTCACCGGTGCGCATTTCGGCAATTTCGCCGCGATGGAGCACGATACCGCCGACCATCTGCACATCGAAATGGCGCATACCCGTGACACGCTTCGACGCTTCACGTACCGTCGCAAATGCCTCAGGCAAAATGTCGTCCAGCGTTTCGCCGGCGGTCAGGCGGTCACGGAAAATCTGGGTCTGCCCCTTCAGCCGATCGTCATCCATGGCTGAAATTTCGGCTTCGAGCGCGTTGATTTTGTCGACGATCTTCATGATCGACTTAACGTAACGGTCGTTGGACGAACCGAAAATGGCTTTGGCAATTCCGCCGAGCATAACTAATTCCTTTGAAATTATGTGGGAGACGCGCGCAAGTTGGCGCGAAATAGGGTACAAAAAAGGTGCACCGCAGCGGGTGCAGATGCCCTACCCTAAAATAATGTCGTGCCGATAAACGGGGGTGTCGGGTGCCAATGCAACGAACGCGATGCTGCCTTCGACTGGCATAAGATGCACGCGGGTCGTCGGCGTCACATGCACCGGCTGCTCAAACGTTTTGTCGACTTCCTGAGCAGAAGCGGTGACGTACGCCTGAACTGCCGCCGAATCCACTGACATGGACGATGAAGAAACGGGGCGCGCAGCCTCCGCCGCGGAAAATCCGCTCAACATCGCCAGCAAGTAAATCAATATGCGCATATATGGCCCTGTTAGGTGCTGTGGCGGATATAGTTAGGCATGATGGCAAAGTCCACAGCGAAGGCGCGCGACTTACTTACCGGCTGCGTCCGTCTTCAGGTCTTCATGCTCCACCGACATCCGGAATTTGATACGTTTCGCCTGTGGCTTGCCTTCACTATCCAGAAACGGAGCGACATCGCCGTTTCCGCTCCCAGGGCAGGCCGCAATTTGACCGAAGAGAGCACCCTCTTCTTCTGCCTTACAAGACGTAAGCTTACCTGACGCATCGAACTCCAAGGTCAGGCTAGCGGAGCCTGGCGTTGTAAAGGGATTGGAGCGAGCACGTTCAGGTTTGAATGAAACACGCGGCGCGCTCTTAGGCAGCCGCCAATGAAGAATATGAACGCTTTTCCCTGCAGAGGGCTTACCATTAACGTCCAAAGCTGGCTCAAGTTTCCATTCGCGAGCAATAGCACACGCTTGTTCGTCAAGTTCAGAAAACTTGCTGCTTTCCGTGATTGCGCATCGAATTACTTTTCCGGTTTCATCCACATCAAGCATGAAAGTTGTCCGGCCCTGCTGCCCTGCAGCAAGTGCAGCTGCCGGATATTTTTCTTTAGCAATTGTCAGCTGGGATCGATCCGAGGGCATCGGTGCGCGGGGCAAGCTATCGCTCGCCATCGGCAAGGCCAAGGTCAAAACTTCCGGTATTTGCCAGCGAACGCGGTTCGAATAACTGCCGGTGGTCGCAACGCCATTTTTATCCTTCCCCGGATAAAAATGGGCACGCGCCGTAACATTATCGCACGTTACCTTATCGAGGTCAGCATGTCCGCTACTGGTGGTGATCGCACATTTGGTTACACGCCCATCTACGGACACATCTGCCTTAAATGCCGTTATCCCTTCACGGAATTCGCGCAGCGCGAGGGCCGGATAATCACCCGTGTTTGCCCAAGTACCGGGATTATTTTTGGGTATTGGCGATCTTTCGCGTCCCTTTTCGGGTGCTGGCGTTGAAACAGTGCGGACCGTGGGGACCATGATAACCGGCGGAGGCGTCGCAGGTTTTTGGGCGTTTGTTTCGACCACAATTGATGCTAGCGCCATCACCGAATAAAAAAGCATGTCTTTGTTCTCCCTGACCTGTCGGGGGTTTAGCAAAAGGTTTCTTAAGTGTTAGTAAAATCACCGCTCGCAAAACCATTTCCCTCCATGCCCGAAATCGCGGGTGCAACGCCCCGTGTGGCGCGTGCTGGGTATAAGGATTGGGGCCGCTGCGATTTAAGTTATATCGCGCTCGACGAAGGTACAACGGTCGCTGGCGTTACGACACAAAATATATGCTGCTCTGCCGAGGTTGACCTTTGTCGCGCGAATTTGGCGCATGGCCGCGCGCGCGCTTTGGTGGTGAATGCCGGGAACAGCAACGCCTTTACCGGCCAGCGCGGCAAGGACGCTGTGGATGCCATCACCGCGCAAGTTGCAGGCCATTTGAACTGCGATGCTTCGGAAGTTTTCGTTTCATCCACGGGTGTTATCGGCGTTCCCCTGCCCATCGACAAAGCACAGGCCGGATTGCGCGCAGTTTTCGATGCCGCACCATGCAGTTGGGAGGACGTGACGCACACGATCGGAACCACCGACACCTTTGCCAAAGGCGCAACCGCGAGCGCCATCGTCGATGGCCGCAAGGTACAACTCGTGGGCATCATCAAGGGTTCAGGCATGATCGCCCCCGACATGGCCACTATGCTGGGCTATATTTTCACCGACGCCGCTGTCGACGCGGCTTTCCTGCAGCAGATGTTATCCGCTTCCAACAAAAGCAGTTTCAGCTGCATCACAGTCGACAGCGATACATCGACCAGCGATACCGTGTTGGCATTTGCAACGGGCAAAGCAGGCAATCCGCCGCTTACGTCCTATGACGATGCTGGCGCGGACGCGTTTGCGGCGGCGCTTAACGACATCTGCCGTCAGCTGGCGCATCTCGTCGTCCGCGATGGCGAAGGCGCGCAGAAGTTTATTGAAATCAATGTGTCGGGTGCTGCGAACGATGACAGCGCGCGGCGGATCGGTTTGGCGATTGCCAATTCACCGTTGGTCAAAACCGCGATTGCAGGCGAAGATGCCAATTGGGGCCGCGTCGTTATGGCCGTTGGCAAAGCGGGAGAGCCTGCAAACCGCGACAGCCTATCGATCAGTTTCGGGGCAACGCAAGTGGCGCGCTATGGCCTAGCGGTCGCCGGATATGATGAAGCGCCCGTGGCGCAACATCTTAAGCAGAATGAAATTCAAATCGGCGTTGATTTGGGTATCGGGGCCGGGCGTGCAACGGTCTGGACCTGCGACCTAACCCACGGCTACATCAGCATCAACGCCGATTATCGTAGTTAAAGCGCCGCTTCCAACCAGCTTTTCAGCTGAGCCTTTGGCGCAGCGCCGACTTTCGTGTCCGCAATTTCGCCGCCTTTGAACAGAATCATCGTTGGGATGCCGCGCACGCCATATTTTGCTGGTGTATCGGGATGATCGTCGATGTTCAGCTTCACGATCTCGACCTGCCCAGCAAGCTCTTCGCTGATTTCCTCAAGGCTTGGGCCAATCATTTTGCATGGGCCACACCATTCGGCCCAAAAATCGACCAATACGGGTTTGCCCGATGCCAATACTTCTGATGCGAAATCATTATCGCCTACGGATTTGGTAGCCATGTTTGTCTCCTTTGTTGCCACCCATGTATGCCCACTGCCAAATGCTGACAAGGACCAAGGCAGATAGTTTTTGTTCTGCCATCAAGAGGCAGGATAATAAGGCGCCAATATCTCGTCCGAAAGCGTGATAAACCGGGGTGCGTGCGTAAACAGCAAAGCGACCTCAATTGTACAATCCGGGAAGATCGTCTGCAGCGCCGCGCGATAATGTGCCATTTGGCGCAAATGCGGAACGGGGACGCCGTTTTCATCGCTCGGAATGCTTCGACCCGTTTTAAAATCGACCGCGCGCACCAATCCGGGTTCGACGAGCAGCCGGTCAATGCGGCCATTGATCACGGTTTCGCCCACAACAGCCACAAGCGGAACCTCGGCGCGCGCCTGTGGACCAAAAAAGGCCGCCAAGACCGGATCGCTGATAACCGCGTTCACTTCAGCCAATAGCTGGCCGGTGTCGATATCCTCGTTTCGAGCCTGGACCGCCAACCATTGCTCCGCCGTTTTGAGCGACTCGCCATCGGTGATGCGTTCAAACAAAGCGTGGATCAGCTTCCCGCGGTTGGCGGCTTTGCGCATCGCTGCGTTTGCAGGGGTGTCGCCATAATCGTCATCGTCAAGCCGCGATGGCACCAACGGACGCGGTGGGCGCTGCTCCATTGGCGCTGGCGCGAATAGCCATTCGGGGCTGGCTAGCGAAGGGACTACCGCCGGCTGCTTTTTCGCAGAGCTTTCCGGCGCCACCATCGACGCGCCTTCCGCGCCCACGTGGCGCATCACCCTGCCCCAGCGCGCGTCATCTTCCCAACTGCAGCCAAGCGCCGTCATGCCTTTTTCAATCGCGGAGCACCAGCTTTCGGCAGGTGCCTCGCCCTTGCGGCTAATGCCCAACGAACCCGCCATAATCAGCCGCTCTTCCGCGCGCGTGATGGCCACATATAACAGTCGCTTATGCTCCTGCAGCTCGCGGGTTTTCTGCATCTCGACAATGTCTTGCAAACGCCCTGACTGCTCGCTTTTGCGAATGGGCAGCAAAGGCGTGCGTTGCCCCTCATCCATTAACAATTCAACCGACTGATCGGGCTTTTTAGTGGGATCAGACGTGATGTCCGCCAAAATGACCACGGGCGCTTGCAATCCCTTGGCACCATGGACGGTCATGACACGGACCTCTTTGGTGCTGTTGTCGCTTTCGCGTTTGATTTCAATTTCGCCGCGGTCGAACCACGCCATGAACTTTTGCAGGCCACCGCCATGCTGCTGTTCGAACTGAAGTGCCGAATTCAGCATTTCCTCAATTGGAACCAAAACCTCGCGGCCCAAACGTGCGGTAAATTTGCGCCGCGCGCCAATGGGTCCAGACAAAATCTGTTCGAGGAAATGATACACCGTCGTGAAATCAGCCGCAGCCAGCATATCGCGCAACGGCGCAAGGTCATCCGCAAGTTCTGGCCTTCCGCGGATATGCTGCCACAGGCTGCCTTCGCGATCACCGACATAGCCGTGCGCCAACAACTGTTCCTGCGTCCACCCGATGATGGGCGACACGAGTAAGCACGCAAGGCTCAAGTCGTCATTTGGCTGAAGCACAAATTTGATGGCCGCCAGCAGGTCTTGCACCACCAATAGTTGCAACAGCTTCAGCCTGTCGATGCCCGCCACCGCGACGTTGCGTTCATGCAATTGCGCGACCAGCAGCGACGCCATGTCACCACGGCTGCGCAGCAGGAACATGATGTCCCCCGGCTCCAAATGACGCCCCTGACTTTCCAGCCAAGGCTTCTCGTCAATGAGCGCTTTTGCATGATCGGCCAGTCGTTCGGCCAGCGCGCGCTTTTCGTCGCTGAACCAGTCTTCTTCGTCTTCCGACGCATCGCTATCGTCCGCTGCATTCGGCTTTGCGGATATGGGCTGCAAAAGCTCAACCATGCCAAACTGCGGCTTTTCGCTGTAATGCGGGTCAATGATATCGTTGATGCCAAAATCCGCAGGACCAGCCCCATCGATCACCGCGTTTACAAAATCGAGTATCGGCGCGGTCGAACGGAAACTGCGCGACAAGGTAAGCCGTTTCAACTCGCTTCCGGCGGCATTGATGCGTTCGCCAAAATAGCGGCCCGCTTCCTCATATCGTTCGGGTGCGGTCCCCTGAAATCCGTATATTGCTTGTTTGAAATCGCCGACGGAAAACAGCGTGCGGTTCTTTTCGGGGTTCGCACCCATGCCGCTGTAAAAATCGTCGCTCAGCGCGCTGATGATATCCCATTGCGCTTTGTTGGTGTCCTGCGCCTCATCCACCAAGATATGGTCGATCTGCTTGTCGAGTTTAAACCGCACCCATTGCGCCATTTGGCCATGCTGCAAAAGTTCGGCGGTGCGCCGGATCATATCGTCGAAATCCACCGCGCCGATGGCATGTTTGGCGCGGCTATATTGCGCCGCAAATTCCTTGCCGATGACCAATGCGCGCGCCAGCCTGTCGGCATATTGCGCACGTGTCACTTCGCCCAATAATTGCTCTGTCCAGTTGAACATTTCGAGCGCATGTTCGGCATAGACCTCCGTTGTCGGCGTATGCCCGCTCGTCGAAATCTGGGGGTCCCCCTTGGCCGTTGACCAACAGCGATGCAGATCAAGCAAGAGCTCCGCGCGTTCGGTTGGTGTGCGTGAGAGCCAATCCTGAAGAACTGCGGCACGCTTGCCGCCGCGGCTATCTGCCTTGTTCTTGCCCCACAAAAGGTTCGCCTCAATAACCGCCTGCAATGTCGCGCGTGGAATGCGCGCGTCGGCAAATGCGTCTTCCAGCATGTCCTCAACAGGGCCATCGAAATGAACGCCTGCCAGTCGCCGTGCCCAGACGACCGCGCCGGTATCATTGGGTATCATGGTCATGACATCGGGCGATGCCGCCGCCCTGTGCAAGAACCGGAGTGCCCCGTCTTCACCCATATTCAGGGAAAGTTCCTGCAGGTCTTTGACCATTTTCGTCTCGCCGCGCGCTTCGGCCTCAAGCACGAGGTTGACCAACGCTTCGCGCAATAATTCCTGCTGCTCGCGTCCTTCAATCGGTTTAAATCCCGGAACCAATCCGGCTTCCTCGGGGAAGCTGCCAAGCAACGACTGGCAGAAACTATGGATGGTCAGTATTTGCAAGCCGCCACCGGGCGCGTCCAACACCTTTGCAAAAAGCTGACGTGCGCGTTTTCGGGCATCTGGTCCCGCGTTCGCGCCAATGGCTTCAAGGTCGTGAAACAGCGCGCCATCTTCGCGCTGCACCCAAGACGCTAAAAGTTCATTAATTCGGTCCGCCATTTCGGACGCGCCAGCCTTGGTGAAGGTGATGCACAACAGATTTTCAGGTTCGACATCGCTTTCCAACAGCAACCGGATCACGCGCGCAGTTAAAACCTGCGTTTTGCCCGTTCCTGCAGATGCGCTCAGCCAGATGTTATCGCCAGGGATGACGGCGCTGCGTTGCGCCGGAATGAGTGGTTTCAGCGTCGATGATTCAGAGGTCATGCCTGCCCCTCCGAAATCGATTGTCGGCCGTTCCATTCCTGCAACCGCATCAATTGGTCATAGTCACCATAATGCGCAAATTCAGGATGCAGCTTTGCGGTGAAGGGCGCGTCGCCCAAAATCCATTGCGCGATAGCCTCTTCCGCTTGCGCGACGGCAAAGGCCACAAACTCCGTGCTTGCAGGCTTGTTATCGTTCGTCCGCGTGCTCGTCGGGAATGCGATATGTCCGAACTTCTGATTGTTTTTTGCAAGGCTCCAATATTCAAACTTCGTCGCCAATCCCGCCACACCTTTGATCGCCATCTGCTCGGCCATATAGCCGATGAGGCCAAGCTGGAGGGCAAAGCCCGCGTTCACTTGCTTGGTCGATGGTGGCATGCCGGTTTTGTAGTCAACGATCACCAAACTTCCGTCCGCAAGCCTATCAATCCGGTCGACGCGCCCATTCACCGTTATGCCCATGATGTCGATCTTGCCGGGTTGTTCGGCCACCGCGACAACGCGCCCATGGTCGTTCATTTGCCGCTTGGTTTCTTCGGCGACCCAGCGCAGGCCAGCGGCAATGCGGGGTTGCCACAAGGCACGTAACAACGGATCCGTTGCCTCTTGTGCCAGCAAGTCATCCACGCGCTCCACGAGCTTATCGACGGCGCAATCGTCTTGTTTGAACCACTGCTCCAACAAATCATGCACCAACGATCCGCGCCACGCGAAGCTGGGTTCAGCATCGACCTTTTCCAGCACACGGAGGCCGAGGATACGTTTCGCGTAAAAGGAATAAGGATCGGACTTTAGCTGATCGAAATCCGTGACGGACAGACTAACCAATCGCTGCTGTGCCGAGGGACGCGGCAATGGGCGACTTTCAAACGGAATCTTATTGGCGGGTTCATCCAGCTGTGCCGCCAACGCAAGTGACTGTTGGTCCTGCTCCATTTTGTCCGCCGTAAGCGCCTTAATCCGCAGCAGAAAGCGCGAGGCCACGGTTGGCCCGCCACGGTCACGCCGCGCGCGGGTTAACAGCACTTCGCGACCACCCAATGCGGTCGCAAGATCATGCGCCGACAGTCCGATATTCCGGTCCAATGTCGGCAGTTTCAAATGCCGCCGAATGGCGGGCGCGAGCCAAGGGTCCGGCTGCGCTATCTGCGGCCATGTGCCCTCATTCAACCCCGAACAGATGATGAGGTCCGCCTGCTGCAATCTTGCTTCCAACAGACCGTAAATGGCCACACGCGGATGACCGCCATATGGCGGACGCACCACCGCGCAGGAGAAGATTTCGTTAAACGTCGCCGCCAACCCTGTGGCATCGATACGGCCAAGCGTCGAAAGGTCACCGCCGCTTACTTCTTCCCACATCCGCCCAAGTTCGCGACCACTTGCCCCGCGCCACACTGCGCCATCGGTCAAATTCGTCGCAACATCGCGCAGTGCATCGATAATAAAGCTAAAGGGTTGCCCATCGACATTTTCGAGCGGCGCAAGAATTTGGACAAAGCTCTGCCACCATTCAACCAGCTCTGGCTTCACTTTGCGGCCATTTTCCAACCGCCGCGTGATGGCACCCAGCCCGACACCGTTGGCTGTTCCGCGTAATTCCAGATCTAACAACCGCACCTTATCCAGCCAATCGAGCCTGTCGGAACCTGCATGCACCAACGGATGCTTGGCAATCGCCAATACCGATGTACCGGAAAACCGGCTCGAAATCGCGTCAACCAAAGCGAGCGCCAGCGAGCCATTTGGCGTTTGCAAAAGCGGTATACCCGCACTGTCGTCGACATATATGTCCCAACGACGCAACTGCGCCGCAACGCGAACCGCCAGTTCACGATCCGGCGTAATCAATGCGATCCGTTTTTCGGCTTGCTCCAATTCCCCGCGAATACGCACCGCAATGGCCTTTGCTTCCAGCGCGCTATCATCGGCCTCAAACCATTGCGTATGTGATAGTGCCTTGCGCGACGGTGCCAGTTCTTGCCACCCGACGCTATGTTCCGGCAGGCAGAAAATTTCCGAAATGGTGTCGGCCACCCGTTCGACGCGTGCCGTTGGCAAGATATCGATTTCGCTTCGGTCGATCCCCATGAGGTCGAGCAAATGTTTCAGGTGGAATTGGGGATGCACCTCAAAATTCCGGCGGCGCGTTGGCACATTATCGGCTTCAACTGCGGCAGACAGACTGTCCCAGCAATCCTCAGCCAAGTCGAGGTCGACACCGGGCAGGATAACGCGGCCATTTGGAATGAGGGCAACACGGCGCAGCAATTTTGCGACCGCTTTTGCTGACGTGGTGATGCCAACCGCAACGATCGGCATGTCAAAACTGCTTTCAACCAGACGGCGCTCCAAGCTGGCCAGAAGCTTGTTTCGGCGCTCCGCAGGGCCCATCAATTTTCGCGCAGAAAGTTCGGCGCGATAGGCAGGCAAAATCGTCAAAAGCTGACCATAAGCACGTTGCCAATGCCCGGCGAGGTCAGCCTCAATTTTGATGTCTGACCATGCATCGAAATCGACCAAATCAACCTCAAGCTCATCAATGAGCTCGGCCAGTTTGCGCGCCAAGCGCAACGCTTCAGCAGACGATAGAAATGTGCCTTGCGGCCGATGTTCCTGCGCCAAACGCGCCAACAGCATGAGCCGGTCAAACGATCCAATGACGGGCCAGATGACGTCTTCTGACGATATGGGGTCCAGCAACGGCCCCAATGCCTCATCGAGTTGCATATCGCCCACCGCCACCATGCGCGGCAAAAGCAAACCCGGTGCAGCCTGCCGGACGAACGCCTCCGTCATGGCCTTAATGGCGCGGTTATTGGGCAACAGCAATATGGTGCTGCTAACCGTGAGCGGATCCTGTCCCGATGTCTGCAATATCCACTGCGCAGTTACGTCGCACAAATCATTCCCGAGCGGGACGTTAAACACGCGGACGCGTTGCGCAATAGGGTTATCCGACGCCATGCAGCCCCAAACGTTCTTCCGTGGCGGTAATTGCCGCGGGATAGCCGACGTCAAACCACATTCCCTCGTGCACCAACCCCATGCACCGGCCGTCTGCAATCGCGCGATCCCAAAAAACGTTGGTTGAAAAAACGTCTGACGGTGGGTCAACAATCAGCTTTTTGGAAAGCAGCTGAATACCGGTCCAGACATAAGGCGCAGGCGCGTCACCCACGCGACGCGACAGCCGGCCATCTGCATCCATGTTAAAGTCACCAATGCCCTGACTGTTATAGGCCGTCGCCAAAGGCACCAGCAGCATCAGCACATCCATGCGTGCAGCATCCCAATGCGCCATCAGGCGTGCAATCGCATTCTGCCCGTCATTGGTCCACCAATTGTCTGCGTTCACGCAGATGAACGGATCGTCGGAAATCATTGGCAATGCCTGAACTAGGCCGCCACCTGTATCGCGCAGCAAATCGCGTTCATCGGATATCGACACGTCAAAATCCGTCGCATGGGCGGCAAGATGCGCTTCAACCTGGTCAGCGAAATAATGTGCGTTAACGACAATCTTGCCAACACGGGCATCACGCAAATGATCCAGAACATGATCGAGCAAGGCAACGCCGCCGACCTCAACCAATGGCTTTGGGCGGTCAGCGGTCAACGGCATCATCCGCGTCCCCTTGCCCGCCGCCATAATCATTGCGGTGTTCACATGCTTAACCATGCGCGATGTCTAATGGGCTAAGGCTGCGCACTTCGGAGGGTATATGGGTGTCAAACCATTGCTTGACGTTCGCCAGCGCGGGGTGCGCCAAATCGCGTTCCAGCAAGCCCCACATCCGCGGCAGGAATGACAAATATCGCTCTTTACCATCGCGCTTCCACAGCCGCGTAAATATACCGATAATCTTGGTATTCCGCTGCGCACCCAGCAACGCGTAATGCGCGTCAAAGTCAGGCCCCGGATTGGCCGCCGTCAGATAATATGCCAGCATGTCTGCCTCAAGCTCTGGGCGGACATCGCGCCGCGCGTCTTGCAGCAATGATACCAAATCATATGCCGGATGCCCCACCAGCGCATCTTGAAAATCGATGATGCCTTGCTCCCCATCATCAAGCAGCATGATGTTTTCGGCATGATAATCCCGCAAGACAGTTACATTTTGGTAAGATGCCAATGGAGCCAGCGCATCAACCCACATCTGGTCAAATGCGTTCGCGTCACAGGAAAGCCCCATAGCCGGCATATACCATTCAGTAAGCAGCTGCACTTCGCGCAGATATGTGGCCATGTCATATGGTTGCGCATGCGCTGCAGGGGTGCCTGCCAATCGCACGATCGTATCAATAGCGGCGCGGTATATCTCGGCTTCATCCTCTGGGTGGTCATCCAGATGCTCGCGCATCCTGCGGTCGCCAAAATCTTCAAGCAACACGAGCCCACGCGTCAAGTCCGTGCCGTAAATCTCTGGCGCACGAAATTGATGCCCGGTCAAATATTGGGCAATGTCGAGAAAAGGCTGCGGGTCCTCATGTGGTGGCGGCGCGTCCATCAATATGGCTTTGCCGCGCGTAGCGGAATTGACGCGGAAATAGCGACGGAAGGACGCATCGCCCGCCACCGGGGATATGTTCGCATCATTCCAGCCATGGCGCGTTAAAAATTCGTCCAGTCCAGCGGGCGGGACCATATCAATTACGGGTGTCATCATTATCCATTTTCAAAGTCAAAATTCTGCTGCCGTCCGCTTGCGGAACGATATCGATTAAATGGCTGGGCCGCACATAGTCGCCGCCGAAGCGTTCGGCCCACTCCACCAGCGTGACGCGATCGCTCCGTTCGGCTATGAGCCCTAATTCGTCCAAGTCGTCGATATTGTCCAAGCGATACAAATCGACATGGGCAACGGCAACCAAAACCTCTGGCGGGTCATAGCTATGCACTATGGCATAGGATGGGCTCGCCACTTCGCCTTCAAATCCTAGGCCGGCCAATATGCCCGCGCACAATACGGTCTTTCCAGCGCCCAGCGGCCCGTTGATCGCGACCCAATCTGATGGCGACAATGTCTTCGCCAATCCGCGGCCATATTCCCGCATATCCAAATCGGTCGCGATGATCATGGCCGCGGCAACACCATGATAACCGTCGTGCCCTCGCCCGGTGCACAATGCAGTTGCAGCGTCCCCCCGTGCGATTCAATAATTTGACGCGCCAAAGGCAAGCCTAAACCCTGCGTGATTGAACCGTTGCTATCCAACCTCTTTGGAACCGCATTGTCCGACGAGACGCGCAGGACGTCGGTCTCGCGCATACCCGGCCCATTGTCTGACACGACGAGTTCAAGGGCATCGCCTTGCCAACGTGCAACCATTAAAACCTGCCCGCCGCTTTCGTTATACCGGATCGCATTGTCCAGAACCTGCACCACCGCTTGCGTAATCCGTTTCGGATCAAGCGCCATCTCTCCAGCGCCGTTGCCCAAATCGACTTGTAGATCGACCCCAGCCGCCTGTGCCATCGCCGCTTTACCGTCCACAATTTGCGCGACCAATTTTGGAACATCTGTTTGCTCGAGCGCAAGCGGCAACGCGCCGGCTTCAATCTGGCTATAATCCAGAACGGTGTTAATCTGTTCGGACAAGCGGTCAGCGGATTGCAGAATGGCATCCACATATTCCTTCGCCTGATCGCTAAGGTCGCCAGCAATGCCTGCCTTCAGCAAGTCGGCAAATCCGCTGATAGACGTAAGTGGCGTACGAAATTCGTAGCTCATATTTGCAAGGAATTTGCCCTTAATCGCATCAGCCTCCTGCAGTGCGCTATTCCGGTCGCGCAATGCTTGCTCGATTTTAAGGTTGTTCGACATATCCAACATGGTGAAAAGCGTATTGCCGTCGGGTAGCGGTATCGTCGCAATCTGGAACATACGTCCGTCGGCGAAGACCGCTTTGCTCTTGTGCCGTTCGCGGTTTGACGACGTCGTCCGGATGAGTTCATCCAAGATGCTAATCTGCAATGGCTTTTGCAAATGCCGCGCGAGCGAGGGCAATAGTTCATCCAAACGCGGATGTTGAAGCAGCAAGTCGTCGTTCAGTTCCCATGTTTCGGCAAATAAGCGGTTCCAGATGCTCAGCCGGCCATCCGCCGAAAACACCGCAATCGCTTCAAAAAAATTGTCAAAGGTCGCGGTCCGCACGCGCAGCAATATGTCCCGCGCGCTGGCCAGTTGCGCCTGTTCGGTGCGGTCTTCAAAAATCATCAACAGGCCGCCGTCAGGAATTGGCTGCGCAAGCACCCGCAAATGCGTTCCGTCCGGCAGCAGCCAGTTCTCTTCGGTGGGATCGGAGGATCTAAACCAATCTTCACGCTCTTGACGCCAGGCCGGGAAGTCCCGGACCTCCGGCACTTTCCCGTTTTCGCGCATACGGTCCAGCACACGCGCGAATTCTGGCTTTTCAGACAGCCATTGGTCCCGGAAAGTGAAGAGGCTTTGGAAGGGCAAATTTGCGAAGCTCAACCCATGGCGCGCGTCAAACTGGGCAACGCCGGCGGACATCATGTTCAAAAGGCCGCGCTGTGCTTCCGAAAGTTCCCGCACCTCCGACCGAGCATCAATCAAATCCTGAACATCGATTGCCAGCCCTGCAACACCCGATTGACCCAAGGGAATATCAAACACGCGCAACTGGCGCCTTTCCCCATTCAAGGTAGCGGAAACAACCCGCTCGCGACGGACGTCCGCAGCGGCGGCTTCAGCGGCCCAGTCAGATGGACTTTTACCGTTTTCAGGTTCCAGTAATTCAAGACCTTCTTCAACCACGTGAAGGCCATCGTTTGCGCCGACCGCATTAACATATGCATGGTTGACGAAGTGCAGGCGCATATCCGGGCGTCGATGCCACATCGGAAGCGGCGCGGCTTCGATTAAGCCCGCCAGTGCAGCAAATGCAGCGCGGGCCTCTTCCGATTCCTGCGTCCGCTTCTCAAGCTCTCGCAAACTATCGGTGGAATCGAAAAACCATAACAAAGCTGCGCCATTGGGAAAGACAGCAACATCGGCGATATTTCCGACAACCGTCAAACGCCGTTCGGACCCTTTAATGGCCAACGCAAGGACAAAGGATTTTCCCGTCCGCTGGGTCTCGCGCACTTTTGCCTCAAGTGCCGTCGCATCATCTATGGTAAGGCCAACATCCTCATGACCGCCCAAATCCGAAAGCGTTGTCGCTGGCGTCATCAGCCCAAGCAATCTCGAAAATCGGTCTGGCGCCTCAATTCGCCCGTCGCCCTTCACCACGACCGGAAATGCCGGAGCGGCTTCCAGCAGCCTTCTGAGCCGCGACATCTGAACTAAAATTTTGCGCGATTTATTGCGCAGGGACAGCCCAATCCAGATAGCGACTATGGCTCCTACCAGCCACAGCGCCATTAAAACCCCGATCAGTGCAATTGGCAGGCCGGTGCCTGTCATCGTCATGAAGCCCTTTAATTTACCCAGAACAAGCTAATGCCCAAATGCTTGCGCCGCGCAACGAAAAAAGCCCGCCACGTTTCCGCAGCGGGCTTTTCTTAAGTCTCGAAAGACCACGAATTAATAACGATAATGGTCTGGCTTGAATGGCCCTTCGGTCGATACGCCGATGTAACGCGCCTGCTTGTCGGTCAGCTTGGTCAGCTTAACGCCAAGCTTTTCGAGGTGCAGCGTCGCAACCTTCTCGTCCAAATGCTTCGGTAAAACATAGACTTGGTTCTTATAGTTCGCACCGTTGGTCCAAAGCTCTATTTGCGCGAGCACCTGATTGGTGAAGCTTGCCGACATGACAAAGCTGGGATGGCCGGTTGCACAGCCGAGGTTGACTAAGCGGCCCTTTGCAAGAACGATGATCTGCTTACCGTCTGGAAATTCAACCAAATCCGTGCCGGGCTTAACTTCATTCCAATTGTAGTTCGACAACGCCGCAACCTGAATTTCGCTGTCAAAGTGACCGATGTTGCACACGATGCTCATGGGCTTCATGTTCATCATATGCTCGGCCGTGATCACGTCGGCGTTGCCCGTGGCGGTGCAGAAAATGTCCGCGCGCTGCACGGCCTCTTCCATCGTGACGACCTCAAAACCTTCCATCGCGGCCTGCAATGCGCAGATCGGGTCAATTTCAGTGACCATAACGCGGGCGCCACCATTGCGAAGCGACTGGGCAGAACCCTTGCCGACATCACCAAAGCCAGCAACACATGCAACCTTACCGGCCAACATGACATCGGTGGCACGGCGGATGGCGTCTACAAGCGATTCCTTGCAGCCATAAAGATTGTCGAACTTCGACTTGGTAACGCTGTCGTTTACGTTGATCGCAGGGAACGGCAGCTCGCCCTTCTTCGCGATTTCGTAAAGGCGATGCACGCCAGTTGTTGTTTCTTCCGAAACACCCTTCAAGTTCTTAACGGTTTGAGTCAAATAACCCGGCTTCTTGGCAACAAATTCCTTCAGCGCGCGCTGGAATTCGACTTCTTCTTCATTTTCAGGCTCGCCAAAGCTTTCGCCGCGCTCAAGCTTTGCACCCCAAAGCGCAAACATTGTCGCGTCGCCGCCGTCGTCGAGGATGATGTTCGCCGTGGTGTCGTCACCCCAATCGAAGATGCGACCGACATAGTCCCAATAATCGGCAAGGCTTTCGCCCTTAACCGCGAACACAGGAATGTTTTGCGCGGCAATTGCCGCAGCGGCGTGATCCTGCGTCGAGAAGATGTTGCATGTTGCCCAACGGACATCTGCGCCAAGCGCGGTGAGCGTTTCGATTAGCACAGCAGTCTGAATGGTCATGTGCAGCGAGCCGACAATCCGCGCACCCTTCAATGGCTGCGATGCGCCGAATTCTTCGCGCAGCGCCATAAGGCCGGGCATTTCCGTTTCGGCAATGTTTATTTCTTTGCGACCGAAATCGGCCTCGTTGATATCGGCAATGACATAATCGTTGAAAGCCACAGGCTTGGTCTCCGGGAGGTTTTTGACGCCCCTGCCCTTAGCCCTAGCTTTCAACGAAATCAAATATAAAGATTGCTTTATATGGCAATGGAGATGGCTATTTCGTGATTTGAGGAACGCAATTTACGACTGAAGAGGAACCGCTACTTGACTTGCCCGAGCGGGTCCCGGAATATGCAACCAACCCCACTTTTAAAAGGAATCCAAATATGAGCATCTCCGTTGGCGACAAAATCCCTGACGTTAAGTTGGTAAAAGCGACTGCCGAAGGCCCGCAGCCTGTCCAGTCCGCAGAATATTTCGCTGGCCGCCGCGTTGCCCTGTTTTCGGTTCCCGGCGCATTTACGCCAACTTGCTCTGCCCGTCACCTTCCCGGCTTTGTTGAAAAGTCCGCTGAGCTTGCAGCCAAGGGCATTGATGAAATCGCCTGCACCGCAGTGAACGACGCCTTCGTCCTTGGCGCATGGAACAAGTCTGGCGGATCAGACGCGATCACCATGTTGGCAGATGGCAATGGCGATTTCGCCGCTGCACTTGGCCTTGAGATGGACGGAACGGCATTTGGCATGGGCAAGCGCGGTCAGCGTTTCTCGCTCGTGGTTAACGACGGCGTAGTCGAACATGTGAATGTCGAAGCGCCCGGTGACTTCAACGTCAGCTCGGCTGAATATATGCTCGGTCAGCTTTAAGTTTACGAAATCTTGCCCTTTTGGGTATTTAAAGGGAGGGGCAACCCTCCCTTTTTTTGTTGCGAAAATTGGAAATTTCGGTGATGTGTATCCATGCCTAGTGAACAAGCTCAAAACATCATTAATCAACTCGTTACCGAATATGACGCCTCGGTAAAACGCTTACAAACCGCACTCGCACATTATCTGAAGGACCGAACGCCGCCTTCGGCCGATCAACGCGCCAGCAATGATTTCTGTTATCCCGAATTGGTCATAACCTACGCCGGTAAACAGCGTGAGACGCAGTCGAACCTTGCATTTGGTAAGCTTGAAAAAGTTGGAACATTCCGGACGACATTTACCAAGCCGGATTTGTTTGCCGACTATATCGGTGAGCAACTCGATCTGCTGATGGAACAATATGAGCTGGAGATTTCCGTTGGCCGCAGCAAACAGGAAATTCCCTTCCCTTATGTTCTCGACGGATCGGCGGATTTGGAACTGGGTACGGTCAGCCCCAATGAGCTCGCACGCCATTTCCCCACGACCGAACTTGCCGACATTGGCGATGAAATCGCCGATGGATTGCTGCGTATCAAGGGCAATGCCAGCGCGCCACTTGCTTTGTTTGACGGCCTGCGCACAGATTTTTCGCTCGCGCGCCTTCGCCATTATACCGGCGCGCCCGCCGAGGATGTTCAGCATTATATCCTGTTCACCAACTACCACCGTTATGTAGATGAGTTTGTCAGTTGGGCATGCACACAGGTTGGCAATGGCCGCTACACTGCCTTGTCGGGCGCGGGTGGCCTGTATGTGGACAAACCTACCGACAACGCAGCGCAGCTGGTTGCCGACAGCACATGGCGGAGGCACCAGATGCCTGCCTACCATCTCATCGCGCCAGACAGGTCGGGGATTACCCTTGTGAATATCGGCGTTGGTCCGTCGAACGCCAAGACCATCTGCGACCATTTGGCGGTGCTACGCCCCGAAGCATGGCTGATGATTGGCCATTGCGGTGGCCTTCGTGAAACGCAGCGAATTGGCGATTATGTCCTGGCGCATGCCTATCTGCGCGACGACCATATCTTGGATGACGTACTGCCACCCGAAATTCCCATTCCACCAATCGCCGAAGTGCAGCAGGCACTGGCAAGCGCGGCAGAGCATGTTTCGGGGACCAGCGGCGCCAATCTGAAACGCCGCATGCGCACCGGCACGGTTGTCACGACAGACGACCGCAATTGGGAGCTGCGTTATTCGGCATCGGCCCTGCGCTTTTCACAAAGCCGTGCGATTGCTATCGACATGGAATCCGCGACCATCGCGGCCCAAGGATATCGCTTCCGCGTACCTTATGGCACATTGTTGTGCGTGTCTGACAAGCCGCTGCACGGTGAAATCAAGCTACCGGGGCAAGCCAACCGTTTTTATGAAGAAGCTATCGCCGCCCATTTGCAAATCGGCATCCAAACATGCGAACTGCTTCGGGAGGCGGGAAATAGCCTGCACAGTCGCAAACTTCGCGCCTTTAACGAACCACCCTTTAGATAGGGTCAGGAACGAAAACTGAACCAACTGATTATCCCTAAAATCTAACCAAGGAGGTACGGCCCATGCCGAAGAAACCCGAAAACACCGGACCGCTCAACAAGTTGTTGAATGCATTCCGCGCATTCGCCGACGGTTTGACAGGTAGCGCGCGTTCGGTCGCGCAATCCGCGTCGACAACGGCAAAATCCGCAGTCGATCAAGCGTCTACCGCAGCTGCGACCGCTGGATCCGTGATCAAGGAAAACCCCGGCAAAACTGCTGCCGTCGCAGGTGCAGTCATCGCAACTGCCGCTGCCGCCGTTGCGGGCAAAAAGGTTTATGATCGCAAAGCAGGCGCAAAAAAGGCTCCGGCAAAGAAGCCAGCAGCCAAAACACCCATCGCCAAAAAACTTGCGGTAAAGAAGCCCGCTCCGAAAGCTGCAGCGAAACCGGCAGCAGCAAAGACATCTAAGCCCGCCGCAGCCGCAAAGCCTGCAGCTAAAAAGGCAGCACCCGCTAAAACCCCACCGAAGACCGCAGCTTAATCAAAAACCAAATGGCCCCGCCTATGACGGCAGGGCCTATTTTGATTACCAGCCCTTCTTAGCGCCCTTGTTCTGCGCTTTGAGCCATTTCATGAGTGGGGCGAAATATTCCAGCATGGGCTTGCCTGACATTTCGCGTGTTCCCGTGAATGCTTGCAACGCATCTGGCCAAGGCTTTGACGCGCCCATTTCCAGCATTGCATTCAATCGCGAACCCACTTCTTTATTCCCATAGAATGAGCAACGATGAAGAGGGCCTTTCCAGCCCGAAATGTCGCACGCAGCCTTGTAGAATTGGAACTGCAAAATCCGCGCGAGGAAGTAGCGGGTATATGGCGTGTTGCCGGGAATATGATATTTCGCACCGGCGTCGAAACGGTCCGCTGGGCGCTCCACGGGCGGTACAATGCCCTGATATTGCAAACGCAAGTCGGTCCAGCCCTTGTTGTAATTAGCTGGCATGATGGAGCCATTGAAAACACCCCAGCGCCATTTGTCGATCAGCAGTCCAAATGGCAGGAACGCGACCTTGTCCATGGCTTGGCGCAGCAATAGTCCATTGTCCTTATCCGCCCCGGGAACCTTGCTGGCATCCAACAGGCCGATCTGCACCAGATAATTTGGCGTAATGGACAAAGCGACGGCGTCACCGATCGCTTCATGGAAACCATCATTCGCGCCATTCAAATATAAATATGACTGCTTGTTATATGCACGCTGGTAATAATTATGCCCAAGCTCGTGATGGATAGTCACGAAGTCATCGGATTTAACCTTGATGCACATCTTAATACGCAGATCGTCAACATTATCGATATTCCATGCAGAGGCATGGCAGACAACTTCGCGGTCTGCTGGCTTGATAAACTGCGCGCGATCCCAAAAGGTTTTGGGCAGCGGGGCAAAGCCAAGCGACGAGAAAAAGCCTTCGCCGACCTTGACCATGTCCTTTTCCGCCTTACCGCGATTGGCGCTGAAATCCCCGGCTTCGGTTTGTTTATAACCCTTGGCAACCAGCAACGCGCCAATATCATAACCGATATCGCCAGCGCCGGGAGGCGCGACGACGTCATAAATGTTGCCCCATTCCTGCGCCCACATATTGCCCAACAGATCGGCGCGAATGGGCCCTGTCTTCGATTGGACCGCATCACCATATTTCTTGTTCAACTGCGTGCGCACATAGGTGTGCAATTCGTCATAGAGCGGCTTCACCTCAAGCCACAATTTGTCCGTCAGCTTGGCAAAATCATCGGCTGGCATATCATAGCCTGAACGCCACATCGCGCCGACATCTGCATAGCCCAGCTCGGCCGCGCCTTGATTGGCGATTGCGACCATCCGGGCATAATCCTTGCCCATGGGCGCGCCGACATTGTCATGCCAGCTCACCCACATTTCTTTCAGTTCTTCAGGGTTGCGACTTGAACCCATCGCAGCCTCAATATCGGAACCGTTGATTTCCTTGCCATTAAGCGTGCCACGCCCTTTGCCATAAGCCGACTGCAGCTTGGTGGTGATGGTCGCAAGTTCAGCCGCTGCACCCGCTGTTGTCGGTGCGGGCAGCACGATTCCACCGCGTAAGATATCAAGCTTGCGCTTGGTGTCATATGATAGGCCAGGAAGCGCCTGATACTTCGCCGCGTCCAACGCGTACCGGACTGCTTTCTCGGTTCCAATTTCGCCATAGCGCGCCGCCAGAGCATCGGTGTCGTCGGTAATATGGGTGGAGTTAATCCACGCAACACGCCCCGCCTCAATCGAAAAATCAAACAGATCCTTTTCCGCAGCGGCGACGAAGGCATCTGCCTCAGCCACTGTCGGTGCAGATGACGCCGTGGCGGAATCCTGTGCCATGACGACGGTTGGAGTGGAAAGTGAGGCAAATGCCAGTGCGGCAATCGATACAAGATTCTTCATGAAGGGTTCCCAGAAAACAATATGTTCCGTTGGTGAAACTTTCATGCAGCGGCGTCAACCCGTGCGGCGCGTTGTTCGTCGAATGTATAACGCCATCAGCAGACCAAAAAACGTCACGAGAAATGCTATGGTTTTAACCGGCTGCGCAGTGGCTGCGACTCCAGCCAAAAGATCGCTGCCTTTAAGCATCATTATCTGCGCAAATTGGCATGATGTTTCGATGACGTCAGCCGCGCCGCCGATAATGGCTGCCGCAACAATGACCCAACCCAGCCGCCGCAACACTGGCTTTGGTGATTGGGAAAATAGCCGCCCACCGCAATAGGCCCCGAACGCATAAATCGCGATGTAGACCAGGTCGGTGGCCATGCCAAATCTCGCCAGATTCAAAACTCCGGTTGCTTGCCAAGCCCATTGAATGGCATCCACCCGCAGAGCAGTTCCTGCGGTTTGATGGTCCCGCATTCCCAATGGCGAAATCTCGTTCGAGAATGCTGGATCCATGGCGATCATCAGTGCAAGCAGCAACAGACCACTCAACCAGAACCGCCAGAAGCGGCGTTCCAATTTGCTTTCAGCCATTGTGCTGCGATTCCAAAAGCATGTCCGCCGCTTCGGCCTCAGCGCGGCTTATACGGTAAATGACATGCGGCACTGGCGGCACACCATTGATCGCTTCTGGCACATATTCACCATCCAGACGGGCGCCGATTTTCTCAATGGCGCGGCGCGAGCGCACATTTGTTGCACCAATATTGAACCGAACGCTGTCGAAAAATTGAAATGCGTGGAAAAGCATGAGCGACTTCATCTCACGGTTATAGGCTCCGCCCCAATATGTGCGCGCAAGAAAGCTCCAACCAATTTCAATCTCATTGCGATCAGGTGCGTAATTGCCATATCGGCTGCCGCCAATGATGCTGTTGGTCGCGCGGTCGATCACGGCCAACGCTCCGCGCGATGCCATCGCGCCCACAAAATATTCACGAAACACCGGTTCTTTATATCGATCCCATGCGGGGTGGACTTCCCACACCAACGGGTCAGACGCCACCGCATACATCGCGTCCCAGTCGTTTTCGGTCAGTGGACGCAGCAATAGTTTGTCGCCAACCAATATTGGTTGCAAATCGGCGTGGTCGGGCATCACCATGTCGTCGTCAACGCCGCTACAAACGCCTGACCAAGTTCAGGCTTGGTGACTGCGCTCATGTGGTTGCCGGGGACGGCGAACAACTTCCCGTGCCGCAGGAGCGCAGCAAGAGCCGCGGCAGACCCGTTGTCATCATCTTGCTCGCCACACACTATGCCCACCGGCAGCTCCCAGCTGGCAATCTCGGCTTCGCTGGTGTCGACAAAGGTCTCCAATATATTGCGCAACGCCAATGGATCGCCGCCCGTTGTCTTCAGAAATGCCTCGGCCATCCACGCTGCCGTCCCTTTTTCATGATGCCCCAAATTGTCGAAGACCTCACGAAAATGCGCGCCGCGATTTCCGGTTTGCGTAAGCCCTTGTAGACCCATTCCGGAAATGATTGCCTTCCCGGGCTGCGCGCCGCGCGCCAACATCCGCGCCACGGTTCGCCCGCCCAATGAATAACCGCCAAGGTCATAATCTTCGATCCCCAAATGCGCGAGTAATGCGAATTGGTCATCGGCGAGGATATCGGCGGGGTAACAGCTTGGCGCATGCGGCTTACCGCTGAGGCCATGGGCACGCAGGTCAGGCATGATAACGCGATACCCTGCGTCCGCCAAAGCTGCCGCATGGCCATATTTGATCCAATTGGTGCCGGCCTCGGACATGAACCCATGGATGAGCAATAAGGGCCGCCCCTGCCCCATCTCACGCCAGGCGATTTCAATACCGTCGTCTGTATGGAAGCTATTGGATTCAATCATATGTTGGGTCGTTCTTCTGTCGTCAGTGGATGCCGCTGGTTTGGCACGCGCTGACTAATCGGGAAAGTGTTTTCCATATGATGTGCGCCCACCCCAAAATCATTGCACATAATAAGCATAGCTACTATATCAACGGCATGAGCGATGATTTAGGCTTTCTATTGGGTGATGCGGCGCGTTTGCTGCGGCGTTCTTTCGATGAGCGTGCCCGCGCCGTTGGCGTGACACGGCCCCAATGGCGGGTGCTGGCGCTGCTGAAGCGCTTCGACGGAAGCGCGCAGGTTACCATGGCCGATATGCTTGATGTCGAACCGATCACGCTTGGAAGAATGGTGGATCGCCTTCAGGACGCCGGGCTCGTCGAACGCCGCGCGGACCCCAATGACCGCCGCACGTGGCGGCTGCACTTAACGGCCGAAGGCGAACAGAAAATTGAAGCTCTGCGACCGACGGCCCTTGCATTGTTTGATGATGCATTAGCCGGCTTGGACGCACCGCAACGGATAGAATTGGAAGCGATGTTGAACGTCATTCGTGCAAACTTAACCCGTAAACCGCTTGAGGTGTCGCATGGCTGAGGCTGATCCAAAAATTGATGCTGTAACAACGAAGACAAAGTCGCGGCGCTTTGGCCGATTGGCGTTGATGGCTTCTGTCCCGTTGGTGCTCGTTGGCGGGGCGACCGCATATTATATTGCCAACGACCATTATGTGTCGACCGACAATGCCTATGTCCAACAAGACAAGGTATCCATTTCAGCTGAAGTGGGCGGACGCATCATCGATGCTGCTGTCCGTGAAAATGACGTGGTGAACGAAGGCGATCTTTTGTTTCGGATCGATCCAGAGCCTTATCGTATTGCGATTGAGCAGGCTAACGCGGCCATTGCCGCTGCCCAAGTCCGCGTTTCGGCGCTCGAGACCGAATTTCAAACCACGGGTATCGATATAGACAGCGCACGTGAAGATGTCGCTTTTTATGAAAAGGAATATCAGCGGCAATCCTCTCTGATGCAGGCTGGCTTTACCACGCGTGCAAGGTTGCAGGCCGCAGAGCATGCCTTGTCCAATGCGCGCAGCCGCGTTGCTTCTGCTCAGGCTGGTGCGACCAAAGCGCGCGCCGCACTCGCCACAGGATCAGCAGCACCGGGGATAAATCCAGCCATTAAGGCAGGCCAAGCACAACGCGATCAAGCGATGCTTAACCTTTCACGCACGGAAGTGCGCGCGCCTGTCTCCGGCATCGTAAGTCAGGCCGATCGTTTGCAGCCTGGCCAAATGATGGTGCAGGGATTACCCGGTGTGACGATTGTCGCCAGCAACAAAAGCTGGATTGAAGCCAATTTCAAGGAGACCGACCTTGCGCATATGCGCGTTGGCCAACCTGCAGAGATAACCTTCGACGCCTATCCCGACCTAAAGGTCCGCGGTAAGGTATCAAGCATTGGCGCCGGCACGGGGTCAGAATTTTCGGTCCTTCCCGCGCAAAATGCCAATGGCAATTGGGTCAAGGTAACGCAGCGCGTCCCTGTACGGATATCGATTACCGACAAGCCGAAGCGTGCAATGATTGCAGGATTGTCGGCCCATGTCCGCATCGACACCAATAAGTAATCCGCTCGATCAAGCCGCTTATACGGTCAAGAACAAGGCGCTGCTGACGCTTGCCGTCATGGGCGCGACGATTATCCAAATTCTGGATTCGACAATTGCCAATGTCGCTATCCCGCACATGCAGACCAGCCTTGGCGCGACGATGGATACCATCACGTGGGTCCTGACGAGTTACATCGTCGCCAGCGCAGTGGCCATGCCCATCACGGGTTGGCTTGCCGACAGGATCGGTTCACGCAATCTGTTTCTCGGCGCTGTTGCCGGGTTCATTTTCGCATCTATGCTGTGCGGCATTGCGACAAGCCTGACCGAGATGGTCGCTTTCCGTATTTTCCAAGGTGTGTGCGCCGCATTCATTGGGCCGCTTTCCCAAACGATCATGCTGGATATTAATAAGCCGTCGGAGGCACCGCGGGCGATGTCCATCTGGGGCATGGGCATCATGATTGCGCCCATATTGGGCCCGATGATTGGCGGCTGGCTGACCGAGAATTACAACTGGCGCTGGGTGTTCTACATTAACCTGCCCATCGGCATTCCGACGCTGGCCCTATTATGGTGGTTACTGCCTTCACGCCCCATAAATCGCCGAGAACTAGATCGTTTCGGCTTTGCAATGCTCGCCATCGGCCTAGCAACGTTACAACTGCTGTTGGATCGCGGCCAACAGGAAGATTGGTTGCAAAGTTGGGAAATTATCATCGAGCTGTTGGTTGTCGTGGCTGCGCTCTGGATGTTTGCGATGCATCAATTAACAACCAATCGCCCGATGTTCGAACGGCTTTTGGTCACGGATCGGAACTTTTTCATCTCGCTGAACATGATGCTGTTGGTTGGCATGATGATGTTCGGCATCTTTGCATTGTTGCCCCCAATGCTACAGAATCTCTATGGCTATTCGGTATATGATACCGGCATATTGTTGGCACCCAGAGGTGTCGGCATCGTGTTCGCAATGTTCATCGCGGCGAAAATTGGCAGCAAGGTGGATCCGCGCATCGTTGTTTTTACCGGCTTTTTAATGACCGCGGCATCGATGTGGGTCATGACGCGCTGGTCTTTGAATATGGACTGGCACTGGATTGTGTACACGGGCTTGTTTCAGGGTTTTGGTATGGGCCTTGTCTTCATTCCGCTTAATGGCGTCGCGTTTTCGACATTGCCGATGCGCCTGCGGACAGATGGCTCCAGCCTGCTGTATCTCTTCCGCAGTCTGGGCGGCAGCTTTGGCATCTCGATCATGACGACCATGTTGGCGCGCAACATGCAGACGAGCCATGAAGACCTGGCATCGCACGTCACATCTTCGTCTATAAGCGCAATTGACCCCGCGAGCGCCGACCGCCTTGGCGGGATCGGAGAGGCTGCCTTGCAAGTGATGAACCTTGAAATCAACCGGCAGGCCGCGATGATTGCCTATCTCGATGATTTCAAACTGATGATGATATTGCTGATCGTCATCAGCCCGCTGATCTTCTTTTTGAAGCCGGGCACAGCCGCCCCCGGACAGCAACCCGCTATGGCCGACTAACGATAAGGCTTATCGCGCAACAAGACCCTTTTGCTGCATCCGCCATACCGCCATATCAATGCGGTCCTGTCCAAAAAACGGCTCGCCATCGAATACCAAAGTCGGGACACCCCAATGCCCCGATGCTTCGAGAGACGCTTGATTGGCTGCAATCTCGGCGTCGAGCGTATCGGCATCGCTGAGGGCCTCAGCATCCAGTTCAGCCAAATCGAGCCCAGCGCGCGTCGCTGCGCCGGCCAGATGGTCCCCTTCATGCCAGTTTTCAGCACCACCCCAGATCAGGCGTGATACCTCGTCACAAAATGCCAGACTCTGACCACGCCGCGCCGCCGCCTGCCCCAACCGAGTCAGGCGGAAGATATAAGGCTGCTCGTCCGCAATTTTACGGGTCAGCACGTCTTGTACAATGGGGTCGGGTCGCGGCGGTCCAAACGGAATGCCATGAAACTGAGCAACGCGGAACATATCGGTAAAGGTATAGCGCAACCAATTCGGGTGGCTGCGTTCAAAAAAGTCCGGTTCGCGGATCGCCAAAGGATAGACCGGACGCAAATTGATCGTCAGGTCATATTGTTCCGCAAGCGCACGATAACGGCGCGTCGCCAGATAGCTATAGGGGCTGCGAAACGACCAAAAAACATCGGCTTGCAGCCCCATATATTTATCCCTTTTTCAAATGCCGCCGTCCAAGAAGTTCGGCAATTTGCACCGCATTCAGCGCGGCTCCCTTGCGCAAGTTATCGGAGACGCACCAGAACGCAAGACCATTGTCTACGGTCGGATCTTCGCGCACGCGGCTTACATAAGTCGCATCGTCACCAGCGGCTTCGACGGGCGTGGTGTAGCCGCCATCTTCACGCTTATCGATGAGCATGATGCCAGGCGCTTCACGCAGGATGTTCTGCGCAGTCTCTGCAGACATTTCGCGCTCATATTCGATATTGACCGCTTCGCTGTGGCCAACAAAGACAGGAACGCGCACGCAGGTCGCGGTAAGCTTGATTTTGGGATCGAGGATTTTCTTCACCTCGACCATCATCTTCCACTCTTCCTTGGTATAGCCGTCGTCGAGGAAGCTATCGATGTGCGGAATGACGTTAAACGCGATCTGCTTTGTGAACTTCTTGGCGTCTGCGCTGTCACCGACAAAGATGTTGCGGCTCTGCTCGAACAATTCATCCATGCCCTCTTTGCCAGCGCCAGAGACGGACTGATATGTCGAGACAACGACGCGCGTGATTTTGGCATAATCGTGCAGCGGCTTGAGCGCGACGACGAGCTGGGCTGTCGAGCAGTTCGGGTTCGCAATGATATTCTTGCGCGTGTACGTGTCGATCGCGTCTGGGTTAACCTCAGGCACGATCAAAGGAATATCGGGGTCCATGCGATGGAGCGAGCTGTTGTCGATCACAACACAGCCAGCAGCCGCAGCAATGGGTGCATATTTCTTTGTCGCTTCTGAACCAATGGCAAAAATCGCCATGTCCCATCCTGACCAATCGAAATTCTCGATATTTTGGACCTTCAGCATCTTTTCGGTATCGCCATATTCGATTTCGATGCCCTGGCTGCGCGATGACGCCAGCACAGCCACTTCATCGGCAGGGAATGCGCGCTCGGCCAGAATATTGACGACCTCTCGGCCAACATTGCCCGTCGCGCCTGCAACTACGATACGATAACCCATGTTAACTTCCTTTTTGTGTTCCCCAGCGAAGGCTGGGGTCCAGCTATTGCTGGAGGACTATGCCAAAGTCTGGACCCCGGCCTGCGCCGGGGCACACACAATAAAAAAGGCCGGGCTCTTTGTGGGAGCCCGGCCTTTTGTGTTTGGTTAGAAACGCAACGCGGCTCCTGCCTTATTCGGCAGCCTCGGTGGTTTTAATAGGACGCGGGTCGCGGCGTTCGGCAATACGTGCCTTCTTACCGGTCAAGCCACGCAGATAGTAAAGCTTCGCACGACGTACGACGCCCTTACGGACAACTTCAATGCTGTCGATATTTGGGCTGTACAGTGGGAATACGCGCTCAACACCTTCGCCGAACGACATTTTGCGTACGGTGAAGTTGGAGCCCATGCCCTTGTTCGAACGTGCGATGCATACACCTTCGTAATTCTGAATACGCGTGCGCTCACCTTCGATGACCTTCACGCCCACCTTGACGGTGTCACCTGCACGGAATGCAGGAATTTTTTTGTTTTCTGACAAAGCTGCAATAGCTTCGGCTTCGAGTGTTTGGATGAGGTTCATGCCCCATTTAATCCTTATTCTTTTGTCGCACGTCAGAGGCAGGCTGAACCCGGGCATCTTTGTAACGCCCCCAAAGGTCCGGTCTGCGTAACCGAGTATCTTCCTCCGCCCTTTGTTTCCGCCAGGTGGCTATTTTCGCATGATCCCCCGATCGCAACACTTCAGGGATCATTCGCCCTTCCCAATCATTGGGTCGGGTATAGTGCGGATATTCAAGCAACCCTTGTTCAAAGGACTCCTCATCACCGCTGGAAGTCGCGCCCATTACGCCGGGAAGCAGCCGAATGCAAGCATCTAACAGCATTAAAGCGCCAATTTCGCCGCCCGAAAGGACGATGTCGCCCATCGAAACCTGTTCAATATGGGGTCTGGCATCAAAAATACGCTCGTCAAAGCCCTCAAAGCGGCCACAAAGCACAGTAACGCCGGGGCCTGCAGCAAGTTCGCGGATACGGCTTTGGGTAATCGTCTTGCCACGCGGCGTCATCGCCAAAACGGGTACATTTGGTTGCGCAGCAGACGCGTGATCGACCGCTGCGGCGAGTATGTCCGCGCGCAGTACCATCCCTGCCCCGCCGCCAGCTGGCGTGTCGTCAACGGTCCGATGCTTGTCGGTCGCAAAGTCACGGATGTGGATGGGCGCACATGACCATTTGCCCTCTTCAAGTGCGCGGCCAGCCAATGATATTCCCAGAGGACCGGGAAACATTTCGGGATAAAGCGTCAGGATTTGGGCGGCGAACGTCATATAACGAAGTCCGCATCGATGACTATGCGTCCGCCCGCTTGTGCGCCCCATTCCGGCACAGCCTCGGCGGTCATTGGAACCATGAACTTTTTGCCGGGCTTGCCATCCGCAGACGGCATCTGGATTTCCAGAACGTCGCTGGCGCCAAAATTTTCAACGGATATGCAACTGCCAAGGTCAGTGCCATCGGTTGAAACGCACGGAAGCCCGAGAAGGTCGCTGTAATAATATTCGCCCTCACCCAGTTCAGGCAAGGCATCGCGTGGCACGGTTAACAATGTGCTGCGCAGTTTTTCCGCTGCATTGCGGTCATTTATTTCGGCAAAACGGGCAATCGCGCCGTCTTTGGTTGGGCGGAGGGACTTAACCGTCAACGCACCATCATTAAAACTTTTGTAGCGTTTCAAGCTGTCTACATTTTCTGCAAACAGCTTGAGACGAACTTCACCCGTCACGCCGTGCGCACCGGAAACGGCGGCAAGCGTGACGGTTGAGTCAGCCAAGGCTTAGCCCTCGGCCTTTTCTTCGGTTGCTTCTTCAGCTGCAGGTGCAGCTTCCTCAGCAGCAGGTGCTTCTTCAGCAGCAGCTTCAGCAGGCGCAGCTTCTTCAGCGGCAGGCGCAGCTTCTTCAGCGGCTACTTCTTCAACAACTTCGGGCTCAGGCTCAGGCGCTGGAGCGGCTGCAGCTGCTGCTGCGGCTTCTTCGGCTTCTGCAAGCTTTGTTGCCTTGTCTTCAGCGCGATCCTTGGCTTTCTGGCCTGGCTCGCCCTTGTTGGGGTTGTTCTTAACCTTACGCTCTTTAACGCCAGCCGCGTCGAGGAAGCGTGCAACGCGGTCCGACGGCTGGGCACCAGCGGCAAGCCAATGCTTCGCACGCTCGGTGTCGAGGATCATACGCTCTGCGCTGTCCTTAGGAAGCTGTGGGTTGTAGCTGCCGATACGCTCAATGAACTTACCGTCGCGTGGTGCGCGGGCGTCGGCTACGACGATTTTATAATAAGGACGCTTTTTCGAACCGCCCCGTGACAAACGCATGGATAATGCCATAAAACTAACTCACCTTTCTGAAATATTCTTAAATTAAATGTGATACTTATTTCTTTTTACTAAGAAGTCTTGCGAGGTCTGGCGGCATTCCGCCGCCACCGCCCAATCCGGGCAGACCGCCGAAACCGGGTGGCAAAGCGCCGGGGGGAAGCCCGTGCATTCCCTCCATCGCGCCACCCAAGTCGTCGCCGCCCATGCCACCTTTGCCGCCGCCGAACATGGCGGCGAGGCCTTTGAGACCGCCCATCTTGCGAATGCGTTTCATGGCACTGGCCATTTCCTGATGCATTTTGATCAGCTTGTTGACGTCCTGCACGGTCATGCCCGAACCCTTGGCAATCCGGATCTTGCGCTTGGCGTTCAACAATTCAGGCTTCGCGCGCTCTTTTGGCGTCATGGAACCAATGATGGCGTCCATATGCACGAGCAATTTGTCGTTCATGCCGCCGGCGTCCATCGCCTGCTTGGCCTTTTTCATGCCCGGGATCATACCCGCAAGCGCGCCGAGGCCGCCCATTTTGGACATTTGGCGGAACTGCATGCGCAGGTCTTCCATGTCGAACTGGCCCTTGGCCATTTTGGCCGCGAGCTTATCCGCATCCTCTTTCTCGACCATTTCGGTCGCGCGCTCGACAAGACCGACAACGTCGCCCATGCCCAATATGCGACCAGCAACACGGCTTGGGTTAAACGCCTCGATTGCATCGAGCTTTTCACCGACACCTGCAAATTTGATTGGCTTGCCGGTAATCGCGCGCATCGACAGCGCGGCACCACCGCGTGCATCACCGTCCATACGGGTCAGCACGATACCGGTCACATTGACGCGCTCACCGAAGCTTTTGGCGACATTGACGGCGTCTTGACCCGTGAGCGAGTCGACCACGAGCAAGATTTCCTGCGGAACGGAGACCTTTGCCACCGCGTGCATTTCGTCCATCAACTGCTGATCAACATGCAAGCGACCAGCGGTGTCGAGGATCAGGACATCAAAGCCCTGCAACTTTGCAGCCTGCATCGCACGCTTGGCAATATCGACGGGCTGCTGCCCCTGCATAATGGGAAGCGTCGCAACTTCGGTCTGCGTACCAAGGGTCGCCAACTGCTCTTGTGCAGCAGGACGATTGACGTCCAGCGAAGCCATCAGGACTTTCTTGCCCTGCTTGGCCTTCAGCATCTTCGCAATCTTGGCGGTCGTTGTTGTTTTACCGGAGCCCTGCAGACCGACCATCATAATGATCGCGGGCGGCGTTACTGCGAGATTAAGGTCGCTTTGTTCCGCGCCAAGCATTTCGACAAGCGCGTCATTGACGATTTTGACGACTTGCTGGCCGGGCGTTACCGACTTCAGAACCTGCGCGCCAACAGCCTGCTCGGTGACCTTCTCAACAAAGTCACGAACGACGGGCAGTGCAACGTCAGCTTCAAGCAAAGCCACACGGACTTCGCGCATCGCTTCACGAACGTCAGCTTCGTTTAACGCACCGCGACCGCGCAGGCGATCAAACACCCCTCCTAACCGGTCGCTCAGCTTGTCAAACATCGACATTCCTTACCAACATGCCCCGTTCGAGGCATAAACGAACAAAAAGCCGGTGAGCGAATCTTCGCCGACCAGCTTGGAAACAACGGATTTCCAACAAATTATGAAAGGCAATATGCTCGCCTTGGACGCGCCGATACCCGCCTTGGCTTCGCAAATCAAGTTTTTCCGTTGGTTGGAGCGGCTGTGACCTGTGCCCAATCACGGCGGCTCCGTAAACAGCAGGTTGGCCATATTCGGCATCAACGGTGGACTTGATGCGCCGCTGCCCCTAAATCGCCGCCATGGCGAACGGCGAATTTCACAAGATGCATGGGCTGGGCAATGACTTTGTCATTATCGACGCACGCGTTCAATCCATAGAAATGTCCCCTGCCCGCGCGCAAATGATCGCGGATCGCAAGTTCGGGATTGGCTGTGACCAGCTTATCCTCCTGCTTCCTTCAGACATCGCTGATGTGCGCATGCGGATATTCAATCCCGACGGCAGCGAGGTTGAGGCATGTGGCAACGCGTCACGCTGTGTGGTTGCGCTGTTGAACCAAGACCTCAACATCGAAACCTTGGGCGGCATCATTTCAGGAAAGCTGTCGGGCAATGATGTTGAAGTGTCGATGGGCGACGCGACTTTCGGATGGCAGGACATACCGCTTGCTTTCCCCATGAACACTGACGCGATGCCAGTGGCGTGGGACAATCTCGCCGCGCCGATGGCCATCAATATGGGCAACCCACATGCTGTGTTTTTTGTCGATGATGTTGATGCCATCGACTTGCGCCAGCTGGGCCCGACAATCGAAAATGATTCCGTGTTTCCCGAGCGTGTAAACGTAAATGTCGCGTCGATTGCCGGGAATGAAATCCACCTAAATGTTTGGGAACGCGGGGCTGGCTTGACGGGCGCTTGCGGAACCGGGGCCTGTGCCACCGCCGTTGCGGCGATCCGTCAGGGCAAGGCGACATCCCCGGTTACAGTCCACCAATCGGGCGGAACCCTGACGATCGAATGGAGCCCGGGACAGCCCGTCATCATGACCGGCAGCGCGACGTATGTATTCAAAGGTCAGGCCGACTGGGATGCATTTGGATGAACGCGCCCGTCAAAAAGCCTGAAGTCATTAGCATGGGTTGCCGCCTAAATTTGGCAGAGAGCAACGCGCTGGCTGAACAACTCGCGGGCCGTGATGACATTGTCATCATAAACAGCTGCGCGGTGACCAATGAGTCCGTCCGGCAAACACGGCAAGCCATCCGTCAGGCGCATCGGCGTCGCCCGGACGCGTCTGTGTGGGTCACAGGCTGCGCTGCGCAGGTGGAGCCCGAAACATTTCGGGCCATGCCAGAGGTCGCGGGCGTCTTTGGCAATCATGAGAAACAAGACGCGACCTTGTTACGCGAATTGATGGATCGTCCCGACAGGCCGGTCATTGTCTCGGACATCATGACCATTGCGCAAACCGCGCCGCATCTGGTCACCGCCTATTCCGGCAAAACCCGCGCTTTTGTCGAAGTTCAAAATGGCTGTGATCACCGCTGCACATTTTGCATCATACCCTATGGCCGCGGCAACAGCCGCTCTGTGCCCGCTGGCAGTGTCATTGAGCATATCCAAAAGCTTGTCGATACCGGCTTTAAAGAGGTGGTGCTGACCGGCGTTGACGTCACCAGCTATGGCCATGATCTTCCGGGCAGCCCCAATTTAGGATCATTGGTCGAACGGATATTGAAACTCGTTCCCGATTTGGCGCGCCTTCGGCTGTCGTCGATTGATGGTGTCGAGATTGACGACCGGCTTTTTGATTTGCTCACGGGCGAGACGCGCGTGATGCCGCATGTTCATCTGTCACTGCAGGCAGGCGACAATATGATCCTGAAGCGGATGAAACGACGCCATAGCCGCGAGCTCGCGATCGATTTGGTGGCGCGGCTTAAAGCAAAGCGACCCGAGATCGCCATTGGCGCGGATATCATTGCGGGCTTCCCGACCGAAGACGATGCGATGTTTGCCAACAGCATGGACCTCGTTGCACAATGCAGGATCGTGCACGGGCATATATTCCCATATTCGCCCAAGAAGGGCACTCCAGCCGCGCGCATGCCGCAACTACCCCATCCCGTGATAAAGGCGCGTGCCAAGGCGTTGCGCGAAGCTGTAGCCGCAGAAAAATCCCGCTGGTTGGATGGGCTTTTAGGGTCGATACAGAATGTCGCGGTCGAAAATGGCGGCAGGGGTGGCCATGCGGAAAATTTCGCGTATCTGCAGCTCGATAAAGTCGTGTCCGAAGGCAGCATTGTCGCCGCGCGGGTTTTGCGGTCAACAGACGGAATATTGCAGGCAGAGGTTGTAGAATGAGCGAGAATGCTGGGTGGAAAGACCGACTTTTTGGCGGCCTGAAGAAAACATCAGGAAAGCTGACGGAGAATATCGCCGGGCTTGTCACCAAGGCGAAGCTGGAAGCGCGCGACCTCGACGAAATTGAAGATGCGTTGATTGCTTCGGACCTTGGCCCAGCCATGGCAGCGCAAATCCGCGACAAGATTGCTGCTGGACGTTTTGACAAAGGTATTGATGCCGAGGGTATTCGGCAGATTGTCGAGGACGAAGTGGCGGCCGTGTTGGCACCGGTCGCATCGCCGCTCGAAATTGACGCATTCCCGCGTCCCCAGGTCATATTGGTCATCGGCGTAAATGGGTCTGGCAAAACGACGACGATTGCAAAGCTGGCCAATCTTTTCCTTGAACAGGATTATGGCGTCATGCTGGCCGCGGGCGACACGTTCCGTGCCGCAGCGATTAGGCAGTTGAAGGTTTGGGCGGAACGCCTTGGCGTACCCATTGTGACTGGCCCCGAAGGCGGCGACGCTGCCGGCGTCGTGTTTGATGCGGTCAAAAAGGCGACTGCCGAAGGCATCGACGTGCTGATCGTCGACACCGCTGGACGGCTTCAGAACAAGCGCGAGCTCATGGATGAATTGGCTAAAATCCGCCGCGTTCTTGGGCGTCTCAATCCTGCCGCGCCGCACAATGTGGTGTTGGTTCTGGACGCAACGACGGGGCAGAATGCCCTATCGCAAATCGAAACTTTTAAAGAAGTCGCTGACGTAACGGGACTTGTGATGACGAAACTGGACGGCAGCGCGCGTGGCGGGATCTTGGTCGCAGCGGCCAAGCAGTTCGGCCTGCCCATTCACGCCATTGGCGTCGGTGAGACCATCGATGATCTGCGCCCCTTCAACGCGCAAGATGTTGCCCGTGCCATCAGCGGCGGTTCGTTGTGAGCGACACAACCACGCCAAAAAAGACGTCGGGCACATTAAACTTCATTCTCGATTTTGGACCGCTGCTGCTGTTTTTTGTGGCGTCAAAATTTGGCAGTTCGGACACCGATCCGAAACAAGGCGCGATTGTCGGGACCGCAACGTTCATGACCGCGATTGTTATTGCGGTCATTGTCTCCAAGGTGAAACTGGGCAAAATTTCGCCGATGCTGAAGCTCACTGCCGCTTTAGGTGTGTTTTTCGGCGCGCTGACGATCTGGTTTCATGACGAACGCTTCATCCAGATTAAGCCGACCATCATCTATGCCTTTTTCGCCCTTCTGCTGCTGGGTGGATGGGTCCGCGGCAAAGCGATGCTCAAATATGTTCTGGAACATGCCTATCAAGGTCTCGACGAAACTGGCTGGTTAAAGCTGTCATTAAGCTGGGGCGTGTTTTTCCTCGTTCTCGCCGGAGTGAACGAGATTTTTCGGCGGCCCGAATGGTTCTCTTTCGATACCTGGCTATCCATCAAGGTGTGGGGGGTCACGGCGTGCACATTCCTGTTCGCGCTTGCCAATATCCCGATGCTGATGCGGCACGGACTAAAGCTGGGCGATGATAGCGAGACACCGCCCAACGCGTGAGTTCAGGACTGGTCAGCGCGTGAGAGGCCTTGTCCATCAAGATTTTCGGCGACAAATTCCCAATTAATCGCATTGGCGAGTAACGCATCGACATAGTCAGGGCGGGCATTGCGATAGTCGATGTAATAGGCATGTTCCCACACATCGATTGTGAGCAACGGCTTCATATCATGTACCAAGGGTGTGTCGGCGTCATGTAACCACGTGATCTTCAATGTGCCGCCATCGACAATGAGCCACGCCCAACCGCTTGCAAAGTGCGCAACAGCTTCTTCTTTGAACTTCGCCAGCAGTTTTTCGACACTACCGAAACTTTCATCAATCATTGTCTTTAACTGGCCGTCAGGCACCTGTTTTTCAGGTGTCAGACACTGCCAATAAAAACTGTGGTTCCAAATTTGCGCGGCATTTTTGAACAGTTGTGTGTTACCCTTCGTCTTGGCAACCGTGATAACTTTGCTCAATGGCGCGCCTGACAAGGCCACATCGTTGGCGACCAAAGCGTTGGTTTTATCGACATATGCCTTGTGATGCTTGCCATGATGAAAGTCGAACGTTTCCGCAGAAATGAGGCCGCCGAAGGAAATTTCGTCGTAAGGAAGTTCGGGGAGAATGAAGGGCATGTTGCATGTTTCCTTTTGAGAAGTCCGCAACGCAAACCAACGGGCGCAGCGCCCGTTCCGTCGCGCGCACGCAAATTACGCAGAAATTATGTGACAAAAGCGGCCCACAAAGATAGGCAGGAACGCATCAGGGGCAAAATCACCTGAATGCCTACAGGAGGAAAAAATGGCGAAATTTTTTGGAAATCTACATCTGGTGCTGGTCGCCGGTCTTGTGCTGTCATTGGCACTTATGTTCGGTTTGCACGGCGACGCATTGACGGCGCAGTCTGTCACACGTTGGCTGCATACATTCTTTGGGATCGTCTGGATTGGGCTGTTGTATTATTTCAACTTCGTTCAAATTCCGACCATGCCGAAAATTCCCGCAGAGCTTAAGCCAGCGGTGTCGAAGCATATCGCACCATCTGCGCTGTTTTTCTTCCGCTGGGCCGCGGCGTTGACCGTGTTGCTGGGACTGATCATTGCGGTTCAGTCCGGTTACGCCCATGAGGCATTCACGCTGCAAGATCCTTACCAACTGATCGGTGTTGGCATGTGGCTTGCGGTTATCATGGCATTCAACGTTTGGTTCATCATCTGGCCTAACCAGAAGAAAGCCCTTGGCATTGTTGAAGCCGATGATGCGACAAAGGCAAAGGCAGCAACGACAGCGATGATGACATCACGTTTGAACACATTGCTCTCGATCCCAATGCTCTACACGATGGTCAGCTTTAACGGCGGCTAATCGTAACGTTCTTCGTAAAGATAAAAGGGGTGGCCGAGGCTGCCCCTTTTTTTATCCCAAAAGATCATGCTTTTTTAGCGTATGGCGCAATTGGTCGTAGCTCAGGTTCAGCGCTTTGGCGGTTTGCCGCTGATTATACCGACACTTCGCCAATGCCTGCTCGAGCACCGCTTTTTCATATTTTTCGGTCGCTTCTCTAAAGTCGGTCACATCGACGGCCTGACTTAAGTCATTGCCGAGCCGTGGTTCGGCACTAGCGGCCTGATTGTCGGACTGCACCTGCGCAGGCGATGACGCAGCTACTCCGCCGCGCCATGGGCTATCGAACGGATCAAACTGGATATAATCGACCGGCTGTGCAGGGTCAGCCCAGCGATATACGGCACGTTCGACCACATTGCGCAATTCGCGCACATTGCCCGGCCATAAATGGTTTTCAAGCGCCCGGGTCGCCACTTCGCCGAAACCCGGCCACCCTGCCCACCCCAATTCGGCCGCCATCCGGCGCCCATAATATTCAGATAGAACCTCAATATCGCCCTCACGAACGCGCAATGGCGGCAAGGTGATCACCTCAAAGCACAGCCGGTCGAGCAAGTCCGCACGAAAGCGCCCCTTATCCACCATGTTGGGCAGATGCTCATTGGTGGCGGCGACAATACGGACATCGACACGCATCGGCCGCGATGAACCAATACGCGTGACCTCTCCATATTCGACCGCGCGCAATAGCCGTTCCTGCGCGCCCATGCTCAACGTGCCCAGTTCGTCGAGGAACAGCGTGCCGCCGTCCGCTTCTTCAAACCGCCCCTCGCGTGCACGGGTGGCTCCGGTGAAAGCGCCCGCTTCATGGCCAAACAGTTCGGCCTCAATCAAAGTCTCAGGCAACGCCGCGCAGTTAATCGTGACCAAAGGGCCGTCCCAACGTGCACTCAGGCGATGGAGGCGTTCCGCGATCAGTTCCTTGCCGGTTCCGCGTTCCCCCACAACCAGCACTGGCCGATTGAGCGGTGCGGCGCGGCTTGCGCGCTCAACGGCATCAAGAAAAGCGGACGATTGTCCAATGAATTGATGACTATCGCGTTCCATTTTCAAATATTGGCATATTTCACCATAGTGTGGCAATAATTACCAGCGACCGAATGTCACATTTTTTCACAAATGGCGGAAATCCGACAATTTTTCAAATTGGCACGCTCCCTGCAATACGTCTTGCAAGCCGGAACATCACCGGCATGCAAAAGGGAAGACACAAGATGCGTAACGATATCGAAACCAGCGACAAGGCAAAGGCAAGCGAAAGCCGTCTATGGCTGGCCGTCGCCCTGTCCGTGTCCATGATCTTCACCAGCTATGCCGTTTCGGTTCTCAACCATTATGACGATATTGACATGAACGCCCCAAATTACACCCACCGGCCAATCGTTGTCAGCTATCTTGCCTGACGACGACAGCCCGCGACCGGCGTACCCCGGCTCCCCCTACCTCCTAAAGGTACCCGGTCGCCCCCTTTTTTAGTACGCAAATAAACAGTTTTAACCGGAGTTACCCAATGGGCATATTTTCAAGAACCCGCGATATCATCGCCGCCAACGTCACGGACTTGCTCGACAAGTCGCAGGACCCGGCAAAGATGATCCGTATGATCATTCTGGAGATGGAAGAAACCTTGGTTGAAGTCCGCGCTTCCGCAGCCCGGACGATTGCTGACCAGAAAGAACTGCGCCGGCACATCGACAAGCTGAACACGCTTGAAGCTGACTGGACCGACAAGGCACATCTCGCGCTGTCAAAAGATCGCGAAGACCTTGCCAAGGCTGCATTGGTCGAAAAGCGCAAGGCGACCGACATGAAGGACCAGCTGACGGCGGAAGTCGACGTTCTCAACGATGCTTTGAAAGCTTCGGAGCAGGATATTCACAAGCTGCAGAAAAAGCTCGCCGACGCCCGTAGCCGTCAGAACGCGTTGATGACGCGTCTTGAAAGCGCCGAGAATCAGGTCAAGCTGCGCACGATGTATAATGGCGACAAGGTTCGCGAGGCTTTCTCACGCTTTGACGTGCTCGAACGCCGCGTGGATGAAGCGCAGGGATATGCGGACTCGCTGTCCATCGGTTCAGACGCTCCACGCAGCTTGGGCGACGAAATCGCCGCGCTTGAGTCCTTCGACGTTGTCGATGCTGAGCTGGAAGCGATGAAAAAAGCCATGAAACAAGACGCACAGAAGGAAGGTTGATCCGATGGAAGATACGCTCATCCCCGTTTTCGTCGTTGGCATATTGTTTATTGGTTTGCCTTGGCTGATCCTACATTATGTCACCCGCTGGAAAACCGCGGCAACGCTTACCTATGATGACGAGCGGATGCTCGGCGACATGAACGAACTTGCCCGTCGCCTCGAAGAGCGTCTCGATACCGTCGAGCGTCTGGTCGCGCAGGAAAATCCTGAATGGCAGCCACGTCGCATCGACCATGAAACAAAAGCTTTCGACCCCGAAAATGCCCACAGGCTGGAAAGGAACCGCTAAAATGGCTGGCACACATACCAAATTCTATCTGGATAAGCAGAATGCCAAATGGAAAGGCGTTTGCGCAGGGATTGCCGACTATACCGGCGTTGATGTTCTCTGGGTCCGGCTTGGCACGGTGATGCTCACCCTGATGGGCGGATTTCCGTGGACGCTCATTGCTTATGTCATCACAGCTTGGATGGCCAACCCAAAGCCCGTGCATCTGTATACCGACGATCGGCAAGACCAGAAATTCTGGCAAGGCGTGCGTCAGTCACCTGCCCGCACAACACGCGATATTCGTTCGCGTTTCCGGGAAATCGACCACCGGCTGGCTGAAATGGAAACCTATTATGTCAGCAATAACAAGCAGCTGGCGGACGAAATCGAGAGCCTGCGATAAACGGCAGCATAATGGAGGGAATATTTCATGTTCACACTCATCATTCTCGGGCTGATTGCGTGGTTTGCATATCGCCACTTCGCACAGAAAAAACGCAAAGCGGATCGCCGCAACTGGAGCGTTGATTTCCGCGACAGCCCCATCCGGCCCGTCACACGCCGTCTGCCATGGAGGGAATTCAAATGAGCTTTGCAGGCCCCAATTTCATCATTGCGATTGTGGTAGTGATGACAGTCGGTTGGCTCATCAACAACTGGATCCGCGCCAAACATGGCTACCCATTGGAAGATGAATGGGGTGGAAAATCAGCGCTGACCGATGGCGACTATCCCGAAGCAGAGCGCAAAATCATGCTGCTCAGCAATGAAAATGAAACGCTGAATGGCAAGGTTGGTCGTCTGGAAGAACGGGTCGCTGTCTTGGAGCGGATCGTCACGGACAAGGCCGGGCGCCTTTCCGAAGAAATTGAAAAACTACGCTGAAGCGCATTGGAGGAAGCTATGGACCCTGACAAGCTAGCAATGATTACGGCCATCGGCCCCATGATAGGTATTGGCGTTGTCGCAATTTCGGTTGGATGGGTGCTCACCACATGGATGCGCATCAAAAATGGCTACCCGCTTGATGGTGCATGGGGTCAGGCAGTCTATCCCAAAACCGACCAGGAGGCCGTCGAACGCGTAAAATTGTTGAGCCAAGAAAACGCGCAACTGCGTGCGGAGCTTGGATCGATAAAGGACCGCCTCGCCAATGTGGAAAAAATCATCGTCGATGACAGTCACCGGTTAACATCTGAAATAGAGGCCCTTCGCGGGCCGTCGAATTGAGGAGCCATTAATGGACCCGTTTCAAATGGTCGTCGCAATCATTGCCATCATCACGATCGGCAGGATTATCCAGACGAAGCAAAAGGCAAAGCATGGGATCGTTGAGGATCAAGACTTTATGGGCACCAAAACCCACCGTCTTTTGAACAATGCGGATACGCAGCAGATGCAGGACGAAATTCGGGCCTTGAAGGAACGCATTCAGGTTTTGGAGCGCATCGCGACAGAAAACAATAGCGCGAGCGACATCAACCGTCAGATTGAGGAACTGCGCAGCCGGTAACGGCGCGCGGACGGAAAGGAAGGACCATGCAACAGGATCCCAACTTCTACATCATCATCGGCGCCTTTGCGGTGCTGTGTGTCGGCATCGTGTCGTCACTAAGCCTGCGTGGCTGGCGCGACTGGATTGCGCTTAAGCATGCCGAACTTGAAACCATGCGGCACGGCAATGATGCACCGGTGCCCTCGGCAACATCGCGTATTGAAGTCGCCGATCTGAAAGAGCGCGTAAAAAGGCTTGAAGCCATAGCGGCAGGGATTGATATCTAAGCACCGCGGCCATATGCGCAGTGCATGACAACATTTGCCGACATTACAGAAGAATATGCATTTCTTGAGGCCGATGACCGCTATCGGTTGCTTATCGACCTCGGCCGCGAATTACCCGAAATGCCCGCCGCGTTGAAAACCGATGCGACGTTGGTTCGGGGATGTTCAGCAAGCGTATGGGTCTATCCCGTGACCGCAGATAGCACGCTGACCTTTTTGGCCGACAGCAACGCCGCGATTACCAAAGGCATCATCGCGCTGGTCCTGAAAACGGTTGAGCATAAAAATGCGGCCGAAATTCTGAAGACCGATATTGAGAGTGCCCTTGCGCCGTTCGACCTCAAAAATCAGTTAAGTTCGAACCGGACACAGGGCATTCCCAATATGATCTCGCTTATCCGCGAGACGGCTGCGCGTTACGCCGGCTGAGCCGGACGCAACCCAAGCCACATAGCGAGCGCCGGCAGTCGGGGCAGCAACAGCCGGTCGAACAACCATAAAGCCAGCAATGACATCGCGAGCAATGGCAACAATATGGCCATTACAGCGATGATCACCGCCACGCCGCGCATTTTCGGTGGCAGCGCAGCAACCGGCGGTGCGCCGAGCGCATCATCGGGTTTGCGCCGTCGCCACATCAGGAAACCCGACACCACCAATGTGATCAGGCCAACCGCCGTAAGCACGCCGACAAGCTGATTGAACCAGCCAAAAAGCTGGCCCTCATGCCATGCAATTCCATAATTGACGGCCTGATCAATGACATGCTTGTCGGCAAAGCCTGTGCGCGACATCTCCTTGCCCGTCGCAACATCAAATGTGATGCTGCGGTTCAATGGCCGGTTCTGCGCCTCCGACTTAATGGTCCAGGCCATCGGCGCGGGAGGGCCGAAACGCTCAGGCGCGCCTGGTGCTTTCACCAACGCCGGGTGCGGCAGTCGTTCGGCTTTCGCTTTGGCGACCATGTCCGCCAAGCCAACCAGTGGAATTCCGGCAGCCTGCATTTTCATCATCGCATCATGGTCATGCTCGGCATGCGGGGCGGCACTGCCTGTTTTCCAGTCTTGCGCGCCTTGAACGAGGCCCAATTCAGCGCGGGCAATACGGAAAGCATCGCCCCAGACGCTCGCCCAAGGCAGTCCTGTTGTCAGCAAAACAAGCGCCAGCCCTGAAACCCAGAAGCCCGTGACCGCATGCAGGTCACGCAGGAACACGCGATTGCCTTTACCCAAACGGGGCCACACGACACCGGCAAAGCGCTGCCCGCGCGGCCACCACATATAGAGACCGGTCAGGATCATGACGATCGCCCAGCACGCCGCCAGTTCAACAATCCAGTCACCCATTTTGCCGATCAGCAGCGAACCATGTATCCGCGACACCGTGGCGGATATCCGGCTTTCCGGATCGATGCTGCCCAACACTTTACCCTGCGGAGACACATAGACGTCACGCATGGATTGGCCGTCGGCGAGGCCGATATGTATCATGGCGGCATCGCCTGCGCGTTCGGGCAAGCGATAGCTTTGGAACTGCGCACCCGGATTGGCCGCCATTACGGCGGCCAACTGCACATTGGGTGACACTGGCTGTTCAGTCGGCAGGTTCGTGAATGCACGCTCTTCCCACCGGTCCAATTGCGGCTTGAACAGGTAAATTGCCCCAGTTGTCGCAAGAATGAGAATGAATGGCATGACGAAGAGCGAGGCATAGAAATGCCAGCGCCAGATCGTGCGGTAGAAAGACGTATTTTCCATTTCTGGCCTCCTAAAACCGCGCACGGACGCCGCCGTAAATGGCACGGCGTTCAACCGGGTAGTAAATAGCGGATGCGGCGGAGGCAAGGATCGCGGCCGACACGTCGCCAATGGCTTTCTCTCCGGTCAGGTTCCGCGCATCAAGAAATAGATCGACCCCCGCCATAACGCGCGCGCCGGCAGATAAGCCGAACAGGGTATAGCCTGTCGTGCGTGTCGTGTTTCGATAGTCTGCCCATGCACCCTGCGGCACCCACTCAACATTTGGGGCAATATGCAAATCGTCGTTCCCAAGTCGAAGTTCCGACCGCAGGACATGCTTTGGCACCACAGGCAGCCGGTTGTTGCCATATTGGGCATCAGCGACAAAGCGGAAGTCGGAATATTGCCAGATTTGGCGGAAGCGCAGCCAATCGGTCGGCGATGCGCTAAACGCTGCTTCGACACCCTGATGCCGGGTTTTATCGGCGTTGAACGTTGTCGCGGGAATGTCCCGCCCTACCGTAAATTGCAGCATTTCGCGTTTTATGTTGGCGCGGTACAGGGCAACATCCCAGCTCGCCCATCCCAGTTTTCCGCGCGTTCCGATTTCTGCTGTCCATGCTGTTTGTTCCTTTACAGGAACGAACGCCGCAATTTGCGCGAGCTCAACGAAGGTCGGGAATTCTGTGGATTTGCTATAATTCGCAAAAATCTGGACGTCTTCGGACGGTTCCCAAAGGACGCCAAATTTGGGCGAGAAAGCGTCGAACGACGCTGCACCCGTTGCGGCAGACGGAAGGATTTGAACCTGCTTTCGGAAACCATCGGCATATATTCCGCCAGCGATCACCGTGAAGCCAGGAACCGGCGTGGCGCGTACTTCGCCATATATGTTCGAGGTGCGCGCGGTTTGATCGGCATCGAAGGTAAGCGCTCCACGCTTGCCGTTCACATTGATAAAGCGCTTTGCGTCAATGGTTCCCCAACGGGACTCTCCGCCGACAGTAACGCTCCAGTCGTCTCCCTCGCGATCATAACGGGCGAACACGCCGCGATCGGTCGATACCTGATCAATAACTTGGAAAATCGGGTGATATAATTCTTTGGCGTTCAAGAACGCGCCAACATCCAGACGGCTATTGCCCCATTCAAAACGGGTCCGGTTCTGGATGCGAACCGAATTGATATCGCGTGCCTGATCCCCAACAAAATTGCCGGTTCGCGGTGCAGTCAAGGCAATCGCGCGGGTCAAGGCGCCAGGTAGTTCCTGATTAAGTGTCGTCGCACTTACGTAAAATCGCGTCGACACGACATCCGAAATCCTAAGCCCAACATTACCGTTAAAGCGCAATGAGTCCCGCTGGGCGTGTTGGCGATCCCCCTTGTGGCTATCGGCGCTGATCGCTGCCCAAGCATTGGCGTCGCCGTCACCCACTCCAAAAGATGCCAAGCCGCGATAAAAATCAGAGCTGCCAACATCACCGCGAAGGTAAAGACCCGCAGCATTGTCGCCTGTGGGCGTAACACCGTTGATTGCGCCGCCCAATGTGCCGGAACCGAACCTCAACGCGTTCGCGCCGCGATACACCTCTAAATGGTCGAAAAATGTGGGTTCAAGTTCTTGAAAGTCGCCATTGTCGTCGGCCAGATTGATGGGGACCCCATCCTGCAACAATGTCAGTCCGCGCATGTGGAAGCCACGCGAAAGGCCCGAACCGCGAATGGAAATGCGGACCTCCTGCCCAAAGCGCGGCTGGGTATACACGCCTGGCGAAAAGGCCAAAGTGTCACGCAAAGACACAACAGTCTTATCTGCATAATCTTCGTGGCTCACGACATCAGTGCCGCCTGCGGTTTTGTTTGCCGATATTTCGGCTTCATCAGCGGCGACGCGGCCGGTGACAATAATCGTGGTGTCAGCAGCCTCTTCAGCGGCGGCGGGGGTAATGATGGCAATGAAGCTGCACGCAGCAGACGCGCGCAAAATGGACAAAAATTTCATGATATTTTCCTAAATCTAAACAAGAGATAGGCCGCAAAGCAGCCCTGTAGTTTAGACGTAAGAAGGTGGCCCTATGGCTGGCGGTGGCGGGGCAGCGAGGCCAGATCCAATCGATACTTCGCGCTTTGCAAAAACCGGAATGGCACGCGCAACAGGCGCCATTGCAACTTGGAAATCAGCGGCAACCATGTCCGCCGCCATCGCCGTTCCCGCAAAGGCACAAGGCTGATGTTCAACCGATTTGCCTTTTGACGGGTCTTCTTTGTGCAGCTTGCCCGATTTGTCCATCCAGACGGTCTGGGTGTCCATTCCTGTACAGATGGTGAGCGCAAAACCACGCTCCGACGACGGCATAAAGCCGGACGGGATGATGACGCGCAAAGCCAGCGCAAGCAATATCAGTGCTGCAGCTATATTCCGGAAAGGCGAAGATGCGCGAATCACGCGCGCCCTATGCGCTCACAATTGCGTCCGCGCAAGAACCTAGGGTCAGGACCACTTAAATGCACCTTCGCGGTTTGAGGCCATATTGTTCAGTGCAAGGCGGTAAGCGCGGGACTTAGTGGTTCTAAGTCCAAGCTTGCCAACGCAGCAATGGACAATATGGGTCAAATCCGAAGGACGCCAAAATGGCTTCGATCTCAAAGCAAAATGCCCTTGCAGGCAGAATAACTGCCTGCGGCGGACATTTTACTTCGATATCTTCGCCATTTTGACGCCGCGATGGTGCATTTAAGTGGTCCTGACCCTAGCCCTTCCACGCGCGGCGTTCTTCCGCAACGCGCAGAACGTCATAAGCCGCCTGCCCGGCCTGAAACGCTTTAGCAGCGTCGGCGTTGCCGGGGTTTACGTCAGGGTGTGTTTCTTTGGCGATTTTGCGCCAGGCCTTTTTGGCGTCATCAAAAGTGGAGTCGCTTTCAAGGCCCAGAATATCGAGCGCATGCATTTCATCACGGCTTCGGCTGCCATCGCCGGACCCCGCCCAGCCATAATGGGCGGATTCCTTGTAGCCTGATGAATCCCGACGCTCATTGGCCTCGCGTTCGTCGGCTTCTTCTTTGGTCAGACCTTCGAAATAGTCCCAACCACGGTTATACTCGCCAGCATGTTCTTCGCAGAACATCCAACGGTCCGGGCTATTGGGCGATTTCGGCGCGGGGCAGTTTCCCGCTTTCGTGCAACCATAGCGGTCGCACAGACGCACCTGTTGCGCTTCGGTGCTGCTGCCATAGCCGCGCCAGCGGGGAAAACCCCAGTCATTTCGTCGAGTGGTACGCACCATGCCGCCGACTTAGCGACGGCACGCGCATTTTGCTAGTGGCGTAAACGCAATTTATGCGCCGGACAGAGCGCCACCCATCATGTCGCTGCCGAACAAGGTCGAAAAGGCGATGCCGATCAGAATACCGGAAATAATGACAGTCAGAACAACATAAATGAGCACGATGACCACGGTGAAGCCCGCGACCTTTTCCTTAGGGACACCGAGCACAGGGTGAAGCCCGAGATAGATCAGGTAGACAACATACGCGATGGCCGCGAACGAAATTAGACCGCCCAATATAGGGATCCAGCTAACCAGCCCCGCAACCCAAACTGGGGTTGATGCATATGTCATAAGCTTTGTCGACTGAACCATGTCGGATTTGCCGTTAAAGCTGGGCGAAACGGCGTTGACGAGGAATGACATCACAAAAAGCGTGACGAGGGAAAACACATATCCCACCACCGCCATTCCCGCGATGGCGCCAAAGCCCATTTCCATGGCCCCGCCGTCCATGCCACCAAGGCTAGCGGCATTTATGCCCAAGGCGCCTGTAAATATTATGCCGGCTGCCAAAGGAATGGCTGCCAAGATCATCGCATATCCGGTGAATAGGCCGCCGACCGTTGCTGGTTCGTTCGCAATGACGTTCCATTCATCTGCCGGTTTCAAAATGATATTCTTCGCGCGAGCAACAATCGACATTGACTTATCCCTCTGGAAATCATGTTTCTTGGCAGAACAAACGATAATGGCGCGAACATGTAAATATTGACGTTCGCGTAAACGGAGGGATCATGCATATCATGTTGCGGATGTTGGTGGCCAATTTGCGGGCATCAGCGCCCTCACCTTATTCGCCGCTGCCCTCCCAATTGGGCGTCGCTGTTTGGGCATGGGGTAAAAAGCCAGAGGGTCTGTAAGCCGGGTTCTGTCCTCCGCTGCGGCCGAGGCGTAAGCGGATGTGCGACCATTCATCTAGGCGACGCATTGCTGCGGCACTCATGCAACCAACCCGGGCGACTGGCAGGAGGATGCCATGTGCCGCCCCTATTCGGTTTTGCTCCCGGTGGGGTTTGCCTTGCCGCTTTTGTTACCAAAAGCGCGGTGCGCTCTTACCGCACCGTTTCGACCTGGCCGCATCGAAATGCGGTGGACTATTTTCTGTGGCACTTTCCCTAAAATTGCTTCCGCCGGACGTTATCCGGCACCGTTCCTCGCTGGAGCCCGGACTTTCCTCCCCATAGCAGTTACCCACTAAGCGGCGGTCGCCCAACCCTCTGGCATGGCTTAGATAGCAGGTCCGCCCTCATACTCCAAGAGCAAGCTCAGCAATATCGCCCGGCATTCTCCGTCGATCACGCCTCCAATATTTTCGGGGCGAAAACGACGTTGGAATGCGACGGTAGCTGCACGGCCATCTGATATGCTGTACCCATAACGCTCTAACGCCAACAGAAACGCTGCGTCCGGCCAACCGGGATCGACCAGCTTTTCCCGTGGACGCGGGACAGCAAGCCCAAGCTTTGCCAAACGTTCCCAGTCAAATAGCTCACCCGGATCTTCTTTACGTGTTGGTGCGACGTCGCTGTGACCGACGACGTTTCGTGGATCAATTCCGTACGTGCGGACAATTCCGGCGATCAATCGCGTCACGGTGTCCATTTGCGCTTCGGGAAACGGGCGATAACCAAATTCATGCCCGGGATTGACGATCTCAATGCCAATGCTGGCGCTGTTGCAGTCCGTCACACCGCGCCAATAAGAAAGCCCGGCATGCTGCGCCCTTTGTTCCTCGCGCACCATGTGCACCAGTTGCCCGTCTTCATCGACGACATAATGCGCCGACACTTTGGAAGCGGGGTTGGCGAGCCAATCAATGGCGGCGGCACCCGACTTCATGCCAGTATAATGCAAGACAAGCATTGTGATCGGCAAGCTGCGCTCGCCAAAATTGGGTGATGGGTTCCAGATCATGGTCATAAGCCGACCATAGGTAAGTCGGCGGTTGCACGCAATATCAGCCGGTGGGAGAAACTTTTGCTGGTTACGCGCCTTGCCGGTTGGGCGCCAACTCGTAAAAACCGCGAAACGCTTTGCTGGCGCGAAATTTCTGCGTTTGCCCAATGACGGTTTCGGCGGCACCGAGCATTAGGAGTCCGCCCTCTTCCATGGATGGCGCAATCGCTTCCAAAACATGTGTGCGCTTATCGTCGCTAAGATACATCAGCACGTTTCGGCACAAAATAACGTCAAAACGGCCAAAATGGCGCACGGGCGTCAGCATATTATGCTCCGTAAACGTCACCATTTTACGCAATGAATCTTTGGCTACCCATTCTTCGCCCTGTTGCTCAAAATGGCGGAGCATGTGTGTTACGGAAAGTCCACGCTGAATCTCAAACTGCGAATACCGCCCTTCCCGCGCCTGTGCCAAGGCCGTTGCAGATATATCGGAACCCAATATTTGAATTGTCCAACCGCGCCATTTTTCGGCGTTCTCCAATATTGTAATGGCCAGAGAATAGGCCTCTTGACCCGTCGAGCAGGCAGCCGACCAGATCCGCAGCCTTTTTGTATGCGAACGCAATTCGCGAATGTGATCGAGCACGGGCCCAGCCAGCAGCGCAAAGTTGGGCTGATCCCGGAAAAAAGAAGTTTCGTTGTTCACCATTGCCTCCACGCACGCGCGCGTCAATTTGGGGTCCGTATCCATCTCGATCAACGCAGCCAGCGTTTGTAAGTCCGGCACAGAGTTAGCCCGCATCAATGGCTTCAGCGCCATATCAATGCGCCAATGCCGGTTTGCCGGAACCGTTTGCCCGGTATGTCTTTCCAGCGCCGCGGATAGCGCCCTGTACGCTCTGGCTTCAGCGATGCTCATGATGATGTCGCAATGCGTGAAAGCATGTCGGTCATGTCGGCTGGTGTCATAATCGCGGTCGCCAAGCCTTCCTTCACAATTGCACCCGGCATACCCCAGACGACAGAACTTTGCATATCTTGAACGACAACGGGCGCTGCCCATGCGTTAAAGGCGCGCGCGCCAACAAGCCCATCATTACCCATGCCGCTGAAAACAAGCGCCAATGCATCGCGTCCATAGGCCCGCGCCACCGATGCAAGCATGGCATCGACAGACGGGCAATAACGGCTTGCGCTATAGCGCGATTGATGGCCGATGATGACATCGTTGCCGTCCCTATGGCACACCAGATGGGCGCGCCCCGGTGCGAGGTAGACATGATTGTTTTTTACGCACTCGCCGGCTTCAGCAACCTTCACAGTTCGCTTTGTAAGACCAGCGAGTTGCCCCGCAAAAAAGGGCATGAATGCTGCGGGCAGATGCTGCGTGATAAAGATAGGACAGTCGAGCGAGTCATCCAAATTCCTTAATATGTGCTGGATTGCGGGAATGCCGCCCGTCGATGATCCAATCGCGATACAGCTTGGCTTCGATAATGCGCGATAATCCGGAAGCGGTCTGGCCGTATATTTGCTGTCGGTACGCTCCAGCGCCGACCGACCCAATCGCAATACTTTTTCGATCAAAATTTCTGAAAAGCGTCCCGAGAAACCCGTGCGGCCCGGCTTGGCTAAAGTGTCACATGCACCCAGCGAAAGCGCCTGAACGGCGGCGGGGCCATTTTCTTCCGCAAATGCCGACACGACCAACACCCTTGCGCCATTCGCCTTTGCGAGAATATCGGGAAGCGCATCCAATCCCGAACGCTTCGGCATTTCAATATCCAGCAATATGATATCGACTTCATTTTCTTCGAGACTTGCAACGGCAGCGTCCCCATCCGATGCTTCGCAAATGATTTCGATGCCGTCGCAATTGCCGAGCACGCGTGCAAAAATCGAACGCGCGACAACACTATCGTCGACAAGCATAACCCTAATCGGGGTTGCCGTCGCTTGTGGCCAACTGCCACCCGATGCTGCCGATATGCTCCGCATTCTGGTGCTTCAGATACAGCCGAGGATTTGCAGCTTTGACTCAAGCGTTTCGCGGTCAAACGGCTTCATGACATATTCGTCTGCGCCTGCGTCAATCGCCGCTTGAATGTGCCCAATGCCATTTTCCGTTGTGCAGAAAATCACCTTGGCGGATGGCACAGCGTTCATCGAGCGATAGGCAAGCAAAAAATCCATTCCGCTCATGATCGGCATGTTCCAATCCAGCAGAATCACGTCGGGCGTCGCCTGCGCAACATGGTCCAACGCTTCCTTACCATCGGCCGCCTCAGCAACTTCGAATTGCATCGTTTCCAGAATATGACGGGCAACTTTGCGAATGACCTTGCTGTCGTCGACAATCAAACAGGATTTCATGTGACCTAACCCCCTTTTTCCGACCAGAATGGAGACTGTATCTCCGCGGTCTTATCGACACGTTAATTTGCCCAGCGAACTGGCAAAATTAGGTCGCCGGAACCATTTGCCCTGAAACCAACGTGTCGGTGTTTAATATCATCACCAGTTCGCCTTCATGCGTGGCGATGTGATCGACATATCGGCTCCACGCGGCCGGTGGCCGGATGTTTGAATCGGCTTGCTCGAACGCGATTGGAACAACGTCATGAACCTTGTCGACGAGCAGCCCATATTGATGCCCCGCGATTTCTGTGACGACAGCCAAAGTGCCCTTTTGGACCATTTGCTGCATGCCCGTAATGTAGAACTGGGTATCGATGAGCGTGAGAACGCGGCTTCTCAGCGCAAAAATTCCAGCAATGGACGGGTCGCACTTGGGCACGGGCACGATGTCCGGCACATGCACGACGGATTCGACTTGGCTGCTTTCAATCGCAACCCGCGACCCTGCCAAATCCGCAATCAGATATAAGGTATAGGTCATGCGCGCCTCGCCAATTTTTCTTCGATCGCGGATATCAACCCGACGCCATCGTAACGGTAAATGCTGGTTACCGTCTCGGCAGGGCTGTGGTTAGAATCGCGCAGGTGGAGCGTTCGTGGGTCAGTTGCCCGTTCGCGCGCCTTGGCGACATCACGCTGTAATATGATGGCGGCGCGGGGTTGATCATGTTCATCAAAACTTACCGCGTAGCCCGATGCTGTTAGCAACGGCGCCAATATCGTCCGTTCCCATTGGGAATCTTCCGCGCAGTCAATGAAGCATAAGGCTTCAGAACCATGATTTCGGCGGCTGCGATCATATGTTTCGAAAAACGCGAACATGTTGCGCAGTTCGACTGGCTCGCCAAAGGCATAGACAACGCCTTCATGCTGTTCCGGCTGTGCGCTGGGCATAATGTCGCCTGATATGCTAAAAATGTCCAAGACGTCGCTGACGGCAAGATAGCAAGTGCTGTCACCATCGCTAAGTCTCAGCACTTTCACCAAACCATCGTCGGGTGCAGATTCATATTCCCATAAATCATACAAGCCGCCGTCGGCAGAGACCCGTGTTCTTCCGCCAACATGCTGAATCTGGGAAATTTCGATATCTTCCATCCGCTCAATTGCGGACAAACGAATGGCTTGTTTGCGGCCATCGGTGGCAATGAACAGCAGGGCAGATGGGCCATTATTTTTGGTGTCAGCATCCGCACCGCTGTCAGCGTCTCGATCATCCCTATTGGTGGCAGACAGCCCCATAGCATTGCCGAGTCCACTCGCGTCGAGCAACAGCATAGGCCGGCCATTGTCGGGCAGAGAGGTTCCAGCAAACAGGCCGCTGCCCATCACCAATGGCGCCCCGGGCTTCACGACAAGCTCTTCATTGTCGATAACGGCGGCAACTTCCAAAACGAAATTGGCGCCCACCGCCGGACGCATCACGATGAGTGTGCGGCTCTCTCCGGGCATATCCGCACCTTGGGCAATGCCTAATATGTCTTCGAGCGATTTGAAGGGATAGCGAATGTTGCGGATGCTAACGATTTTGCGCCCGCCCAGTTCTTCGAATTTGACGTTGGGGTTGGATGTCGAAACCATTTCAACCACCGAACTGCGCGCGATGCCGAAAATCTGCGACCCAGCACGCACCGAAAGCCCTGCGATAATTGAAAGCGTGAGCGGCAAACGCAACGTTATTTTTAGCCCATGACCTTCATAATTCTCCAACTCAATCGTGCCGCCGATGGCTTGCAAATTGTTGCGCACAACGTCCATGCCGACACCGCGACCCGATATCGACGTAACGCTATCCGCGGTCGACAGGCCGGGCGTAAAAATGGTGTTCAGCCGCGCGCGCGGTGACATTGTCTGCCATTCGCCAACCGTCGTCACATTGGCGGCTATTGCGCGAATACCTAACTTGTCGACATTGATCCCGCGCCCATCATCCGCAATTTCAATGATGATCTGATTGCCCGACTGACGGGCCGAGACATGAATATGGCCTACAGGGTCTTTCCCAGCAGCGCGCCGTTCGGCGGTGCTTTCAATTCCGTGGTCGGCTGCATTGCGCAGAATGTGCGTTAGGGGATCGCGCAACGCTTCGACCATTTCGCGGTCAACTTCGACTTCGCTTCCGTCGATACGCAATTCTATGTCTTTGCCAAGCTCTATGGCTATGTCGCGAACGAGCCTTGGCAAAGCCGAGAACAATTTATCGATATGCTGCATACGCATCATGCCCACGGCATCGCGTAGCTCGGCCACAGTGGAAGACAAACGCGCAAATGACACATCGAGATCGGCGTTCGAGCTAACCTTGCGAAGCTGACGCGACACTTCGTTTCGGGCGAGTACCATATCCGAAACACCGCTCATCAAATTGTCGAGCAGGCTAAGCGACACTCGCACAGTTCGCGTTTTACCGGGCAATATGGTGTCTTCATGTGCCAGTGTGTAGCCAGATACATCTAGTTGGCCAGTGACCATGTCGGCCGGTTTATCGCGCAAAAATGTGCGTAAGGCGTCGGTCAAGATGTCATCGTCATCATAGACAGATGCGCCGGTCTCAAGTGCCTCGGTGAGAATAGCGACGCGGTCGATAACAGCGAGCACCGCGGTAACGAGATCGGCCGAGACCTCAACCTCACCATCGCGTGCAGCGCTCAGCACGTCCTCGGCCGCATGGCTCAGACGGAGCAGCCTTGGGAGTGACAGGAAGCCGCAGCTTCCTTTTACCGTGTGCACAAAGCGGAAAACGCTGTCGAGCAAAGCGCGATCATTTGGCCGGCGCTCCCACTCGACCAACTGACTTGTCAGCGCCTCAAGCGTCTCGCGCGTTTCAGCAATAAAGTCTTCTATTAAGTCGTCCATGTCTGCCGATCCGATTTACCGGACACGACATGTGGCATCAGATGGTTAAAAAGATGTTTAGAATGCTAGACCGTCGTAGTGCGCACAAGTGCGCCGATCACGAGATGCTCGGCATCGGGCTCAGCGAGCTGGATCATCCCGCCGCCCTGTAACGCCAGCGTGTGCGCCATCCAGGCCGCAGCGGTGCGGGAATCCACCATCGCGGCATCAAGCTTTCCGGTCAGCGCGTCACGCACCGCAGGATCCATGACTATTTTCGGACCACTCGCCCGAATGACAATTTCCTGTTCGTTCGACCCTGCTTCAGCGCCCACGAATAAAGTGCCGCCACGCACCAGTGCTTCGTTCGCCAGCAGCACGAGGTTCAATAGGATTTTGACCGCCCTTTTTGGCATCATCTGCGCAGGAACGGCCCATTCCAATAGCGTTCGACCGTTTGCAGTCACCATCGGTTCAATAACGATCCGCGCTTCCTTGGGGTCTACTTCTGAACCGAAGCCACCGGCAGCACCAAAGGCGAGGCGGAAAAATTTCAGCTTATCTGCGGCAGCCTTGGCGCTTTCCGCCAGCAAGTCCATGCACCGTTGCCGCATTTCTGGATCATGCTCGTCCGCCAGCAACTCAAGGCCGTTATTCATGGCTCCAACGGGGCTCAAAAGGTCATGACACAGGCGCGAGCAAAGCAGGCTGGCAAATTCGATTTCCGTGTCGGACATTAAAAATGGTTCCTTGGGCTGGCTGGCATGTTGATGGCGCACATGGACTGTGTTTTCAAGCGATTCAACCCTCCACGATCAGCGGCACGGGGGTAAATCCTGTAACGTGAGCGCCAATAGCGATGGGTTGCCATGCCGTAACCGCTCCCCCCGCAATGATGAGCCATATCAGGCCATCGGGTGCGGCCTGCGCAATGTCAGACGCCGAAGGCCGCGCCAAGCCATTCGGGTGCGAATGAAAATAGCCCAAAAGCGGCACGCCGCCTGTTCTGGCATCCTTATGCACCGCGATGAGTGCGGCAGGATCGATTTCAAAATTCCGTGACGGATCGGCGGAAACATTCGCCACCCATTGCACGGCAATGACCTTGCCGTCCGTGCCACGCAACACACCACAGCATTCATTTTGGCCGGCATCCGCCGCCCAATGCAAAAGTTGTTTCTGGTCATTGCTTGATAAATGCAGGGCCATAACCCATGTGTATGCGATGGTTGGAGAAAATGCCACATTTACAGGTATTTTGGGCGAAGGAAGGCTCGATAGCGCGCTTGCAGCAGCGCTGCCGCAATTTTCGCGCGCACGTATTCAGGCACTGATCGCAGAAGCAGCGCTTCGCATTAACGGACAAAGCTTCGCTGACCCTGCCAGCAAGAAAATGTCCGGGCAGCATTTTGAATTACATGTGCCTGCCCCAAAGCCAGACAAAGCTATCCCGCAAGATATTCAGCTGGAAGTGGTTTACGAAGATGACCATCTGATCATCGTCAATAAACCCGCTGGCTTGGTGGTGCACCCTGCCGCCGGGCATAGCGATGGCACATTGGTCAATGCGCTGCTGCACCATTGTCAGGGCAAGTTGTCGGGCATTGGCGGCGTACAGCGTCCGGGCATTGTCCACAGAATCGATAAAGACACATCGGGGCTGTTGGTCGTGGCCAAAAGCAACGCCGCGCATGAGGGCCTCGCAAAATTGTTCGCCGCGCATGACATCGAACGCAAATATATCGCGATCGTCAGTGGCGTCCCTGCCCCACCTGCCGGGACGGTGCGCACACAAATTGGCCGGTCAACGACCAACCGTAAAAAAATGGCGGTTCTGCCCGATTCCAAGGGCAAGCATGCGGTCACGCATTTTCGCATGACGGAGGCATTTTCCAAAACCGCGGTCGTCGAATGCACATTGGAAACGGGCCGGACCCATCAGGTCCGCGTCCATATGGCCCACATCGGCCATCCTCTTATTGGCGACAGCGTTTATTCTAATCGACAAAACCCCTACAGAATCGGACCAGATCAGGCTCCGTTCGACCGACAAGCATTGCATGCTGCCTCATTGGGGTTTATTCATCCGATATCCGACGAAACTTTACGGTTCGAATGCGGTATACCAGAAGATATGCAGCTTCTGTTAAGCCAATTGCGAATATAGAGTTTCAAAGGGAACGCTTTGCTAGCGGGTGCTTGATGAGGCCCGGTGGGAAGCACAATGAAAGAGGAAAACATGTCTGAGAAAAAGAATGTTCCGGCTACAATACCTGCCCTTGGGGGGGACGCGAGCCTAAACCGTTACCTAAGCGAAATCCGGAAGTTTCCGGTTTTGAAGCCTGAGCAAGAATATATGCTCGCCAAACGCTTTCAAGAACATGGCGATACCAAAGCTGCCGAGCAGCTGGTTACGTCACATCTTCGACTCGTATCAAAAATTGCCATGGGCTATCGCGGCTACGGCCTGCCGGTGTCCGAGCTTATTTCCGAAGGCAATATCGGATTGATGCAAGGTGTGAAGAAATTCGATCCCGACCGCGGTTTCCGCCTCGCGACATACGCGATGTGGTGGATTCGCGCGTCGATGCAGGAATTCATTCTGCGCAGCTGGAGCCTGGTCAAAATCGGCACAACTGCCGCGCAGAAAAAGCTGTTCTTCAACCTGCGCCGGATGAAAAACAACCTTCAGGCGTTTGAAGATGGCGATCTGAACCAAGAAGCGTTGCGTAAAATTGCCACCGACCTTGGTGTGTCCGAGGAAGAAGTGAACAATATGAACCGCCGCATGGCGATGGGTGGTGACACGTCACTGAACGTCCCAATGCGCGAGGATGGCGATGGCCAATGGCAGGATTGGTTGGTCGATGACACGCCATTGCAGGACGAGCGCGTTGCAGACGCACAAGAAGGCGATATGCGTCACGCCCTGCTTTCCGAAGCGATGGACAGCCTGAATGAGCGCGAGAAGCATATTCTGACGCAGCGCAGGCTGATTGAAGAACCGCAAACGCTCGAAGAGCTGAGCCAGACGTACAGCGTTAGCCGTGAGCGCGTGCGCCAGATTGAGGTGCGGGCATTTGAAAAGCTTCAAAAAGCAATGCTGCGGATCGCCGGCGAAAAGCGGTTACTGCTCACCATTTAACCCTATGTAAAAATAGATGACGGGCGGAGAACGCTGCGCTAGCTTTTCATTATGAAAAAACCGAAGCGCTCGTTTTCCGCCCGTATCTTTCGTTCCAGCCTGAAAATGGCTATATATGCTACCGGCGGGACGGTCGCGTTGACGGCCATATACGCCGTTGTTCCCGTGCCCACGACTCTCACCATGTTGTTCGACAGCCATGGTGCAAAGCGCGACTGGACGCCGCTTTCCGACATCTCACCAAATCTGGTCCGCGCCGTCATTGCCGCCGAGGATGGCAAATTTTGCAGCCATGACGGTTTTGACCGGGAGGCGATTGAAAAGGCGCTTAAACGTAATCAACAGGGCGGAAAAATACGCGGTGGCTCAACCATCAGCCAGCAAACCGCGAAAAACGTGTTTCTCTGGCAGGGGTCCGGTTGGACGCGTTACCTGCGCAAAGTGCCCGAAGTCTATTTCACATTCCTGATCGAAAAAATCTGGGGCAAGCGCCGGATTATGGAAGTGTATCTCAATGTCGCGGAAACGGGCATTGGCACCTATGGCGCCGAAGAAGGTGCGCAGCGTTACTTCAACAAATCTGCGAAAGACCTTACACGCACCGAAGCCGCACGATTGGCTGCTATTCTGCCATTACCCAAAAAGCGCGCGGTAAATGGCGTCGGAGGTTTCACCCGCCGCTATGGGAACAGCATCGCCGCCCGCATTCGCGTCGTCAAACGCGACGGCCTCGACAGCTGCATTTACCCATAAAAAAAGGGCGAAGCCGAAGCCCCGCCCTTTTTAATCTTCTAGTTCAATGACTTAGAATACGAACGTAATCGTTCCGCTCACAGTGCGTGGTGCACCGATTTGAACGAAGCCAGGACCACCGTAAGTCGCAACACCGGTAGTGCGATTATATGACGCGCTCTGCGCCAAGCCACCGCCAAAACCGCCGACATAGAATTGGTCGAACAGGTTGTAGACGTTGAGCTGGAAGCGGGTCTTGTCGCTCACACCCAAGAAGCCAAGGTTGACGCTCGCATCAAGGTTGACCATCCAATATGCAGGCGCCGCTGCACCAAAGATTTCGGACCGCGATACTGTGCCCAAAGTGCCGCTTGGTACAGCGCCAGTTGGAATGAACGAACCTGTGTAGGTTGCTGCGCCCGTATCGAAGATGTTCCGTGGGCCAGTGCGCTTTGCAGTAATGCCAAGTTCAACTGGTCCAACGTCACCGCGTACAGTTCCACCGAACGAATATTTCGGCGAACCACCTTCACGCTGGCCCGCAGTCGCAGCAAAAACGGGCGTACCGTCGGCGTTTTCACCGATAGCAACGTTGTTCTTGATTTCCGACTTCATGTACGAACCGAATACATACAACGCCAATTCTGGAATTGGCTGATATGAAATCGAACCATCGATACCATATTTGTCGACATTGCCGAGGTTACGATAAACGTTCTGGTCCAGTTCTGGATCGTAAGCCGAAGCCAAACGGTTCTGGAACTTCGTCAACCAACCCGAAAGCTGAGCCTGGATGTTACCTGAACGGTAACGAACGCCAAGGTCAACGCTGTCTGTCGTTTCTGGAGCAGGACGCGCACGTGCGGTCGTGATCGGGAAGAAGAACGCGTTGTACAAGCTATCTGTACCTGGAACCGAAAGGCCCTGTGCAAAGCTTGCGAACATGCTGAATTCAGGCGTGAACTTGTAGTTCAGGCCTAGGTTTGGCAAAATCTTGTCATATTTGAAGACGCGATTTTGTGGGCCAGCCTGTGTTGGGTTGAGCGTTGCGTTCAGAGCGTTCTGGGTTGCATCGCCGAAGCACTCAACAAAGCCGCCAGCTGAGCTGGTGAAGCAATAGTTGGTCAGGTCGCGCTTGAAGAACGGTGCACGAACACCGGCGGTCACGACCAGATTGTTGTCCAGATATTCACCGCGATATTCGCCCGAAACCTGCTGCAAAATTGCATAGGACAGACGGTTACGCTTTTGAAGCGTTACGCCGTTGGCAGCAATTTGCGGGCCGTTTACTGGGAAAACGTCCAATGGCTCGCCATTGACGTCCAACAAGCCAACTTCGCCTGTCTGACGGTGACGTGCACGGTCAAAGGTGTACGCAAGACGAACCGAATGCGCATCGTTGATTTCATAACGCAGCGAGCTGATGACACCATAACGATGCGTTTGGGTCTGGCTTGGTGCGATCATGGTAACCCGGTCGAGGATATCGCCGTCGCCGTTGAGATCCTTACCAAAGAATGGCGAACCCGAGAGATATCCAGCCTGGCAGTTTACGCCAGCGCCGCTTACCACGGTGGTGCAGTTTGCTACGCCGCCAGTCGGATCGATGTCGCGACGTGCTTCGTTCGCATTAACGGTGCCACCACCATTTGCCTTTACGTACTGATAGCTTGGATCGACGGTCAACGTCAGCTTTTCACCGAAAGTGAATTTTGACGCACCACGGATACTGCCAGTGTTTGACGGGTTATAACGACGGTCGAATTCGGTACCGCACGTTGTTGGCGACTGAGCAACTCCATTAACTGCCGTTACTGCTGTCGTGCAAGGGAAGTTGATCAGATATTCCCGCTCATCATTGTTCGCTGGGAAACGGTTGGTCGAAGCGGCACCAACAACACGGCCTGCATCGTTGCGCAATGGCAGCGAACCGAAGAAGTTGTTGCGGTTTTCATTGTAGCTACCAGAAATCGCAATGAAGTCCCCATCGCTGCCGATCGGCTGATAGATTTTTGCGTTATATTGCTGCTTGTCGACGACGCCGTAATTGTTGAACGGGTTATCGTTAGTCGCCTTTGAAGCCGAGAAGAACGCACGCGTTCCGAACGACGTCAGGTTACCGGTGTTGATCATGCCAAACAGGCGCTCGAAGTTAAAGTCGCCGAGCGAGGCAGAGACCTTAACGCCGAAATCTTCAGTCGGGGTCATTGTGCGGTAGTTGACGGTACCACCAACAGCCGATGCTGTAGGGCTGTCGACGTCAGTCGTACCAAGGTTAACATTGACCTGTTCAATCAATTCAGGGTCAAGCTGTTGGTTCGAATAGATGGCGTAGTTGCCGGAGTCATTCAACGGGATACCGTCAAACGTTAGCGAGATGCGCGACGAGTCAAAACCACGGATGTTCAGCGTACCGCCCGACGAGCCATACGCATCGTTGTTCTGGAAGCTTACGCCTGGAATGACGTTGATGGTGTCGAGGATTGTCTGACCTGGGTTCTGACGTTCGATCAGCTCTTGCGTAAGAACTGCTTTTGCCTTGGTCGAGTCAGGTGCCTGAATTCCAGCAACGTCCTGCGAACGCGAACCGGAAACGACGATTACTTCTTCTTCAAAGTCGACTGAACCAGTCGACTGCGCGAAGGCAGCGCTTGAAAAGCTGCAGATGGTAAGTGCAACCGCACTCGCCGCAAGCTGATAACGAATTTTCATTTCTAAAACCCCTTTGGTTTTCACATGCCAATTCACTGGCAACCAAGCATTTCGCTCGAATCATCCATATGAATTGAACCGCGCCATCCCCTTGGGGCTGGAGAATGACAGTAAAATGACACCCCGCCCCGCAGATGATTCGCCCTTAACCGACCGCGCCGGTCAGGCAAACTATTGCAGTGCAGCAAGCTGTGTAAATTGGGCTAATTAAACATTTTGTTAAGACTTGTGGCGCGTTTGCCACAGTCAGTGAAAAATGCGCTTAAGCAGCATCCTCTTTGGTCGATTTCGCCGATTTTGCGTACACGAGGACAGGCGTCTTGCGACCTTCAACCACATCCTTGTCCACGACGACCTCATCGACACCGTCAAATGTCGGAAGATCAAACATCGTATCCAGCAATATCGCTTCCAGGATCGACCGCAGTCCGCGGGCGCCGGTTTTGCGTTCAATCGCTTTCTTCGCGACCGCTTCCAACGCTTCATCGGTAAAGCTCAGGCCGACATCTTCCATCTCGAACAGTTTGCGATACTGCTTCACGAGCGCGTTTTTCGGTTCCGACAGGATCTTCACAAGCGCGGGGATATCGAGATCTTCCAGCGTCGCAGTGACCGGCAAACGACCGACGAATTCAGGAATCAAGCCATATTTCAGCAAATCTTCGGGCTCGACCTGCTTGAGGATTTCACCCGTTCCGCGCTCATCAGGATCAGCGACATGCGCGCCAAAACCAATCGACTTGCCTTCAAGGCGGTTGGCAATGATCTTTTCCAGCCCGGCAAACGCGCCGCCACAGATGAACAAGATGTTCGTTGTATCAACCTGCAGGAATTCCTGCTGCGGATGCTTGCGGCCACCCTGCGGAGGAACACTTGCGGTTGTGCCTTCCATAAGCTTTAGCAAAGCCTGCTGAACGCCCTCACCGCTGACGTCGCGGGTAATGGACGGGTTTTCGGCCTTACGGCTGATTTTGTCGATTTCATCGATATACACGATGCCGCGCTGCGCCTTTTCGACATTATAGTCCGACGCCTGCAGCAGCTTGAGAATGATGTTTTCAACATCTTCGCCGACATAGCCGGCTTCGGTCAAAGTTGTCGCATCGGCCATGGTGAATGGCACGTCAAACGTCTTGGCCAAAGTCTGCGCAAGCAAGGTCTTTCCGCAACCGGTTGGGCCAACCAACAAGATGTTCGACTTGGCCAGCTCAACTTCGGCCCCTTTGGCGCCATGGTTGAGCCGCTTATAATGGTTGTGAACAGCAACCGACAGGACACGCTTTGCCTGCGGTTGACCAATGACATAGTCGTCGAGAACCTCGCATATTTCACGCGGTGTAGGAACTTCGCCTTCCTTGCGGCCGGTCAGCGTTCCCTTGGTTTCTTCACGAATGATGTCGTTGCAAAGCTCGACACACTCATCACAGATGAAAACGGTCGGGCCAGCGATCAATTTGCGGACTTCGTGCTGTGACTTTCCACAGAATGAGCAATATAATGTGCTCTTAGTGTCGGATCCGCTTAACTTCGTCATAATATGTCCTGCTACCACGCCGAAACGGGTCGTACTTTATTGAACCAACATCCTAAAGATGCGTTCCGATTTGGCAATAGCCCAAAACGGGCTGTGCCATCTTGGCAAAGGCGTGAACGCGATTGCTAACGCAATCAGTCCGCACCTGCCTCAGAATTAAGCGGACGCTTATCAAACACTTCGTCCACCAGACCAAATGCCTTGGCTTCTTCCGCTTCCAAGAAGGTGTCGCGATCCATGGCTTTTTCAATGTCCTTCAACGGCTTGCCGGTATATTTGGCGTACAAGTCGTTCATACGTTTGCGAATGCGCAGGATTTCATTCGCCTGAATTTGAATGTCCGACGCCATACCACGCGCACCGCCCGAAGGCTGGTGGACCATGATACGCGAATTGGTCAGCGCCACGCGCATGCCGGGCTCACCCGCAGCCAAAAGGAAGCTGCCCATCGATGCGGCTTGTCCGATGCACACTGTCCCGACCTTTGGGCGGATATATTGCATCGTGTCGTGGATCGCCATGCCAGCGGTAACAACGCCGCCCGGCGAGTTGATGTACATCCAAATGTCTTTCTTTGGATTGTCCGACTCAAGGAACAACAGCTGCGCGGTGATAACCGAGGCCATGTTATCCTCGACTTCACCCGTCACAAAAATGATCCGCTCGCGCAAAAGGCGCGAAAAGATGTCCCAGCTCCGCTCTCCGCGGTTCGATTGCTCGATAACGACGGGAACTAGGGCTTGTACCGGATCAAATGGGACGTGCATGAAATACCTCTGGGCTGTTCTGTTTTTACGCTGATGCCTACATCGGCGCGGGCAGACAAAGTTTCAAGCAGGAAAAGGTTAAGTTGGCGCGCAATCCACAGAGAGTTGAACAAAATTGCGCTGCGTATTAGATGGTAAAAACGATTAGTTTTGAGATTCTGAACGCTCTGGCCGATTAAAAGCCAAATATGATGCGCATCAGCGCGACCGAAACAAAAAAGGCCCCGGAATCCCGAGGCCTTTTCGTTTGTCCAAAGTTGGACGATTATTTCTTAGGGGCAGCCTTTTTGGCAGGAGCCTTCTTGGCCGCTGGCTTAGCTTCGTCCGCATCCTTCTTAGGAGCAGCCTTCTTTGCAGCAGGCTTCGCTTCCTTTGCAGGCGCCTCTTCCTTTGCTGCAGCTTTTTTCGCAGGAGCCTTCTTCTTGGCCGCTGGCTTTGCGTCTGGCTCAGCTTCAATCGCCGCTTCAAGAACGTCCTTAGTTACGGTCTTTTCGGTGATCGTCGCCTTGTCGAACAAGAAATCGACAACCTTGTCTTCAAACATTGGCGCACGCAGCTGGGCCGCTGCCATCGGGTTTTCTTGCAGATATTGCACGAAACGCTGACGGTCTTCAGGGCGATATTGCTGCGCAGCTTGCTGTACCAGCATGTTCATTTCCTGTTGGCTGACTTCAACGCCATTTGCCTGACCGATTTCGGAAAGCAACAGACCAAGGCGAACGCGGCGGACGGCGATATCGCGATACTCTTCGCGCTCTGCTTCCATTTCCTTCTTCGCAGCTTCGGGATCTTCTTCGCGGGCAGCTTCCTGCTCCAACTGCGCCCAAATCTGTTCGAATTCTGCTTCAACCATCGATGGCGGCACGTCAAAGTCATGATCCGAAGCAAGCTGATCAAGCAGTTGACGTTTCATGTAGGTGCGGGTCAGACCGTTATGTTCTTGCTCAACCTGAACCTTCATCAGTTCACGCAGCTTGTCGATACCGTCGAGGCCGAACATCTTGGCAAGATTGTCATCCGCTTTCGCTTCGACAGGCTTGCGGACTTCGGTGACGACGATGTCAAAAGTCGCGGCTTTGCCCTTTAGGTTTTCGGCATTGTAATCTTCGGGGAAGGTTACGTTCAGAACCTTCTCGTCATTGGCTTTGACGCCAACGAGCTGGTCTTCGAAACCGGGGATCAACTGACCTGAGCCAAGCTCAACCGCCATGCCTTCGCCCTTGCCGCCCTCAAATGGTACGCCGTCGACTTTGCCTTCAAAGTCAATAACGACGCTGTCGCCCATCTTTGCGGCATATTTCTTGTCAGCCGCTTCAAAGCTCTTTTGGCCGGCAGCAAGCTTCAGGATCGATTCGTCTACCTGTGCGTCGCTGACTTCAACCGTCAGGCGCTCCAGCGTAATGCCATCGATCGACGGCGCGGTAATGGCGGGCAGGACTTCGAGATGGAAATCAACAACCGCGTCTTTGCCGGGCTCGTACCCATTATCGAGATGCACGTGCGGCTGAGTCGCAGGACGCAGCTTGTTGTCCGAAATCGTCTTTTGGACGCCTTCTTGGATCGAACTGTTTAGCGCGTCCTGAAGCAGCGAATCCTTATGCATTTTCTTGACCAGATTGGCTGGAACCTTACCAGCGCGGAAACCGGGCATACGCACCTGTGGCGCGATTCTCTTTACCTCGGCATCGATGCGTGATTCGACGTCTTTCGCGGTAATCGTCATACGATATGCGCGCTTCAGGCCTTCATTCTGTGTCTCGACGGTTTGCATAATATCTTCTCTATCTGCAGGCAAAGCGGCTGGCCTCACCTTAAACGTTAAATGGCTTTCGGGCTCAACGACAGCCGGGAACTTCCCTATTTCGTGGTGCGGGCGAAGGGACTCGAACCCCCACACCTTGCGATGCCAGAACCTAAATCTGGTGCGTCTACCAATTCCGCCACGCCCGCTTACGAAAAGCTGCCGTTTCACAAACGACGGGAGCCTCTAACGGGAAAGCCCCGCTAGGGCAAGGGCAGATGCGGCAAAACCGCCGCTGCGCCCTTATCGTCTGTTAACCAAGGGCCTTTTTCAGCAAGTCGTTGATGATTTGCGGATTGGCCTTGCCCTGCATCGCCTTCATCGTTTGGCCCACGAAGAAACCAAACAATTTGTCTTTGCCGGAGCGGTATTCGCTGACCTTATCTTCATTGGCGGCCATGATCTTGGCAATCTCTGCCTCAATCGCGCCCGTGTCATTGGTCTGTTTCAGGCCTTTTTCTTCGACAATCGCAGATGCACCCTGCCCCGTCTCAAGCATGATTTCAAAGACCTGCTTGGCGATGCTGCCGCTGATCGTGCCATCGGCAACAAGGCCCAAAAGCTCGGCCGCTTGCTTTGGATTGACCGGGCTTTCGTCCAAGGTTTTGCCCAGCTTGTTTAGCGCACCGAACAATTCGGACATCAGCCAGTTGGACGCCTGCTTGGCATCGACGCCTTCGGCCAACAAATCTTCAAACCAAAACGCCGTTTCGGCTTCGGCCGTCAGAACAGCCGCATTGTAAGCGGTTAGGCCCAATGCTTCATAACGGGCACGCTTCGCGTCGGGAAGTTCTGGTAAGGACGCACGGCATTCCTCCAGAAACGCGTCGTCGAGCTCGACCGGCAGCAAATCGGGATCGGGAAAATAGCGATAATCATGCGCGTCTTCTTTCGACCGCATCGACCGCGTCTCCATCTTGTTCGGGTCGAACAAGCGGGTTTCCTGAACCACTGCGCCGCCGCTTTCGATCAGATCCACCTGACGCTGCGCTTCATACTCAATCGCCTGCATCATGAAGCGGATGGAGTTGACGTTCTTGGTCTCTGTACGTGTGCCCAGTTCACCACCGGGCTTGCGGACAGACACGTTGACGTCAGCGCGCATGGAACCCTGTTCCATATTACCGTCGCACGACCCAACATAGCGCAGGATGGAGCGGAGTTTCTTGAGATACGCTCCTGCCTCTTGCGGGCTGCTAATGTCAGGACGCGAAACGATTTCCATCAGCGCAACGCCCGAGCGGTTCAAATCGACAAAAGACATGGTTGGATGCTGGTCATGCATCAATTTGCCTGCGTCTTGCTCAACATGGATGCGCTCGATACCAATTTTCTTGGTCGGGCTATCCGGGTCTTTTTCATTGAGCGTGACTTCAATCTCGCCCTCCCCCACGATCGGGTGGTAGAGCTGCGAAATCTGGTAGCCTTGCGGCAAATCGGCGTAGAAATAATTTTTACGGTCAAAGCGCGACCAGCGGTTGATCTGCGCATTGATCGCCATGCCAGTGCGTACAGCCTGACGCAGGCATTCGCGGTTAGGCACAGGCAACATGCCGGGCATCGCTGCGTCGACAAGGCTGACATGGCTGTTCGGTTCGGCGCCAAAGCCGGTGGATGACCCCGAAAAGAGCTTGGACTCGCTGGTGATCTGCGCATGGACCTCAAGGCCAATTACGACCTCCCATTCACCGGTGTTTCCCTGGATGCGGTATTCGCTCATATTACCACCACTCTCCGGCTTCCGCCGTAAATCCTGAACGCTGCTCAATCGCGAGGCCGGCGTTAAGCACAGCCTGTTCGTCAAGCGCTTTACCGATAATCTGCAGACCCAAAGGTAGGCCTTGCTTGTCGAGGCCACCCGGAACCGACATTGCAGGCAGGCCAGCCAATGAGGCAGGCACCGCGAACACGTCGTTCAAATACATCGACAATGGGTCGGCGTTCTTCTCACCCAAACCAAAGGCCGCGCTAGGTGCGGTTGGCGCGAGGATGAGGTCACAGCTTGCCCACGCATTTTCAAAATCGCGTGCAATCAACGCACGGACCTTTTGCGCCTGCGTATAATATGCGTCGTAGAAACCAGCACTGAGCACATAGGTGCCGATCATGATGCGACGGCGCACTTCTTCGCCAAAACCGGCAGCACGCGTTGCGGCATACATGTCTTGCAGGCCAGCGCCCTCAGGCAAGTCGCGCAAACCGAAGCGCACGCCGTCATAGCGCGCAAGGTTGGATGACGCTTCAGCAGGGGCGATGATATAGTATGCAGGCAACGCATATTTGGTATGCGGCAGGCTGATGTCGACGATTTCCGCGCCAGCATCCTTCAGCCATGCGATGCCATTATCCCACATCTTGGCAATATCTTCGTCGATACCATCAAGACGATATTCGCGCGGGATGCCAATACGCTTGCCCTTCAGATCGCTGTTCAGACCCGCTTCCCATGCAGGCACAGGCAAATCGAGCGACGTCGAATCCTTCGGATCAAACCCTGCCATGGCTTCCAACATGATCGCGCAATCGCGGACGTCGCGCGCCATTGGGCCAGCTTGGTCTAGCGAACTGGCAAACGCCACAACGCCCCAGCGCGAGCAGCGGCCATAGGTTGGCTTGATGCCGCTAATGCCAACAAACGCAGCAGGTTGGCGGATCGAACCACCGGTGTCGGTCCCTGTCGCAGCGGGGCACAGCCGTGCGGCGATTGCAGAGGACGAGCCGCCCGATGAACCACCCGGCGCAAGTGCGGCGTTGCCACCATCATTGCGACGCCAAGGCGAAATGACATTACCGAAATAGCTGGTTTCGTTCGACGAACCCATGGCGAATTGGTCAAGGTTGAGCTTGCCCAACATCCCTGCGCCAGCCTTCCAAAGATTGGCGGAGACGGTCGACTCATATGTCGGCACGAAGCCTTCCAGCATATGGCTTGCAGCGGTCGTCTGCACGCCTTCGGTGCAGAACAAATCCTTCATGCCAATTGGCACGCCGGCCATTTTGCCAAGTGGCTTGCCAGCAGCGCGATCGGCATCAACCGCTTGCGCAGCCGCAACGGCCATTTCGGGTGTTTCAACGATAAACGCGTTCAGTGCCTTTGCCGCAGCAACGCGCGTATTGAGTGCTTCAGCAACCTCAACGGCTTTGAATTCCCCGTTGGCCACGCCATCACGGATGACAGCTACGCCCAGTCTCGAAAAATCAGTCATTATTCAATCACCTTGGGCACGCCAAAGAAGCTGCCTTCCCTCGCTGGCGCATTGGCAAGCACCTTGTCGCGGACATCGCCATCGGTGACGACGTCATCGCGCAGGCGCAGCTTATTGGAGATGACAGCCGTCATCGGCTCAACGCCAGTGACGTCGACCTCACCCAATTGCTCCACCCAGGCAAGAATGCCATTGAGTTCGCCGACCATCTTGTCAGCCTCTGCATCGCTAATCGCGATGCGCGAAAGCCGTGCGATTTTGTTCACGGTATCTTTATCTACAGACATGCGCCAGCCGCTAGCATTGCACCTGCCCCGCTTCAACGGAAAAGCTTAATCTTTCAGGCTCTATTCAATTTTCCGATGCTATTTCCGTCCAATCGGCTAAATCGCATCAAAATTTCAGGACATAAACTTGGCTCGTAAATTCATTTATATCGTCGCAGCGCTCATCGTTCTCGTCATCGCGGGCGGTTTCGTTATCCGCATTTATGAGGCGGAGCTTACCGAACTGGCATTTGTACCAACGGCGAAATTCGAAAAGCAGGCGGCATTTGAACCAACAAAATACGCCAGCAACGATATGTGGTTTGCGCGCCCGGGCAAGGCCGGGAATCCAGCCGACTGGTTGCCTGTCGGCGCGGCTAAGCCAGAAGTGCGGGGACCAGCGGCGATATTTTTCATTCATCCGACATCCTATATTGGCCGGGACCATTGGAATGCCCCGCTGAACGACGCAGAATCGCAGGATCGCGCCAGATTGTTCCTACGCGGCTTGGCGTCGCCATTTGCCAGCACGGGTGAAATGTGGGCGCCCCGCTATCGTCAGGCGGCGATAGGATCGTTCCTGACCACCAAGCCCGAGGGTCAACAGGCGTTGGACGCCGCATATCAGGACGTTCTTTTGGCGTTCGACGAATTTGTTGCGAAAGTGCAAAAAGACCGGCCGATTATATTGGCTGGCCACAGCCAAGGCGCGCTGCATCTTACGCATCTGCTAAAAGATCGCGTTGCAGGCAAACCAATCGCCAAACGAATCGTCGCTGCTTATATTGTCGGCTGGCCAATTTCAGCGGCCAATGATGTCGCTGCGATGGGCCTGCCCGCATGTTCGGGTCCGGATCAAACGGGATGCATCATGGCGTGGCAGAGCTTCGCCGAGCCGGCCGAGTATGACCGCATATCAAAAATCTATGACGCAACGACGGGCTTCAACGGCAAAAGCCGCAAAGGCACCGCAATGTTGTGCACCAATCCGCTGAACGGTGGTGCAGCAGCTGCGGCAGACATGAAGGCCAATTTGGGCACATTAAAACCAGATGCGTCTATGGAAGCCGGCGAGTTGGTCGTTGGTGCCGTACCCGCACGATGCGATCCAAAGGGCTTTTTGTTGATCGGTGATCCACCCGAAGTTGGTCCTTATGTCCTACCCGGCAACAATTACCATGTGTATGATTTCCCGCTGTTCTGGGCGAATGTGCGGGCGGATGCCACGTTGCGACTGCGGAGGTTTCTTCAGAAATGATTTTTGACGCCGTCGCTGACTTTCTGGAACAACTGCCCGAAGGCGGCGTGTTGATTGGGCTCGATATCGGTACCAAAACAATTGGCACGGCGTTTTGCGACGCTGGCTGGACATTCGCGTCCCCCGCCGATTTGATCCGCAGAAGCAAGTTTTCCAAAGACAAGGCGTTGCTCAGCGCCGCGATTGCGACGCGCCCCACGCGCGGAATCGTCATTGGCTTGCCGCTCAATATGGATGGCAGCGAAAGCCCCAGAAGCCAATCAAGCCGTGCTTTTGCCCGCAACATCGCTGATCTTGGCTTGCCTATTTTGTTGCGCGACGAACGTTGGTCGACGCAAGCGGTTGAGCGCGACATGATTGCCGCCGATATGAGCCGTGCAAAACGGGCCGAAAAAATCGACAGCGGCGCAGCGGCATTCATTCTGCAAGGCGCAATCGATGCGCTGACCATTGGGTGACGGTTTTTGCTCGGCGAAGACATAGCCGACAAAATGATTGAGTATTGCCCCCCTTCCCTTTAAGGGCATCGCTTTAATGACATGGACACAGCCTTTTGCAGCCGACAGCTTTCCAAGCGGGTCGGGCGCTTTTCCGCACAAGCATTTGCTTGGTATCGCTGGACTTCAGAAATGGGAAATTCTCTACATCCTGAAAGAGGCTGAACAATGGGTGGCGTTGAACCGCTCCGGCCCTGCGAAGCATGATGGCCGATTGTCCGGTCTCACGATTATCAATGCCTTTTTCGAAAACTCGACACGCACATTGCTGTCGTTCGAAATTGCTGGAAAACGGCTTGGCGCAGATGTCGTGAATATGCACGCGGCGCAATCGAGCGTCAAAAAGGGCGAAACGCTTATCGACACGGCGATGACACTGAACGCCATGCGCGCCGATGCCATTGTCATCCGCCACGGCAGTTCCGGCGCGGTGCAGCTGATTTCAAGCAAAGTCGATTGCCCTGTGATCAATGCAGGCGACGGAAGCCACGAACATCCAACGCAGGCTTTGCTCGATTCGCTGACCATCATGCGCCGCAAAGGGCGTGTCGAAGGCCAAACCGTCGTCATCTGCGGCGATGTGCTGCACAGCCGCGTTGCGCGCTCAAATCTGTTCTGCCTCAAAACATTGGGCGCCGAAGTCCGCGTCGTTGCGCCCCCTGCGTTGATGCCAAGCGGTATCGAGGCATTTGGTGCGCAGACCTTCACCAATTTTGATGCCGCATTGGATGGCGCAGATGTCGTGATGATGCTGCGGCTTCAGAATGAGCGCATGCAGGGGGATTTTATCCCCTCGCCCCGCGAATATTTCCATCTATATGGCCTCGATGAACGCCGGCTAGCCTTGGCCAAGCCCGATGCGCTCGTCATGCACCCGGGTCCAATGAACCGCGGCGTAGAGATTGCGAGCAATGTCGCCGACCATGTTGAACGCTCCGCCATTACCGAACAAGTAGAAATGGGTGTCGCCGTTCGCATGGCGTGCCTCGACATACTCACCCGAAAAGCACGCGGTCAGGAGGGTTGGTTATGACCGGAATCAGCATCCTGAACGGCCACGCCATTTTGCCCGGCGCGGACAAGGCCGAGCCGCTGAATGTGCATATCGAAAATGGCAAAATTGCCTCGGTTGGAAAATCCGCCCCGATAGCGAACCAGTTGGACGCAAGCGATCTCATCATCGCGCCGGGTATCATTGATCTGGGCGTATTTAAGACCGACAAGCCCGCTTTCCGCTTTGGCGGCATCACGCGCGCCGCATTAATGCCTGACCAGTCGCCTGTGCACGACGACCCCGCAACGGTGCGCTTTGCCGCGCTAAAAGGAAAACCCGATCTGTGGGTGCACCCGCTCGCGGCAGCAACGCAGGGCCTGAACGGGCTGCAGATGGCCGAAATCGCACTGATGAAAGAAGCAGGCGCGGTAGGCGTTGCCACAGGACGCAAATGGATCGCCGATAGCGGCATATTGCTGCGCATCATGCGCTACTGCCATGCGCTCGACCTGCCCGTGTTTGTACATAGCGAAGATGCAGGCCTATCGGGCAACGCGGTTGCAACGGCCGGGGAAACAGCGACGTTGCTGGGCCTATCCAGCGCATCCCCCATCACCGAAGCGCTTGCCATCGCCCGCGACCTATTGCTCGCGGAGGAAAGCGGCGCGCATGTGCATTTCCGTCAAGTGACGACGCAGCGCGGGCTGGACCTTATTCGCGCAGCGAAGGCAAAGGGCTTGCGCATCACATGCGGCATTACGCCAGGGCATCTGTTCCTGTCCGACAATGCCGTTTCTGATTTCCGGACGTTTGCCCATTTGTCGCCGCCCTTGCGTTCGGAAAGCGACAGACTGGCCTGTATCGCCGCAGTTGCCGATGGCACGATTGACGTCATTGCATCTGGGCACGACCCACGCGGACCAGAGGACAAGCGCCTGCCTTATTCCGAAAGCGCGCCGGGCATGGCGGGGGCGGAAACGCTTCTCGCGCTGTCGCTTAACCTCGTGCGGGACAATGTGATTTCGACCGGACGGTTGTTCGAACTGCTGGCATCAAATCCAGCGAAGATCCTGGGCCTAAATGCAGGTCAAATAGCAGAAGGGTATGAGGCAGACCTCATTCTCGTCGACCCGGATGCGCCTTGGCAAGTCGATGGCGACCGCATGGCCGCGCTTGCGGGCAATACGCCATTCGACCGTTTGCCGGTGCAAGGCCGCGTGCGCCATATGCTAAAGGGCGGCAAGGTCATTTAGACCCGCCGCCCCCTTAGCGGTTCAAAACTATCAACTTATCGTGCCGCGATCTTGCGCCCGGCGGCATTCGCCATGCGGATGTTTTGGGGGCCACCATTTGTGCGCACGAAGCAATCGCCGCCTTGCGACTTGATCATCTTGCAAGTTGCCCGTGCGCTTGCTGCGTCCCCGAAACCCATTGCAGCCAGACGAACAAGTTTCTTGCCATTGACTGTTACGGTCGAGCTAGCGGATGCAAAGCCGTTCAATGCGCGGTAGCGTTTGGCATATTTGTTCCAAGCCGCTTGCGCACTGGCCGCAGACGAAAACGCGCCCAGCTGAACCAAGTGGCTTCCCGCAGTCGCTGGCGTTTTTGTCGCTGGGATGTCTGATACCGCAAGCTTAACCGGCGCGGTCACAAACGACTTTACAGGGATTTCCGACGCTTTGATAAGCGGCGCTTCATACGCAGGCTGGCTCGGCGCGGCCTCGACAGCCCTCATATAATTCTCAACAGCCGCAAAACCTGCACTGTCCGGTACAGGTGCCGGACCCACCGCAGCCAGCTCCACTGCTGCTGCGGGCACAGACGAAACATCTGCAAATTCTGGTGCAGCCGTTGGCGCGACATCAGCCTGCGCAAACCCAACGGCATTAATGCTGCTTAGCGCGAGGCGCAGCGGCTGCCCCGTATCCGACATGTCAGGCTGAACCTTCAACAGCCCTGCTACGCGGGACGTATAAGCGCCGGGGCGCGCGAGCTGCGCCCATTCGGCGATCCGTTCGTTTACACGCTCCTGCGGCATATCTTGCGAAGCCATGATCCGCGCATCGCGCCAGCGGCCGTCAAGCGCATAGGCCAATGCCAGATTCTGGCGTGTGCGCGATGTGGCAGTGTCGGCGCGCACGGCATCGGTCAGGATTTTGACGGCATCCGCCGAACGACCCGCCAAAGCCAAAGTCAACGCATAGTCGCTGACAGGCAGAATGGATCGGTTCGAATCGACAAGCAAAACGGCAGACTCGGTGTTGCCCAAGGCGATACGCGCCAAAGCGAGGCTGATCACCGTACGCGAGTCGGCTTGGCCAAGCTCCATAACGTCCATCAACGTCCGTTCTGCGGAAGCAAAACGTCCCTTCGCCATGTACACACGCGCCAGCAACCCACGATAATCGCGGTTTTGCATGTCGGCCTGAACCGCACGCTCTGCAAAGGCCAATGCCTTATCGGCATTGCCTTTGGCTAGCGCGCGTTCGGCTTTCTTTGCCCAGGAAAATGCTTTTTGCGGCGATGCCATATTGACGGAAGCATTGGCCGTGCTGCCCGCTCCGGCCGCTGACGCAGTCATTGCCGGAACCGCGACGCACGCAATCGACAAGGCCAGCTTTATGACAAAATGGCTACTCATGACATCACCTCAAAAAAGCTAAATATAGGCATTAGTGTTTTTTCGCAGGAACATGCGACACGAGGTCATCAATATCCGGCATGGATTCGAGAAGCGCATCAAGCGCATCCGTCACAAGCTGTTGCGCCGACTGGTGGCGCACCGCGCATGCCAGACGCAATTTCAAATGCCGTTCGCTATCAAGACGCAAGGTGAAGGCTGCTTTCTCTTTCAAGCCAGGCTTTGAGCGGGCACGCGAACGTGGCGCATCGGTGCTACCACGACGCAAAAGGAGCGGTGTTACAGGCTCCGGCGTGACGGTAATCGATGTCGGTGCATCGGCGAGCGATTCCGGCTCCTCGTCAAAGTTGTCAAAGCCAACCTGCGGTTCGTCGTCAAAGCCAACCTGCGGTTCAAAGTCAGAGAAAAGTGCGTCTGCGAGACGATCTTGCTGATGCTTCACTTCGGGAACAGCCGCGGCAAGCGGGTTAGACCCGTGAAAGCCGTGGTCATAATCCATCGGGGTCGTGGGATCGGGATCGACATCATATCCCATATCGTTCCAACCCAGATCCTCTTGCGACATTGCCGCGTTGCCATTGGTCGAAAGCATTGTTGGACGACGCATAGCGGGACGTGCCAGACCTTTGCGTGCCAGCAATATGCCCGACAGCGAAGCGATTGGTTTAGGTTCACCCATTTTTTTATGCCCTTCCTTCGCTTAACCTACGACCCGGCGGCCGAAGCCACCCATGGGACGCGCGGTGGATATTTGATGGCTTACGGCCGCCGGCGCACTGAAAACGGTGCGGCGGAAATTCTTTTCGAGACGGTCCGAAATATATGTCCAAAGCTGGATAACCTCTTGTGATGACCGACCATTGGGGTCGATTTCCATCACGGTGCGGCCATCAATCATGGATGCAGCAAAATCGGTGCGATGATGCAGCGTAGTCGGCGCGACGGTGCCGTGCTGCGACAGTGCCACCGCGGCTTCCGAAGTAATCCGGGCCTTTGGCGTCGCTCCGTTGACAACGAAGATGAGCGGCTTGCCCGCGCGCTCACACAGGTCAACGGTGGCACCCACAGCGCGCAAGTCATGCGGGCTTGGCCGCGTCGGCACGACGATCAGCTCTGATACCGAAATAACACTCTGGATAGCCATGGTAATGGCGGGCGGCGTATCAATCACCGCCAGCTTAAAACCTTGCTGCCTTAATACGGCAAGGTCGGAGGCGAGGCGGGACACCGTTGTCTGCGCAAACGCAGGAAGGTCGGCTTCACGTTCATTCCACCAATCGGCCAAAGACCCCTGGGGATCGATATCGATAAGGACAACCGGCCCCGCGCCTGCTAGCTGCGCCTGAACCGCCAAATGGCCGGATAGGGTCGTTTTGCCCGACCCGCCCTTCTGTGATGCTAATGCGAGTACCCTCACATCATTCCCCTTTTGCAAATGTTTGAAATGGGGATGTGACAGAACAGCGCTAAAAATTGGTTAACATGGAACGGGATGTCGGATTTCGCCGTTCGGATGCACCGGCCTTAACCGCAGAGACGTTCGATTTCGCGGCCAAGAGTATTGCGGGCCGCGCTATCGCCGGGTTCAATCATGAAATAATGCGTGCCCGAAAGGCTTGCCCTTTCTGAGCAATAGCGTGCGCACCCGCTTTCAACTGCACCCGCAAAGCGCAGTTCAATGCCGTCATAGCGGGCCGCAAAAGTGCAAGCGCCCTTTCCGTTCAATGCGATTTCGACCTTATCGCCTTGAACGGAAGCGGTTCCGGTTCCTTCGCATTTGCTTTCGGGCCCGAAGACCGCGAGAAAACCGATATTGAATCGGTTAGCGCCGGTGTTCACCGCACAAAATTTGTCGATGCCAAGATCGCTGCGCGTTTCAAAACGGCCCGCAAATTCGATTTTATCCGGGTTCGGAAGAACACCCGTCTCCACCGCGCGTGCATCAAGCGTTGCGCCAGCGTCCGACCCAAGGCTTGACGTGAGCGCGCCATCACCGCACCCCGCCAACAGCGCGCATGACGCGACGATTGGAAATGCCCTGCGCGTCACACTGGCTCCAATCCGTCCTTCGTTACCCTGCGATAAAAGCAGCTGCGCGCGCCCGTATGGCAACTCGGGCCTTGTGGCTTTGCGATTATCCAAATGGCGTCCTGATCACAGTCAATGCGCATGTCGACAATGTGCAGAACATTGCCGCTGCTTTCGCCCTTTTGCCAAAGCCGCTGCCGGCTGCGCGAATAAAACACCGCAGTGCGACTCTCGATGCTTTTGGCGAGTGCCTCCGCGTTCATATGCGCCACCATCAATATGGCACCGTCCGCGGCATCGGTGACCACAGCAGTCAGCAATCCATTGGCGTCAAATTTGGGTGTGAGGGCAAGCCCTGTCTCAATGTCATCGGTCATGTCCAAGGCCTAACGCAAGGGCAAGTGGCCCGCCAACATTTTCTTTGTTACATTAGCACGACAAGGGGGAGACAATCGATGACGCGTTGCCTATAGGCCAGCCAGCGACGCGCAGCGGGATTCGAATTATGCTGACCACCGATCCATTTGATGACGACAAACTTCGCGAGGAGTGCGGTATTTTCGGTGTCTACGACGCCGAAGGTGCTTCGGCGATGGTTGCGCTTGGCCTCCATGCGCTTCAGCATCGTGGCCAGGAAGCCGCCGGCATCACCAGTTACGACGACCATGAATTTCACACGCACCGTGCCATGGGCCATGTTGCGGGCAATTTCGACCGCGATGAAATCATCAACGGCCTTGTCGGGCGCAGCGCCATTGGCCATGTCCGCTATTCAACGACGGGCGAAACATCGCTGCGTAATGTGCAGCCCTTATATGCTGACCTTGCCACCGGTGGATTTGCGGTCGCGCACAACGGTAATATTTCAAACGCGGTTGCATTGCGCCGTGACCTTGTCCGCCGTGGTTCGATATTCCAGTCATCATCTGACACCGAAGTCATCATTCATTTGGTCGCGACGTCTGGGTACCGGACGTTACTGGACCGCCTGATTGATGCGCTGAAACGTGTTGAAGGCGCCTATTCGCTCATCTGCCTGACCACCGAGGGCATGATCGCATGCCGCGATCCGTTGGGCATCCGTCCGTTGGTCATGGGTAAGCTTGGCGATACAATAATCTTCGCATCGGAAACCGTTGGGCTCGATATTGTTGGCGCGGAATTCATCCGTTCGGTTGAACCGGGCGAATTGGTTGTGGTGCATGGTAGTGAAATTCATTCGCACAAGCCGTTCATCCCCGTTTCGCAACGCCCCTGCATTTTCGAGCATGTGTATTTCTCACGGCCCGATTCCATTGTTGAAGGCATCAGCGTCTATTCGGTCCGCAAGGCCATTGGCGCGGAACTCGCGCGCGAAAATGGCGTTGATGTCGATTATGTCATTCCCGTGCCCGACAGCGGCACCCCTGCAGCGATTGGCTATGCCGAGGCGGCAAAGATTCCGTTCGAGCTGGGTATCATCCGGTCACATTATGTCGGCCGTACCTTCATTCAGCCGGGCGATGGCGTTCGCCATTTGGGCGTAAAGCTGAAGCATAATGCGAACCGCAATCTGGTTGCGGGCAAAAAGATCGTCCTGATTGACGACTCCATTGTTCGTGGCACGACCTCGCTCAAGATCGTTCAGATGATGCGCGAAGCGGGCGCTGCGGAAGTGCATATGCGTATTGCAAGCCCGCCAACGATGAACAGCTGCTTTTATGGCGTCGATACGCCGGAACGCTCCAAATTGCTCGCGAGCCGTATGGACGTGGAAGAAATGCGGCAATTTATTCAAGCCGACAGCCTCGCGTTTCTCTCCATCGATGGGCTGTACCGCGCGTTGGGGGAAGATTCGCGCAATAAAAACCAACCGCAATATTGCGATGCGTGCTTCACCGGCGACTATCCCACCACCCTCACCGACCATGATGAGCATGAATCAGGTGATCTCATGATGTTGGGCGAACGGAAGTCTGCATAAATCATGACGAAGCTATTTGAAGGCAAAGTGGCGCTGGTAACCGGCGCAAGCCGCGGGATTGGAGCGGCAACGGCAAAGGCACTCGCGGCGCAAGGTGCACATGTCATCATCACAGCGCGCACCGCCAAAGACTTAGAAGCCGTTGAAGACGCGATATTCAACGCAGGTGGCAATGCAACAATTGCGCCTTTGGACCTCACCGATGGCGACAGCATCGCTCGGCTTGCCACAGCAGTGACCGAGCGTTGGGGTAAGCTCGATGTCTTGGTATTGAATGCCGCAATGCTCGGCACGCTCGCGCCGGTTCCAGCCATTGATGGCGCAGAATTCGCCCGTTTGTTCACGCTAAACGTAACCGCGCAGCAGGTTCTAATTGCGTCATTCGATGCCTTGTTGCGCAAATCGGATGCCGGTCGCCTCGTCGCGCTGACATCCTCGGTCGGTGCAGCACCGCGCGCATTCTGGGGCGCTTATGGCGCATCAAAGGCCGCGCTCGAAACGCTCGTGGCCAGCTATGGCGAGGAAGTGAAGAACCTGTCCGCCGTACGCACTGCAATCGTGGATCCGGGCCGTACGCGCACCCAAATGCGGGCAAAGGCCTATCCGGGCGAAGACCCGGCGACGGTGAAGGAACCATCGGTTGTGGCCGATGCGATCGTCGCCATGCTGACGACCGAGTTTGAGACCGGCCATCGCTTGGTTGTCGAAGGCTAGAAGTATTGCCGTCACCCTGAACTTGTTTCAGGGTCTTAATCAAAACAACCTTGGAAAAGTAAGATCCTGAAACAAGTTCAGGATGACGATGTCGCGTGGATAACGGGTATCTTTTTGGTTTACCCTTTAACCACCTCATGCGCCTTTAACGCACGCTCACGCGCGGCTTTGTGCCCGATGATTTTGCGTGGATAGCTTTTCGGGCGTGCGCCATATTCATCGGGGTCGTGAATATATGGCTCTTGCAGGCCAGCAAGCTCTGGCACCCATTCGCGGATATAGCGTGCGGCGTCGAATTTCTCTGACTGCGACAATGGCGCCATGATGCGGACGAACATATTGCTGTCCACGCCCGTCCCCGCAGTCCATTGCCAATTGACGCTGTTGCTGCCGTAATCGGCATCGACCAGCGTATCCCAGAACCATTTCTCGCCCTCGCGCCAATCAATCAGCAGATGTTTGACCAGGAACGATGCCGCAATCATCCGCACGCGGTTGTGCATCCACCCGGTCGCCCATAATTGCCGCATCCCGGCATCGACAATTGGGTAACCCGTCCGCCCCTTGGTCCATGCCACGAAATCAGCCTTTACCGCTGGATCGGATAGGTCACGCCACGGCAGCCTGTCGAACGCATCGCGGGCATTTTTCGCGCCATATTCTGGCATCTGGACGATCACATTCTGCGCATAGTCCCGCCACACCAGTTCCTTCAGGAACACATCAACCGACCCGCCCGCATGCATTGTTGCGTGCCAGCACGCCGCCGGTGAAATCTCGCCAAAGTGCAGATGCGGTGACAGGAATGACGAACCCGCTACCGATGGCAAGTTGCGTTTCTCGTCATAAAATTTGGCCTTGTCGGCAAAAGCATCAAGCCGATCCCGCGCGCCAGCCTCACCCGGGGTCCACATATCGACCATAGCGCCGGACCAATCGGGCTTAGTTGGCAACAGGGCCCAATCATCGATATTGTCGCTCTCTGGCCATGTCTGGGGTGCAGTGCACTGCGTGGGGGCTGCCAGTGGCACGGGCGGCGGCATATGCTGCCAGAGCGCGCGCATGAACGGCGTATAGATCTTGTATTGACCGCCGCTGCCTGTTGTGACGCTTCCGGCGGGCAACAGATAGTTGCCGTCGTGGCATACAAATGCGCAACCTGTGCTCAGTCCACTTGCAACGGCTTTTTCCGCATTCCGCCACCATGGTTCGTAATGCCGCATGCAATGAATGGCCGACGCGTCGGTTTCTTCAGCGAGCGCACATAAAACCTCATGGGATTTTCCGGCGCGCAAAATCAATCGCGACCCCAATGCCCGCAAATCTGCGTCGAGCGCGGTCAGGCTATGGTGTAACCACCAGCGCGAAGCCGCGCCCATCTTACGATGCTTTGGCGTGTCGTCATCCAGGATGTAGACGGGGATAACCGGCGCGTCACTTGCCACTGCGGCTGCAAATGCAGCTTGGTCCGCAAGACGCAGATCACGGCGCAGCCAGACGATAACCGGGGCCGTCATTTGCTTTCAACTCCAATAGGAAAGAACATGCTAAATCGGTCGCCAACCAGCGGGTCAGAAAAACGCTGGTCGGAAACCTTCAACGTCCTTTCCGTGCCTTCGCCGACAATCTCGGCAACCGGCATACGTGACCACAACAACAGGGGCGAACCGCGAACGATATGTGTCTCAAAAGACTTAGCGTCTTCGCGTCCCATATAATGGGCGCGCACAACGTCATCGATGCGCGCGCCATTGAACGGCGTGTAAGCGCCCTGCCCATAATGGCGGTCGTCGCGCCAAAGCATTTCACGTTTCCAAAATTGCACGGGCACAGGATTGGCAACAACCAGATTCGGCATAATCTTATGCTGTTTCTGAACGGCTTGGGCGGTCAATTGCTCCGCCCTGCCCGTGATCATTCCATTGGCTAAGATATACGCGCAAATGGCGGCAAAACTGGCCAAAGCCGGTGCGCGCCAGTTTGCGCCTCCCTTATGTTCGCGGCGACGCGAAACCCAAACGCCGCATATCAACGCAGCCCACAGCCAGATATCGATGATGAATAACGTATCGCCATAAAACCATTGGCTCGAAAATGGCTCAAGCAAGCGGATCCCGTAACTATTGAACCAGTCGAACAGCGGATGGCTCAAGCATCCGATATAAGCTAAGGCCAATAACCAGCCCTTATGCACCGGCAACCTTGTCACAGGCCGCTTGCCGCGTCTTTCTTGCCAGCGATCAAAGCACAGCATGATAGCCCACAGAATCAGCGGCAATAACAGCATCGCGATTGGCCCGTGCGTCAGGCCACGTCGGATCGCCAAATGCTGTTGCCCACCCAGCAAAGTTGCCACGGCGTCAATATCGGGGATATTCGCAGCAATAATCAGCGTGGGCATCGCGAGACCCGTTTTGCGCTTCAGGCCCATCTGCCCAATAAGCGCGCCAACAAGGCTGTGTGTGAGATTATCCATGCCGGTTAGCTGGCGTAGCGAAGCCCAAATGGCAATACGGCGTTATCGCCATAAAGCATTTTGTTCACGCAGAGGCGCAGAGTCCGCAGAGATTTAAAATTTCTGCTCTGCGAACTCTGCGCCTCTGCGTGAAAATCAATTAAGTCTCGGGATGCCCCTCGGCCACGGTCCAGGTTTGTCCCTTTGCCAGCAGCTTGCCGAGATCAGGCGCTTTACCTGCACTGGCCGACTCGTTCTGGGCAATGACGGCGTCGTTAAAGGTCGGGCGTGGATCGTCGTATAGGACGCCCAGTGCCATGGGGAATTCGCCAAATGGCATTTCCACAAGCATGTGCGCGAGCGAACGGTTGGTCACGTCATGGACGATGACGCCCGTACTCTGCCAATCGCCATCGACCACATCGACAACCTTCAACGTCAAGTCAACATTGTCGAGCGCAATGCCTTTGGTCCCGCCAGACTTCTCGCTGCCGAACAACATCGGCTCGCCATCACGCAGCCACAATTGGTGGCCGTCGGCACCCTTTGGCGCGGCGAAGTCTTCAAACACGTCCTTGTTATAGACAATGCAGTTCTGGAAGATTTCGATGAACGCCGCACCGTGATGGGCGTGCGCCGCCTTCAGAACTTCTGGCAGATTCTTCGAAACGTCAAAACCGCGCGCAACAAACCGCGCGCCTGAACCAAGCGCAAACGCACATGGCGTGGCTGGACGGTCAACCGAGCCATAAGGCGTCGATGGGCTGTTCGTACCGACGCGCGATGTTGGCGAATATTGGCCCTTGGTCAGGCCGTAAATCTCATTGTTGAACAGCATGATCTGGCAATCGAGATTGCGGCGCAGCAAATGCATCGTATGGTTGCCGCCGATCGATAGCGCATCGCCATCGCCCGTGATAATCCACACATCGAGATCGGGATTGGCGAGCTTTACACCCGTCGCAACCGCAGGCGCGCGGCCGTGAATGGTATGAAAGCCATATGTTTCCATATAATATGGGAAGCGCGAAGAGCAGCCGATACCGCTGATGAACACAGTGTTTTCTGGGGTGCCACCGATTTCAGGCATGGTGCGCTGCACCGCCTTCAAAATCGCATAGTCACCACAGCCGGGGCACCAGCGAACTTCTTGGTCGGTTTCCCAATCCTTGGGCGTTGTCGCTTTCACGGGGGTCATATCGTTCATTATAAAGCACTCCCAATCGCGGCTTCAATTTCGGCGATAGTAAATGGCTGGCCGGACACTTTGTTCACGGGCTGCGCATCCACAAGGAACTGATCACGCAATATGGTCTTCAACTGCCCCGTGTTCATTTCGGGCACGATGACCTTGTCAAAGCTCTTCAACAACTCGGCCATGTTTTTGGGCATGGGCCAGATATGGCGAATGTGGACATGCGCGACGTCAACACCCTCGGCACGCTTGCGACGCACAGCTTGCTTGATGGGACCATAGGTTGATCCCCAGCCAACGACAGCCAGCTTCGCGCCTGCTGCACCCTGCTCAACGATCTGGTCGGGAATGCTGTCGGCGACGCCATTTACCTTGGCCGAACGAATGTCGGTCATCGCCTGGTGGTTGGCAGGTGCATAGTTGATGTGGCCGGTGTCGACTTCTTTTTCGATACCACCAATGCGGTGCAGCAATCCGGGCGTGCCGGGCTTGACCCATGGACGCTTCAATTTATGGTCGCGCGAATAGGGCTTGAAGCCATCTTCGGGCACGCTTTCCAGAAACTCGACCGGGAACGGCTTATACTCTTCGAGATCGGGCACCAGCCACGGCTCAGCCGCGTTTGCGATATAGCCATCGGTGAGCAGCATGACGGGCGTCATATATTCAACCGCAATCCGCACAGCTTCCACCGCGCAGTCGAAGCAATCAACCGGCGAGCGCGCTGCGATCACGGGCATCGGCGCATCACCGTTGCGGCCATATACCGCTTGATACAGATCGGACTGCTCGGTCTTGGTTGGCAGGCCCGTCGAAGGGCCGCCACGCTGGCTGTTGACGATCACCAAAGGAAGCTCGGTCATGATGGCAAGGCCCATAGCCTCACCCTTCAGCGCGATGCCGGGACCTGACGAGCTGGTAACGCCCAACTGACCCGCGTAGCTTGCGCCGATGGCCGAACAAATCGCGGCAATTTCATCTTCGGCCTGGAATGTGGTGATCCCATATTCTTTTAATCGGCTGAGGTGGTGCAGAATCGCCGATGCTGGCGTGATGGGGTATCCGCCGAAGAACATCTTGAGGCCAGCCAGCTGCGCGCCTGCAACCAAACCAAATGAGATAGACTCAGCGCCCGTCACCGTCCGGTACAGACCCGCAGGCGCAGGCGCGGCATCGACATGATATTGCTTGAGCGGTCCAGCCAGTTCAGCTGTCTCGCCATAAGCGTGACCAGCATTCAGCGCCGCGATATTGGCGTCGGCCAAAACCTGATTCTTGGCGAATTTTGCGTTCAGCCAGTCGATGATAGGCTGACGATCACGATCGAACATCCACAAAGCAAGACCAAGCGTCCACATATTCTTACAACGCAACGCATCCTTGTTGCCCATGCCAAACGGCTTGACGGCTTCCAGCGTCAGCGCGCTGATGTCGAACGCCAGCACTTGCCATTTCGCAAGGCTGCCATCTTCAAACGGGTTGGAAGTGTATTTGGCCTTATCGAGGTTGCGCTGGTTAAACTCACCGGTGTCCGCGATAATCAAACCGCCTTCGCGCAAAGACCCGACATTGGTTTTCAACGCAGCGGGGTTCATCGCAATCAGCACGTCCGGCTGGTCGCCAGCGGTGTCGATTGCCGACGAACCGAAGTTAATCTGAAACGCCGAAACACCGAAAAGCGTACCGATTGGTGCACGGATTTCTGCAGGAAAATCAGGGAATGTCGCAAAGTCATTGCCCGCCAGTGCCGACGACAGCGTAAACTGCCCCCCGGTCAACTGCATACCGTCGCCGCTGTCTCCGGCAAAGCGCACAACGACTGCGTCGCTGTGCACTGGAGTATGTCCGCTCGTCTGTTCGTCTTTGAATGCCGTAGCCATGCGTTCTAGCCCGTCTTTAATTGCAACTTTATTGCCTTTTCGCCTAATCCCATTCGCGGCACACTGCAATGTTAGAAAAACTATCGGTGGATATGCTGGACGCATTGCCAAAGCCTCCCTAGGAAGCGGCAGAAATGGAGAACGCGATGACCGATACCCCCCCTTATGTACGCCCCGACGTGGCATTGTTTCTGCAATTTCTGAACGCGGTACCCGGCCCGAAATTTTGGGAAGTGCCCGCCGATGATGCACGCGCGATGACGACTGCCATGCGCGACGTTGCGGATGCACCCGTTGGCGAACTGGCCGTTATGCGCGATCTTTCGATTCCCGGCCCCGCCGGAGCCATCCCCGCACGATTGTATGACAGCCGCGAAGAGCGCGAGGCCGGCCCTGTCATGGTGTTTTACCATGGCGGCGGTTTCGTTATCGGCAGCCTGTATACCTATGATCCCTATTGCGCTGAAGTTGCGCGCCTTCTCGATTTACCAGTCATCTCTATCGATTATCGACTGTCCCCCGAACATCCATTCCCTGCCCCTGCCGAAGATTGTGAAGCCGCAACCCGCTGGATTGCAACAAGCCCTGCGGAGCTTGGACGCCAAGTCACTGGACTGATTACGTCAGGCGACAGTGCTGGCGGCAACCTAACAATTGTGACCACAATGGCGCTTCGCGACCGTCCGGCGGCCGTGCCTGTGTTGGTGCAGCATCCGATTTACCCCGTCGTCACGCTCGATACTGACTGGCCAAGCATGCGCGAATTTTCCAAAGGCTATTTGCTAACCGAAGAAGCAATGGCCTATTTCGGCGAAGGCCACGCAGCAACGCCCGGAGATTACCGGTCCGAGCCGTTGAATTTCAGCCAGCAGGGCATGCCGCCAAGCCTTGTTACCACCGCAAGCCTTGATCCGTTGCGCGACCAAGGCATGGCTTATGTTGAAAAGCTGAAGCAGGACGGCGTGCGCGTTGAACATCGCAGTGCCGAGGGCAATATTCACGGGCATATCAACATCCGCCAAGGCATCCCTTCCGCCCAATCGGACATTGAGGGCAATATCGCCGCACTGAAAAACCTTCTGGCAGACGTGACGGCAACAGCATGAGAATAGCTTTGGAAGATTTACCCTATCGTCCCTGCGCCGGCATCATGCTGGCGAACATGCAGGGGAAAATATTTGTCGGGCAACGCTTGGATAGCCCCGTCGGAACCGATGCATGGCAAATGCCCCAAGGTGGCATCGACGATGGCGAGGATGCAGAGACTGCGGCGCTGCGCGAGTTGTTTGAAGAAACTGGCGTGCGCGCCGATTTGGTCGATATTCTCGCCCGCAGCCGCGATGAACATTTCTACGACTTACCTGATGATATGATTGGCCGCATTTGGAAGGGCAAATATCGCGGGCAACGCCAGCATTGGTTTTTGATGCGCTTCAAAGGCACAGATGCCGATATCAACATTGAAACGTCGCATCAGGAATTTAGCAAGTGGCAGTGGATCGATGCACAGCAACTGCCGCAACTGATCGTCCCGTTCAAAAAGCGTCTGTACGAGAATATTCTCGCGGAGTTTGCGGAACTGATTTGACGTTGTTCAGGGTGCTGAACGCATCCGCGCCCTTAATTGGGTTGCGGAGCCGGCACGCTAGCCACGCTTGGTTTCGTATCCGCTGCACTTGCCTGCATTTGCTGCTTTTCGGTCGCCTTGCTGGATGCAAGCGAAAGCCGCTCAACAGCGCTGCAATCCGCACGACATAATGTTTTCAGCCGCGCGATATTCTTGCCCGCCTGCTCAATTGCGCCCTTGGCAATCATGGCATCTGCCTGCTCAGCCAATGCAACTTGATCATTGGGCTCAAGCTCCAACGCTTCTGTGTAAAAGCGGATCGCTTTACCATTCAGTCCTTGGGCCTTCACCGCGCGGGCCATCGCAATATACGCCGCGCGATTGCGGGGATCGACCGCGAGTGCGGATTCATACCAGCTGATGGCATTGTCAAACCGCCCGGCATCCGACTCCTGATCGCCTGTGTGCATCAGCGCAATAGAACGCGCATCGATGTCATCATCCGCGCGTCCGCCGATGCTGGCGCTCGACATGACCGCTAACGTGAACGACAGCGCAATGGCCGCGGGAGAAAAACGCATAAACAATTTCCATATCTTGTTCGAACGTGACGCTATCACAGCTTTTGCAGCCTCGCGAAGAAAAATCCGTCGCTGCCATCATGATGCGGGGTCAACAGCACGCCATCACCATCGGCACGGCCCATCGACACCCCAGTATCAGCAGCACGCCAACCCGAATGCGATTTTAAGAACGCAGCGACTTGGGCCTTGCCCTCACTCTCAATGAGCGAGCACACGGCATAAACAAGATAACCGCCGCGCACGACCATGTCGGCGCCAATGTCCAAAAGCTTCGCCTGTTCATCAACAACGCGCTTCAACCGCGCCGCATCCAAGCGCCAGCGCGTCTCTGGATTGCGCCGCCATGTGCCGCTTCCCGAGCAAGGTGCATCAATGAGGACAAGGTCGCAGCCACCGATAAATTCGGACAGCATCTCTTTTTCCTTGCCGGGATTGAGCAAGCGCGTTTCGATATTGGTGGCACCCGACCGGTTGGCCCGCGGCTTCAATTGGTCCAGCCGGTTTCGGTTTGTGTCTGTTGCAATCAACCGTCCCTGATTTCGCATAGCGGCGGCGAGTGCGAGGGTTTTACCGCCAGCACCAGCACAGAGGTCAAGCACAGTGCCGGCACCCTTTGCCTGACATGCCTCAACGATCATCTGGCTTCCAAGGTCCTGAATTTCAACCTGACCGTCTTCTACCGCGGGGTGGCTGTCAATTGCGGTCCCGCCCGGCAGGCGGAGCGCATATTCAAGGTGCGGAAGGACTTCAGCGTCGGGAAACACTGCCGATACTTCAGCGCGGCTTACCTTCAACGCATTCACGCGCAAGTCCATGGGGGCGCGGTCAAGCAGGCTTGCATGCTCGGCCTCATCAACATGGGCGGACAACAAAGGCTTGATCCATTTGGGCAGTCCGCCACCTGTCGATCGCGCTTCGCCGGGTTCGATGGCTGCTGGACCATAATCGGTCCCGTCGAACAATGCCGCCAGTTCCGGATCGGCATCCGCCATTGCCACAAAGGCAGACCGTGCTGTCACCGGCCTTTTCCCAAAGCGGCGGATGGCGCCCCAAGCCAAATCGCGGACAGCACGGCGGTCTTTCGAACCGGCATAACGCCGCTCGGCAAAAAAGCGCTTCGCAAGCTGGTCAGCAGAAGCGCCGCCATCACGTGCGGAAAGGATGATTTGGTCAACCAATTCAATGGCTGACTGCAGGCGAGCAGCAGGTCTCATGCCTCAACGCGTCGGATAATTTGGTGCTTCCCGCGTGATTGTAACGTCATGTACATGGCTTTCCCGTAATCCGGCATTGGTGATGCGCACAAACTGCGCGCGTTCCTGAAGGTCCGCAATGGTGCGCGAACCGGTATAACCCATAGCTGCTTTGACGCCGCCGACAAGTTGGTGGATGACATCGCGTGCGGGGCCTTTGAAAGGCACCTGCCCTTCAATGCCTTCCGGAACCAGTTTAAGCTGGTCCTTAATATCCTGCTGGAAATAACGGTCCGCAGAACCACGCGCCATTGCGCCAACGCTGCCCATGCCGCGATAGCTTTTATACGCACGGCCCTGATACAGGAATGTTTCGCCCGGTGCTTCCTCGGTGCCCGCCAATAACGAGCCGACCATCACCGAAGATGCCCCAGCCGCAAGCGCTTTCGCCACGTCGCCAGACGTCCGCAATCCGCCATCGGCGATGATTGGGATGCCCGACTTTGCAGCTTCTGCCGCTGATTCCATAACGGCAGTCAATTGCGGAACGCCAACGCCAGCCACAACGCGGGTGGTACAAATGGAGCCTGGGCCGATACCAACCTTAATACCATCCGCACCCGCATCAATCAGCGCACGTGTCGCCGCCGCAGTCGCGACATTTCCGGCAACAACCTGAACTTCAGGCGCCATGCGCTTAATCTCGGCAACCGCAGCCGCAACCATCGCACTATGACCATGCGCCGTGTCGACGACGATGAGGTCACACTCTGCATCAATCAACGCCTTGGTATAGGCCATGCCCTTTTCGCCGACAGTCGTCGCCGCAGCGACGCGCAGGCGTCCTGTGCCGTCCTTTGTTGCATTGGGGTACAAAACAGCCTTCTCGATATCCTTTACGGTAATCAGGCCGATGCAATGATAAGCATCATCGACGACCAAAAGCTTTTCGATGCGCCGTTGATGCAGCAAACGCCGCGCTTCTTCCTGCGTGACGGATGATGCAACCGTCGCCAGATTTTCATGCGTCATCAACTCGGACACAGGCTGCGCCGGATTTTCGGCAAAGCGCACGTCACGATTGGTCAATATGCCAGCGAGTTTACCGCTCGCCTCAACAACCGGAATGCCGGAGATCGCATGCGCCAGCATCAATGCTTGCGCTTCCGCCAAGGTCGCTTCGGGTGCGATGGTGATGGGGTTCACCACCATGCCGCTTTCAAAACGCTTCACCTGACGCACGGCAGCGCACTGTTCTTCAATGCTCAGGTTGCGGTGCAGAACGCCGATGCCGCCCAGCTGCGCCATGACGATCGCCATGCGCGCTTCGGTGACGGTGTCCATTGCCGACGATAGCACTGGAATGTTCAGTGATATGCTTTTGGTCAGTTGCGTGCGGGTGTCGGCCTGGCTTGGCAAAATGTCAGATGCCCCGGGCTGCAACAGCACGTCGTCAAATGTAAGTCCGAGGGAAATTTCTTTCATTGTGCCACCGCTTTAAGCTTTGATTCGTGGCGGCCCATGTAAACAGTAAGCGCCTTATTCGCCAGCCTTGTTGGATTTATATTTTCTGGCGTCCGCAAAGTAACGGCCAAGCGCAATGTGCAGGTCAGCATCATCCGCCGCGCCGCCAAGCTCCGTTTTATCCGTAAGCTCATCATTCGGGCCGTGATAATCGCTGCCCAGAAACTTTTGCATCAGCTCAAGATCGGCGAACGAACCGCCTACCATGAGCGCAGGCACGCCCTTTTGCGTGAGTGCCCAGCCGTCCTGCCGTTGGAGAAACGCATTTGCATCGGTCGAACTTTCAATCGCTCGGCCCGTCTTTTTCGCCACCGCCTCGACCGTGGCATCCAATGGGGTGGTGCCGCGACCAATAATGGCAACCTTTGAGCCGCGCGGCGCAATGGCGATTGTGTCGACGTTTAGCGAAATCACGATCTGATCAAGCGGCAAAGCTGGCTTGTCGGCGAAAGCATAAGCACCCAATAGGCCGCTCTCTTCCGCGGTTGTCGCTACAAAATAGATATCGCGATCATGCTTTTTCTTCGCCAAGCTCTTCGCGATTTCGTTCAGCACGGCAATTCCGCTGGCATTGTCCACGGCACCATTACAAATCCGGTCCGGCGCACCCTCTGGCGCGCAAATACCCAAATGGTCCCAATGCCCCATGAACAAAACAGCGCCGCTGCCCTTTTTCCGACCAGCAATCTTGCCAACAACGTTGGAGCTGTTGAAACGGTAAATGTCCGTCGTGACTTTGAAATCTGCGTCAATACCAAGCGGCTCGCCCGCATAATCGCTGGCCTTGGCATGTGCGCGCAATTTGTCCCAATCTTGCCCCGCGGCGGTTATCATGGCGACCGCAAACTCGGCGCTCATCGCCCCTTCCAACGGTGCGCGCTTTTCGCGGCTCTCCAGTGCGATAGGACGCGACAGCAACGAACGCCGCAGTGATGGCCAACTCCCTTGCTCGTCGCCGATGAAGATTACCGCCTCCGCCCCCGCAGCGATAAGCGCTTCGCGCCGCGCGCGGGGTGACTTCATATTGTTTGGCACATTTTCCGCATCAAACAGCACAAGCGCGGCTTTTCCCGCAACATCTGCAGCCACCGAACCATCGGCCTTTACGCCTGCACCGGTAAAGATAAGCGGCAAATCATTGCGCGCATAATCGACCTGCTTACCAATCAGGATGATTTCTTGAGACGCGATGCGCAGTTTGCGATCCTTGGCCGTAAATGTATAATCCGCACTGCCCTGCCCGCGCTGGATCAAGGGAACGGCATCAAACCAACTGCCGTTGGTCGCCGCTGGTTTTAACCCCGATCTCGCCCATTGCTCGGCAATATACTGAACCGTTTTTGCCTCGCCCTCCGTGCCGGGTTTACGACCTTCAAACGCATCACTAGCCAAAATTTCGATATGTGCGCGCAGGTCCGCTTCGCGCACGGCCTTGGCGTGCACCGAACCCGCGGATATTGCTGCAACGCTGACAAACACTGCAAAATGGGCAAGACGCATGTATGATCGCTCCAGACTACGAAGGAGCGGGCCCTGTCGTATGTCGGGAACGCTCTATCGTTAATTTCGCTTCATCTACATGCATCGATTCAATCATGCGACCCTTAAATCGCTGCGCGCCCCCTCGGCTCGCCGCAATTAATTCCTCCGCCTCGGCCACTGCAGCGGCATCCGCGCCAAAGGCCTGATTGGCGATCGCAACCTGGTTTGGATGAATGAGCGTTTTCCCAGTAAAACCGTAAGTTGCGCCTTGGCTGCATTCGGCATCAAACCCGTCCATGTCATCCAGCCGGTTGCAAACGCCATCAAATCGCGGCTTGGCCGATGCGGATGCCGCCAGCACGATTGTCTGCAGCGCGAGTTCCAGCCCTTCGCGCAATGGGCCGGGCCGAATACCGGTTTCCGCCGCAATGTCATTTGTGCCCGCAATCAATCCCGCAACCATGGGGTGCGCCGCAATCTCGCGCGCGGCATATAATCCCGTTGGCGTTTCGATCATCGCCAATATGGGCTTGCCAGCATCGGGTATGTCGTCAGGACTTTCGACCTTAGGTACCACAATGAAGTTCGCGCGGCTTTGCGCCAAAGCGGCGATGTCGTCTGCATGATATACACTGTCCGCGCCGTTGGCCCTTATGGCGATTATTTTGCCTGCGACGCCGTCTGCGGCATATTGCACCGCTGCCGCCCGGGCATCCGCCTTTAACCCAGGCGGGACGGCATCTTCCAAATCAATGATCAGCATATCTGCATCTAATGACCGCGCCTTTTCCAACGCGCGTGCATTGGACGCGGGCATATAGAGCGCCGACCGCGTAAATTTCAGTTGCTGCAAGATATCCATTTTCGCTCCCCTTCCATCGGCCGGCTTATGCTCACTGTGTAACTTAGGGTAAATCGTAAACCCCCTCGATCGTTTTCATGAAACTATTTGTTAAACCCACAGAATTACAGCTCACTTTTAAAAGGGAGGACGTTCTATGGAATATTTTTTCGGTTTACTCGCGCTGATCGTCATCATTTTTGTGATGATGGGCGTGACCGTTGTGCAGCAAGGCTTTGTTTTCACAATTGAGCGGTTCGGTCGTTATACCTATTCCGCGCAGCCCGGGCTGACCGTCATCATCCCGTTCTTTGACCGCGTTGGCCGCAAGGTGAATGTGATGGAGCAAGTCCTCGATATTCCGGGGCAAGAAATCATCACCAAGGATAACGCCATGGTTGGCGTTGACGCCGTGGTCTTCTTTCAAGTGCTCGACGCAGCCAAAGCCGCATATGAAGTGTCCGACCTATATGTCGCCATCATGCAAATCACGACAACCAACCTGCGTACCGTGATGGGCAGCATGGACCTTGATGAAACCTTGTCGAAACGCGACGATATCAATGGCCGTCTACTGTCGGTGGTGGACCACGCCACGAGCCCATGGGGTGTCAAAATCACGCGTGTTGAGGTGAAAGATATTCGCCCGCCGGCTGATATCTCCAACGCAATGGCGCGGCAGATGAAGGCCGAGCGTGAAAAACGTGCACAAATCCTTGAAGCAGAAGGCATGCGTGCCGCAGACATCCTGCGCGCTGAAGGCGAAAAGCAGAGCGCAATCCTTCAGGCTGAGGGCCGCAAGGAAGCGGCATTCCGTGACGCCGAAGCGCGCGAGCGTGAAGCAGAGGCGGAGGCAAAGGCAACGGTCATGGTTTCCGATTCCATCGCGACATCGGGCACGCAGGCGCTGAATTACTTCATCGCGCAGAAATATACTGAAGCCATCAGCCAGTTCGCCACATCACCCAATGCAAAGACGATCTTGTTCCCTGTAGAAGCCACGCAGTTGATTGGGACGCTGGGCGGAATTGGCGAATTGGCCAAGGAAGCGCTTGCAACTAAAGAAAAGTGAGGCGTGCGGGCGGAGATAAAGCCCGTAGTCCTGAGCAACAATCGCAAGGCGATTGTGCCCGTCGAAGGACGCCTGTAAGACAGACGTTGCGCTCCACCGGCATACGCCCTTCGACCTTCGTCAGCGCCACGCTGACGGCTCAGGGCTTCGGTAAGATCTGCAGTTTGGACATCGAGATTACGGAGTAACAAAAATGGCAGAATGGCTCGACACAATTTCAACCCACTGGTTCTGGCTCTCGCTGGGGCTGCTGCTCGGCGTTGCCGAATTGGTCGCGCCGGGCTTCTTCCTGATGTGGCTTGGTCTTGCCGCGTTGATTGTCGGGGGGCTGGATTATTTCCTCCCCATCACCGTCGCATATCAAGTCGCGATGTTTGCCATATTGTCGGTGTTGACGGTCTTTGCGGGCAAGAAATTCCTACACGACAACCCAATCGAGACCGAAGACGCAAAGTTGAACGATCGCGGGGCGCGGCTAACGGGTGAAATCGTGACCGTGGTCGAAGCGATCACAAACGGCCACGGCCGCGTCAAGGTAGGCGACAGCGTCTGGTCCGCCCGCGGCGTCGATGCCGCAATAGGATCCCGCGTGCGCGTCACAGGCGCCGACGGAGCGGTGTTGCTGGTCGAAGGCGGCCTCGACTGATCGAAGGACACAATCGGTCCGTCTTTTCTGGGTCCAGCGCGCGCTAAATGAGATCAAGGCTCGCACGGTCGGGTTCGATAAAGCCCCGCCGCGCGTGCACGGAAAACAGCCGTTCTTTCGAATAAAACTGAAGCGGAAGGTCCCGGCGTCCTCGGCTGGATAGCAGCAGTGCGTTCACGGCCGCGTGCAACGGCAGCGCCATCCCGACCTCTGCCAGATGCGCCTTCACGCCAGCGATATACACCTGCGTAATCGTTTCATGATAGCCTTGCGTATCGTCATTCACACCGCCAACGGCTTCGTTATAGGCTGAAATGATGGCGGGCAGATCACGCTCAATCGCGATATCTGGCCGATCGCGCACCAGCCAAGTACATGCCGCCAGATGCGCTTCATGCGTCCAGTGCGCGCGCGGCAAGGTCCGCGCGAGCAGCCCTTCGCCGATCGCGACGATCGCAGCGTCATCTTCAAACAGGCGAATGGCATATTCGGACATGATCGGACCTTTTGCGTTGTCCGATATTGTCCGGACGGGTTAAGCGACCTTTGGTGCCGACTGCCTTACACCTTCATCGACATGATCTGCAAATTGCGCAAAGTTGTCGATGAACTGCTGCGCAAGTCCGCGTGCCGTCACATCATATTCCGCCTTGTCCGCCCAAGCTTCGCGCGGATCAAGGATGCCGCTATCGACACCTGGAACTGCGATCGGAAATTCAAAACCAAAATTCTGATCCTTACGGAATTCTGCATTGTTCAGGCTTCCGTCCAGCGCAGCGTTGAGCAAGGCCCGTGTGGCCTTGATTGGCATACGGCTGATGCCGGGCATCGTTGCTTTGCCGCCCGTCCAGCCGGTGTTGACCAACCAGCATTGTACCGCACCCTTGGCGATCCGCTCTTTCAGCAAATTGCCATAGATGCTTGGGTGACGCGGCATGAATGGCGCGCCAAAGCAGGTGGAGAATGTCGCTTCAGGCTCGGTCACGCCGATTTCTGTGCCAGCGACACGCGCCGTGTAACCCGACAGGAAGTGGAACATGGCCTGATCCGGCGTAAGGCGCGCGATCGGAGGCAAAACGCCGTAAGCGTCTGCCGTTAGGAAGATGATCGTCTTGGGAACTGGGCCCATATTCTTTTCAGACGCGTTCGGAATGAACTCAATCGGATAGGAACCACGGCTGTTTTCGGCGAGGCTATTGTCGTCGAAATCCAGCTCACGTGTTTCTCGATCGATAACGACATTTTCAAGCACCGTTCCGAAGCGCTTTGTCGTCGCAAAGATTTCCGGCTCGGCTTCTTCCGAGAGACGAATCATTTTTGCGTAGCAACCGCCTTCAAAGTTAAACACCGCAGTGTCCGACCAACCATGTTCATCATCGCCGATCAGTGTGCGGCTGGCGTCTGCAGACAAGGTCGTCTTGCCAGTGCCTGACAGGCCAAAGAATACGGCGGTGTCCCCGTCCGGGCCGATATTGGCGGAGCAATGCATGGGCATAACGCCCTTCACTGGCAACAGATAGTTGAGGATGCCGAAAACCGACTTCTTCATTTCACCGGCATAAGCAGTGCCACCGATAAGAATAAGCTTTTCGGTGAAGTTCACGGCGATAACAGTCTCGCTGCGGCAGCCATGACGCGCAGGATCCGCGCGGAAGCTGGGCAAATCGATAATGGTGTATTCCGGCACAAAGCTGGTCAGCTCTTCCTGCGTCGGGCGCACCAGCAAGGTGCGGATAAACAGATTGTGCCATGCCAATTCGTTGATCACGCGCACGTTGACGCGGTGCTCTGGCTGCGAACCACCGAACAGGTCAGCAACGTACAATTTGTCCTTGCCACCAAGCGCGGCAATGAAATCTTCTTTCAGCGCAGCAAAATGCGCAGGGTCCATCGGGACGTTGGTTTTACCCCACCAAATGCTGTTTTCGGTTTCGGCGTCGCGCACGATAAACTTGTCTTTGGCAGAGCGCCCTGTGTGCGCACCCGTCTTAACCACGAGCGGGCCGTTTTTGGCCAAAATGCCTTCATCATTCGCCAGCGCGGCTTCTACCAGCGGCGCGGTGCCAAGATTGCAATGCAACGCTGCCTTTGTGTCAAAACCTTGTTGCGAAAGCGAGATGTTTAAAGGTGTCGACATTGGCTACTCCGGCGAAAGCTGCGAATCTGCGGCATACGTATGCACTGTGAAGCTGGAGCCGGTATACGATGGAGCCAACAAGGTCAAATGTGGTTCATTGTTTAGCCGCAACAGAGCATATGTAACCCATCACATCAGCACCAAGAGAGCAAGTGATTGAACCTAAGCCATTGCCCCCCTATAGATTGGCCCATGAGTGCAACAATCGCCTTGGTCGATGACGACCGAAACATCCTGACGTCTGTATCCATCGCTATGCAAGCGGAGGGCTATGTCACCCGGATTTATTCGGACGGCGAAACAGCATTAAAGGCGATGCTGGAAAACCCCGCTGATCTTGGCATTTTCGATATCAAAATGCCGCGCATGGATGGCCTCGAATTGCTCCGGCGGTTGCGCGAAAAAAGCGATATGCCGGTCATTTTTCTGACATCGAAAGATGAAGAGTTGGATGAAGCACTTGGCCTTGCCATGGGTGCCGACGATTATATCACCAAGCCTTTTTCGCAGCGCCTGCTGGTGGCCCGCGTAAAGGCCATATTGCGCCGTGCGACCTATGATCGCAGCGTGAGCAGCGGCGACGCTGAGCCCGAGCTTGAGCCAATGGTGCGCGGCAAGCTGCAGATGGACCCAGCGCGGCACCATGTGAAATGGGATGGCAAGTCGCTTACACTAACGGTCACGGAATTCATGATTTTGGAGGCGCTCGCCAATCGGCCGGGCGTTGTGCGTACGCGTGATCAGCTCATGGACGCGGCATATCAGGATGACGTATATGTCGATGATCGCACCATCGACAGCCACATCAAACGGCTGCGGCGCAAGTTTCGTGAGGTCGATCCGGAATTTGCAGCCATAGATACGCTTTACGGTGCAGGATATCGCTTTGCAGACAGCTGAGCCCGCTGATCTTCAGCTGGGATGGAGCCGGGGGCTATCGCTCACCGCCCGCATCCTTGCTGTAAATCTCTTTGTTTTGGCGCTGCTGGGCGCGGGGCTGTTTTTCCTCGACAGCTATCGTGTGCGCCTGATTGCGGAACGCGAAGATGCTGCTCGGCTTCAAGCGACGTTCCTTGCCGAAAGCCTGTCGTTGGTCGCTCCCGAAAAGCGGGCCGCGTACATCTACGAATTTGGCCAAGAGCATCAATCGCGGATTCGGGTCTATGCGCAAAATGGCGCAAAAATCTTGGACAGCTTCGCCGGCCGTCCGCCGACATATGTCTTCCGCGATCCTGACAAGGAACCGATGCGCAAAGTCATTGCGCGCGGCATTGATAAGATGTTCGACTTTTTGGTTGGTGCCGCGGTGCTGCAGCCATTTGCGGAACCGCGCGTAGATACGGCCGATGCTTGGCAACACGTAATCACGTCAAAGCCGGCGGATGCCGCGTCTTCCGTAGCTTTCGCCCCTGACCTCACACATGTGATCAGCGCCGGTTCGCGGTCACGCGATGGCCGCTTTGCGGTTCTGACCACATCCAATGAACGTGATATTCGCCTATTTGTTAGGGCTGAGCGATTCAATGTCGGGATGTTTTTTGTCATCGCCCTTGGCATCGGCATAATGCTTTCCGTGTTCCTCGCCCGAACCATCGTTCGTCCGCTTCGCCATTTGTCGCGCGCGGCGGTGAAAGTGCGGCTTGGCCGCGCTCAGGAAGTGACCGTTCCCCGCCTGCCTTCGCGCCGTGATGAAATCGGCATGCTTGCACGCGCACTTTCCGACATGAGCATTGCCCTTCGGCAGCGTATTGACGCCACAGAAGCATTTGCGGCGGATGTCGCGCATGAGATTAAGAACCCGCTGGCTTCCTTGCGGTCGGCCCTTGATGGTGCAGAGCGCATTCAAGACCCGGCGCTGCGCAAACAGCTTATGGATGTCGCAAAGGCCGATGTGCAGCGCATGGACCGTTTGATTAGCGATATTTCAGACGCAAGCCGCGTGGATTCGCAACTGGCCAAGGCAAAGTTCGAACCGATCGATTTGGGCGATATGATTGAACAATTGCTTCAGGCGCGCGAGCACCGGGGCAGCGATAAGGATGTCAACATCGCCTTCGCACGGCCACGACGGACAATCGCCACGGTCATGGGGGAAGATGTCCGCCTCGAACGCATGCTCACCAATCTGATCGACAACGCGGTGTCCTTTTCCCCACCGGGCGCAGTCGTTGAAATATCGGCCACGCTGGCCGACGAGGAAGTGATTATTCGCATCAGCGACGAAGGCCCCGGCGTTCCTCCGCAGGAACGAGAAGCCATCTTCCGCCGGTTCCACAGTGAACGCCCGCCAACAGAGAATTTCGGCAAACATAGCGGGCTGGGGCTGGCCATTGCGCGCACAATTGTTGAAGGCCACCATGGCCGCATCAATGTGCGCGATCGCGTTGATGGCAAAGGCGGGGCCTGTTTTGAAATCGCCCTTCCCTGCGCAGCGGTGGCGACCCGCTAATGCGACAGATGCTCCATGGCACAGCGATATCCATCGGTGGCCATGCTGTGTTGATTATGGGCGAATCGGGCAGCGGAAAATCCGATCTCGCGCTCCGGCTGATTGATCGGGGTGCCATTTTGATCAGCGATGATGTCGTCTTTTTGGAAACCCGTGACAACGCCCCAATACTTACCGTCGCTCCCAATATCGTCGGGAAAATTGAAGTACGCGGCGTCGGCATCTTTGATGTCGATTTCATAGCGTCTGCGCCGCTTCGCCTCGTTGTAGAGTTCGTAGATGCACCAGACAGATTACCTGAAGACATTGCGCACAGCGCCATTGGTGGTTACGTCGTTCCCGTGTCCAAGCTAAATCCGTTTGAACACAGCAGCGCAATCAAGGTCGAATATGCGTTGCGGGCAGTTCTCGATAGTGGCGTCCTGCCCGAATGTGTATCCGTCAAAGAAAGCTTGCCATCGTGAACGCCAAAACAGCCTCTATCCCGCAAACAATATTGATTGTGACGGGCGTTTCTGGCGCAGGTAAAACCACCGTTCTGAAGGCGCTTGAGGACTTAGGCTGGGAAGCGGTCGACAATTTTCCGATCCGCCTTGCCGGCCAGTTACTGGAAATACCCGTCACCGGTCGTCAGGCGAGCCCCGATATCCCCATCGCCCTTGGCTTTGACAGCCGGACCCGCGGCTTTGACGCCCAAACGCTTATTCAGCAGATCAAACAGCTGCAGAACCAGCCTAACCTGACCATCAGGACGCTGTTTCTCGATTGTGCAGGCGTTGAAATTGAACGCCGTTATGCAGAGACGCGTCGCCGCCACCCCGCCGCCCCTGACCGCCCGGCTATGGACGGCATCGCGATTGAACGCACGTTGATGGAGCCATTTCGTCGGTGGGCGGAGACGGTCATCGATACCAGCAAGCTGTCCGCATATGACCTCCAACAAGCGATCCGCGAACAGTTCAACAACGAAACATCGCCACATTCCGTCATTACCATCACCAGCTTTGGCTATTCACGTGGCATTCCGCACAATGCCGATCTGGTTTTTGACCTGCGCTTTTTGCGCAATCCGCATTGGGACAATATACTTCGGCCGCTTACGGGCTTGGATGAAGCTGTATCGCATTATGTCGAAGCTGACCCGGCCTATGACGCGGCAATGGGAAAGATACGCGACCTGCTCCGCTATCTTTTGCCGCTCTATGACGCGCAAGGTAAGGCCTATGTTAACATAGCCTTTGGCTGCACCGGCGGACGCCACAGGTCCGTCCATGTTGCCGAACAATTTGGGCGTTGGTTGCGCGAAGATGGCTTTGCTCCCGCGGTCAACCATCGCAATCTGACCTCAAGACCGATTGACGCAATTGAAGAGCCTGCTAACGGCGCAAATAAGAATAGCGCTCCTCAGGGTAACGACATCACATGATCGGTTTGATTTTAGTCACACATGGCAAGCTTGCGGACGAATTTCTCGTCGCGCTCGAGCATGTTGTTGGCCCCCAAAAAAACATCGCCACCATTTGCATTGGTCCGCATGATGACATGGAGGCCCGCCGCAATGAAATAGCGGCGGCCATTAAGCAGGTTGATTCAGGCAAAGGCGCGATAATCCTCTCCGATCTTTTTGGCGGAACGCCCTCAAATCTGGCCATCTCGCTGCTAGAAAGCGGCCGTGTCGAAGTCATCGCTGGCGTAAACCTGCCCATGCTGATCCGCCTCGATAGCGCCCGCAAAAACCTGGATGTGAAAGAGGCTGTCGCCGCTGCGCGTGAAGCGGGCCGGAAATATATCAGCGTAGCGTCGGAAGTGCTCGAGGCATCGAAATGACCCGCCTCAGCCGGTCTGCAACAATCGTGAATGTGAAAGGGCTGCATGCCCGCGCCAGTGCGAAATTTGTCACCTTTGTCAGCCGGTTGCCCGAGGGCATTAAGGTTGAAGTCGAAAAAGACGGTCAGCTCGTCACAGGCACATCCATCATGGGCCTGATGATGCTCGGCGCGGCAAAAGGCAGTGAAATTACCATTCACGTCGAAGGTGACCAAGCAGAGCCCGCCATTGAAAAACTCATCGGGCTGGTTGTCGACGGCTTTGGCGAAGACTGATGCGCCGTGAGATTACCGGATTTTCCAATCCCCTTCTGAAGGAAATCCGCGGACTGCGCGAAAAGAAATTGCGGAAACGCGCCGGGCTATTTCTTGCCGAGGGCCTCCGCATCATGACGGAAGCGCGCGAAGCGGGCTTTCTCCCCGAAATGCTGTTCCGGGTCAAAGACCGGCCAGTCCACGCGCTGGAAATCGCGCTTGAGGACGAGGTCCTACGCAATGGCGGGGACGTCATTGAAACCAGCGCCGAAATCATGGCCAAACTGTCCGGCAAAGATAACGCACAGGCCGTCGTCGGTGTTTATCGTGACCATGGCACCGCGCTTGCCGATATAGATCGGGCGACCGCGCCAATCTGGCTCGTGGCGCAAGCGATGCGCGACCCGGGCAATTTGGGGACAATGTTGCGGACGGGCGATGCTGTCGGCGCCGGCGGGCTTATCCTCATTGATGACTGCACGGACCCGTTTTCGGTTGAGGCCGTCCGCGCGAGCATGGGCGCGGTTTTCACGCAAAAGATCGTTCAGTGCCGATGGGACGAGTTTATGACGTGGTTGCGCGCGGGCGATGGTCAGCTGGTCGGCACAAGCCTGCAAACCGACACGGATTATCAGGCTGCGCACTACAGTAGCCCTTGCTTCATCCTGACGGGCAACGAAGCACAGGGTCTACCCGACGATTATGAAGGTCAGTGCGACCTGCTCGTCAAAATGCCGATGCATGGCAAGGCAGACAGCTTAAACGCGGCGGTGGCCACGGCGGTCATGGCGTATGAAGTGCTGAACCAGTTTCGCCGTCCAGCGCGCGGCTGACGTTCGCTAAAGCTATTGCTCGGCGGCCTCGCGTCCGTCGGCAATTTGCGCGTTCACTTCGTCATCACCATAACGCGGTAGCGCCTCAACCGACGGAATATCTTCCAATTCGCGCTTGCCGGTTTCGACATTGAGCTCTGCAAATTTCCGGCCCGTCGACATGACGTTGCGTTCAAAACTGCCCACGAACTTATTATAATTATTCACCGCGGAGGACAGGCCACTGCCCACCGATTTTAGATGCTGCGCGGCAACGGCAATGCGGTCGTACATTTCCTTGCCAAGCGCACCAATCTGCTTGGCTTCGCGCGCAAGGCCCTCTTGCCGCCACACGCTGGCCACGGTGCGCGCAATCGCAACCAGATTGGTCGGCGTCGCCAACAGCACCTTCTTATCAAAGGCAAAGTCCCACAATTGCGGTTCATGTTCGAGCGCAGCCGCCAGAAAATGTTCACCCGGGACAAACATAATCACATAATCGGGCGCGTCCTCAAACTGGTCCCAATAGGCTTTGCGCGAAAGGCCATCGATATGATTCTTCATCGACTGTGTGTGCCGCGTCATTGCGACGGCGCGGACTTCGTCATCCACGGAGGCAAATGCGTCTTGATAATCGTTCAGTGACACCTTGGCATCGATAACCAACGTCCGCCCGCCCGGGACATGAATGATCGCGTCAGGCCGCAGGCGAAGGCCATCGCCCGCATCAATGCTGGTTTCCAGGTCAAAATCGACATGTTCAGATAAGCCGCAGCTTTCCAAAACATTCTTCAACTGCTGCTCGCCCCAGCGGCCCCGCGCTTTCGGCGCATTGCGCAATGAGTTCATCAGGCCAGAGGCAACGTTCGAAACGCGCTCCTGCCCAAGCCGCATTTCGCCAATCAATCCCTTCAGATCGCCATAAGCTTCCGTGCGGTCTTTTTCAATTTTGCCGACTTGCTCTTCATACGCTTTCAGCTTGTCACCCACCGGTCCCAAAAGTTGCTTCAGCCGCTCTTCATTCTTTTCACCGGCCTGATGAAAGCGTTCATCGGCGCGTTGAAGAAACGCCGCTTGCGCCTCGCCCAACAGTTTTTGGCCAATCTCGCCAAACTGCGCCGACAAGGTTTCTTTTGCCTGACCCAGCACGGCGATTTGTTCGTCAAAGCCGCGCTCACGTTCTTCTAGGCTGGTTTCCAGACGCGCCAAACGGTCCTTTGCGCTGTCACGCTCCACCACGACCTGATCGAGCATGGACCGCAGTTGCGCGGTGGTTTCCTGCCCTGCCCGGCTTTCACGCCCGCCTGCAAACCAGCCGAGGACAAGCCCGACCAACAAAGTAACCACAACGATGACGATGACGACTAACGGCTCCAACACAGCACTCCAAATATAGAACGAATGCGGAACATAGCCTATGGCAGGCTTAGGTCAAGCGGCTTCGGTTTGCGTCCGCCGTGCCTTTTTTACGCGCGCATAGCTTATGGCGCTAAACGGCAGCAGCCCTGCATAAATTATAGTCGCCCCGATCATCGCAACCCAAGGGGCAGCAACCAAGGTCGCGGTAAACAATCCAACAAAAGCGAGTGCCATAAAGCGCAGGCTGCGACGAACCTTGATCGATGACCAGCTGTAGGTGGCCACGTTGGAAACCATCAAGACCGCGCACAGGAGCAACCACGGCCCAAGAAAGCGATAGTCACGCACCCATTCTGCACCGGTTTCGAACCAAATCATCATCGGCAGCAAGGCCATCGCTGCGCCGGGCGGCGATGGGACGCCGGTGTTAAATCCCGCCAATTTATGCGGCTGGTTTTCGGTGTCGATGCGCGCATTGAAACGTGCAAGCCGAAGCGCAGCACACAACACGAAAAATACAGAGATGGTCCAACCGAAGCGCGGCATATCCTGCAGCACCCACATGTACATGACCAGCGCCGGGGTCGCGCCGAAAGCAATGACATCCGACAGCGAATCCAGCTCTGCGCCAAAACGGCTTTCGCCTTTCAACATCCGGGCGACGCGGCCATCCATGACGTCAAGCACACCAGCAATAACCATGGCGGCGACAGCGTTTTCCCAGCGGCCCTGCATCGCAAACCATGCCCCCGAAAGGCCAGTGCACAAAGCAAGCGCGGTGATCGCATTTGGTGCGAGCGCCCGCAAAGGAATACCGGGGCGGGATGAAAACTCGTTCATTAGTGTGCGACGGCAATCAAATCTTGGTCAACGCCCAAGTCCGCGATAACCGTTTCGCCCGCAACGCAACGCTGCCCCTTAATGACGCGCGACGATGTCCCATGCGGCAAATATACATCCACGCGGCTGCCAAAGCGGATAAGGCCAATACGTTGGCCATTGGCCACGCTGTCGCCTTCTTTCACAAAGGCAACGATACGACGGGCGACAAGGCCAGCGATTTGCGTAAAGCCGATACGCACGCCGTCGCTGCGTTCCACGAGGAAGTGCTGACGTTCATTTTCTTCGCTCGCTTTATCCAAGTCAGCGTTCAAAAACTTGCCCGCAATGTACACAACGCGTTTGATCGTGCCGCGGATAGGCGTCCGGTTAATATGCACGTCAAACACGCTCATAAAGATGGAAACCCGCGTCATCGGCTGATCACCCAGACCGTCTGGCCCGCGCAATTCTGCCGGTGGCAGGACTTGTTCGATCAAGGTTACAAGGCCATCGGCTGGCGAAACCACAAAGCGGTCGTCAATGGGTGTTGCACGGACGGGATCCCGAAAGAAAGCGAGTGTCCATATGGTCACTGCGCCCATGGGCCACGCGAGCGTTTCCCATGCCATAAATGCAAAAAACAGGGTGATGCCAGCCGCGATCAGGGCAAATTTACGGCCTTCGGGGTGAACAGGTGGAAACGACCATTTCGCGACCCCGGTGCCCCGGTTTGTCAGTTCTTGTCTACTCATAGACTTTAGCTAGGGGATGACGGTGCATATGACAACCTTTGATGCCGTTTCGGGCAATTTCCGACAATTACGCTAGCCAGTTGAACATATGGTAGACTTTGCTATGGCACCGTTCAACATCAAGACTCCCCAATGGAAAGTGCTTTCTGACATGGCAAAAATTAAGGTCAAAAATCCGGTTGTCGAACTCGATGGCGACGAAATGACGCGCATCATCTGGGAATGGATCAGGGAACGTCTCATCCTGCCCTATCTGGATATTGACCTGAAATATTATGACCTTGGCATGGAATATCGCGACAAGACCAATGACAAGGTCACGGTTGATTCCGCAAACGCAATCCGCGAATTCGGTGTCGGCGTAAAATGCGCGACGATCACACCAGACGAAGCGCGCGTGGAAGAGTTTGGCCTTCAGAAAATGTGGAAGTCACCAAACGGCACGATCCGCAACATTTTGGGCGGCGTTGTTTTCCGTGAACCTATCGTGATCGAAAACGTCCCACGCCTCATTCCGGGCTGGACAGACCCAATCGTGATCGGCCGCCATGCCTTTGGTGACCAGTATCGCGCGACCGATTTCCTCGTTCCTGGACCAGGCACATTGCGCCTTGTGTGGGACGGCGACGATGGCCAAAAAATTGACGAAGAAGTGTTCCGTTATCCATCGCCGGGCGTCGCCCTTGCGATGTACAATCTCGACGACTCGATCCGTGACTTTGCGCGCGCGTCGCTGAACTATGGCGTGACCCGCGAATGGCCAGTGTATCTGTCGACGAAGAACACCATCCTGAAATATTATGATGGCCGCTTTAAGGACCTGTTCCAAGAAGTGTACGAAGCCGAATTTGCTGATAAGTTCAAAGAGCTCGGCATTGTGTATGAGCATCGCTTGATCGATGACATGGTCGCGTCTGCGCTGAAGTGGTCGGGCAAGTTCATCTGGGCGTGCAAAAACTATGATGGCGATGTGCAGTCTGACCAAGTCGCACAAGGATTTGGTTCGCTTGGATTGATGACGTCGATTCTGATGACACCAGACGGTAAGACCGTTGAGGCCGAAGCGGCACATGGTACCGTAACGCGCCATTACCGCCAGCATCAGCAGGGCAAGGCAACATCGACCAACCCAATTGCGTCGATTTTTGCATGGACCGGCGGCCTGAAATTCCGTGGCAAGTTTGACGAAACACCTGAAGTGACGCGCTTTGCGGAAACGCTCGAAGAAGTGTGCATCCAGACGGTTGAAGACGGCCACATGACAAAGGATCTCGCCATCCTCATTGGTCCAGACCAAGCGTGGATGACGACCGAGCAGTTCTTTGAACAGGTTCGCGCCAACCTCGAAATCAAAATGGGCAGCTGGCAGTAACGCCAAACCCATAAGTACATCAAAGCGCGGGGGGCGACCTCCGCGCTTTTTTTTATTGCCCTGCCCTTCCCTTATCATGCTGCATGTGGGTAAAAGGTGCACATGGCAGGCGAACTACACGGCGAAAGCATCAGCGATCTGCTCGTCATTCTGGGCGCAGCCGGAATCGTCATCCCGGCTTTCGCCCGTTTTCGCATCACGCCTATTATCGGCTTCATCTTGGTCGGGATATTGGTCGGCCCTATGGGCCTCGGCACGTTGGTCGAACGCTATCCATTGCTTGAATGGGTCACCATCACCAATCCAGAGGCCATTGGACCCATTGGCGAATATGGCATTATCTTATTGCTGTTCACGATAGGGCTTGAACTGTCCTTTCGGCGATTGTGGAAGATGCGGCGTCTGGTTTTTGGCGTGGGCGCGTCGCAATTGTTCGGCGCGGGTATCATCATTGCCGCGGGGCTTTTGCTATTTGGCTATAATCTGACGGCGGCTATTGGCATCGGCATTGCACTCGCGCTTTCATCGACTGCGCTCGTGCTGCCCATATCGGGCACGCATTCGGCCGTTGGCAAATCGGCGCTTGCGATGTTGCTGTTCGAAGATCTTGCCATCGTCCCGATCATCTTTGTCTTGGGCGCGCTGGCGCCGCAAGCCGGTTCGGGTTCGTGGGAGGGCATGGTTACGGTGCTCTGGCAGGGCACATTGGTGATTGTCGGCATGCTTGTGCTTGGCCGCTTCTTCCTGCCCCGCCTGTTCGGACAGGCAGCGCGTACCAAAAGCCCTGAGCTTTTTGTGTCGGTCAGCCTGCTGGTCGTGATCGTAGCAAGCCTCGCGACTGGTGCGGTCGGCCTTTCGCCCATCGTCGGCGCAATGATCGCGGGCTTGTTAATCGCCGAGACGGACTATCAAACGGAAGTCGCCGTCATGACCGCGCCGTTCAAGGGACTGGCGCTGGGTGTGTTTCTGATCAGCATCGGCATGCAGGTCGATCTGCGCTTCGTCGCGGCCAATTGGGCTGCACTGGTCGGCGCGGTTGCCAGCGTCGTTCTGATAAAGGCCGCGGTTACCGCAGGTCTGCTGAAGTTGAACGGTGCACGCACGGGGACGGCCACCGAGACCGGCGTTCTTATGGGAAGCCCATCCGAAACCACGCTCATTGTGCTGGGCGCAGCCGGCGCGGCGCAGATCATTGACGCTGCGACCATCAATTTCTGGCAAGTCGCAACGGCGATTGGCTTAACCATCACACCGATATTGGCGCGCATCGGCCACGACATGGCGCGCCGAATTGAGCTGCGCGAGACCGACGACGAGATATATGAACAAGACCCGGCGCAAGAACCGCGCACGGTCGTTATCGGCTTTGGCCGGGTCGGTCATTTGGTGGCCGACATGCTCATAATGCATGGGCAGCCTTATGTCGCGGTTGAATCCAATGTGGATGCTGTCATGGCGGCGCGGCGCGGTGGGTATAAAGTGATCTTCGGCGACATCTCACGTCCCGAAACATTGGACAAGCTGAGCCTTGGCCACGCAAAGGCGCTTATCCTGACCATGGATCAACCGGTGCTGGCCGAACATATCGTCAAGCGCGTCCGCCAATGGTTGCCGGATATTACCATCGTCGCGCGTGCACGCGATGCAGACCATGCGGCACGCCTGTATCAAGCAGGCGCAACCGATGCCGTTCCAGAAACGCTGGAAAGCTCGCTACAGCTATCGGAAGCGGTGCTTGTCGACCTCGGCGTGGCCATGGGCCCCGTGATCGCGTCGATCCACGAAAAGCGCGACGAATTCCGGCGGCAGATCAAAGAAGCAGGCGGCCTCGACGAGGCCCCCAAGCTCAAGCTTACCTCTTAACCCGCAATCTTTGCTTTGATGGCATCCAACGCCGCCTGCGCCAACTCAGCGCCGGCTGGGCCGCCACCTTGCGCCATGTCGGGGCGTCCACCGCCACCTTGCGCGCCCATCGCCTCAGTCGCCGCGCGAACAAGGTCTGGAGCGGTCAACGTAGCGTGGAGTGCGGGTGAAACCGCAACGACGACGGTGTTGCTGTTCTCGTTCGCCGCGATGATGGCGACGATGCCGCTACCAATGGTTTTCATCTGGTCATCGGCCAAACCGCGCAGGGCCTTTGGCTCGATACCATTGATGACCTGCCCCATGAATGTCACGTCGCCGATGGTTTCGGCTTCAGCCTTGGGACCACTGCCACCGGACAATGCGAGCGCCGTCTTGGCTTCGGAGAGTTCTTTCTCCATCCGCTTGCGGTCGTTCATCAATGTTTCAATGCGCGCGCCGACTTCATCAGGCGCGGTTTTCAGCATCGCGGCGACGTTCTTCAACTGTGTTTCGCGGCCAACGAGCCACAGACGCGCAGCTTCTCCGGTCAATGCTTCGATACGGCGGATGCCGCTTGCGACCGCGCCTTCAGAAATGATCGTGAACAAGGCAATGTCACCCAATGCGTTGACATGCGTGCCACCGCACAGTTCGAGCGAATAATGCGTGTCATCTCTTTTGCCCATGGTGAGCACGCGGACTTCCTCGCCATATTTCTCGCCAAACAAAGCAAGCGCACCCGCCGCGACCGCGTCATCGGGGGTCATCAAACGCGTGGTGACGGCCTGATTCCCGCGAATTTGCGCGTTCACATCGGCTTCAATCATCGCAATTTCATCAGCGGTTACCGCCTGATTATGCGAGAAGTCGAACCGCAGACGATCAGGCGCCACAAGGCTGCCCTTTTGCGTGACATGACCGCCCAGTCTTTCACGCAATGATTCGTGAAGCAAATGGGTTGCGCTATGGTTGGCGCGCAAAGAGTCACGGCGGGTTGTATCGATCTTCAGGGTTACAAAATCGCCGACCTTGATCTCGCCTGTTCCAATCGTCACCTGATGCGCATGCAAACGTCCAAGCGGCTTTGCAGTGTCCGTCACTTCACCGCGCATGTTCGTGCTCGAAATAACGCCAGCGTCGCCCATCTGGCCGCCGCTTTCGCCGTAAAATGGCGTCTGGTTGGTGATGACGGTTACGCTGTCGTTTGCCACAGCAGACTGCACTTCAACGCCATCGTTAACGAGGGCAACGACTTGCCCCTCGCCTTCATTGGCTGTGTACCCTGTGAACTCGGTCGAACCAACGCGTTCGGCGATGTCGAACCAGACGTCGTCCGATGCCTTGGCGCCGGAACCTTTCCATGCGGCACGCGCCATAGCCTTTTGGTTGTTCATGGCGGTTTCAAAACCGGCCTGATCAATGCCAAAGCCCTGCGCACGCAACGCGTCTTCGGTCAGGTCATATGGAAAGCCATATGTGTCATAAAGCTTAAACGCGGTATCGCCGGCAAGGACATCGCCGGGCTGCATACCCGTGGTGGCTTCATCCAGCAGCTTGATACCCTTGTCCAGCGTTCGGCGGAATTGGGTTTCTTCCTGCTTTAACGTCGCTTCGATCATCGGCTGCGCACGCAGCAATTCGGGATAAGCCGCGCCCATTTCGGCGGCGAGGCTGCCCACCAAACGGTGCATCAACGGCTCTTTCGCGCCAAGGATGTGCGCATGGCGCATGGCGCGGCGCATGATGCGGCGCAGAACATAGCCGCGCCCTTCGTTCGACGGCATGACGCCATCGGCCAACAGGAAGCTGGTCGAGCGCAAATGGTCGGCAATCACGCGGTGGCTGGCCATTTGGTCGCCCTGCGCCTTGGTGCCGGTCAGCTCTTCCGACGCATTAATCAGCGCCTTGAACGTGTCCGTATCGTAATTGTCGTGCACGCCCTGCATGACCGCAGCGATGCGCTCAAGCCCCATGCCGGTATCGATCGACGGCTTTGGCAAAGGCACATCGGTGCCGTCATCCTGCCGCTCAAACTGCATGAACACGAGGTTCCAGATTTCGACAAAACGGTCGCCATCTTCGTCCGGGCTTCCGGGAGGGCCACCAAAGATATGGTCGCCATGGTCATAGAAAATTTCGCTGCACGGACCGCATGGCCCCGTGTCGCCCATCGACCAGAAATTATCGTTGGTCGCGATACGGATGATACGCTCTTCGGGCAGTCCCGCAATCTTGCGCCAAAGGTCAAACGCCTCATCATCGGTATGATAAACCGTTGTCGTCAGGCGCGATGGATCAAGGCCCCATTCCTTGGTCAGCAACGTCCACGCATGGGTAATCGCCTGCTCTTTGAAATAATCGCCGAACGAGAAATTGCCGAGCATTTCAAAGAATGTGTGGTGGCGCGCCGTGTATCCGACATTGTCCAAATCATTATGCTTACCGCCCGCCCGCACGCATTTCTGGCTGGAAGCTGCACGCGGCGTTTCGCGGCTTTCCAAGCCCGTAAATACGTTTTTGAACGGCACCATGCCGGCATTGACGAACATCAATGTCGGGTCATTGTACGGCACGAGTGGCGCGGACGAGACTATGTCGTGCTGAGCAGCACCGAAATAATCAAGGAACCCGCGGCGAATATCATTGGTCGATGTCATAACGAAAGCGACTTAGGGAACGACTCGCCGCCCTGCAAGCCGGATATGCATTTTGCTGCTCCATCAGGCATAAGCGTAGGGTCCGCCCTTTTCGAGCGCGCGCTGATATGCCGGCCGCGCGTGGATTGTTTCCACAAATTTGGTGAGGTTCGGGCGGTTGGCGGCACGGCCCATTTTAACGGCGGCCTCCGCTGGAAAACTCAACATAATGTCGGCGCCGCTTAGCGTATCGCCCACAAACCATCCGCTGGCTTTCAAGCCATCCTCCATGAACTGGAAATGGCTTTCCAATTGCTGGTCAATACGCGGATGCAGCGGCGCAGCCGCTTCGCCCAGACGGGCCGTGTACAGGTTGAGCAAAATCGGTGTCATCGCCGAACCTTCGGCAAAATGCAGCCACTCAAGGTAACGGACATGTTGGTCTGTCCCGCGTGGCGGCACCAGATGCGCGCCATTATGACGTTCACACAGATACTCGACAATGGCCCCTGATTCAAAAACGATATTGCCGGCGTCTTCTATCATCGGTGACTTACCCAAAGGATGTATTTTCAATAGCGCCTCGGGCGCAAGATTGGTCACCGCATCGCGCTGGTGGTGCACAATTTCATACGGCACGTTCAATTCTTCCAGGAGCCACAATATCCGTTGCGACCGCGAATTGTTCAAATGGTGCACTGTGATGGTCATGGTTATTCTCCTGAATGATTTTGATAGATACGCGCGGCGATTTCCCGCACCAGCTTGGCCCCGACGATTGCCGTAACATCGTTCACGTCGCGGTCGGGATTAAGTTCAACAACATCCGCGCCGACAATTACTGCATTTTGTTTGGCCAATATCGAAAGGACTTCGCGTACCGTCAGGCCACCCGGCTCGGGATGCGCCACACCCGGCGCCTCCGACGGGTCAAGGCCATCGAGATCAAAGCTGATGTAGAGCGGCCCTTCAAGAATAGGAACATGCTCGGGCGAGAAGTTCAGCATCGGGAGGATTTCAACGCCATAACGCTCCGCCTGTTCGCGGCAGTGGCGGTTCAGCGTCCGGATACCGACTTGAACAATGCGCTTGGCATGGCCAGCTTCCAATATGCGGGCAAATGGCGACGCATGACTGCGCGGGTTGCCTTCAAAATCGGCATAAATGTCGGGATGCGCATCGAAATGCAAAATGTTGAGCGGACCATGACGCGCGGCCAGAGCCGCAACCACCGGATATGTTACCGCATGATCGCCGCCCAGCAGCAGAGGAACAGCGCCTGCGTCCATCGCGTCAGCCACCGTCTTTATGATAAGCGCGTCATCAGCCGCAGTATCAACGTCCAAAAGCGGCACATCGCCGCGATCGATCAGCGCGATGTCACTTCCGATTTCAAGGCCGCACTCGGTCGATAGGTTACCCCGGTCGCTAAACAACGCATGGCGAATTGCCGCCGGTGCCGCCGCTGCGCCACGTTCGAACGAACTGTTTTGATCTGTGGGCAAGCCAATCAGGTGAATCTGCAATGTCATGGATGCAGTTGTGCCTTAGCCACCCTGCCTGTCAAGAAGTCAGCGGCCCGCGCGCGACTCTTCATATATCTGTGCGCGACAAAACAAAGTGACCCGCCCCGGGGTGGACCAGGACGGGTCGAAAGCAGCGGCCTCAGGCAAGGCCGCGCTTGTTCGCATATATCTTAAACGTCGTCTTCCGCGTCAGGCCCTGTCATCAGGACTTCAGCGACTTCTTCAGTCTTGCCCCGAATGGCGGCTTCCAACCGTGCCGCGACTTCAGGATTTTCCGTGAGATAGGTTTTTGAATTCTCACGACCCTGCCCAATACGGATCGAGTCATAGCTGAACCAGCTGCCGGACTTTTCGACAAGTCCCGCCTTCACGCCCAGATCCAACAGTTCGCCGGTCTTGGAAATACCTTCGCCATACATGATGTCGAATTCGACTTGCTTGAAAGGTGGAGCTACCTTGTTTTTCACAACCTTCACGCGGGTTGTGTTGCCCACAATATCTTCACCAGACTTAATCTGACCCGTGCGACGGATATCCAAACGGACCGACGCATAGAATTTCAACGCATTACCGCCCGTGGTGGTTTCGGGCGAACCATACATCACACCGATTTTCATGCGGATCTGGTTGATGAAGATCACCATGCAGTTTGACCGGCTGATCGAACCTGTAATTTTGCGAAGCGCCTGGCTCATTAAACGGGCCTGCAAGCCGACATGGCTGTCGCCCATTTCACCTTCGATTTCGGCGCGCGGCACAAGTGCAGCAACCGAGTCGATAACCAAAATGTCGACTGCGTTAGACCGCACCAGCGTATCTGCAATCTCAAGTGCTTGCTCACCCGTGTCAGGCTGCGACACGATGAGGTTATCAATATCGACACCCAATTTCTTCGCATAGCCCGGATCCAGCGCATGCTCTGCATCGATAAATGCCGCCGTACCGCCTGCCTTCTGCGCCTCTGCAATTGCATGCAAGGTCAGCGTGGTCTTACCCGAGCTTTCTGGACCGTAAATTTCGATCACGCGCCCCTTGGGTAGACCGCCGATGCCGAGCGCAATATCCAAACCAAGCGAGCCTGTGGACACTGCATCAATAGCAATCGCCTCACGGCTACCCAGCTTCATCGCCGAGCCTTTACCAAAAGCGCGATCAATCTGCGCCAGCGCCGCTTCTAACGCCTTTTCACGTTCCGAACTTTTCATACCGTTTGCCTGATTCCCATCGACCATTTTAAGACTTGCTGCCATTTTTCCACTCCTTCAGCGTCATGCCTGTTCCAGATCATCATCCGGAATATCCATTATGTACACCTTCTGTTCCAAAAGAACAAGAGCGGAACAAAATTATTTATGCGTTTATTTTCAATACCTAAACTAATTAGCCTTCACGAGAGCATCGTGGACCGCTTCCGCAATTTGCTGAACTGAAAATGGCTTAGCAAGGAACGACACATTGTCGAGGCTGATCGTCTCGCGCAACTGCTCCTCTGCGTAACCGGACATGAACAACAGGCGGATGTCCCCATATGTCGCACGCAAATTGCGTGCCATTGTCGGGCCATCCATATTGGGCATGACCACGTCCGAAACGACGAGGTCATATCGCTTACCTTCCGCAAAAAGTTCAAGTGCTTGCTCGCCATCGCTTGCGGTTTCCACAACATAGCCCTGCCGCACCAACGCGCGCTCTGCAACCGCGCGCACCATGTCTTCGTCTTCAACAATCAAGACGCGGCCGCTGCCCCACAAATCCTTGGGCTTGTACAATTCCTTTTTGCCCGTCCCGGCAACAGGCACGTCCCCTTGATGAACCGGCAAGAATATGTCGAAGCGCGTGCCTTGACCGACTTTTGACTCGGCAAAAATGAACCCGCCCGATTGTTTAACAATACCATAGACAGTGGAGAGACCAAGCCCGGTCCCATTGCCAAGTTCCTTGGTCGTGAAGAACGGTTCGAATATCTTCGACAGATTTTCCTTGGAAATGCCGACACCGCTGTCCTCGACGGATAATTTCACATAGTCGCCGATGGGCAAAAACTCGCTACCCATCGCGGCGACTTCCTGATGACTCACCGCCAATGTGCTGATGTGCACCACACCGCCCTTGGGCATTGCGTCGCGCGCATTCACGCCCAAGTTGATGATCACCTGCTCCAGTTGCCCCGGGTCAGCGCGCACGGCGCCTACCCCGCGCCCGTGATGGACCTCAAGCCGGACGGTCTCGCCAAGCAATCGCTTCAGCAAGCTGGATACGTCGGCCACAACATTCGCCAGTTGTAATATCTGCGGACGCAATGTCTGCTGACGCGAGAAGGCAAGCAACTGGCGGGTCAGGCTGGCTGCACGATTTGAATTGTTCTTGATCTGCTGAATATCATCATAATCGCCATCGCCGGGCTGATGCCGCAGCAGCATGAGGTCGCAATATCCGATAATCGCGGTCAGGATGTTGTTGAAATCATGCGCAACACCGCCCGCCAGCTGCCCAATCGATTCCATCTTCGTTTGTTGGGCGAGCTGCCGCTTCAGGGTTATCTCTTCGCTATTATCCTTAAGTCCAAGCAGAACCGCAGCGCCGCCAAGCCCGCGCACGCCAGCGATAGAGAGCGCAATGACTTCATCGGGTCGCTCTTTCAAGCGAATGGCGATGTCGCCTGATGTCATGGGCCCGCTGCCATAACGGCGAATGCTATCCAAGACCACGCCCTTGTCTTCAGAAATGACCAGATCACCCGGATATGGAGGCAATTTGGTCGGTTCTACATCCAGCACGCGCGCAAATGCGTCATTAGCAAACAGGAACCGGCCATCGCGATCAACAAGCGCCAGCCCCAAAGGCAGTGTGGAGAGCAATTGCTCAACATGTGCAAGCGCGAGGCCGCGGTCGACCTTTGCGCTGTCCTCGTCCACCGCGAGCAGCAAAGCGGAGCCTTCCACATCATGTGCGTTCAACGGCACGTGCAAAAGCCGGATAGGCAAGCCGCGACGTCCTTCGCGTTCAAAAAAGACGCTGCCCTTGTCATCCAACCGCACAAAATCTACGAATGAACGGCCCGTGAGGGGATATTGATCCGTGCCCGTTGCGCGCAGCGCAAAAGCAGCGTTTGCCGCACGAACGCAGCCGTCGGGACCAACGGAGACAGCCATGACGCCGCTGCCGGACATGGCACGCCCGATACGTCCGGTAATCAGCTCAATCGCAAGGCTTTCAATGGCAATCCGCTCAATGGGCGCGAGTCTCCATAATAGATATTCGTCAGAAGCGCCCGCGCGTGCCACCTTCACGCTATAGGCGCGGTGGTCCTTCGTTATAGTATCGATCTGGGCACTGCCGTCGCGCCATGCGGCACGACTTGCCGCGACCATTAAAGATTGGCTCACTTCATCCAACCCCAGATCCGGTGGCGCTTTGAGTCCGGGAAACGCTTTGGTGAATTGATCATTTGCGCATACCAGCAGACCAGCGCGGTCACTGATGGCGATTGCAGCGTCGTTCAACTGCGTGGCAGCGTGCGCGATAGACCAGTCAGGCGGCGAGACATTGACAGCAACCTCGACCGAGCCCGCATGACGGAAAAAGTGAATGAGCGCGCCGGCTGCAATGATGACGGCGGCGCAGGAACCAACAAGAATGATGTTGCCCGTCGAAAACCACAATATCGCCAGCGACAAAAAGGTTGCGAGAGCCAACACCGCCAACTGACGCACATCCAGCTTGGCGGACTGGTCCATATCCCCGCCAAATATCTGGAATTGAGTCGGCGGGGATATTTTTTTCAAAACCATTCCTTACCAGATGCGAACGCGGTCCTCAGGCTTGAGGTACAATTTTCCGTCTGCTTTTGGCTGGAACGCATCGTACCATTTGTCAAGATTGCGAACGATCCAGTTACGTGCCGTCTTTAGCGGGCGGTTGCGTGGCGTCAGATTGGCTTTGCGCAAATGCTGGTGTGGCGAGCGATGCCGCCGACACCGATGCGGCCAATGCGCTTTTAAGTGGGAATTTCATTTATATGCTCCCGAAATATCGTGGGGAGAATAGAGGCTGGCAGGCCAAAGGCTACAAAAGCTTATCCACGAGACGCGATTGCCTTCGACCGGCGTCGCCATTTGGCGCTTATCCGCCAGCGCCAGAACCAAGCCGAGAGCACATAACCGATGACAGCCGCCGCAATGGATATGATCGCGAGCCCTGCAACGCCTTGCACCAACGCCAAAGGCGCTTCGTTCCAGACATAATCACCCCACGCCGAAAGCGGTGCCGATGTCTCGATAAGTTGATAGAAGTGGCCTGAGCCATTGTTCAACCGCAGCACCGATTCACCGACATACACCGACCCAAGCAAAATGAATGGCGTTGTCGCCGGCATACTCAGGAACGTCATGGCCGCGCCGATGGGAATATTTGCCCGGAATGGCAGCGCAAGCAGTGCAACACCAGCGATCTGGACACCTGGTATCAAAAGGAAAATCCCGACCAACAGGCCAAGAGCTACACCCCGCGGGACGGAGCGCCGTGTAAAACGCCAGAGGGCTGGATGAAACACGCGCTGCGCAAACGGCCGCAGAAAGCGGCTGCGTTCAAAGCTGTCGCGTGTGGGGGCCTGCCTGTGCAACCAGGAGTCAAACTTACTCATCCACGATCACGCATAATGCGTCCTTGCTCACGCTTCCAATCCCGTTCTTTCTCGGTCGCACGCTTATCGGGCGCCTTTTTGCCCTTTGCCAACGCCAATTCCACTTTCGCCCTGCCGCGTCCATTGAAATAAATCGACAGAGGCACGAGCGTCATGCCCTGCCGCATCACCGCGCCATGCAGCTTGTTTATTTCACGTTCGTTCAACAGCAACTTTCTGGGCCGTTTCGGTTCATGGTTAAAGCGGTTCCCGTGGCTGAATTCGGGGATGTTCGCGTTAATCAACCAAATCTGGTCATCGCGCACTTCGGCATAGCTCTCGGCGATCGAACCTTCACCAAAGCGCAAAGATTTCACTTCGGTTCCGGTCAGGACAATACCGGCCTCATATTTGTCATCGATATGAAAATCATAACGGGCACGCCGGTTTTCCGCGACCGTTTTGACTTTGTTGAATGCTTCGGGCTTTGGACGCGTCATTAAATAAGCCCTGCATTCTCCAAGGCGGCATCAACCTGACGACGGCTCGCCTCACTTGGCGGGGTCATTGGCAAGCGCAACTCGGTCGGGAAACCTTCGATGACGCGCGACAGCGCATATTTAATCGGCCCCGGCGATGCATCAGAAAACAACGCCAAATGAAGCGGATACAGCTTATCATTTAGATCACGTGCCAAGTTATAATCACCCGATGCACATGCCGCCTGAAATTCGGCGCATAATTTCGGCGCAACATTTGCGGTAACGGAAATGCACCCGCGCCCGCCTGCGGCATTGAACGCAAGCGACTGTTCGTCGACGCCCGACAACAGGCAGAAATCCGGTCCGCAGGCCAACCGATGGTCCGTTACGCGCGGCATATCACCGCTGGCATCCTTGATGCCAATCACCGTCGGCAACTGCGCAAGGCGCGCAACCGTTTCCGGCTTGATGTCGGTCACGGTACGCGCGGGAACATTGTACAGCACGATAGGCAGGTCGTTCTTCTTGGTCATCGCCTCGAAGTGGGCATAAATGCCCTCTTGGTTGGGGCGATTATAATAAGGGGCGACAACCAGCCCGGCAGCCGCACCGCTTTTCTTTGAAAAGTTAAGATGGAGAATGGCGTTATTGGTGTCATTCGACCCACAGCCCGCAATCACGGGCACGCGCCCAGCGGCTTGCTCGATACACACTTCGATTACGCGATGATGCTCCGCATTCGACAGCGTTGATGCCTCACCGGTCGTTCCCGCAGGTACCAGCGCGCTTGATCCTTGGTCGATTTGCCAATCGATCAACGCACGAAAATGCTTTTCGCTAAACGCTCCGTCGCAAAAAGGAGTCACTAGAGCCGGTATCGATCCCGAAAACATAGCATTACACTTTCAATCTGCGCCATATAGGCCGCTAAGGGCTATATAGTCGTTCGTTCAGCACCTGATAAGGATGGGGCACATAATATGTCCAGCATGGTAAAGCATCTCATTTCGGCATCGATGCTAATAATTCCGTTTTCGACGGCCGTGGCGGCCCAACAAAGTGATGGCATAGTTTGGCAGCGCGGTACGGGGGAAGCCCCTGCTGCGGCGCCCACTGCGCAAATGCCGCAGGCCCCGGCCGTGCAATATGACCCAAGCGAGGGCCAAGTCCCGGCCGCGTTGCAGCGTTGGAAAATGCTAAGCGCGTCCGGCAATTTCAGCTTTGGCGAATATGCTTCATTTCTGATGCGCTATCCCGATTGGCCAAATAGCGATGAGATGCGCAAGAACGCAGAACAGGCGATCAATCCTTTGTCCTTGTCGCCCAGTCAGGTTGTGGCCTTCTTTGACCGTTTGCCTCCGCTCACCAACGCGGGACGCGCCCGGTTCGCAATTGCGCTCCACGCGTCGGGCGACACATCGCGCGCTGAAGAACAAGCGCGCGCGGCATGGCGCGGTGGTGCCCTTAACGATGACGACGAAGCACGTATGTTCCGCATCGCCGGCAACCGTTTTACGTCCGCTGACCATGACGCCCGCGTTGATCGCTTGTTATGGTCGGGCTCAACTCGTGGCGCAGAACGCTGGATAGCCTACACCTCTCCGCAACGTCGCCCTGCGTTTATTGCGGCGCTCGCCACCCGCCTGAAGGCCGCTGACGCCGATCAAAAGGTTCAGGACGCCGGAGCTCTAGCCAATAGTGAAGCGACCCTAATCGCCGCCAGAGCAGACTTCATGCGGTCCACAGGCAACAGCATCGGTGCGCGCGAATTGCTAGCGAACCGCGCCAATCTTGCTGCGCCGGTACCTGTTCTGAAGGACTGGTATCAATTGCTGCTGACGCATGCGCAGGCAGCCGCGAAGAACGGTCAATATGACGTCGCGTACCGCATAGCGTCACGCGTGGACGACGCAACGCCGCCCGGCCTTGTCATGATCGATCAAGATATCGCCACACGCGATCGCTATACCAGCCTGACATGGCTTGCGGGCATGACGGCGATGGAAAGGCTTGGCCGCCCCGATGACGCTGTTGTTATGTTCGAACGCTATGCGTCCGCTGCAAAATCGGCGCAAACCCGATCAAAAGGCTTGCACTTTGCGGGCAAAGCTGCGGCGAAGGCCGGAGACCAAGCGTCGGCCACGCGCTATCATGAACAAGCCGCGGCGTATTATGAAAGCTTTTTTGGCCAGTTGTCGCTTGAACAGTTGCGACGCCCCCTGCCCCCAGTACCGCGCATCACCCCCGCCGCACCCGTATTGGCGGAAGGCGATGTTCCGGCCGTCTATTTGGCCGCAGCCCTCGCCCCCAAATATGGGAGTTGGAAGGACCAAAGCAATTTCTTCAGGGCCATTGCGCGAAACGCCAAGGATACGGATGATTTTGCCACAGCCATTGGCCTTTCGCAAAAACTGGGCCGTCCCGATCTCGCTGTGATGGCGGGTCGCAGCGCCCGATCGGCCGGTATTCCCGAACTTTTGGGAAACAGCTACCCAACGGTCAATGTTCCCGCGGCGCATCACCAGACATGGACGCTTGCCCATGCAATCATGCGGCAGGAAAGCCAGTTTGACCGGGCAGCCGTCAGCCACGCAGGCGCACGCGGCCTTATGCAGCTGATGCCAGGCACAGCCCGCGAAACATCAGGCAAAATCGCAATGGCATATCGCCCCGAAGCGCTAACGGTCGATACAGATTATAACATCGCCCTTGGCGCCACATATATCGAACGCATGCTCGATTATTTCGACGGAAGCTACCCGCTCGCAATTGCCGCGTATAATGGCGGTCCCGGCAATGTGAACAAGTGGCTGAAGGCTTATGGTGACCCGCGGACAGGTGCCATCGACATGATGGAATGGATCGAAAAAATCCCGCTGAGCGAGACACGTGATTATGTTTACCGCGTGCTGGAAAATGCGGTGATGTACGATCATCTCCACCCCGAACGGGCGCGCGTGCGGTCGGCAACGCCGCTCAGCACATATCTGGGCAAATCAAGCCCGGGGTGACATAGAGGCGCTATGGAGCGCACGAACCCTATTACCCCGGCCGGATTCGCAGCCTTGCGCGCGCGGTATGAACAATTGTTCGCTGTCGAACGGCCAGCGGTTGTTGAAATCGTCCACTGGGCGGCGGGCAATGGCGACCGAAGCGAGAATGGCGACTATATCTACGGCCGGCAGAAGCTGCGCGCAATTGACCGTGAACTCGGCCAGCTTTCCAAGAAAATGAAAGTTGCAAAGGTACTCGACCCATCCAAGCAGGAAGACCGAGATCGCGTATTTTTCGGCGCGACGGTTACCTTGGCGGATATCGACGATGTGGAGCGGGTCATTACATTGGTCGGCGATGACGAGGCAGATGCTGGCCATGGCCGCATCGGATGGAACGCACCGCTGGCGCGTGCCCTGCGTGGTGCGCGCGTCGGCGATGTCAAAACGGTAACGTTACCAACGGGGCCCAAGGAATGGGAAGTCGTCGCAATCGCCTATCCAACAGGGGAATAGCCGAATGTCTTTTCGGCTAGCGCCACAATCTCTGGTTTAGCATCACGAAAATCCTGCGGAACGCTTGCCTCAAGCGACTCCACAACATGCTTTAATGCAGCGATCCGTGCCGCTTTCTGGTTATTGCCGTCGATAACGGTCCATGGGGCCCAGCGCGTGTCGGTGCGCTTAAACATGTCCGCCAGCGCATCCATATACTCGCTACGCCGTTCGCGGTTTCGAAAGTCCTCTGCGGTCACTTTCCAGCGCTTGGCGGGATCTCCGAGCCGCTCCATCAGCACCTTATCCTACGTTTCCTGCGTTACATGGAAAAACAGCTTAATGATTTTCGTGCCGATTTCGCCCTGTCGCGACTCAAACTCATTAATCTCGTCATATCCACGCCGCCATTCTGCCTCGCTGCAGAATTTTTCGACGCGTTCGACCAGCACACGGCCATAATGGCTTCGGTCCCATATGCTGATTTCCCGGCTGCCGGGCAGCTTGTTCCAAAAGCGCCAAAGGAAATGCTTGTCCTTTTCTTCCTCAGTGGGCGCTGAAACGGGATAGACATGATAATAACGCGGATCGAGCGTCGCGGTCATGCGCTTGATTGCGCCACCCTTGCCAGCCGCATCCCAACCTTCAATCACGATCAACGTGCGCGCTTCGTGCAATATGTGCAGCGACTGCAGCCGCGAAAGGCGGTCCTGCAGCGCTTTCAGGTCCTCATCGTAGGTACCT
>NZ_JBIIMC010000044.1:0-13222 GCF_044338195.1 Sphingorhabdus sp. | reverse complement strand
GACGGACGAGAACGCGATCATGCAATGGACGAAATGCCATGTTGAACTATCCTTTTTCTGTTTCGCCATCCCGCCACGCCTACAACAAGCAGGGGACGGCAATGAATGTGCATTAGCACTCATACAGGACGAGTGCTAACGGAGCCCAGATAGGGTCTTTTTATGACACGTCAAGGACTCGGGAGGCGAATTTTTTGCGCCTTGGGTCAGGCGCGCGCGGGTAATCCCGCCGCCCGTAACGCCGCATGGGCATCGGCGATGCTGTGCTGGCCAAAGTGGAAAATCGACGCCGCGAGCACTGCGCTCGCATGGCCTTCGCGGACGCCCTCGACCAAATGGTCAAGGTTACCGACGCCGCCGCTGGCGACAACGGGGATGTTCACCGCATCGGCAATTGCGCGGGTGAGTGCAAGGTCGTAACCATCACGTGTGCCGTCACGGTCCATGCTGGTGACGAGCAATTCGCCTGCGCCAAGTTCGGCGAGTTTTACGGCATGTTCGAGCGCGTCAATTCCGGTTGGCTTGCGTCCGCCATGGGTGAAGATTTCCCAATGGTCGCCGCTGCGCCGCGCATCGACCGAAGCCACCACGCATTGGCTGCCGAAACGTGCGGCGATATCCGCGACGACTTCGGGTCGCGCCACCGCCGCGCTGTTTACCGCAACCTTATCCGCGCCTGCCAGCAACAACGCCCGCGCATCCTCTGCACTGCGCACGCCGCCACCGACGGTCAGCGGCATGAAACATACTTCCGCGGTACGCCGGACCACATCAATGATCGTGCCGCGCCCTTCATGGCTTGCGCCAATATCCAAAAAACAAAGCTCATCCGCACCCGCCGCATCATAAGCCTGCGCCTGCTCCACCGGATCACCGGCGTCGCGCAGGTCGACAAAGTTGACGCCCTTGACCACCCGGCCATTGGATACGTCGAGACAGGGAATGACACGAACGCGGACGGTCATCCGCAATTCGCCATCGATGTTTCACCGCAGTCCTGAGCCATCAGCGCAGCACGCGCTGATGAAAGTCGAAGGACGCCCATCGTTGATGCACCAGCATTATAAGTACCCTTCGACGGACGCAGCCGCAAGCGGCTGCTGCTCAGGGCTTCGGTGTGATGTGAAGGCACGGTCACGCCCGCTCCGCTACTTTAATCGCGGTCGCCAGATCCAGCCGTCCGTCATAAATCGCGCGGCCGGTAATCACGCCCTCAATTCCGTCCTTGGCGTGCAGCGCGAGCATGTGGATGTCATCAATGCCCTTCACCCCGCCGCTGGCGATCACGGGAATGTTTACGCGCCGCGCCAGATCAACGGTCGCGTCGATATTGCATCCGGTCAGCATCCCGTCGCGCCCCACATCGGTGAACAGGATGGACGCCACACCCGCGTCTTCGAACCGGCGCGCCAGATCAATCACAGGCATGTCGGATTTCTCGGCCCAGCCTTCGGTCGCGACAAAGCCGTCGCGGGCGTCCACGGCAACGACAATGCCGTCTTCGAACTCGCGCGCCATCTCTTTGACGAACTGCGGGTCTTTGAGCGCCGCGGTGCCAATCACCAACCGCGCGACGCCCATGTCGAACCAGCGTTCAACGGTCTGCGTATTGCGGATGCCGCCACCCAATTGGATGTAACCGGGGAAATTTTCGATGATGCCCTCAACCGCCTCGGCATTTTCGGGGCGGCCGGCAAAGGCGCCATCCAAATCCACAACGTGCAGGAACTCTGCGCCTTGTTCGGCAAACAGCATCGCCTGCGCGGCGGGGTCGTCGGCATAGACCGTTGCGCGGTTCATATCGCCCTCGGCCAAGCGCACAACCTCGCCACCCTTCAGGTCAATCGCGGGAAAAACGATCACAGTTGCCACTCCAAAAAGCGTTTGAGGAAATTAATGCCATAGGACTGGCTTTTCTCGGGATGGAATTGCACCCCCATGATATTGTCACGGCCCACCGCCGCAACCAGTCGACCGCCATGGTGCGTGGTCGCCAGCACGTCCGCATCGTCCTTCGCGTCGAAATGATAACTATGCAGAAAATAGGCCTCGCCCGCTTCGATCAACGGCGCGCCTTGTGTCGGAGCAACATCGTTCCAGCCCATATGCGGAATTTTCAAATCTACCGCCGGTGCAATCGCGCGGACGGTGCCACTGATCCAGCCAAGCCCGCGCGTCGTTTTATGCTCAACGCCCGCATCGGCCAACAACTGCATGCCGACGCAAATACCCAGAAACGGAGTGCCCTCAACGCGCACGCGCTGCTCCATGGCGGCAACCATGCCATCAATCGCAGACAGCGCCTCCATACAATGCGCAAAGGCGCCAACGCCGGGCAGAACGATACGGTCGGCTTTGGCAACAACATCAGGGTCGGCGGTCACATGCACGTCGCCTGCGCCCGCCGCTTTCAACGCATTGTGCACCGAATGCAGATTGCCCGCGCCATAATCAATCAGCGCAAGTGACACGGCCTAGAGCGTGCCCTTGGTCGACGGGATGGCGTCCGCCTTGCGCGGGTCAATCTCGACCGCTTGGCGCAATGCGCGGGCCAATGCCTTGTAGCAGCTTTCGACGATGTGGTGGTTGTTCGAACCATAGAGATTTTCGATGTGCAGCGTGATGCCTGCACTGGTCGCAAAGCTGTGGAACCAATGTTCGATCAGCTCGGTATCCCATTCGCCCAGACGCGGCATACCAAGGGATACTTTCCACACGAAATAGGGCCGGCCAGAAATATCAAGCGCACAGCGCGTCAACGTTTCATCCATCGGCGCATAGGCGGTGCCATAACGCGTGATGCCGCGTTTATCGCCCAATGCCTGCAACACCGCCTCGCCAATCGCGATGCCGGTGTCTTCGGTGGTGTGGTGCTGGTCAATGTGTAGGTCGCCAACGGCCTTCACCTTCAGGTCGATCAGCGAATGGCGCGACAGTTGCTCAAGCATATGGTCTAGAAAACCGATGCCCGTTGACACGTCATACACACCAGTGCCGTCGAGGTTCACCTCAACATCAATGGACGTTTCGTTCGTCTTGCGACTTATGGAGCCTGTACGCATGGCCGCCGATATAGCCACATGCACGCATTTGGCAAGTTGGCTTAAGGCAACAAGTATCTTGATTTCACACGCGCGGAAGTCCACCAAGCGCCCATGACCGAAGAGCATGTAGATAGCCTGATTCCTTATGATGACGTCGTGCAAGAGGCGTTGCGCGCCGTGGTTGGCCGCGTGCTGGGCGATGTCGCGCGCGATGGCCTGCCCGGCGACCATCATTTCTACATCACGTTCAAGACGCAAGCGCCGGGTGTTGCCATTCCGCAGCATCTGCACGAACGCTTCCCCGATGAAATGACCATTGTGCTTCAGCACAAATATTGGGACCTGAAGGTTGAGGCCGAACATTTCGAAGTTGGCCTGTCGTTCAGCCAGATCCCGTCGCATTTGTTCATCCCTTACTCCGCGATCACGGCCTTCGTTGATCCGGCCGTAGATTTCGCGCTGCAGTTCCATGTCGATGCGGGCGAAAGCGAGCCCGAACCGCATGAAGAAGCCGGCAATGACGGCCCCACCGTCGTCGTCGAAGACGGCTCCAACGTCGTCAGCGTGGACTTCGGGCGGAAAAAGTGACGGCGGAAACCCGCACTGAAACCGACAGTTTTGGACCGATAGAGGTCCCCGCAAACGCTTATTGGGGCGCGCAGACGCAGCGGAGTATCGCGAACTTTCCCTTTCCGGCGCATGAGCGGATGCCGATTGGCATTGTCTACGGCCTTGCCCATGTAAAACGTGCCGCAGCGTTAACGCACAAAGCATCGGGCGCGCTGCCGGCGGGCATTGCCGACGCGATCACCGCCGCCGCAGACGCCATATTGGCGGGGAAGCATGACGATCAATTCCCGCTCGTCATCTGGCAAACGGGCAGCGGCACGCAGTCGAACATGAACGTGAATGAGGTTATCGCCGGCATCGCCAACGAGGCACTGGCCGGCACACGCGGTGGCAAAACGCCCGTGCACCCCAATGATCATGTCAACATGGGCCAGTCATCGAACGACAGCTTTCCCACCGCAATCCATGTCGCGGTGGCCATCGCGGTGTGGCGCGATCTGATCCCCGCGCTGCAACGCCTGACCGATGCGCTGACCGAAAAGTGCCAAGCCTGGGGCGCGATCATCAAAATCGGCCGCACCCATTTGCAGGACGCAACGCCGCTGACCTTGGGTCAGGAATTTTCCGCCTTTGTCGCGCAACTCATCGCCAACCGTGCGCGGGTTGAAGGGACGGTTGTCCATAATGTGCAAAAGCTTGCGCAGGGCGGCACAGCGGTCGGCACGGGCCTAAATGCGCCAGCGGGTTTTGACGTTTCGATTGCCGCCGAAATCTCGACCGCGACGGGCATCGCGTTTGAACCCGCCCGCAACAAATTTGAGGCGCTGGCATCCAATGACGGGCTGGTGCAGATGTCGGGCACGCTCAACACGCTTGCCGTGTCCCTCACAAAGATTGCCAACGACATCCGCTTGCTCGGGTCGGGTCCGCGCTCGGGCCTTGGCGAGTTGCATCTGCCGGAAAACGAACCGGGCAGTTCGATCATGCCGGGCAAGGTCAACCCGACGCAGTGCGAAATGCTGACGATGGTCGCGGCGCAGGTCATGGGCAATCATCAGGCGGTGACGATTGGCGGGCTGCAGGGGCATTTGCAGCTAAACGTCTTCAAACCGCTCATCGGGGCCAATGTGCTGCGCGCGGTGGAGTTGCTCAGCATCGCTATGGACAGCTTTGCCAAAAACTGCGTCGCCGGGCTTGAACCGGATCGTGCGCGCATTGCGGACCTTGTCGAACGCTCGTTGATGCTCGTCACCGCGCTTGCGCCCGTCATCGGTTATGACAATGCGGCCAACATCGCCAAGGCCGCACATAAAAATGGAACCACCCTGCGCGAAGCCGCGTTAGCATCCGGACTGGTTGACGAAGCGACGTTCGATACCCATGTCAGACCGGAGGATATGGTTTAATCGCACACCGTATCGCACGCCGTATCGCACACCGTATCGCACACCGTCATGCTGAACTTGTTTCAGCATCTTAATTTTCGTGGGACGGTGATAAAGTAAGATCCTGAAACAAGTTCAGGATGACGCATTGAGAAGGAAGTCGATAATGCTAAAATCCATCGCAGGCGCCGTTGTCGGCGACCTGATTGGCCGCAAACGTGGCCATGGCTTGCTGGGAGCAGGCATTGGCCTTGTGGCCACGCGTTTGGCGACCCGCTCCATTCCGGGCTTATTGCTTGTCGGCGGCGCAATCGTGGCCAAAAGCATATATGATCAGCGCAAGGGCCGCAAAGAGGGCTAACGCGCTTTCATTGCCACTAAAGCTTCCCTCTTGACGCCGGCCTGCCCTTTCGCGCACTAGCGGCTATGGGCAACACCGACAATCATAAGCCGCACGAACTGGAACGCCGGGGCCTCCTATTCGTGCTTTCGTCACCTTCAGGCGCAGGTAAATCGACGCTTTCACGCATGTTGTTGGAAGCGGACGAGAAAATCGCTTTGTCAGTATCCTACACCACACGCGAGCCGCGGCCTGGTGAGATTGAGGGCGTCCATTACCATTTCACAGACACAGCGACCTTCAAGAAAATGGCCGCAGACGGCGAATTCCTCGAATGGGCGCATGTTTTTGGCCATCGCTACGGCACGCCAAAGGGCCCGGTGGAAGACAAGCTGGCCGCCGGATGCGACGTCCTGTTCGACATTGACTGGCAAGGCGCGCAGCAACTGTATCAGGAAGCTGGCCCCGACGTCGTGCGCGTATTCATCTTGCCGCCATCCATCGACGAACTCGAACGCCGCCTGCACAGCCGCGCGCAAGACAGCGAAGCGGTCATCGCCGACCGGATGAGCCGCGCCAAGGCCGAAATCGGCCACTGGGACGGCTATGATTATGTCCTGATCAATGACGATGTGCAGACCTGCTTTGAAAAGGTACGCCAGATTCTTGCCGCAGAGCGCATGAAGCGTCGCCGGCAAAAGGGCCTGATCGGCTTCGTGCGCGACCTCGCGGCGTCTTAAGCGGTCGGGGCAACCCCTGCGAGCAAAAGGGTAATCCCGCCCAAGCCGATCGACAGGTGCCAGCGCAGCTTCATCCAACCGTCCGGCAACTGGCAGCGCGCGGAAAGCCAGCGATCGGCCAGCGGTGAACCCAGCACGAAAAACCCAAGCCACGCGAGCGACGGTCCGGGCCATTCAAGGCCCCATATCCACGGCAGATAGGTGGCGAACGCCAGCAAGCTTGGTGCCACAGCGAGCGCGAATATCGCGGTCGCCGAAGCATCATCGCGGCGCGTGGTAACGCCCAGTCCCCACCACATGCCGCCCAAAAAGCTGAAGATAAACGCGACATAGCCATAAGCGGCAGCAAGGCCAATCCAGCGATATTCCGATCCCGAAAACACCAGCACAGCGGCAAAAATCTGCGGCAACAAACCGGCATAGCCCGCGACAAATGCCGCCTTGGGCAACGGCCTTAACGTGAATATCTGGGTATTTTTGGGCGAAGCGTCTGTCATCGGGATTTCCTTACATGCTGCATGCACATAAGTCTGGTCCAGCTTTGGCCCAAGATGGGCTTTTACCTATGGTTGCGCTTACACATCCGGCCTCAGCAGGTCGAGAAACCGGACGGCGGCCATGAATTCACCGGCGCGGTCGTTGCGGTTTTTCTGCGCCCAATGGTCCTCACCCCACAATTCCTCCTGCCACAGTTCATCGAGGCAACTGGCGTTCCAAATATCCTCCGCCGAGCCCGCACGTTCGACAACCGCCAGCGTCGCGATCAGCGAGCCCGACAGATGCGCAAGCTTTGCCATCGCGGCCAGTTCGAACGTCCCGCGCGCCGCCACCGCAGCGCGCAAGGTTTCGAGCGTCGCTTCGGGCTGTGGCTGGTGCATGATGCCCTCGACAATTACAAAGCTGACATCATAACGGGCACGTGCCCAGTCGAGCCAAGGGTCCCAGATTTCGGCTTGCCGATCCGCCAAAGCTTCACCGGCTGCGCCGCGATAGCAAAACAGATCGGTTTCGCCATAGGCGGCAATCGCCGCGGCAAAGCCATCCCTATCGGGGCTAATGCGATCAATCGCCGCGTTGGCAAAACCCGTCATCGGCATCAACAGCGGATCAACGGTCTTTGCAACCGCGTCCCATTCGGCAACCACCGCATCCGCCAGCTTTTGCGTCGGCAGTGCGAGCAGATTGTGCGTAGGTGTTTTAATCGGCCGGCCATCGAGCCGCACCGCATGCCCAAAACTGCTTGGCTCTAGGGTAACTTCTTTCCAAAATCGTCTCATGGCAGCGGCTTGCTCTTCCATTTTTTGGCCAGAAAAACGGGCACGAGCAGGAAAGCGAACATGCCAATCAGAAACAGCACATAACCCGCAGCGATGGGCAGGCCAAAAGCCTGACGCGCGATGACCGCCAGCCCGATCACCAACATGATCGCGCCGCCAATCCGGCACAGATTGATGACCAGAAACCGATATTGCGCCTGCGTATCTGCGCCCGCATTGTCATCGTTCGGCATCATGCAAAATTCTCCAGATAGACTTTCAGATCATCCATGCTCTCGGCGATGTAATCCGCGCCTGCCTTGCGCAAGTCGGCGACGCTGTGATAGCCCCAATTGACCCCGACAGTGCGCGTCCCCGCCGCGCGGCCCATGTGAATGTCATACACCGTATCGCCAATGACAACCGCATTGGCGGCGTCGGCCCCTGCTTCGGCCAAGGCTTGATACACCATCGAGGGATGTGGCTTTGACGGGTGACGGTCCGCGGTCTGTAATGTGACGAACAAGGACCGGAGTGCGTGATGGTCAAGGCAACGCGTCAGCCCGCGGTCGGACTTTCCGGTAGCCACGCCGAGCATCCAGCCGCTTTCATCCAGAGAGGATAAAAGCGCCGCCATGCCGTCATATAAGGGTTCATCGACCAGACCATTGCTGCGCAATGCCCAAAAGGCCGAACGATATTTGTCGGCCAAATCATGGTGCAGATCGTCGGCTGCCTCTGGCAACAACATCCGCATCGATTCCACCAAAGACAATCCGACCACACGCCGCGTTTCATGCCGCATCGGCGGCGTCAGCCCCGCCGCTTCAAAGGCATGCTCCATCGCCATGCAAATATTTGCCTGACTGTCGACCAACGTGCCGTCGCAATCAAAAATGGCGAGTTTTATCATGGGGTAAGATTACGCATAGCATTGGCGATTGCAGCGTTACCGGCTTCCTCTGCGCCGTCCGCGGCCGCGATCCGGACAGCATCGGCTTTGTTTTGACCAAGCTTTAACGTGCTGCGCCACGTGGTGATGTGCATTTCAAAACCGTAAATTCCGCGCAGCATTTTTTCAAACATGCCGTCGGCCATTTTGGCGCGCGTCCAAACGGGTTTGGGCGCCAGCTTCGATTCTTGATGATGCGACAGCGCATCCGATTGGGCAATCAACGCCGCTTCATCCATTTTCCGGACGGAACCCACAAGCTCAATCGCCACATAATTCCATGTCGGCACCTGATCAGGAATGCCGTAATAATCGGGGCTAATATAACCGTCAGGCCCGTTTACAACGAACAATGCCTCTGCGCCGTCCAGATAGCGCGCTATCGCGTTATTGCGCGCCATATGGAAACCGATGCGGTCATCGTCCAGAAATACAAATGGCAGATGCGCGACATGCGGCCCATCGGGGGTATTCAGGAATAACATGCCAAAGCCGACGCCCTTGGCGAAAGCCCGCATGGCGTCGCGATCTTCCCAACGAAACGCAGCATTGGGATGCATCAGGGCTTACCCTTTGACGTGACCTTTTTCCCGGCCGGTTTTTTGCTGGCGACTTTTTTAATCACTGGCTTTTTGGCGGCGATTTTTTTGCCCGCGGCCATTTGGCTGCGTTTATTGTCCTTGGGCTTGTCCGAGACCGAACCACGCGAGCGGCGTTCGCCCTTGCGTTCCTTGCGCGCCGATTTTGCGATATTGGCGGCAACGCGCTTTTTGCCTTCCGCCGTTTCGCTGAACTTTGGCGCATCCAGCAACAATGCATCGCCCATTTCGATGTCGAAGCCCAAATCTTCAAAGCTCGATTGCATATGCGGGGGCATGTCGGCGCGAACGTCAATCTGATGCCCTGATGGATGGTCGATGCGGATGCGGCGCGCGTGCAAATGCATCTTGCGGCTGATCGTGCCTGTCAGAAACGCGTCCTTGCCGCCATATTTGCCGTCGCCAACGATGGGGTGGCCAATGGCGGCCATATGCACGCGCAACTGGTGTGTGCGTCCGGTATAAGGCTGCAATTCGACCCAGGCGGTGGCGTTTCCGGCGCGTTCGACGATGCGATAGCGGGTGCGGGCCGACTGCCCGTCCTTTTCATCGACATGCATTTTTTCGCCGCCGCTGCCGGGCTGCTTGCCAATGGGCAGGTCGATGAAACCATCGGCGATGTCCGGCACGCCAACGACCAGCGCCCAATACACCTTACGCGCGGTGCGTGAGGAAAATGCCTTGGCAAAATGCCCTGCCGACCGCGACGTGCGCGCCAGCAAAAGCGCGCCCGACGTGTCCTTGTCCAACCGATGCACCAGCTTTGGCCGGTTATCGAGTTCAAATCCCAATGCGTCGAGCAGACCATCCACATGGTTCTCGGTCTTGGTGCCGCCTTGCGTCGCGAGGCCAGCGGGTTTGTTAATCACGAGCGCCGCATCATCCTTGTGGATCACCATGCTCAGCGCGAATTCCATTTCGTCTTCGGTCAGATCACGGCGCTTGCGCACTGCCCGCGCGCTGGAGGATGCCGACGCATCGGCAGGCGGCACGCGCAGCGTTTGCCCGGCCAGCAGCCGATCACCCGGCGTCGCGCGCTTGCCATCAACGCGCAACTGCCCCGTGCGCGCCCAACGCGACACGATGTTGAACGATGCATCGGGCAAATGCCGTTTAAACCAACGGTCCAGGCGAATGCCATCATCATCAGGGGCGACGACGAATTGCCGAATGCCTTTTTCGTCTTGCTTACTCATGTCCAAATTGTCCTTGCCAGCATCATTCCGGCGAAGACCGCACCCAATGCCAATATTACCGAAACCGCAGCATATGCCGCCGCCATCATTCCCTGCCCGCGTTGCACCATCTGCGCCATTTCAAGGCTGAAGGCGCTGAACGTCGTAAAGCCGCCCAAAACACCCACACCCAAAAACAAGCGCAACGGTTCCGCGGCTCCATTGCCGCGCACCAACCATGCCGCCAGCAACCCCATGGCGAGCCCGCCGAGCAGGTTCGCGGCAAAGGTCGGCCACGGCCAACCCCCAAGGTTCACGGGCAGCGCACGCGACAGGCCATAGCGCAGTGCTGCACCTATCGCTCCGCCGGACATGACAAGGATTACGGGATTCATCGCCCCGGCTGTAGCGGCGCTTGCGCGGAAAAGCCAGCCAAACCAATGGGCGCGGCTGAACCAGCTTGCGTGCGAAAGGCGCTCCCGACGTCTTTGCGCAGATGGACCTGATCACCATGCCACGCGACGCGCATCTGCGCGGCAGGCGGAAGTGTTAGAGCGCGGCGTACACCTATGTTAGGGCAACGACGAAATTCTCTCCAAAGGACAGCCCATGATCCCCTTCGTTATGATGACCGACAATCGCGGCCAGCGCATATCGGTGAACCCCGAAATCGTCCAATTCGTCCGCACCGCCGACAATGCCGATAATGAATGCCTGATCGTCTTTGGCAAGGATCAGCTGCTGCGCGTGCGCGGAACATTGGACGAGGTTACCGATCTTTTGCGGCAGGGATAAATGCACGGGGGCGATGCACCGCATATTGCCGCGACTAGGGTCAGAACCTGTTAAATGCACCTTCGCGGTTTGAGGCCATATTGTTCAGTGCAAGGCGGTAAGCGCCGGACTTAGTGGTTCTAAGTCCAAGCTTGCCAACGCAGCAATGGACAATATCGGTCAAATCCGAAGGACGCCAAAATGGCTTCGATCTCAAAGCAAAATGCCCTTGCAGGCAGAATAACTGCCTGCGGCGGACATTTCACTTCGATATCTTTGCCATTTTGACGCCGCGATGGTGCATTTAATTGGTCCTGACCCTAATCATCAAACAGCTCGTCAGGGCCCACCAATCCCGTCGCCACCAGCACCGCCATTGACTGGTTCGGCCACCCGTCAGGCAGCGGCTGATGACAAGTGGGGCATGCCACGCCCTGCGGCCCATATTCTTTCAACCGGTTGCGGATTTCGGTCAGCTTGGCGATAAACTTATCCTTCGATTTTTCGGGGTCCTCAATCTCGATCTTCCGCCCATAATCGTCAAAGCGCTTGTGCCGTTGCCATTCGTCAAAGCTTAACAGATCATCGGGCAATTTGCCCCCCGGCAGCGCGCCCGCCCCCGCCATATCGCCGCGTTTGAGCAACAGGCCAAGGATCGCGTCCGACGGCGTAATCCGCCGTTCATATTCCTGCCCGCCGCGGATGATCACGGTCTCCCGCCCCTCCACCGCGCGCTTATACGCAATCGCCAACAACCCCTGCCCCGCCCGGTCCAACGCATCCTCCCACGCTTGCGCGAATAACGGAAAACGCCGCTTCATCCGGTACGCCGCCGCATTGGAAACCCCCGCCACCCGCGCCGCATCGCGCACACAGCCGGTGTGGCCCAACGCATCAAAAAAGCGCTGCGTCCGCTTCTCGGTCCACCCGTCATGCCGCACGCGCAATCCGGGCATCAACCGATTGCGGTTCACCCGCGGCCCAGACGGAATGCGCTGCGGCGAATCGGGCAAGATTGTTAAAACAAGGTCGGAAGGGGCGGATTTGCCTGCCATATAAACTCCATTGGTTCATTATATAAAATATAATAACCTATATGGAATGTTGCAGGAAAGCGCTTCCTGCGCTATCGTAACAACATGGCTGCCCCCACATTAACCCCGGAAGCGATAACAGCGCTGATATCCGACCGAAACGAACTATCGCTGCGCGTGGTGCCGGGGGCAAAGGTCGAAAAGGCCGCGATTGAAAACGGCGCCCTCAAAATCTGGCTCCGCACCGCGCCGGAGGATGGCAAAGCGAACAAGGCCGTGCTGGCCATCTTGGCCAAGCTGTTGGGGATATCGGTCAGCCAGTTGGAAATCACCCACGGCCAAACGGCGCGGGACAAAAGGGTGCGGGTTTTGGTGTGAGTCCACACACTCCGTCACCCTGAACTCGTTTTGGCTTTGCCAGCCTTCGGCTCCAGGGTCTTATTTTTTCTTGCGCCGTCCAGAATGAAGACCCTGGAGCCGCAGGCTGGCAGAAAGGCTAAAACTTGCCTCGTGCGGCGCTGTCTACCTTGCGCAATCGAGGTAAATCGCGCTGCATCTCGAGGCATAGCCAATCGACGAAGCCACCGATTGCGGCATTGGTCCGATCTTCTTTGCGACAGACCACGTAGTAACTCCCTGCCTCCTGTGGCGCGAGTTGCTGTGGAACAACCAGCCCTTTTGATGCCGGGATGTCCCAGACCAATGGGGTAAGGGCAAGGAGGACGCCTCTGCCTTGGGCGGCGGCATCAATCGCGTTGGTCATGCTGTCAAACAGCAACATCCGCGCGTCCGTGGGTTCGGGCACGCCAAACGCCGCAAACCAGTCCAACCATCCCCGCCGACCAACGGTTAGGCCGATCAGTGTTTGTCCGGCGAAGTCATCTGCTGACTGGATCTGTTTTGCTAGATCTGGAACGCAAAGGGGCACCGCACGGATATCGAGCAGCTTTTTGGCCCAAACGCCTGGCGTCGGCGTCTGCAAATTGCGGATGGCGACATCCGCCTCCCCGAGCAGAAGGTCTGCAATGCTCGCCGACGTATCAATGGCAATTGAGAGACTTGGGTGGCGTTTTTCAAATGCTGGCAAGCGATGCGTAAGCCAGCCATTGGCAAAGAGTGGTAATGCCGCAATCCGCAGCATCCTCGTCTCTGTGCCCGCACGCGCACGACCGAGTGCTGACGAGACTTCGCCAAAGCCCCTATCGAGCCCCTCGGCGAGCTTTTGACCCAGCGGCGTCAGCCGAACCTGTCGCACACGCCGATCAAACAATGCCCCCCCGACCCAACTTTCCAGCCGCTTGATTTGGTGGCTAATGGCTGAAGGCGTCTGCCGCAGTTCCATTGCAGCTTCCT
>NZ_JBIIMC010000043.1:0-13304 GCF_044338195.1 Sphingorhabdus sp. | reverse complement strand
TCTACCTTTGCGCTGATCATGTTGGCCACGGCGTTCCCGCCAGCGCCACCAACACCAATAACTGCAATTTTCGGCTTCAACTCGTCAACCATTGGTGGACCGATATTGATGCTCATAACTTTATCCCCCTAGCCTCTGTGGCTTGTTCGAAATTTTCACGCTTTTGACACAAAAGGACAAAGTGCACACCCCAAAATTACCGCTTTTGCACAGGTTTCTGTCAGAAATTCTCTCGTACGGCGCGTTTTATCCGTTCGATTAACCCCGGCATAGTCCCGGCCATCTGTTCGACACGCAAATCATAACCGGATTTCAGGTCAACACGTTCCGATGCGGCGTAATGAATCAATCCGACGAGCGTTGAAAATGCCGGTCCCGCATGTGCCTCGGGAATACTGGCGAGGCCAGATGGACGACCAATGCGGACCGTGCGGCCCAGCGCGCCTTGCATATGTTCCGCTGCGCCCTTCAGTTCAGCGCCCCCGCCGGTCAACACCACCTGATGCCCGGATGGGCCGGAAAAGCCCAAGGTTTTAAGCGCTTGTGCGATTTCGGTGACGATGGAGTCCACCCGCTGGCAGACCACGGCATTCAACTGCGCCTTGGTGATGCGCGGTGCGTTTGCCCCTGCTTCAACACCGTTTTCATCAGGGCCAATGTCGAGCACTTCTTGATGATCGCGCGGGCTGGTTAAGGCAGAGCCGTGGAAGCATTTCAGCCGTTCGGCCTGCGCCCTGCGAATACCAAAGGCCGATGCGATGTCGTCCGTAATGTCCGACCCGCCCTTTTGAATGGTCTCAAGCCCGACGAGCATGCCGCCGATGAAGACCGACACATTGGTCACCGCCGCGCCAAATTCGACAAGAGCGACACCCAGTTCGCGTTCTTCCGCCGTCAGACATGCAAGACCGGTGGCAACCGGGCCGACGACGAGCGACTCAACATCAAGATGCGCCGCGCGCACCGTCATATCCATGTTCCGGACAGGCGACTGGTCCGCCAGAACGACATGGACATCGACGCCAAGGCGGTCGGCGTGCAATCCCACAGGATTCACAACACCGCCAACACCATCCAGCGAATATAATGTTGGCTGAATATGAAGCGCAATTTTGCCGCCGGTCTGAATGTTCGCACGTCCAGCCTGAAGCAATTCGTCGACATCTTCCTGCGTGATGCGATCACCACCCAGTTCAATTTCAACAGGCGCAAGCAAGCTATCAAGCCCGCCGGCGGACATGCCCACCCACACGCGGTCAATATTCAGCCCGGCGATACGCTCGGCCTGTTCAACGGCATGGCGCACGGACAATTCGGCTTGTTCGACATCCGCAATACAGCCGCGCGTAACGCCCCTGCTCTCACGTTGGCCGGTACCCAGCACCAGCAGTTCGCCGCTGTCTGTATAGCCGGCGATGAGTGCCGAAACTTTCGAAGAGCCAATATCAATGGCCGAAATCAGTTTTTCAACGCGTGCAGCTTTCATACTTCTCTTCCGCTCGTGGTCGACGTTATGTCGCCGCTCTCTACTTTAACAGGTTCGACTTTGGGCGCCTTGCGGAAATATGCACGTTCAGGGTCGCGCAAGTCAAAATGGATCATGTCGCGGCCAAGCAGCCGGTGGATGCCATCCATCCGTGCAAAATTGAGCAAAGCCTCGGCCGCTGCCTTTTCACCTTCGGGCAAGGCCAATGTTTCACCGGTCTGGAACTGCAAATCCCAACGGCGGTTGCCCACCCATGTGGCGCCAATGACCTGCGCTTTCAGTGCGGAGGCATTGTCGAGCAGGGTGTTGAGCGCGACAGCATGCCGGTTCGCATCAATGCCATTCAACGTCGGCAAATCGCCTCCTTCGCCCGCCGCAATATTTTGCAGGACAATCCCGTTGGCATCGATCAGCGAATATTTGCCGTTGCGCTGCCAAATCGCCGCGGGCTTGCGTTCGACGATTTCAACCGCAAGCGTATCGGGCAAACGGCGCGCCACGCGGGCGTCTTTGATCCAGCCATATTTCAGTAAGTCTGCGCGGACCTTATCAATGTCGACCAACGGCATAGCGCGGTCTTTTTCGGCAAGGACAAGTTGATAGACCCGAACCTGATCCACACGCTCCATGCCAGTGACCTCAACGCGCTGCACCTGAAAACCGGCCTTTGCGGCGAGCGCTGCATATTGCTGATATGCCGCCGCCGTAACGCCCGCATATTGGGCAATGGCAAATAGCAGCACCGCCAGCGCAGTGACAAAAATCCATGTGAGTGCGCGCTGCACATCTTCTTCCGAAATCGGCAGGATCCGCATGATCCGGTCAACCCAGGATATTTGCAGCACTTTCTTGCGCGGGCTCGGCGAAGCGGCCTTGCGCTTTGCAGCAGGTTTTCGTGCAGCGGCCGCCATTATGCCAACGCCTCTTTCACGATCATGTCGACCAATTGTTCATAGCTGATGCCAACGTGCCGCGCCTGTTCGGGCACAAGGCTCAACGGCGTCATGCCGGGCTGCGTGTTTGTTTCCAGCACGAACACACCATTTTTGCCCAATTCATCGTCCCAGCGAAAATCGGTGCGCGATGCGCCTTTGCAGCCCAGCAACCGGTGCGCATCAAGCGCAATGTCCAACATATATTGTGCAATTTCCTCGGGGATTTCAGCCGGGCAAATATGTTCGGTCAGGCCGTCGGTATATTTGGCATCAAAATCATAAAAGCCGCTCTTTGGCTTTAACTCGGTCACGCACAGCGCCTTATTTCCCAGCACCGCCACTGTCAGTTCGCGGCCTTTGATAAAGGGTTCGGCCAGCAATGTCGCAAATTCCTGCCAAGGCCCTTTGGCATCACGCGAGATCGGGCTTCCGTAATTGCTTGTATCGGTGACAATGGCCACGCCGACAGAGCTGCCTTCATTGACGGGCTTCAGCACATAAGGCCGCGGCAACGGGTCTGCGGCGTACAGGCTTTCGCTGTCGACCATCGTGCCTTTGGGCATCGGAATGCCCGCCGGGACAAGCCGCTGCTTGGTCAATTCCTTGTCGATGGCAATCACCGACGTCACCATGCCGCTATGGGTATATTTAATGCCCATCAGGTCGAGCATGCCTTGCACCGATCCATCTTCACCCGGAACGCCATGCAGCGCGTTAAACACCACATCGGGGCGCAGCGCGGTGAGAACCTGCGCAACATTGCGGTCCATGTCCACACGGCTGACCTTATAGCCCAGTTTCTCAAGCGCATCGGCCACGCCGTTGCCGCTCATCAACGACACAGGCCGTTCGTTTGACCAGCCACCCATCAATACCGCTACGTGGATTTGCTCGCTCATTTTGTTTCACCCACGCGTTGTATTTCCCAATGCAGGTCAATGCCTGACTTAGCCTTTACACGCTGGCGCACTTCATCGCCCAACGCCTCAATATCGGCGCTTGTCGCATCGCCTGTGTTAATCAAAAAGTTGGTATGCTTTTCCGAAACCTGCGCGCCGCCGATTTGCAGTCCGCGGCATCCGGCTTCGTCAACCAACTGCCATGCCTTGTGTCCATCTGGATTTTTGAAGGTCGATCCACCGGTTTTGGAACGCAGCGGTTGCGATGCTTCGCGCGCGGCGCTTATCCGGTCCATCTCCGCCTGAATGGCGTCTGCTGCGCCCGGCACACCGCGAAAGCGCGCACCGACGACAATTGCACCATCGGGAAGATCGGAATGGCGATAGCTATAATGCAGTTCTTCGACGGACAAGGTCGCAAGCGCGCCATCGCGCATCACGACATCGCAGTCGATCAATATATCCTTCACCTCACCGCCATAGGCGCCGCCGTTCATGCGGACAAAGCCGCCGACTGTGCCGGGAATGGACCTAAGGAACTCAAGCCCCGAAATGCCATTGTCCCGCGCCGTTGACGATACCAATATGCCCGAGGCACCTGCCCCGCAATTCAGCGTGACTGCGTCAATGGGCGTCACTTTGGCAAAGGCTTTGCCAAGGCGAACGACAACGCCCTTAACGCCGCCATCCCGCACGATCAGGTTGGAGCCAAGGCCAAGCGCCATGACGGGCACCGCCGGATCAAGCTGACGCAGAAATTCTTGCAGGTCGTTGATGTCTTTGGGTTCGAAAAGATATTCCGCACTGCCGCCCGACTTAAACCACACCAATGGCGCAAGCGGCGCGTCGGCCGTCAACTTGCCTTCAACCTTTGGAAGGATATTCACGCTCATGCACGGGCTGCCTTAATGGCGTCCGCAAGTCCCGCTGCCCATTTGGTGATGTCGCCTGCGCCAAGGCAGACAACCATGTCCTTTTCCTGCACCGTTGCCGCAAGCTTCACGGCAAGCGCGTGTGCATCCGCGATGGTCGCCGCCGAACGGTGCCCGCGCGCCTTTATGCCGTTCACGAGCGCATCGGAATCAATCCCCTCAATGGGCGCTTCGCCTGCGGCGTAGACGGGCGAAATGAACACCATATCGGCATCATTAAACGCCTGTTGGAAATCATCCATATGGTCGCGCAGGCGGGTGAAGCGATGCGGTTGCGCCACGGCAATCACACGACCCTGTGCGCCTTCGCGTGCTGCGGACAGAACCGCGCGGATTTCAACGGGGTGATGGCCATAATCGTCGATTATGGTCACACCATCGACTTCGCCAACCTTGGTAAAGCGCCGTTTGACACCGCCAAATTTGTCAAAGCCGTGCGCGACAGCTTCATCGCTCATGCCCATTTCAAGGCCGACCGCGATGGCAGACAAAGCATTCTGCACATTATGCCGCCCGGGCATTGGCAAGACGACGCCCTCTATCGTGCGTTGCGATCCGTCGCGCGCGCGGACAACGACATCGAAGCGATTGCCACCGGGGAACGGTGTTACATTTTCGCCGCGAATGTCGGCCTGCGCCGAAAAACCATAAGTGATAATCCGGCGATCGCGGATCTTGGGCAAAATGGCCTGCACCTCTGGATGGTCGAGGCACATGATTGCCGCACCATAGAAAGGCACGTTTTCGACAAATTCGACAAAGGCCCGTTTGATGGCATCAAAATCGCCATAATGGTCGAGATGCTCTGGATCGATGTTGGTGACAACCGCCAGCGTCCCATCAAGGCGCAGGAAGCTGCCATCGCTTTCGTCAGCCTCAACAACCATCCAGTCACTCGCACCCAGACGCGCGTTTGAACCATAGCTGTTGATGATGCCGCCGTTAATCACCGTGGGGTCAATGCCGCCATGATCGAGCATCGCGGCAATCATGGACGTCGTCGTTGTCTTGCCATGCGTCCCTGCCACGGCAACGGTGTTCTTCAACCGCATCAACTCCGCCAGCATTTCTGCACGGCGCACCAGTGGAATGCGGCGTTCAAGCGCAGCATCGCGTTCGGGATTGCCTTTTTTAACCGCAGTGGACGTCACCACCACAGCCGCATCGCCAAGGTTATCGGCGCTATGCCCGATCATCACCTTGATCCCGCGCTTGCGCAGGCCATCGACAACATAGCTGTCGGCGATGTCGCTGCCCTGCACCTGATAGCCAAGATTGTGCATGACCTCGGCAATGCCCGACATGCCGATGCCGCCAATGCCGACAAAGTGGACGATGCCAATATCCGTTGGGACACCCTTCATGAGATGCTCTTTCGTGCGAGTGCGGGTGCGGCACCGAATGATGCCGATGTGTCTGGCTTTGCCTTAAGACCGTGCATGATGGGCGCGCGGCCAAAGGATTCCACAAGGTCCGCCAAATCGGCAACGGCGTTGGGACGGCCGCAGCTTTTGGCCGCCTTTGCCGCATTTTCGAGTGCGCCGGGTTCAAGTGCAATTTTCTCTATTTGCTTGGCGAGCTCAACCGCGGTGAAGGCTGGCTGCGCAATCGCACGCGCGCCGCCGGCGGCGACCATTTCTTTGACGTTATAGCTTTGGTGATCATCGGTCGCGCTTGGCAAGGGCACCAAAATCGCTGGACGCCCGGCGCAGGTCAGTTCGGCCACCGTTGATGCCCCCGCACGTCCGATGACCATATGCGCCCAGCCCAAACGTTCGGGCAGGTCGGGCAGATAAGTTGCAAGCTCTGCCGGAATGTCATGTGCGGCATATGCTTGACGGACCGTTTCGATATCTTCTGCGCGGCACTGCTGCGTAACCTGAATACGGCTGCGCAAATTCAGCGGCAGGCGGGCAAGGCCATCGGGGACAATGTCGGACAATATGGTCGCGCCTTGGCTCCCCCCCGTCACAAGCACACGGAAAATGCCGTCTGCCAAAAGCGGGGGATAGGGCGCATCACGCAGCGCCAAGACCTCTTCACGCACCGGATTTCCAACCAGATGCACCTTGCTGGCATAACGCGGCGACAAACGCAGCACGTCGGGATAGGCCGTCGCAATGGCATTCACTTGCCGCGCGGTGAAGCGGTTGACGCGGCCGAGCACGGCATTTTGTTCGTGAATGATCGTCGGAATTTTTTCGGCAAATGCGCCCAGCAAGGCTGGGAACGCCGCATATCCGCCAAAGCCGACAACAGCCGTTGGGTCAAAGCTGGCGTAAAAGCGCCGCGCCATCATTCGGCCTTCCGCGATCGCCCGAATGCCGGGCAGCCAGCTGAGTGGGTTTTTCGTGATGCGGCCTGCGGGCAAAATGTGCGTTGCCATTTTTTCGGGGCAGCCCGGAATTTTCGCGCCGCGCGCATCGGTTATCAGCGCAACATGGTGGCCTCTGTTCAGAAGTTCCTGCCCCAGCGCAAATGCAGGGATAAGATGCCCCCCTGTCCCGCCAGCGGCCAACACATAATGCCGAGAAATCGTCATGGCCACTATCCCTTCACCATATACAGCGACCGGTCAAGATATGGGTTTCGCTTCGTCAGCGCGAGGATGAGACCGCAGGTCACCGACAGCGCCAAAATGGACGATCCACCGTAACTGATAAACGGCAGGGTCATGCCCTTGGACGGAAAGACGCCAAGGTTCACGGCCATGTTGATCATCGCCTGACCACAAAATTGCGCGCCAAGCCCGGTCACGGCCAGAACCACAAACTGGTCCTTTTCATCCAGCAGGCGAATGATGATGCGGACCAAAATGGCGAAATACAAAATCGCGATAAGCATGCACGCCAACAGACCAAATTCTTCACCAATGACGGAGAAGATATAATCGGTATGCCCTTCAGGCAGCGAATATTTCTTGATGCCAAGGCCGGGACCAAGGCCGAAGAAACCACCGTTGGTCAATGTTGCCATCGCCATTTTGTCGTGCGTCAGGCCTTCGGTGCCGAAAATCCATGCATCAATACGCTGTGTGGCGACCGGATAGAAATTATAGGCCAGCACGATAAACACGACACCGCTGATGATAAGCCCCCACAGCCGTGACGCCGGCACGCCGGCCACCATCATCAACGCAAACCATGTGCCCATAAACAAAATGGACTGGCCAAGGTCGGGCTGCAACAACAAGAGGACGCACACCAAACCCGTCACGATGCTGCTCAGGAATAGCACCGGCAAGCTAGGGTCTTTCAACCGCCAGCTGATAATCCATGCCATTGCGACGGCGTAAAAGGGTTTCAGAAATTCGGACGGCTGAAGCCCCGCAAAACCCGCGCCAATCCAGCGCTGCGACCCGTTCACCTCGCGGCCAATGATGGGCACAAGCGCCAGCAGCACGAAGAATATGCAAAAGCCAAAGACCCCAAAGCGGCGCGCCTGTTCGCGCGGATACATCGACACGAGAAGCATCAACGGCACCCCGACCATCACCCACATCAATTGCCGGTAAAAAAAGTATAAAGATGACAATTGCGTTGTGGACGACGACAGGCGCTGCGCACCGGCAGGCGAGCCCGCGGCAACCGCCAGCAAGCCGATCGCGATCAACACCATCATCAAGGACAGCAGCACGCGGTCGAGTTCCCAGAACCATACGCCAAGTGGTGAACGGTCACCGCGGCCAAGCCGGTTCGCGAAGCCGATTTTGCCGGTCTTTGCGGCCAGCACCCAAGGGACCTCTTTACGTTCGCCGTTCATAACGCCTCAACAATCGCCCGGAACGCGTCACCGCGCGCCTCAAAATCTTTGAATTGGTCGAACGACGCGCAAGCGGGCGACAGCATGATCACATCGCCTGGCTCTGCTTGGGCAGCGGCGGAACAAACCGCCGTGCCCATCATTTCACTGCGCTCGACCGGCATGTGCGGGGACAGCAGTTCGTGAAACAATGGTCCGGCCTCACCAATCGTATAGGCTTTCACGACATGGCCGAAATTGGGAATGCACTCGTCGAGATTATCTGATTTCGGCAGACCACCGACAATCCAGTGGACGCGTGGATAGGCCGCCAGCGCGGGTGCGGTCGATGCTGCGTTGGTGGCTTTGCTGTCGTTGACGAACAAGACGCCATTGCGTTCGGCAACAACCTCCATCCGGTGCGCAAGACCGCGAAATGTCTCCATTGCCGGACGCCATTGCGCCTCCGTCAGCCCGAGCGATTCCACCAGCGCAATGGCAACGGCAATATTCTGCAGATTATGGGGGCCTTGCAACGAAGGCCAATCCGCCTGCCCTGTGACCAACGCCGGGTCTGCCAGATGGACCAATTCAGCGCCGCGCTGCGCAAGACAATCGCGATACACCCGCTCGGTATCGGCGTCGCCTTTTCCAAACACCGAATGCGTATTGCCGGTTTGCATGTCGAACAAGCGTGCCTTAGAGGCGACATAGCCTGCATACCCATCATAGCGATCCAGATGATCGGGCGACAGGTTAATCAGCGCCGCCGCATCGCACGACAGAGAGTGGGTAATGTCGATTTGGTAGCTGGAAAGTTCCAACACATATACGCCGCCTGCGGGCAACGGTGCCTGCGACAAAATTGGCAAGCCAATGTTTCCGCCCATGCGAACGGGCAGCCCAGCGCTACTCAACAGATGGTGGACCAAGGCCGTCGTCGTCGATTTCCCATTGGTGCCGGTAATGCCGACAACATGGTGCGGCGGCAGGCTTGCCCGCGCCATTGCGAATAATTCGATGTCGCCGATTAACGGCAGTCCCTCGGCCTTTGCCTTGTCCGCTATGGGATGGCGGTTGATGGGCACGCCGGGCGACACAACAATCGCGTCATAGCCCGACAGATCCGCCAGCAACGGATCAGCAACGGTCGCAATATCGGCAATTTTGGCGCGTGCGCCTTCGTCATTATCCCATGCAAGGATTTCCGCCCCGCCCGCAACAAGCGACCGCGCAGCTGCAAGGCCGGAGCGCGCAAGCCCCAGTATCGCAAACTTACGGTCTTTGAAGGCAGGTGTACTAATCATCTGAGCTTGAGGGTCGATAGACCTGCAAGCGCGAGTACGAAAGCGACAATCCAGAAACGGATAACAACTGTTGGTTCCGACCAGCCAAGCTGTTCAAAATGGTGGTGGATGGGCGCCATGCGGAAAATACGCTTTCCGGTGCGTTTGAACCAAAACACCTGAATGATGACCGACAGCGCCTCGATCACGAAAAGTCCGCCGATAATGGCCAGCACGAATTCATGATGTGCGACAACGGCGATCGCGCCCAATGTGCCGCCCAGGGCAAGGCTGCCCGTATCGCCCATGAACACCGCAGCAGGGGGCGCGTTAAACCACAGGAACGCCAAACCAGCGCCCACGATGGCGCCGCACAGCATCGCAAGATCGCCAGCGCCCAAGTAAAAGGGAATGCCCAAATAGTCCGCATATTTGGCGTTACCGACCATGTAGACGATGATCATGAACGCGACGGACGCGATAATCACGGGCATAGTGGCCAAGCCGTCAAGACCATCGGTCAGGTTCACCGCATTACCAAAGGAGACAATGACAAACGCGCCAAAGGGCACATACCACCAACCCAGATCAACAACGGGGCCATTGACGAAGGGCAGATACAACATGCCGCCGGATTGCGAGACAATCAGCGATACCGCAACGCCCGCAATCGCAAACTCCATAAGCAGCCGGACCCTGCCCGAAACGCCCTTGTGACTGCGCTTTTTGACCTTGTCATAATCATCAAGGAACCCGACGGTGCCAAAGCCTGCGGTGACCAGCAGACACGCCCAAACATACACGTTGGTCAGGTCCATCCACAGCAGCATCGAAATACCGACCGACACCAATATCATCAGGCCACCCATGGTCGGCGTGCCGACCTTTGCAAGGTGGGATTGCGGACCGTCGCTGCGAATGGGCTGGCCCTTGCCCTGACGGACGCGCAGCATGCTGATGAAGCGCGGACCGATCATGAGACCGATAATCAGCGCGGTGGCAACGGCGGCGCCCGAACGGAAACTGAGATAGCGGATAAGGTTCAACGCACCGGGAAAACCAAGATATTCAGCCAATATATACAGCATTAGTTTTTCCCACCCGTCAGCGCGCTGACGATGGAGGAAAGTCCCATACTGTTGGAACCTTTGACCAATATCGTGTCTGATGCGCAAAGATAATTTTGCAGAAGGGCCAATGCCTCCTGCGCAGTCGCGCAATGCGCGAAATTGGCTGGCCCCTCAACCCCTGCTTTCAACGCATCGGCGAGAATTTTCATCTCTTGACCGACGAGCAGTGCAAAATCCACCTTTGCGGCGGCCAAGGGGGCGGCGAGTGCGCGATGATATTCCGCACTTTTTGCGCCAAGTTCTTTCATCGAACCCAACACAGCAATCCGGCGGCCGCCGGATGCTTGCCCCAACTGGCCAATCGTCGCCAGCATGGATGCAGGGTTGGCGTTGTAGCTTTCGTCAATGAGATGGCCCGTGCCATCGCCAATGCGAATGGTGTGGCGCGCGCCGCGCCCGGCAAGGCCGCCCATTTCCGCCATAGCAAGGCCAGCCGAAGCCAGATCCCCGCCTGCCGCCGAAACTGCAGCTAAAACCGCCATGCTATTGGCAATCCAGTGCTCGCCGGGCTGCGACAGCGTGAAGGACAGCATATTCTCCCGCACTTTCGCCGTGATCAGCGTGCCGCCTTCTGCAGGCATATGGTCGACCACGCGGACATCGGCATCCGCGCTAAATCCAAAGGAGATGAGGTTACCGCTATATTTTTCGGCCGCCGCACGAAGCCGCGCATAATGGGGACTATCGGCGGGCAGTATGGCCGTGCCACCTTCCACTAAGCCTTCAAATATCTCGGCCTTGGCATCTGCAATGCCGCTCTCATCCTTGAAAAATTCGATATGCGCCGGGGCAATGGTGGTGATAATCGCGACGTCAGGACGTACAATCTTGCTGAGCGCCCGCATTTCACCGGCATGGTTCATGCCCATTTCGAAAACGCCAAAGTCGCAGTCTGCGGGCATGCGCGCAAGGCTGAGCGGAACGCCGACATGATTGTTATAGCTTTTGACCGACCGGTGCGCGCGCCCGCGTGAATAGCGGTCCAGCGCAGCAAAGAGCGCCTCTTTGGTTCCCGTTTTACCCGCAGAACCCGTTACACCAATAATCTTGGCCTTGGTCCGTGCGCGTGATGCATGGCCGAGCGCCTCAAGCGCCTGCATCGTGTCGCTGACCAGAATATGCGGGAAAGGTACGGGCTGCGACACAATCGCGCCGGCTGCGCCATTGGCAAATGCTTTTTCGATGAACAGATGCCCGTCCGTCGCGGCACCCTTGAGCGCAAAGAACAAATCCCCCGCCCCAATTTCGCGGGAATCGAACGCAACGCCATGGACGTCAAAATGCCCGGCAGCCGTCCCGCCGGTCGCGGCCAGCAATTCTTCAAAAGTCCATAACGGCGTCATGCTGCACATTCCCGCGCGACTTCGACATCGTCAAACGGCAAAACGCGGCCCATGATGATCTGCCCTTGCTCGTGCCCCTTGCCCGCGATCAGGACGATATCATCGGGCTCGGCATGTTCGATGGCAAAGGCAATGGCATAGCGCCGGTCGCCAATTTCATGTGCGCCGGGCGCGCCGGCCATGATGTCTGCACGAATAAGCGATGGATCTTCGCTGCGCGGATTATCGTCGGTCACGATGACGACGTCGGAATCGGCAACCGCAACCGCGCCCATTTCCGGACGCTTGCCCGTGTCGCGGTCACCACCAGCGCCAAAGACGGTAATCAGCTTGCCCTTTGTATGCGGACGCAATGCCGCGATTGCCGCGCGCAAGCCGTCGGGCGTGTGCGCATAATCGACATAGACCGGTGCGCCGCTCTTGGTGATGACGGCGCGCTCCAATCGGCCACGGACGGGCTGCAACCGCGCGAGATGCGACAGCAGGCTTTCCACGTCGCCGCCACTCGCCATCACGACGCCAGCGGCGACAAGCGCGTTTGCGGCTTGATAGGCACCAATCAGCGGCAGCTTCACTTTGTACACGTCGCCTTGAATCCGCAGCTCAAGCGTCTGGCCAAGCTGCGTGGCTTCGCGCGAGAGCAATTGCACACCCTTGCCCTTTTCGCCCACGGTAATCATCCGCAGGTCGCGTTTACGCGCCCGTGCAATGACTTGATCCGACCAGACATCGTCGGCCCAGATGACGGCGCAGCCATTTTCATCGACAACCTCGTCGAACAAACGCATCTTCGCGTCGAAATAGTTTTCCATCGTGCCATGATAATCCAGGTGATCGCGGCTCAAATTCGTGAATGCGGCCACCGAAACCCGAACGCCTTCGCTGCGATATTGGGAAAGGCCATGGCTGGATGCTTCAAATATCGCGTGGCTTACGCCTTCGCGGGCCAGACCGGACATGTTCGCAAGAAAGGTCACGATGTCGGGCGTTGTCAGACCCGTTGTCGTCTGGTCCGACGCCGTTGTAATGCCCAATGTGCCGATCGACGCTGCATTGTGCCCCGCCATACGCCACAGCTGACGGGTGAGTTCAGCGGTTGATGTCTTGCCATTTGTGCCCGTGACGGCGGCAATCTGCCCGGGAAAGGGACGGAAATAATTGGCGGCCAATTGCGCAAAGGCGCGGCGTGGTTCCGCATCCGCGATATGCAATGCGCCTGTTACTTTTGCCTCCGGACGCGCGACGATAGCCACCGCACCGGCGGCAATCGCGGCATCGATGAAATCTTCACCATTGAAACTGGCACCTTCAAAGGCACCAAAAACCGTTCCGGGCGCAATCTTCCGATGGTCGATGGCAAAGCCGGTCACTGTTCTGTCGGCAAATGCCGGATCGGCATCGCTTACCAATTGCCCGAGCTTCACTATTGCTCTCCCTTCGCCTTCCACAATAAAGGCATGAGTTCCGATACATCAACATCGCGTTTCATGTCAGGGATAATTCCCATCAACGGGCCGATGCGTGTAATCGTCTTTTGCACCACCGGCGCCGC
>NZ_JBIIMC010000001.1:0-146105 GCF_044338195.1 Sphingorhabdus sp. | reverse complement strand
CGGTGTGGCGGTGATGGGAAAACCATCCTGCTGTATGGCGATTAGTGTCTGGTTGATATTGTCGGAACTTGGCGCGGCCAAAACGACCGACAGAACGCCATCTTGGCCAAAGCGCATGTCACGCACCGATACATTGGGCGACGCTTTCACACTGCGCCACAACGCGGCCGACAATGGCGAAAAGCGCCCTTGCATTATGCCTTTTTTGCGCATGGCGGCGGCCAGTTGTGCCTCCGCCTGATCAATATCGGTGATTGCTGGATCAACCTTTTGCGCGGCGGCCAGCGCGATGCTGTTTTCGTTGCTGGTGGCGCTCCAATATTTCCCCAGTGTCACCAACATGGTCAGCGCACTGATCGCCACAAGCGCAACGCATAGGCGCTTGATCCATGTCAGCTGTTCTGCCGTTACCCAGATGGACCGCACTTTCTTGGCAAAGATACCCTCGCGGAAATTGAGCAACGGTTGCTGGCTCGATGTCCAAAGCATTGTCCGCACTGTGTCCGCGTCCAAAATCTCGACCGCAGTCTGGCTCGCAAAAATGCTGCGGAAAACAGGCTCATCGGGCATTGCAAATTGGGCGCTGCGAAGAACATTCATGCCATCAAACTCGCCGGTGACGACCATGTCCGTCGGTGGGTCAATGGCGAGGCCAAATGGCACAACAATGTCCGGGTTCACGCCGTGCGCTGCTAGGCGATCCAGCCCATATTGCATGACTTCGGGCGCGATTGTGGCTGTTACATAATCATCGCCAACATGCTGCGCCGCACTGCTGTGCACCAGTCCAAGCGATTGTTCGGCGGCGCGAAGCTTGGCCACGCCTTCTGCTTGGCGCGCCTCCAACCCTTGCAGCGAAAACCAGCTGCAACGCACATCAGCAGGCGACACCACAGCCATCACTGTTTCATCATCCGCCGAAGGCATAAATTCGGACAATGAACCGGCATGTTGCCACACGCCGTCGGTCACGCGGAAAAGTGCAGGGTCGTCGACGTCGGACGACGGGAAGCGCAGGATGACGACGGTCATTCCTCTTCCCCCCAACTGCGCCAAATGACGCGCGCTGGCGCAGGCGAAGCGACGATCATCGATTCCCCGGCGAGCGCCAGTTCCCCAAGCGATACCCGTGTATCCAGCAAGAAATAATTGCTCGTCAGTTTGACCTGCCCTTGAACCAGAGGTGCCGGCTCCAACGCTGCCAGTTCGGGGGCAGCCCAGAATCGAATGAGGCTGCCATAGCCACTCGATGGCCGCTTGGCGAGATAGCTCCGCGCGGTCGCAATATTCAATTTACCTGGCGGGAAAAGCATCGCCAACAATGGCGCCTGTTCGGGCAATAGGGTATTGACGTTCAGCGGCGACAATATGGTTTCGGGTAGAACGCAAATCCAGTTCTGCAGCTTGCTATAAATGGCGGGGCTCACGCCCTTTACCGCGCGCAGCTCGCTTGGGTGGGCGAAAGGCCGATTGGCAACCATATAAGGCACAGGCGCGGCGCGGTACGCATCATCCTCTGCGCCATTGGGCAGCGGGGTAATATCGCTATCGGCCCAATCCGCTGCTGCAGCTGCGATTGCGCGGGCAGCGTTCTCATCAGTGCCAAGAACCACCAACAACGACGTCAACTGATCCTGACCCGTCGTGCTGGCCTGATATCGTTCCTCCGACTTAGTCACCAAGCTATTAAGGTTAAAACAATTGCCTGCGTCACGCACCGTCGCCGTTGCCGTACCGATGGGGATAGGCAGGCTTTGCGGAGCCCCCAGCCAGCCGCCTGCCAAAGTGGTTTGCGCAGCATCGCGTGCGACAAGGTCCTCAATCCGCGCCGCCGCAATCGACTCAGCGGCGTAGGTAAACATCCGCGCCTGAGCGAGGTTATTGCCATTGGTGGACAATTTGCTCGACAGCGTCAGCCGGTCCAGCGTCGTCGCTGCAATGACCGCAAGCACGGCGACCATCAGCAATACCGACAACAACGCCGCGCCGCGTTCAGATGACTTGGGCAACATCAGCCAGCGGCCCCTTCTTCTGCACTCGGTGTTGGCAAGATGCGGGTCTGCGGCCCCACAAGGAACAACATGCGCTGTTCAGGCTTGCCCTTAACGGTAACCTTCAGGGCGATTGCCCGTGGCAAGGCGTTCGCATCGGTTGCGGTCCAATCACCCCGCCATTGCCCTTTATCATCGCGATATTCGGCGGTCGCTGTCACAACGTCCTCAAGCATCGTTGCCGCGTCAGCAGGCGCAGCACCGTCCAACATGGGCCAGCTCAGACGTTTCAACGCCCCATCCTCAAGCGCATAGGTCACGCGTTGCAGGCCCGCGCGTGGCGCGCCATCAAAATTGGACCAGCCGGCCCGCACCAGCCCAAATATGCCGCCGGACACAGTCGCATCGCCTTGGGTGAAGGCAGGCACCGGCTGTCCGGATTGGTCGCGCACGGGCCGTGCGATGGCTTGCGCCAGATCCGCCTCCAGCGCGTTGGTCAGACGTTGTGAAAGCGCCATTTCACCAAGACGTTCTTTCACCGCAATTTGCGTGTCTGTGCCAGACCGCAGAAGCGTAACGCCAGCAACCGAAATGAGCGCAAAAATGGCCAGCGCCACCAACAGCTCAATCAGCGTAAATCCCGCCTCCGATTGCCGCGCCGTGTTCATTGTTCAACCGGCCTTGCGATGGTCAGACGCGCCTTACGCAAGGCGGCATTGCCGGTGCCGACAACGTCGATGTCGACCATCACGAGGCGCGTGTCATCGGTCGGGCTTGCGGTTGCCGTCCAGCGCCAAGTCTGGCCGCCATTCATTTCTTCGCCACGTGTTTCGCCCAAGGTTGGCGGCGCGGGGTTTGACAGGATTTCGACCGCCACATTGCGCGCCACTTGCCATGCCATGCCGCTGTCACCCAAATTGGATGTGGAGCGCACCGAATAGCCCTGCAGGCGGACCATCGCCAGCGCAGCAAGGCTGAAAATCGCCAGGGCAACCATGATCTCCAACAATGTGAAGCCATTTTGTGTTGGTTGTGAATTACCGGACAATGCGCACGTCTCCGGTCGCGGCCAGCGCAAGTGTTACGGTCACCGCATCATGCTTTAGCGTAATTTTGGCTGCGCTCGATGGCATACCCGTGCTGTCAAACGCGATGCGCATTTGCCGCGCACCAGCCATTTGCACAGAGGTGCCACTTTTCCAATCCGTCGCCGTAAAAGGTGCCTCGGACAATGGTTGCCACGCGCCAGCATTACGCGCCTCAAAACCATAGCCAGACGGGCGCACGGTTACCGCCATGCTGCGCGATTGTAATATGGCGTGATCGCGCAAGGCAGCAACGCGCGCGGCAAATTGCTCCGCCTCATCACGTGCACCGCGATCGGTTGACTGCACCGTCATGACGACCGCTGCACTCGCAATGCCGATGATGAAAATAACCACCATCAGTTCCACCAAAGTGAAACCGCGTTCATCGGCTTTTACATTGGGATGGATGGACGGCTTAGTCGCCGTAAATATCGGCATTTTCATTCTCGCCACCCGGCGCGCCATCGGCGCCAAGCGAGTAGATGTTAAAAGCGCCGTTCTTGCCCGGCGTTGTATATTGGTACGGGCGGTTCCACGGATCCGACGGCAATTTTTTGATATAACCCACGCTGCGCATACCAGCAGCGGCAGGCGGCGTGACCAAAGCCTGCAATCCGGCACCGGCATCTGGATAGGTCAGATTATCCAGACGATATGTCTCAAGCGCTTGTCCCAAGACCGCGATGTCGGCCTTTGCCTTTTGCACCATTGCTTTGTCTTGATTTGGCAAGACGTTGAGGGCGACGATGGTCGTCAGCAGCGCCAGAATGAACAAGGTCACCATCATTTCGACCAAGGTGAAGCCATTGCGCTGTGCCGCCACAGCCTTGCGGCTAAATTTCGCTGACGGACGGCTTGTGTCGGTGAACAGATTAAAAATGATGCGGAGCATGACTAAAGTCCCGTGAGGTTTTGAAGTTGAAGGATAGGCAGCAAAATTGCCAAAATGATGACAGCAACAACGCCGCCCATTGCCACGATGATGAGTGGTTCGAGAAGCGACAGTGCGGTGCTGGTGAAATTATCGAATTCGCGTTCGAGATATTCCGCCGCGCGTTCGAGCATGGTATCCAACTGCCCGGCGCTCTCACCGCTTGCGGTCAAATATACCAGCAGCGGCGGAAAAACCCCGCTTGTGCGCATGGCACCCGACAGACTGCCCCCGCTCCGCACCGATTCCACGATATCGTCATTGGCGGCGGAGAGCACTTTATTGCGAATGGTGCCGCCCGTCAGGCGCAGGCCCTCCAGCAACGGCAAGCGGCTGGCAACCATTGTGGCCAAGGTGCGCGCCATGCGCGCAGCGTGCAGGTTGCGCAGCAGCTTCCCAAGCAACGGAATGCGCAGCACCGTGCGGTCAACCGACAGGCGGAACGCTGGCCGCTTAAGCGCTTGCGCAAACAGCAAGCCACCAAGGATGACAGCGATAATAATCACCCAATAATAATTCGCCAAAAACGCCGATATGCCAATGACGATGCGCGTAATCAGCGGCAATTGCTGGTCCACATTGTCAAACTGTTCGACAACACGCGGGACCACGGAGACCATGAGGCCCATGACCACCAGAATCGCGACCAGTGACAAAATTGCGGGATAGGCCAGCGCACCAATCAATTTGCCGCGCATCTCGGCCTGCCGTTCGAGCAATACCGCAAGACGTTCCGTAATAAGCGGCAATGTGCCCGCCCCCTCACCCGCAGCAATCATTGCGCGGTATAATGGCGGGAAGCTGTTGCCTTCACGGCGCATGGCTTCGGACAGGCGTTGGCCCTCGACCACGCCTGCATGCACTTCCGTCAGTATCTGCCGGACATGCGGCTGCTCGCTCTGGCGACTAATCGTCCGCAACGCTTCCTCCAATGGAGAAACCTGCGCCAATGACGACAGTTGCCGGGTAAACAAAGTCAGCTGCTTGGCATTCAAACGCGGCTGCCGCTTAATCGGCAGGCTGGCGAGGACCGACACGCGCGCCGGCGCGGGTGCGACGCTCACAATATAGAGATTCTTGGACGTCAGGCGATCGCGCGCGGCATCATCATTGGCCGCAGCGATCCGTCCGCGCTGTTCGCGGCCATCAGGGTCAATCGCATGATATGCGAATTCAGGCATCTACAATGTCTTCGCGCCGCGAAATGCGAATGGCTTCTTCGGGTGTCGTGTAGCCCGCACGCACCAGTTTGCGCGCGGCTGCGCTCAAATTGGGCTGGTTCACAAAGGCATGGCGCGCAAGGATTGCCTCATCGCCACCATCGTTGATGAGACGGCGAATGGTGTCATCGACACGGACCGCTTCAAACACCCCGATGCGGCCTTGGAACCCTGTGTTGTTGCACTCTGGACAGCCAACGGCCTTGTAGACCGCTGTCCCCTTGTCAAAGCCCAACAACGACGCCGCGTTACCATCGGCCTGAACCGTTTCGCGGCAGCTTGGGCATAGACGGCGCACCAATCGCTGGGCGACGACCGCACGCAAGGTGGAGGCGAGCAGGAAGGGCTCCACCTTCATATCGCGCATCCGCGTGATCGCACCCAGTGCATCGTTGGTATGCACGGTGGTGAGCACAAGGTGCCCCGTCAGCGCAGCTTGGACGGCGATATCGGCCGTCTCACGATCGCGGATTTCGCCGACCATAACGACATCGGGATCCTGACGCAGTATGGCGCGCAGTCCTGCCGCAAAAGTCATGCCGACCTTTGCATTGACCTGAGTCTGGCCGATGCCTTCCACGGCATATTCCACCGGATCTTCGACTGTGAGGATATTGCGCGTGCCATCGTTCAGCCGCTTGAGACCAGCATATAAGGTCGTCGTTTTACCCGACCCCGTTGGTCCTGTGACCAATATGATGCCATTGGGTTCGGCCAATGCCTCATTGAGGATTTTGAGCGTTTCTTCCGACATACCGAGCAAATCGAGCGAAATGCCGGCATTTTCCTTGTCCAAGATACGCATGACCACGCGTTCGCCCGCGCGGCTCGGCAGGGTCGACACACGCACATCGACAAGCTTGCCACCCAGCGTCAGACCGATGCGGCCATCCTGCGGAATGCGGCGCTCGGCGATGTCGAGGCGCGCCATGACCTTGATACGGCTGACGACAACCGGTGCGACATTAGCAGGCAAGCGGAGGCGTTCCTGCAACACACCGTCGGCGCGCATGCGAATGACCAGGCCCGTTTCATATGGCTCGACGTGAATATCGGATACGCCCTGGCGGACAGCCTCAGCAATGATGCCGTTGATGAGACGGATGACGGGCGCGTCATCGGCGCTGTCGAGCAAATCGTCCGCGCTCGGCAACATATCGGACAGCAGGTCGCCGTCATTGGTTCCGATTGAGCCAGCCATCGCCGCCGCGCTGCCATCCATGGCATAATGGTCGGACAAATAACGGTCAAAGGTCGCATTGTCCGCCATTTCGACATCGAAGGGCATCGACAGATAGCGCCGGACCTCTAACAACATCAGCGGATCAGCGCCCTCACGCATCGCAACAACGATGCGACCATCGCTTTCATGCCGCAGCACCAGACCATGCGCCTTGGCAAAGGCATAAGGCAAATCGAGCAGAGGCGCGATCAAAGCCGGTGCAATTGCGACGTTTGCCTCCGCCGGTATATTGGATGCTTGCTCGGTCGTCCCCTCGTGCGATGTCATGATTGCGGATCCCCAGTGGCGGACGAGACCGCGCTTGCCGGAACCTCCGTCGGTTGCAACGCGCCACCTGTCTGGGGCCGCGTCAAATTGCCATCAGCACCGATCATGATGTCATTTGTCCGAACATCCGGCGCCACCGGCGGTACAGTGCCCATATAATCGCGCAGCAATTCGTCGATGCTGGGTTCGGCATCTGGATTGCGCGTCAACTGCATGTCGCGGACATAGTCATAACGTCGCGCCGTCAACCGGTCGCCATCTTCGCGGCTACGCAAGATGGTCGGCCGAATGAAGACCATCAAATTGGTTTTGCTGCGACTGCGGCTGCGTGATTTGAACAGTTCGCCAATGAGCGGAATGTCGCTCAAAAGCGGAATACGCTCAATCGTGCGGCGCTCATCATCATTGAGCAGACCACCGATGGCGAGCAATTGTCCGTCACCAACGGTCAATGTCGTTTCAAACTCGCGCTTGTTGAGGATAAGGTCACTGGAGCGCGATGACACCGGCCCTGCAACGCTCGACACTTCCTGTTTCAGGAACAGTTTCACATCGCCCTGCGCGTTCACTTGCGGGGTCACCTCAAGCTTGATGCCGACTTCCTGACGCTGAACCGTGCGGAAGGCGTTTTCGAAATTGGCGGACAATTGCTCGCCGCTGCTCACGGGCACTTCTTGTCCGACGAGGAACTTTGCCTTTTGGTTATTCAGCGTCACAATATGCGGCGTCGCCAGCAAGTTGGATTCGGTGTCCGCGGCAATTGCATTGATAATCGTGCCAAAGACCGCATTTTTGCCGATATCCATAGCAAAGCCACCAAAGCCGCCAGTAGCGCTCAGGATCGATGCAGCAGCCGCTTCCTGCAGGCTATCACCCAGCGCGCTGTTCGTTGCGGTCGTGGTCGTATTGCCATTCACCGTCGTCGTGGTGCGCGTCAGTTCTTCGGCGCCAATTGCACCCGCAATCGTCAGGATATTGGGTGAGGCATTGGCGTAATTTGTCGCCGCAAATGGTGCGTCCTTGCCACCGACGAGGAATTGTACGCCAAGCTTTTTTGCCGCTTCATTGCCGATTTCAACAACGATTGCCTCAACCAGAACCTGTTCGGGCCGTGTGTCCAGCTGACGGATGAGCTCGCCCAACGTGCGTTGCATTTCGGGGTTTGCGGCGATGATAAGGGCGTTGGTCCCTTCATAGCGGGTCACCACAACGGGGCCACGGCCACCAATGCCATTGGGGCCGGCTCCCGACGAAGATGCAACGATAGGCGCAGCGACAGGGGCAGCGCCGCCGCCTGCAGCTGGCGCAGCAACAGGTGGCGCATTACTAGATACAGACGATCCGCTCTGCCCGCCAATCAACGACTGGACCGTCTCCAGCAAGGTAGCGGCGTTGGCATGCTCAAGCCGGTACACGCGAATTTCGGCGCCTGATTGTGCGCGCGCATCCAATTCCTTGGCCATCGCGGCAAAGCGCGCAACCGACGTCGGATCACCACGCAGCGCAATGGCGTTGCTGCTATCAATGGCCGCGATGGAAACAGGTGGCCTCGCACCCTCGCCGCCGCCTTGACCAGCCAGCGCCTGAAGCGCGGTGGCAATTTCACGCGCACCGGCATTATCGAGCGCGACGATCTGGGTCGCGGCGCTGTCGCGGTCAATCTGACGGAGCAAGTCGCGGATGCGGCCAATATTGTCGGCATAATCGGCGACCACAAGGCTGTTGGCATTTTTATTGGCCGTCAACGAACCTTCGCGGCTTATCAATGGACGCAACGTTTCCACAGCTGAGGTGGCGTCGATAGAACGCAGGCGGAATACTTCCGTTACAAACTGGCTTGAAGTTGCGGCCCGGCTACCGACGCGCGTCGGCTGCGTTGCAGCGCCATCGGAAGGCTGGATCCGGTAACCACCGCCACGAATGGGAATCGCAACAAGGCCATTTGCGCGCAGCGTCGATAGGAACACTTCAAAATATTCCGAACGCGACAATGGCCGGTCGGTAACCACCGAAACCTTGCCATTCACGCGGCCATCCACAATGAACGTCTGGCCCGTGACGCGGGCGGCATCCTGAACAAAGGCACGGATGTCGGCATCACGCACATTCAATGTCTGCTGCGCGGCGATAGGCTGGGCAAAAACGAGCGCGCTACACGCCGCCAAAAGGGTAAATTTACGGATCACTGTTGTTCCAGATTTAGAGCAATGGGGACCTTTGCACCGCCACGTTCAACTTCAACGCTTAAGCGGGCTCCGGGCCTGATTTGAGAAGCAATGTCCGCCGCCGAGAATACGGGGCGGCCGTTTATGCCAACGACAATGTCGCCAGCCTGAAATCCGGCGAGGCGCAACATCGTGCCATCATCGCGGGCTTGCAGAACGAGACCGGTGACCCTGCCCCCTTCATTGCGCGGTGCAAAGCCGATCGACTTTTGCAGCGTCTCGGCATTCAGGCCCACGCCTGCGCTGGACGCCGGTGGCGTGGCTGACGTACCTGATGCAGGCGGGCTAACCGTTTCCGCAGGCACCGACTGATCAAGATACAGCGATTCTTTCACGCCGCCGCGCGACAATATGACATGGTCAAATGCAACGGAATCCAAAGTGACGCCGGGCGCGACTTCTTCGCCAATGGCAAAACTGTTCTGCACGCCATCTTCACCCGCGATGATAGCCGAACCGCCGCCCGAACTTTCATTGGTACGCACGCCGAACAATGTCAGGCTTAACGATGTGACACTCTGGGTGGACGCCGTCGCCGCGTCATTGCGAAAAAACGGGTCAAATCCGGCAAATAGCGCCATGCGTGCGGACTGTGGCACAATATTAACCGACGGCGCGCGCCAGTCATTGACCGGGCCAACCGGCGTTAACAATATCCAGAAAAGACGTGCGGTTTGAACGGCGGTGAATATGGCCAGAACGCCAAGGATCAGGCGACCGGCGGGCACAGAACTGAATCGGTGCGACTGCGCTTTAACCCTTTCTGCCAATGTCATTGCCACTAAGTCCCCCGGACGAATCCGCTTGATGATAAGACCCTAACGCGCGGCTGTGACCGTCGAGTGACTCTCAAATGACAGTTTAGTGACGCCCATAAACGAATGCAGCGCGCCAGAAAAAATGACGGCGACACGTTGAATCCAACGTGCCGCCGCGAGTCAGGGTGCTGTTTTCCCTTTAGAAGTTAAGCTCTACACCGATTGAGGCGCTGATGCCTTGTTTGTAACGGTTGTAGAAAATCTTGTTCGCGCCGTTTTCCTGAAACTCCTGATATTTGGTGTTGGTCAGGTTACGGACTTCGAATTTCAGTTCCGCTTCTTTGCCACCAAGCGTAAAGCCTTCACGCGCAACGAAATCGAGCTGGATGCCAGGCTTTTCCTTGATATCGGGCTGGCCTGATGCACCACGGCTGGTAACCCGATCGGTCGAATAGCTGAGCAAGATTGTCTGCTGTGACAAGCGCTCGGTATCTTCGAGGCCGAATTGCAGATTGATCAGATGATCGGCTTGGCCGGTCAATGACGAACCGTCGGTGAAGAAGTCGAGTGCGTCGGTGGACGATGCGTTAAACACCGCAACCTGATCGCCCGCCTTCACACTGATCTTTGACTTTGTGTAGGTGTAGTTGGCAATGACAACCGCGCGACGTGTCGCAAAAAAGCCTTCGTCGCCAATGGCAGAGAGATCGAAATATTTCTGCGTTTCGATTTCAACACCGTACAAATCAGCCTTCGGTGCATTCGCGAAACTGGTGATAACGGAGTTATCATCAAAGCTTGAGAACGACTCGATAGGACTATCGATACGCTTGAAGAAACCGGCAATAGTGAAACGCTGCTCACGGTCGAAATACCATTCATAGCGTGCTTCAGCATTGTACAGCTGGCTGTCCGTCAACAGCGGGTTTCCGCGGAAAAGACGGTTGGAGTCTGTATCGTAAAAGTTCTGGAAAATCAGTTCGCGGAATTGCGGACGCGCGATGGTTTTCGACGCGCTCAACCGGAACTTCATCTGTTCATTCATGTCCCACGTCAGCGTCGCTGCAGGCAACCAATAGCTCTGATCCAAGCTGGTGGAGGCAAGCGATGCCGTTGGCGTCGTGAAGACCTGAACCGGAACAACAGTCTGTTCAGCCGTTTCGTAACGCACACCAAGGTTTAGGCTGATCGCCGGCGTAATGAACGCCTGAATTTGGCCGTAACCTGCATGGTTTACCAAGCTTGCGTCAAAGACCGGGTTTGCTTCGTTGGTATCGATCAACGCGATGTTGTAAAAATCGATAATGTCCGGTTGCAGCAAAAGGTCTGGACGGAATAATGACGGCGCGATGGGCGTGCCGCCGGGTGCAACAAACTGAAAGTCACGGCGTTCGGTGCGGCGCGCCGTATCCGAATAGGCATAGCCTATCGTCGCGGTAATATCCGGCGTGACCTTTGCCGACAGATCCAAACCACCAGCCCACAGATTTTCATTCAGAAAGGAATAGCTGACTTCGGCGCTTCCCTGTTGACCGTTGTTGAGACGGTTGATGAACAATTGGCCATAAGGATCCGACGTGATGTTGCTGCGATAATATTCGAGGCTGATTTCATCCGGCGCCTCGCGCTGAGAATTGGCGTAGGCTGCACGGAAGCTCAAATTCACGTCAGGTGACAATTTGAACTCACCGACCAGCTGGCTATCGACCAACTGGCGTTCGAACCATGCTGTATCCTGCTGCATCAATGTCGCGGTGGGCGATGTTGTCTGACGGGTGCCGACACCGAGACGCGCTTGTTTCAGCGTGTCGCGAATGAACAGATTGGTCAAACGGATTTTTTGTTCACCCACTTCGATACCAAAGCCAAGCAAGCCGTTCACGACCATACGGTTGTCGGTAATGACTTTCCGGAAATCCAGCTCTTTCTGGCTCAGGTCGAGCGTCGATGCTGTTTGTTGGATCGTGTCGCGGGTACGCCATTTGTTGCTGTAACCGGCGTTGAAGATGACCCCCATAGTGATGTCATCGCCGATTTCGAAGCTCGTACCGCCGGTAATCGTGCCTGAGCCATTTGGCGGCAGATTCTTGTCACGCTGAACAACAGCATTCCGGCCGGTGATAAGCTCGCTAGCAATAGCCTGCGTATCAACGGTACCCGCGCTGATACGAGCGCCGCTGGCGAGATAGGATGCAAGCGCGGGCTTTAGGTCACGGTTGCCATTATCGAAACCGCTCCAATCCTGCGAGCTACCATAATATGTGTAGCCCAATTGATTGGTGGTCTCGCTATTGACGCTCAAGTCACCGCCGACCGTCAGGAATGTTTCGCGCGGGATCGCTTTGGTTGTCAGGTTAATAACGCCGCCGCCAAATTCGCCGGGGAAGTTTGCCGAGTAGGTTTTTTGCACAAGCGAAGATGCAATCACGCTTGTGGGGAAAAGATCGAGCGGAACAACGCGCTTCAATGGCTCAGGGCTTGGAAGCGGCGAACCGTTGAGCAATGCGAGCGAATAACGATCACCAAGGCCACGCACATAGACAAATCCACTGCCCACGACGCTTAGGCCGGTGACACGCGATAGTGCGCCGGCAATGTCGCCTTCACCGGTACGTTCAATATCTGCGCTCGACAGCACGGACACGACTTGCGCCGCGTTCTTGGAAATGTTGCGATCCAGATATCCGCGTACGACGATTTCCTCGCCACCCGGAATAGAGACATCGACATCCTCTTCGACTGGCTCGGCTGCGTCTGTTGGCGTTTCTGCTGGTGCTGCTTCAGCACTGGCTTGTTCGGCCTGTTCCGCTGCGGCGTCTTGCGCCATCAGCATGGAAGGCGAAACGAGCGCCGACGTCAAAAGCAACAGTCTGATTGCCTCCACTGGCTTCAACATTGTAATTCCCTTTTATAAATTCGAAAAAAGGGTGAGGTGCATGCCCGCTTGGCCGCACCTCACCCGATATTATACGCCAGCTATTAATATGTTGGCAGTGAGGTGCAGAGACCGGTTACGCTGGTGCCCAGATTGGCCGTCGAGCTGTTGCAGGTCCAGCCTGCATACCAAGTGTCGTTGGCGTCACGGACAGCACCGATATAGGTTGTTGCATCAAAGTAAGATGCGATGCTGCTGGCGTTGAACGCTGTAACTGCGTTTTCGGTGGCACCATTGATGAACAATGACGTCAGGCTTGGTACGAACGCACTGTTATTGTTGTTCGCTCCCGAACCGAACACCGCGCTGACTTGCGCCTCGGTCACACCGCTCGAACCAACAAAGGCTGGCGATCCGCACTGCATAACAACCGAACGGAATACTGGCGCGCCAGCTTCGTCAATGGCTGCGTTTGCTGTTGCCGATACTGTCTGTGCACGGCTGATCCGCAGGCATGATGTCGATGGGCTGACAACTACACCGTTAAACATGCTGTAATCGGTACCACCACGCAGCAACATTGCCGACAGGTTACCGGTGTTGTTGCGCTGAATGAAGGTGAAGTTCGACAGACGTACGTTTTGGCGCGGCGTATTGCCGTCCGTGGCGTTGTCCGAGTCAGCTTCGATCATCGAGTCACCGGCATTTGGACGCTGCACTGCCAATACATATTGGAAGTTCGCCTTTACGCCTGTGTCCGTGTCCAAGTTATCGTCATCCGCACCGATCGACACGAAATACTTCATGTTGACGTTGCCGCCGAAGAATTCTGCGGCATCGTCAGAGCTGTTGAACGACTGGATGTTGTTCAGAACAGTACCGGTGCCGGTGCCGCCAGTGGTCAGTGCTTGCAGTTCGGAGTTGCCCGAAAGAACAAAGCCCGAGTAGCGAATTTGGACAAAGCTCAAACGGCCGCTGTTATCGGCGGTGTTCGCGCCACCATAAAGTGCCGGGTCAACTGCGCCTTCAACCTGACGCTCGCAAGCAACAGTGCCTGGAGTTGCAGCAGGTGCTGCGCAATCCGTGATTGGCGCACGGCCGTTAAGAACGATACCGCCCCACTGACCAATCGAGCTGTCGTTGTTGAGACCAAGGACGTTGTCACGGCTGGTGAAGATGATTGGAAGGGCAGCCGTACCAACAGCGTTGATGCGGTTACCGCGGTTAACGTTCAACCATGACACGCCGGTTCCGCCAAAGACGATAACGCCTGGATCGATGTTCAAGGTGACGACGTTGTTCGTGGATGAAGGACCTTGGTCCGTACCAACGTCAACACGGCCACCAAGACGATACAGAACGCCGGCAATCTTTGGCAATGTGCTGGTGGTGTTGATGCGCGCTGGCAATGTGCAGACGCGATATGTGCCGGTTGGACCAGTGATGGTGCCGCTGTCGGTCAAGCCTTGCGCATCAGCGATGGTTGGGCAGCCACCAGCAGGTGTAACTGTCGCAGGTGGCGGTGGTGGCGGTGGTGGTGGCGGAGGTGCAGCCGGGTTGTTGATGGTGATATTACCACCAGTGCCTGGTGACGCGATATCATCTGCGCCACAGCCGGTGACGAGGGCAGCAGCTGCCGTCGCATACACGATCCCACGTAATTTTGGGTTTAACATTCTAAATCTCCGCAACAAATAAGACGTGCCCGAGATGGGCAAATGCAACGGACCAGAATCGAATCATCATAAGGCCCCACCCGTTGACCATGCGGCCAATAGGGGCGAGCTGTGACATGGTTGTGCTTATCACATTGCATTTAGAAGAATGTTTTGCGACAGATATATGACAGCCGCAGAACAGGCGGTTCACAGCAAAATTATGCGCTAGAAAAGACGAAAGGCGAGCCGTTAGGCCCGCCTTTTATAAAGCGTTAGAGGCAAGACGTTACCTCAGGAAATTTGGATCAGCGTGTCGCAATCCGCATCTGCAAACCGGCATAGGCCTTACGCGCAGCGTCTTTTGAATTCATCACGCGGCCGTCGGCGAGCACCAGATCGACGCTATCACGGCTCTGCATCGCAGCGGCGAACATATTCGAAGCCTCTTCCATACGGCCCATACGCGCATATGCACGGCCAAGGTTGAGCAGCTTCGCAGGATCATGCCGGCTCACTTGCGCGCTTGTCAGTATTTGAGAAACTGCCTGCGCATTGTCGCCCTTTACGAGAGCCTCATAGCCAATGGACCCCTTTGGGTATGCTGTTTCAATATTCATGGTCGGTTGGGCGTGGGCTGCACCGCCCATCAGGCCAGTTACTAAAGCACCTACGAATAGCAGTTTCATCCGTTTTCTCCTCATCTCTCCCTTGAATATGACACTTATATGACATCACTGCAATAAAATTGTAATATATTTGGAGCTTGTTTGATGATGCAGAATCCGCGCTTTAAATTCAGTAATATTTCAGACACATAACTTCTATCAAAGTCGCACAAGAACCGCATCACAGTGCCACCACCCTTCCCCAGTTGGGCGCTGCAAACCTATGCAGGGAAGGTACCAAAATGCGTAAAATTACAGTGATGCTTTTAGCCGGAGTCGCTTTCGGATCTGTGCCAGTTCGCGTCTAGCAGCAAGGGCATGCACGGATATTTCCCTATAGTCCATTGATGCGGGCGATCGCACCAACGCTTGCCAAAGCCATGGGTGCGCTTCTGCCTGACGCAGAGGTAGCAGCTGTCAAATAATGACATGTGCCAATTTTCAATGGCAAAAAAAATGTCATTGATCTGCCACGCACATGACTCATCCGTCGTTTAGGGTTTCATTAAGACAACGGGGATGGGCAATATGACAACCACTGAATTAAGCGACAGCCTGCTTTTTAAAAGCGATGAAAAAGGTCCAAAACTGCCGGCATGGTTCGATAAGCCCGAACCAAAAAGCTACCAACCAAAGATGCGGTTTCGCACGGTGTGGATTTCAGATGTGCATTTGGGCACAGCTGGTTGTCAGGCGGGGCTGCTAAGCGATTTTCTGCATTCCATCGAGTGCGAGACGCTGTATCTGGTCGGCGACATTGTGGATGGCTGGCGTTTGCGCAAGGGTTGGTATTGGCCAGACCAGCATAATGAAGTCATCAGACGAGTGTTAAAAATGGCGCATCGCGGCACCCGCGTCGTCTATATTCCCGGCAACCATGACGAAATGTTCCGTGATTATGCAGGCCTGAGCTTTGGCGGCGTTGAGGTCCAACTGGAGGCGATCCACCAGACCGCCGACGGCCGCGCATTACTCGTGACGCACGGCGATGCCTTTGACGGCATCGTGCTATATGCCCGCTGGCTCGCCTTTTTGGGTGACCAAGCATACACGTTGCTATTGAAAGCCAACGTCGTTCTCAACGCGGTGCGCCGCAGATTGAACATGCCTTATTGGTCGCTGTCATCCTATCTGAAAATGCGCGTCAAAAACGCGGTGCAGTTTATCGGGCAATATGAAGAAGTGGTGGCGCGTGAAGCCGCGCTTCGCGGTGTACAGGGTGTTGTTTGCGGCCACATCCATTCTGCGGAAATCCGGCAGTTTGGATCGATCACTTATTATAATGACGGCGACTGGGTCGAAAGCTGCACCGCGCTGACCGAGGCCAAAGACGGATCCATGGCGATTATCGATTGGGCCGAGCATGTCCGGAAATCTGCGGAAAAGCGGGCTTTGACCCCCGCGTGAGGATCGCCATCGCAACGGACGCTTGGTTGCCGCAAGTCAACGGCGTTGTCCGGACCATGACCGAAACGGTCAACCGGCTGAAATCGCGCGGACATACCGTCGAAGTGATCGCACCGGACCGGTTCACCACCATTCCCTGCCCCGGCTACGCGGAAATACGCCTTGCGCTGGCACCCCGCTTTGGCGTGCGTAAGGCTTTACACGCCATGGCTCCAGATATTGTCCATATCGCGACCGAAGGCCCAATTGGCTGGAGCGCACGGGCATGGTGCCTTGCGCATGATGTGCCCTTTACCTCGGCATTTCATACGCGCTTTCCGGATTATCTGGCCGTACGAACGGGGCTATCCTCCGAGTGGTTCTGGCCAATCATGCGGATGTTCCATAAGCCATCTCGTGCCGTCCTGACCGCGACAAGGGGCCTTATAGATGAGCTTTCGGTGCGGGGTATCCCCAATACCCGCTTATGGTCACGCGGCATCGACCATGGCCTTTTTCATGGAGATCAGCCCGACCATCCTCTGTTGGCAAACCTACCCAAACCCGTCATGATTTCCGTGGGACGTGTTTCCGTGGAGAAAAATCTGGAAGCCTTTCTATCTGCGGAAGTCGCAGGCAGTAAGGTCGTGATCGGCGACGGACCTGCCTTGTCTGAATTAAGAATAAAATATCCCAATGCCATTTTCCTAGGAACGCTCAAGGGAACTGAACTGGCAAGCGCCTATGCCACCGCAGACGTTTTTGTATTTCCCAGTCGAACCGATACATTTGGGTTGGTGATGATCGAAGCGTTGGCATCTGGACTTCCGGTCGCTGCATTTCCCGTCCCTGGTCCTTTGGATATTATCGGTCCAGATGGTCGCGGCCCCTGGTCCGAATTGCCACGACCGATCGGATCTTTAAGCGACGACCTGTCCTCTGCGATTCAGAACGCGCTTAATGTGCGCAAAGCCGACGCTACTGCTTATGCGCAGAGTTTCGATTGGGATCGATGCACCGACCAGTTCATCGGCGCATTGGGTGAAATCACTCATCAAAACGCCTGACGACAAACATTCTGAAACAAATATGTGTGATATCGGGGATATTACACCCCGCCCCCGACTATCGGGCACCCATCGCCATGCACAATAAAGTTCACGGCACGTGGGCTATCGATCAGTAGCCGGGCAATAAGGTGCAAACGGCCGTCATTCACGACAACCGTTCGCACCCATTACTGTTAATCGGCGCTTAGAACTTACGCCTTAGCCTTCAGGCTTTCTGCCACCGCAACGCCGTGCCGCTCTAGTGCTTCTACGATCTTGCCAGCACCTTCAAGATCGCCCCAGAACATGGGGCCGCCGCGATAAATGGGCCAGCCATAGCCATAGATCCAGACCACATCGATATCGGACGGCCGCTGGGCCTTGCCTTCCTCAAGTATTTTGTAGCCCTCATTAACCATCGGGTAGAGTGTCCGCTCGACAATCTCCTGATCGCTGATGTCACGTTTCGGCAAGTTAGAGGTCGACCGGAACTCTTCAATGATCGCGAGCGCCTCAGCACTTGGTGTACCGACGCGCTTTTCATCATAATCGTAAAAGCCCTTGCCGTTTTTCTGACCAAAACGTCCCGCCGCACACAGCGCATCACGGATCGTTTCAATGCGGCTTGGGTCGCGGTGCCAGCCAATATCAAGGCCAGCCAAATCGCTCATCTGGAAAGGCCCCATCGGCATGCCAAAATCGGTATGGACCTTGTCTATTTGCGCCGGTGTTGCGCCTTCCAATAACAATTGCATCGCGGGTTGTTGGCGCGTTGACAGCATCCGGTTGCCAATAAAGCCATGACAGACACCAGCGACCACCGCCACTTTGCCAATTTTCTTGCCGATGGCCATCGCGGTCGCGAGCACATCGTCCGCAGTCTTTGCACCGCGGACGACCTCCAACAATTTCATCACATTGGCAGGCGAGAAGAAGTGCATGCCCACCACGTCTTGGGGCCGCGAGGTGCTCTCCGCGATTTCATCAACATCGAGATAGGATGTGTTCGACGCCAAAATCGCACCGGGCTTACAAATGGCATCAAGTTTGCCAAACACCTCTTTCTTGACGTCCATGCTTTCATACACGGCTTCAATCACGAGGTCGCAATCTGCGAGATCCTCAAGCGCGAGTGACGGCGTCAGCAGACCCATCATGCCCTCGACCTGTTCAGTCGTGAAGCGGCCCTTGGCGGCACTATTTTCGTAATTTTTGCGGATGACGCCCACGCCGCGATCCAGATTTTCTTGAACCATCTCAACGATGGTCACGGGAATCCCCTTGGACAGGAAATTCATCGATATGCCGCCGCCCATGGTGCCTGCGCCAATGACGCCGACTTTCTTAATGGCGCGCAGGGCCAAATCCTTGGGCAATCCATCAATCTTCGCAGCCTGTCGTTCGGCAAAAAACATGTGGCGCTGCGCAGCCGATTGCGAACCGCCCATCAGCTTGAGAAATTCCGTGCGCTCGAATTGCATGCCTTCATCAAATGGCAGGCGTGTCGCGGCCTCAACGCACGCCAAATTGGCGTAAGGCGCATCAAAGCCGCGCCATTTTTTCGCATTGGCAGCCTTCAACTGTTCAATGACGCCGACGTCGCCGGTCAGAGGCCGGTCGCGGGTTGGCCGAGGACCGGCAGAAATCAATTCGCGTGCATAAGCGATGGCATCTTCCGCCAGACTATCTTCACCGGCAAGCTTGTCGACTAAGCCAATTGCGGCTGCCTTAGCAGCGGGCAAATGCTCCCCAAGTGCGCACATAGTTGCGGCAGCCTCAATCCCCACGACACGCGGAAGCCGTTGCGTGCCACCCGCACCCGGCAGCAGGCCAAGCTTGACCTCAGGCACACCAAGCCGGGCCGATGGAACCGCGATACGGTAATGGCAGACAAGCGCCGTTTCCAATCCGCCGCCAAGCGCCGTCCCGTGGATGGCAGCGACGACAGGCTTATGCGCCGCTTCAATCATGTTGAGCACCGCGTTGAAATCAGGCCCTTGCGGCGCCTTTCCAAATTCGGTGATGTCGGCGCCTGCAATGAAGGTTGATCCCGCGCAACGCAGCACAATCGCTTTGACCGAGTCGTCGGCAAGTGCCTGCTCAAAACCGTCTTTCAGCCCCTGCCGGACATGCCATGACAACGCATTAACGGGCGGGTTATCGACAAGAACAACAAGGATATCATCGATTTTCTGCGTGGTGACTGACTGCACGGTAAACTCCTCAATATCAGCGCAGGCCATATATGATCTGCTAGACGGGTAAGATTGAATGTCTTGGTGGTTCTAGAATGTTTTGGGTCGCGGTGGCAATCCCGCTGCATCATCAAAGCGCAGCGCGCAGATGTTTTGCGTTAGTTTTTCAGGCTTTGAATGATCGCCGAAAAATCCATGCCGCCTTTTCCAGCGGCATCAAATTGCGCGTATAGCTCGGCCGCCCGCGCGCCCATGGGCACATCGGCGTTGACGGACTGCGCAGCTTCCATCGCCAGCTTAAGGTCCTTCAGCATCAGTGCGGTCGCAAAGCCGCCCTGATAATCATTATCGGCAGGCGAAGTCGGTCCGACGCCGGGAACAGGGCAATAGCTGGTCATCGACCAATTTTGGCCAGAGGCTTTCGACGAAATGTCGTAAAAGGTTTGAAGGTCGAGCCCGAGCTTCTCCGCCATGGCAAAAGTTTCGCAGGTCGCAATCATCGATGCACCGAGCAGCATATTGTTGCATATCTTTGCCGCCTGACCGGCCCCTGATGTGCCCGCATGAATGACAGCCTTGCCCATCGCCGACAGGATAGGCTCTGCCCGCGCAAAGGCGGTATCGGTGCCACCCACCATGAAGGTCAACGTGCCCCCATTGGCCGCCGCAATGCCGCCCGAGACGGGCGCATCAACCATGTCATAGCCCGCTGCGACCGCACCCGCCGTCACCTTGCGCGCGGTATCCACGTCAATTGTCGAACAATCGAGCAACACCGCGCCCTTGGGGGCGTGGCCCAATACATCATTTTCAAATACGCTATCGACGATTGTGCCATTGGGCAGCATCGATACGACAGCGTCAACGCCATCCACCGCATCACGCACGGAGGTAAACGTGGCGCAGCCATTTTCCTGCGCCCGCATCAAAGCGTCCGCCGAAAGGTCAAACGCATGTACCCTGTGTCCTGCCTTAACGAGGTTTGCGGCCATGCCGCCGCCCATATTGCCAAGACCGATAAATGCGATTTTCATTTGGCTTATCCCATTGTGGGAATGACGAACGCGTTGCCACCGTCGGGCGAGCCATCTGGCCAACGCTGGGTGATGGTCTTGACCTTGGTCCAGAACTTCACGCCTTCCATGCCGTGCTGGTTGGTGTCACCAAAGGCAGAGCGTTTCCAGCCGCCAAAGCTGTGATAGGCCACCGGCACGGGGATCGGCACGTTGATGCCGACCATGCCGACATTGACGCGTGCCGCAAATTCACGGGCAGCGTGGCCATTGCGCGTGAAGATCGCGACGCCATTGCCATATTGGTGCTTCGACGGAAGCGCCAAGGCCTCTTCAAAGTTGGCCGCGCGGACGATCTGCAGCACTGGGCCGAAGATTTCTTCCTTATAGCTTTCCATGTCGGTTGTGACATGGTCGAACAAAGTTGGTCCAATGAAGTAACCTTCTTCATGTCCCTGAAGCTTGAACCCGCGTCCATCGATAATCAGCTCGCCGCCTTCATCAACGCAGGTCTGTATCCAGCCCTCAACCTTTGCCTTATGCTGTGCGGTTACAACCGGACCATAATGCGCTTCGGCATCGGTCGAGACGCCGACGCGTAGGGCTTGTATCGCCGGAATGAGCTTCGCCTTCAAACGCTCTGCAGTGTCGTCGCCAACTGGCACGACGACAGGAAGCGCCATGCAGCGTTCGCCGGCTGAACCAAAGGCCGCGCCAGCCAAATCATTGACGACTTGGTCGAGGTCTGCGTCGGGCATGACGATACCGTGGTTCTTTGCGCCGCCCATGGCCTGCACGCGCTTGCCGTTGGCAACGCCGCGGTTGTAGACATAATGCGCAATGTCGGACGAGCCGACAAAGCTGACCGCGCCAATGGCGGGGTGGTCCAATATGGCGTCGACCATTTCCTTGTCACCATGCACGACCTGACAAATGCCTTCCGGCAAGCCAGCTTCGATAAACAGTTCCGCCAAGCGCACAGGAACGCTTGGGTCACGTTCGCTTGGTTTGATGATGAAGGCATTGCCCGTCGCAATCGCGGGGCCGCACATCCACAAGGGGATCATGCCGGGGAAGTTAAACGGGGTAATGCCTGCTCCAACGCCGATTGGCTGACGCATAGAATATACATCAATGCCGGGGCCGGCGCCTTGGCTATATTCGCCCTTTAGTACATGCGGGATGCCGCAGCAAAATTCGATGACTTCCAACCCGCGCTGAATGTCGCCCTTGCTGTCGGCAATGACCTTGCCATGTTCGGACGAAAGCATATGCGCCAGCTCGTCCATGTTTGCTTCAACCAGACGCTTGAATTCGAACATCACGCGTGCACGGCGCTGCGGGTTAGTCGTCGCCCACGCAGGTTGCGCAGCCAATGCTGCCTGCACCGCGCGTTCCAACACAGCGGCATCGCCCAATGCAACGCGCGCCTGAACGCCGCCATTGTTTGGATCCATGATATCGCCAAAACGCGATGCGCTGGCGCCTGTGCCACCGCTAATGAAATGATCGATTTGACGCATAGCTTTTCTCCTAATTCCGTGCGCCGCCAATGCCCGTGTCAGACCATTAATGCAACCTCGGTATATTATGGTTCAAAAATTGGTGACGGTGCATATATGGGCTTCAGAACGCCGCAATATCCTTATCCTTCATTTTTTCGGAAACCTGCATGATCACGCTATTGGCTCGAACCTCGCTGCTGGCGATCGCCATCGGTACGCCTGCTGCTTATGCGCAGGAGAGTGCAGAACCGATTATCATTGTCACCGGAAAAGGACTGGACCAGACGAAGGGTGACCCGGCTTATGGCTCGGTGGAAATCGACCGCGCGCGCCTAAGCAGCGAAGCGTCTGGCCGCATCGAAAATATCCTCGCCGATGTCGCTGGCTTTCAACAGTTCCGGCGGTCAGACAGCCGGTCAGCCAATCCATCGGCGCAAGGTGCCACGTTGCGCGCGCTTGGGGGCAATGCGTCAAGCCGCACGCTGGTGCTGCTGGATGGCGTGCCTCAGGCAGACCCGTTTTTTGGTTACATCCCCTTTAGCGCAATGACCCCCGAACGTTTATCGTCCATTCGCGTCACGCGCGGCGGCGGCAATGGCGCCTTTGGTGCAGGGGCCGTCGCAGGGACCATCGAGCTAAACAGCGCGGGGCGGGCCGACCTACCCGACGCGGCCTTGTCGGCCTTTTATGGCAGCGGCAACGCTAGCGAACTTTCCGCTGGCCTTGCGACGGATCTCGGTGCCGGATTTGTGAGCGTTTCGGGTCGGTGGGATCGCGGCGACGGCTTTTACACAGCGCCACGCGCAACACGCCAGCCAACCGACGTCCGCGCCGCCTACGACAGCTGGTCAACCGGATTGCGCGCTGTTGCGCCTTTGGCGGACGGGGTAGAATTGCAGCTGCGTGGGCTGCTGTTTCAAGACAACCGCACCTTGCGCTTTGCAGGCGCAGACAGCAGCTCCGAAGGACAAGACGCGAGCATCCGCATCGTGTCGCAGGGCCGCTGGCAAGTCGACGCGCTGGCCTATGTTCAGGCACGCAACTTTACCAACATCGTGGTTAGCGCCACGTCTTTCCGCAAAACGCTCGACCAACGCAACACGCCATCCACTGGGATCGGCGGCAAAATTGAGGTCAGGCCACCCGTTGGCGGCGATCATCAATTGCGCATGGGCGTCGATGCGCGGCTATCTGAAGGCGAGCTGTTTGAGGATGTCTACAGCGGCGTCACCGGTCTCGTCACCGCGCGGCGCAACGCCGGTGGCAACAGCGCGACATTTGGTGTTTTCGCCGAGAATGATACGACGATTGGCGATCTGACACTGACTGGCGGCATTCGCGCGGACCGCTGGACGATCGACAATGGCTTTTTTGCTGAGCGCGCCACCAACGGAACCGTCGTGCGCGATGATGTCTTTGCCGATCGCGCAAATTGGCAGTCCAGCGCGCGGGTTGGCGCACTATATGCGCCGACCGATGGCATTGCGCTCCGTACCGCGGCCTATACCGGTTTTCGTTTGCCCACGCTGAACGAACTCTACCGACCGTTCACCGTCTTCCCCGTCGCAACGCGCGCCAATGAAGCGTTGAACGTGGAAAAGCTGCGCGGTGTTGAGGCGGGGTTTGATGTCCGGCCCGCCGCTGGCGTGACCCTTGGCGCAACGTTGTTCTACAACAGGCTCAACGACGCCATCGCCAACGTCACGATTGGCAACAACCTGCGCCAGCGCGGCAATGTCGATGCTGTCATTGCCAAGGGCGTTGAGCTCAGCGGCGAAGCGCAATTTGGTGCGGTCAGCATTGCTGCATCTTACGCGTTCAGCCACAGCAAAGTGCGCGCATCGGGCATTGCCAGCGCCCTCAATGGACTCACACCTGCACAAAGCCCCCGGCATGCCGCAAATGCGACGGTGCGTTGGACGCCAGGCGCTGGTGCCATAGTGTCGGCAACCGCCCGTTATGTCGGCGCACAATTCGAAGATGATCTTGAGGCGAATATTTTGCCATCGGCGCTGACCTTTGATGGCTTTGCACAAATCCCCCTCACCCGGCAGATCGCATTGACCGGCCGGGTGGAGAATATCCTCAATGAAGAAGTTGTAACCCGCAAAGTGGGAACGTCCATCGACCTTGGAACACCCCGGATATTCTGGATCGGACTGAAATTTTCAGCCCGATAGCGACGTCGGGTCGCGACCCTTGTCCATCCTGGAACGCCGCAGGCCGTTGTCCCCATTTGCGCTGCCAAAGCAAAGGCGCGGCATAAGCGCCTGTGCGCCTGTGGCAGTTATTGCATGAAACCCAAATTAGCGCCGTTAAACCGACCAATGTTGGGCGCGATGCTGGGCAGTTCACTAGGCGCAACGCCGAACCAAGTGGCAAGTGTTGCCGCATATTGATCGACTGAAACCGTTGGAAGCAAACGGCCAAGGCCGACTTGGTCCGGGCTTCTAACCGAGATTTGTGGTGCGACCCCATAATAGCGGCCGCCGTTCACCGCGCCGCCCATGATGAAGTGGTGCGCGCCCCAGCCATGGTCAGATCCATCACCGTTAAACTGCAGCGTGCGGCCAAAATCAGACGCCGTGAAGGTCGTCACCTTGTCAGCGACACCCAATTCCACGGTTGCACGATAGAAGGCGTCAAATGCGAAATCGACACGGCTCATGAGCGTTGCGTGCGCTTCAATCAAATTGTCGTGATTGTCGAAGCCGCCTAAGCTTACCATAAACACTTGGCGCTTTACGCCCAGCGCTTGGCGCGCCGCGATCATGCGCGCAACTATTTGAAGTTGGTCCGCTAAACTGTTGGTGCCGGACACTGGTCGGAATGACGTCGAAAGGGATATCTGCTGTAGCGCCGCATTGATAACAACTCCCGCATCTATGGAGCGGCGCGCTACCCTATTATACTCCGCTTCAAAGATATTGTTGCTCGACTGCGTCAACAATGTTCGAAGCGCATTGCTGCCCGCTGCAGACCCAAATAGGGAGCCATTAAGACCATTTATGGATGGTGCGCCGCCTGGTGATATCTGATAGGTAATCGCATCGTTCCCCGCCAAAAAAACGGCATTGCCCGTTGCCGAAATGCAGGTGAACAGTGAATTGGTGTTGCTGGACAAGGCTAGGTCGCCCATCCGGCCACCCCAACCTTCAGTGGCGCCCTCAGGCTTATAAGACTGCCATGTCGATTGTTGGTCATTATGCGAAAACAGTTTCGCAGGCCGAGGGTTGGCCACCAAATTGCTGCTTTGATATTGGGCCAAAGTTAATGGCGCAATCAGCGGACCGACATTCAGCAATGGCGCCAATTTACCTGCATCAAACAAAGCTTTCATGCGGGTCATTTGCGGTGCGAGCGCATATTGCACATTATTGGTCAGCACTTGGCCGTTGGCGGGTGTGAGGGCGGTTGCCGCGAGGGACGAACGCGCTAACGTAATCCCGCCTGCGGTTTGTCCAGGGCCGCCGCCGCGAATGGCGCTGTACAGGTCGTAATTCGCCGAGTCATAAGGGATCAACGTGCTGTTATGGTCGTTACCACCGTTTAGAAATACGCAGACCAATGCGCGGTAATCATTGCCTGCGCTGAAGGCCGCTGCCTCCCCCATGCCCGCAAGACCCATGGCCCAAGACCCAGCAGTCCCCGCCACAGCCAATTGTTTAGAGCGACGAAGGAAAGCGCGTCGTGATATATCTTCCATCTTGCTAATGTGCACGAGACCCTCCCTATTTTTGGACCAAGTAATCGGGGGAGGCAAACACGAGTAGTGTTGCCAGATACACCCGCCGTTGTTTGTCTGCCAACGAACTGGTGTCCGTTACGGTCGTCGCGTCAAGGGCAGCCTTGATAGTCGCTTTGGTGCTGTCGGAGAGCTGGTTGCCGGACAGTAATAAGGACAACCTGTTCAGTAAGGCCGTAGTGTCGGAAACGATTGCGAGCTCACGCGTATACGTTGCTTTGACGTCATTGTTCAGGCCGTTGGCTGATCCGATGGCTGAAGCCATGAAGTTGATATAGCCTACAACGCTGACTTCGTTAACGATTTGGAATTCAGGTGCAACCAGCGTGTTGGTTGCGATGGCGGTGTTGGGAGGGACGTAACCCGGGCGGTAAAAATTAAACACAGACGGCGCACGCAACGGACTTTGGCCAAGGCTGAAGGCCGCGTTGGACGTATTGTTGATGGTCCAATTACCTGATTGCGATGTGGCGCCGAAATTTCTGGCCCATTGCGTAAAGCGCAATACAGGCTCGCGAACTTTGCCAAAGGTCGGCGACGTTAATCCGGTAGCATTTGTCGCTTCATCATCAAGCAAAATGGCCTTGAACACCGCCCGCAGATCTCCACGAACGCCCGAACCATTATTGTTGAATATCCTGGCGACACGATCAACATAGCCAGCGCTGGGGTTACTCGTCACCAAACGCTGGATCATTTGCTTTGAAAAGAACGGGCCAACATTGGGATGATTAAAAAGCGTGTCCAGCGCCAGCTTCATCGATGTTGGAGCATCGGTGTTGGCCGGAATAGTTGTACCCAGAAATGTTTTTTCCAGCATTGAGTGTTGGCTAACGGTTTGCGCTCGCTCCCATCTGGTCGGATCGCTTGTCATTCGCCTTATTACAGATTCTACGGGTGCGATTTTTTGAGATGGAAAACGGATAGAGGGCGTTCTGACCAAATTCGCATAGTCATAACTATAGCCGGTAAATACCCGGGCGAGGTTGGATACATCGGCATTGGTATATGTTTCGATGGGCTGGCCAGTGCTTCCGATTTTTTTGGTGCCGTCATTATTGAGCTCATTCAAGCCAAGTGTGAAAAGCTGCATGACTTCACGCGCATAATTTTCGTCAGGCACGCGGCCGGTCCGCGAATCTTCTTTCTTGTTATCAAGCGTGCTCAGGTAAACACCCATTGCGGGGTTGAGGGTCACATCTTCGAGTAGCTGACGAAAATTTCCCAAAGCATTACGATTGAGAACATCCCAATACGCCGCCATCGCATTGGACCGCCATTCGATTTCGATGCCGTTGGTCGAAACGACAAAAAATTGGGAAAGCGCGTATGCCAATCTTTTGCGAACGGGGTCGGGGCTGGTGATCAACTGGTTCCAAACCATGTTGTCGGCTAAGTTGTCTCGGAAATAAAATTCGTCGACGGTCACTTGGTCGTACCCGCGCGATGACAGCCAGTCGACACCGGTCTGGCTAATCGGAATGTCCATCTGTTTGTCGAGCCACGCCACATAACCCACAGATCGAATGTCCGCGATTTCGGGTTCGGTCGCCGCAAGGCTGGCCTTCAAAATGAAACGGGCTGCTTCGCCATCTGTCGCAGGTTTCGCGACTTGCACAGTTGGTGCCAAAACAGAGGCAATTGAACTGCCTTCCGTTCCTTCTCCGCCACATGCGGCCAGCACCAATGAGGCGGCGGGAATTGCAAAATTAGCGGACGATTTTTCTCCCGCCGTTCCCTGCGGCACAGCGAATGTATCTGGGTAGCTATCCGCTTCTACTACCTCTTCCAGAGCCGCGCATTCAGCTTGCGTCATCACACTCTCCCCCAACCATAGGGCCGATTCCAAGTTACGGAAACGCCGTGGCTCCCACCGCCGTTGCCACAATGTGTAATTATGTAACGCCGACCAATGGTGTTACTATCTTATACTTTTTCCCACCCCCAACAATGAATTTTTTTGTTGCGATGGGTGGGGTAGGAGATTAGTCAGCGGCATGGTAACAAGCGTGATTTAGGCTGGGATTATGGTCAACAGGCGCTTCGCTCTCCCTATTTTTGCAATTCTTCCTCTCGCCGGATTTTGTTCGGGCGCGCACGCAAATGTTTTTGAACGCAAACAAAATGGCAATCTGGTCGAAATATCGCAGCCGGCATGGCGGGCGGACGCGTCGCCGGCTGTTGAACGTCGATATAGTCCCACGGCAGATTCCGCGTCCAATTCTTCTCAATCACAAAATGCCGTGCGGCAGCATATTCAGGTTGCGGCAACACGCTTCGGCATTGACCGCAATCTCGTCGATGCGGTTGCTTGGCAGGAGTCGCGATATAATCCCCGCGCCCTTTCCACGGCGGGGGCCATGGGCGTGATGCAGCTCATGCCTGGGACTGCACGGCAGCTGGGCGTGCGTAACCCGCACGATGTGGAACAGAATGTGGTTGGTGGGACCGCTTATCTGCGCCAGCAGCTTGAACGCTTTGGCAATAACGTGCCGCTGGCTTTGGCTGCATATAATGCTGGACCAGGGGCGGTGATAAAATATGGTGGCATTCCGCCGTACCGCGAAACACAAGATTACGTCCGCCAAATAATGCAACGCTTGTCGGCAACGTCGGCCTATCGCGCAGGATATTGAGGTTCATGATGACATATAGATTTAAACGCTTTTTTGCATGTGCTGCGCCCGCTTTGGCTATTCCAAAAAACGCGATGGCGCAGGTGACCAATGTCGATCCGCAGGGTTCGGGGCCAATCGTCAACGCGCTTAGCTGGATACAGGGCACATTGCTTGGCAATGTCGCAACCACAGCAGCCGTCATCGCCGTTGCGGTTGTGGGCCTGATGATGCTGACCGGACGCATGAACTGGCGCTTTGGTGCGACCGTCATTATCGGCTGCTTCATTCTCTTTGGCGCCACAGCAATTGTTTCGGGTATTCGTGTCGCCGCAGTGGGCGGTTAAGGCATGACCCCACTGAACCGCACGCCAATATTCCGGGCATTAACACAGCCGCAGATGTTTGCTGGCGTCACCTATAGCTATTTTGTCATCAATCTTGTCGTCACGACCGAGATTTTCCTCATCACGCGGTCATTCTGGGCCATTCCGGCGGCCGCGGTCATCCATGCTATTGGCTATATCGCCTGCTTGCGGGAGCCCCGGATTTTCGATCTCTGGATTACCAAAGTCAGCCGTTGCGGCCGCACGCGCACGCATGATCTTTGGCGTTGCAACAGTTACCGGCCTTAATCCATGAAAACGGCCGCCCAAAAAACAGCAGCTTTGGACCCAAGTGCCGGGGACCGTCTGCCTTATGCCGGGCATTTGGATGACCATACGGTTATGACCCGCGGCGGCGACCTGATCCAGATGATTCAGGTCGATGGTGTCGCCTTTGAAACAGCCGATAGCGAAACGCTCAACCATATGGCGGCGGTGCGTGATGTTGTGATGCGCGGCATCGCGAATTCCAACTTGATGTTATACTGCCACGTCATTCGTCGTCAGGTAACCGCCGAATTATCAGGCGCGCAACCCGACGGTTTTGTCCGCGACCTTGACGATGCGTGGCAGCAGCAGCTGCGCGGCAAAAAGCTCTATATCAATGACATGGTGCTGATGCTGGTTCGTCGGCCAGCCCAGGGAAAGATTGGTTTTTTTGACCGCCTGACCAAATGGGGCAACGGAACACGCAACAGCGCCGAACGGCTGGCTGACCAAACGCGGGAACTGCGCGAATTGGATGCGGCACGCACCAATCTGCTCTCCGCCCTTAGCCGCTATGGCCCGCGCCTGCTCGGCCGTTATCACGACGCAAATGGCACTTGTTCCGAACCGCTGGAGATATTGTCGGCGCTGTACAATGGCGAAATGCAGCCCGTGCTTGAACCCACCGGCGACGCTGGCCAATATCTGCCCTATAAGCGGATCAGCTTTGGCCTTGATGCTCTGGAATTGAAAGGCGCAAGCGCCAACACGTCGCGTTTTGGCGCTATCGTTTCCATCAAGGATTATCCTGCATATACGGCGCCCGGCATGCTCGATAATCTGCTGCGCCTGCCGCATGAGTTGACGATGACGGAAAGCTTTGCTTTCATCGACCGACAGATTGCGGATGAACGCATCGGGCTTGCGCTGCGCCGGTTGCGGGCGGCGTCGGACGAAACCACCACCCTGCGCCAAGGCCTTTTGGGTGCAAAGGATGACCTCACCGGCGGCGCTGCAGCTTATGGTGAGCACCATCTGACGGTGCATGTCCGCGCAATGACCTTGGCCGCGTTGGATGCTGCCGTTGCCGATGTACAAGCCTCGCTTGCCGATATTGGCGCGGTTGCCGTGCGTGAGGATCTCAATTTGGAAAGTGCCTTTTGGGGTCAGTTTCCGGGCAACGCAGATTTTATTGCGCGCAAGGCTTTGGTATCGACCGCCAATTTGTCCGGTCTCATTTCGCTCCATGGCTTTCCAATCGGCGTGCCTGCCGGCGGCCCATGGGGTGAACCCATCACCGTCCTCGAAACCACATCAAGCACGCCCTATTTCTTTAATTTGCACAGCGGTGATTTAGGTAATTTCACGCTTATTGGGCCATCGGGTTCCGGTAAAACGGTGGTGCTCAATTTCCTGATTGCGCAGGCGCAGAAATTTTACCCTCGCACGTTTTTCTTTGACAAAGATCGCGGTGCAGAGATTTTCATTCGCGCCATTGGCGGGCATTATGATGTCCTGCGGCCCGGCACGCCAACCGGATTCAACCCGCTTCAACTGCCGGAAAACGCAACAAATCAGGCATTTTTGCGGCAATGGCTTTCGCAGATTTTAACGCTAGCGGGCGGGCAGCTGACCGCCGATGAAAACGCCATCATCTCAAGCGCAGTTGATGCCAATTTCAGCCAACCGGCCGAATACCGCCAATTGCGCTATTTGGTGGAGCTATTGGCTGGCGGCGCACGCCCCGTTCGTGGCGATCTCGCATCGCGCCTTGCCCCTTGGTATGGCGCAGGCGAGCATGCATGGTTGTTCGATAACCCGACGGACCAGTTGAACCTCGATACCAGAACCGCTGGCTTTGACATGACCGCGTTGCTCGATAATCCAGCGTTGCGCACGCCCGCGATGATGTATTTGTTCCACCGCGTCGATGAACGTTTGGACGGCAGCCCTTCGATGATTGTCATCGATGAAGGGTGGAAGGCGCTGGATGATGACATCTTTGTGCACCGGCTGAAGGATTGGATGAAGACCATCCGCAAACGCAATGGTGTCGTTGGTTTTGCCACACAAAGCGCCAGCGACGCGATTGAAAGCAAAATCGCCGCGACCATCATTGAACAATCCGCAACGCAATTGTTCATGAGCAATCCCAAGGCGCAAGCATCCGATTATTGCGGCGGCTTTGGGTTGACCGCGCATGAGCTTGATCTCGTACGCTCCTTGCCCGAACATTTACGCTGCGTTTTGATTAAGCAAGGCGGGACCAGCGTCGTTGCGCGTCTGGATATGGGCAATATGCCTGATGCGATCACGGTGTTGTCCGGCCGTGAAGCCAGCGTGCGCAAATTGGACGAGCTTCGCCGCGTTCATGGCGATGCGCCGTCCGAATGGTTGCCGATGCTGTTGCAGGCAGCGCAGGACGGGACGTTGACCCAGCGGCCAGCCGCAAGCAGGACGGGCACGCAAAGCTGATGGCAAATTGCGTTGCCCTTAACACTGCGGCCGGTTCGGCGGAAACGATGGTCAATGCCGTCGATTGTTACGTCCAGTCGACCGTACAGGCGGGCTATGCCAATTTGCTTGGCGAAGGCAGCGTGTTCAGTGTCGCCTTAACCATTGCGCTGACCATTTACGTCGCGATCATCGGCTACCGGCTGATATTTGGACGGTCGTCACTCAGCGTTGGCGAAATGATGCCGCGCATGATCATGATCGGTGCCGTGCTTGCGCTGACGAGTAACTGGGCGACCTATCAGGTTTTGGTATATGACGTGCTGACCGACGGGCCGTACGAAATCGTGCGCGCCATGAACCCGAATGATGGTAATGTGCGCAGTATGACCGAACGTGTCGATATGCTGTCGGGCCGCATGGTCGACCTTGCGGATGCCTGGACCGAATTTGACGCGCGGCCGGAACAGATGCTGCCGGCAAGCCCAACGGCGCCAGCACCCGCAGCGCTTCCCGCGACCGCAAGCAATATCACCGCTGTTGTCGCGCCACAGGACTCGCTTGGCCCCAATATGCTGTTGTTTAGCGCGCTGTTCCTCGTGCTGGCATCGGCAGGTGTCTTGGTCGTGGCGAAAATCATCTTGGGCCTGTTGTTACTCCTCGGCCCCGTTTTTGCAGTGCTGGGTTTATTCCCCTCTACACGCGGTTTAGCGGTCGGCTGGGGCCGTGCGGCGGTCATGATGGCGTTGGTGCCCATTATGACGATGATCACATCAACGGGGGCACTGGCAGCGCTTGAGCCGATATTGACGCAAATGTATGTATCGGCGGGCCAGGGTGATTTTTCATTGCGCGCGGCTTTGACGATATTGGTCATCGTGCTCATCATGGTGGCGGTGGCGGTGCAGCTATTCCGCATTGGCCGCACGATTGTCAGCGGCTGGACCTTGCCCTTTGGGCAACATCGCGCAGCGGATAATCTGGTTTCCGCGCCCGCCGCTGATGTCCCGATGCCGTCAAATAATGTCGTGTATAATGAACGCATGCAGTCGCTGGTCGGCGCTATTGAGCGTTCCGCCGCCGCAACCGCAAACATGGGCCCGGGCAATCCGCGCAGCATATTGTTGCCGCAACCGGCATATGCGGATGCCAATCCAGCAGGACAGCCGAACAATTATTCCGACCGGCGCATTTCGCGGGGCCCCGTCAATGCGGTCCGCGCGCCGATTAAAGCCATTAGGAACGTTGCATGACCCGACATTATCATTGGCCCACCCTTATCACCATGGCGATTGGCGTCGCTATTATGCAGCCGATGGCAGCATCAGCGCAGGTTGCGCCAAATATCCGTTATGTGGATTATAACCCCGATGCCATCATTCGTCTGACCGGCCATACCGGCTATCAAATGATGCTGGAATTTGAGCCGGGTGAACAGATTGAAACCGTCGGCATTGGTGACGCCTCTGGTTGGCAGGTAACCCCCAATGGCGCAGGAACCGTCATGTTCCTAAAACCCGTGGGATTGCCGCCTGCGACCAATCTGTCGATCATCACAAATCTGCGGCGGTACAATTTGGAACTGCTGGCCAAATCCGGCCTGCGTGTGCCACAAAGCCAGATTATTTATGCTGTGCGTTTCCGTTATCCACCCAAAGTCGTGGCCGCCGACAATATGGCAACGCCGCCGCCGTTGATTTCGACCCCGCCTGAATTGTGGAACCGCGCCTATAGTTATGACGGCGCAACGGCCAATGTGCCTGAGCAAGTGTTTGACGACGGCAAAGCGACCTATTTCCGTTTTGCCGCTGGATCAGCGGCGCCTGCCATTTTCAGCATCACGCCCGATGCCGGCGAAAGCATCGTCAACTTCGCGGTGCGCGGGCCGTATACGGTTGTCGAACAAATCGCGCCGCAATTTGTGCTGCGTCATGGCAAAGAAGTCACCATCATCTTTAACGATGCCTATGCCGTGCCGACACCCGGCGCAGATGCCCCCAAGCCACGCGCGCCAAAGAAGAAATGCGGGCTTTTTGGGTGCAAATCGATGGAGGCCAAGCCGTGAGCATGTTTAAATCGGGTAATACGGACCCGCGCACCGCCATCGATGCTGATACGCTTGAGGAAGCGAACCAACGGATTTTGTCGCCGGTGGCCATGCCAAATGGTCTATCCCCGGGTATGAAATTGGGCGTGGTGGGTATTGGCTTGCTTGCCATTTTAACCTTCAGCAGCTTGGCCAAAAGCCGGAATGAAGCAGACCAAGTTGCGGCACAGCCTGCCACCCGCACCGCAGCTGCGGTTGTTCCGCCCGGCGGTCTTGTGCCGCAACCGATATTGCGTCCGGGCCCACCGGAATTGCCGCCGCCCGTCCTTGTCCCGCCGCCCGTGAATAACCCAAATGCGGTGCCCGGTATCGTTGGACCCGCAGCCATTGGTCCGAACCGCTTTCAAGCGCCGGGCATCGTTGTGGATACCACAAAAGGCGGCGTCGCTATATTGCCGCCCACGCCGGGTCTGGCAGGCGCAAAAAATGACGAGTTGAGCGCAGAAGACAGGTTTTCGGACCGCGTCGCGGCGGGCGAAAATGCACCTGCCCGCGCGGTGCGTATCGCCAACAGCAGCTATACAGTGCCGCAGGGCGCCATTATCGCGGGCGTCCTTGAAACGGCGATAAACTCCGATCTGCCGGGATATGTGCGTGCCGTGGTTAGCCGCGACGTCATGGGCTTTGACGGCCGGCGGGTGCTCATCCCGAGTGGAAGCCGCTTGATCGGGCAATATCGATCGGGCCTCGCGGCGGGGCAATCGCGCGCATTCATTGTCTGGACACGGCTGACCCGCCCCGATGGCGTAACCGTGTCGCTGGGCTCGCCCGTCACCGACCCGCTCGGCCGCGCGGGCTTAGGGGGTAAGGTGGATAGCCACTTCCTGAAGCGATTTGGTTCGGCGATATTGTTGTCCGTTGTGCAATCCGGCCTTGGGCTTTTGCAGCAGGGCGGCAATGATGTCATCGTCCGCACGGCCGATGATGCCAAAAGCGTTGCCGGTATTGCCTTGCAGCGGGACGTGAACATTCCGCCGACGGTAAAAGTTGCGCAAGGGACGGCCATCCGTATCTTCATCGCCCGCGACCTCGATTTTTCGGGCACCGACGGCGATGCGCAATGAGGCATGCGGCGCCCGTGGCTGGCGATGCCGAAAATGTCTATCTCAATAGCTATTTAGCGCCATTTGGCGAATGGCTGGCCTGCGATGATGTGACCGAAATTTTGGTGAACCGGCCGCATGAAGTGTGGGTTGAGCGGCTTGGGTGTGCGCAGATGGAACGTCACGACGCACCACAAGTAGATAGCCAGTTGCTGGAACGCCTTGCGCACCAGATCGCACGCATCAACCATCAAGGCGTTAGCCGCGAAAGCCCGTTGCTCGCCGCTATATTGCCGGGCGGTGCCCGCGTGCAGATGGTGTTGCCGCCAGCAACGCGCGGCGATGTTGCGCTCGCGATCCGCAAACACCGGCTGCAAGACATGACGCTGGAAAGCTATTTTGAACAAAGCGCGCTGCCATCGGTGCGTAACGTCGCTGATGATAGTTCTGCGCTTGCGGCGCTTTTGCAGGATCAAGACTATTTAGGCTTTTTCCGTGCGGCCGTTGCCGCGCGCAAAACCATCCTCATTTCTGGCGGAACGTCGTCTGGCAAGACAACATTGCTCAACGCATTGTTAAAGGAAATTCCGCAACATGAGCGCGTCATTTCCATTGAAGACACCCCTGAAATCCGCCTGAGCAGCGACAATGCGCTTGGCTTGGTCGCCGTGGCCGGCGATCAAGGAGAGGCGCAAGTGACGGTGGACGATCTTATGCGCGCGTCGCTGCGTATGCGGCCAGACCGGTTGATCGTGGGCGAATTGCGCGGCGGCGAAACGGTCACGTTTTTGCGGGCGATCAATACCGGTCATCCCGGTTCCATCACTACGGTGCACGCCAATTCACCCCAAGGCGCATTCGAACAAATTGCCTTCATGTGTATGCAGGCCGGACTTGGCCTTGGCCGCCTCGAAACGATGGAGTACGCCCGGTCCATGATCGACGTTGTCATCCAACTGGACCGCCACAGCGGCCAGCGCGCCATAAGCTGTGTCGAATTAACCAACGCTGCATGAAGCTAAGCGGCACCTTCAGTCGTTAGCGCAACATCTGCGCACAGACGTTTCAGGCATGAAATCCCGCGCGCATGGCTGTTTGCGCATCAATCGGCAAATGGCAGCGGCAAACAATGGCGCACGATAATCTGGCGGAGACGGAGGGATTCGAACCCTCGATACGCTTTTGACGTATACTCACTTTCCAGGCGAGCGCCTTCGACCACTCGGCCACGTCTCCGCATTCCCCTAAGGGACGCATGCCCCTAGCCGCTCCTTTCCGCTTTCGCAAGACACAGTGATTTGCCATAACCTTATTGATGAAAAGATATCTGCCCCTGTTCGCCAGCGCCGCGATCTGCGCCGCTCTCCCCGTCTCTGCGCAGGAGGCCAAAACTTATCCCGCGCCGTCGGAGATTGTGGCGGCGGCCAAAGCGGAGGACTGGGTTGCCATTGCGCCGTCGGATATATTGGTGATGGACCTTGCGCCCGATTCGAACGGCAAGTCCCGCCGCGTCATCATTCAATTGATGCCTGCGCCGTTCAGCCAAGGCTGGGTCAGCAATATCCGCAAACTGGCGGCGGCACATTGGTGGGATGGCACCAGCATCAACCGCGTGCAGGACAATTATGTCGTACAGTGGGGCGATGCGACCGAGAAGAAGGCGCTGCCGGAAGGGTTGGCGACCGTCGGGGCCAAGGATTATGTCACCCCTGACTGGCCGCACAAGAATAGGATTTTCGCCCGGGCAGACGGAATGCCAGACGCCTACGCACGTGCCCATGTGTTCTATGGTGGCTGGCCGCTGGCACAAGGTCGTGAGGGGCTTTGGCCCGTGCACTGCTACGGCATGGTCGGCGTTGGCCGCAATCTGTCTCCTGACACCGGCACGGGCGCGGAACTCTATACCGTCATCGGTCACGCGCCGCGGCATTTGGATCGCAACATTGCGCTCGTTGGCCGCGTAATCGACGGCATCGAACATATGTCCAGCCTGCCACGCGGCACAGGCGCGCTTGGTTTCTATGAGAAGGAAGAAGAGCGCGTGCCGATACTGTCGGTGCGGCTTGGCAACGAAACAAAGGACGTGCCTGCGTTCGAATATCTGTCGACCGATAGCGACAGCTTTGCGGCCTATGCCGATGCGCGCGCCAACCGGCGGGATGCCTTTTTCAACATCCCTGCTGGCGGCGCAGACATTTGCAACATTCCGGTTCCGATACGGCGGAAAGGCAATTAAGCCGTTTCATCTGCCATTGGGTTCAAACGGGTAACTCAAGGGGTTGGAACGGGAACGTCCGACGGTCCGGTCTGAACCGGAGGCGCGACGATCACGGGCACCGCTACGGGTCGAAGGATGGCGACCTGTTCCAGCCGGTCGAGCGCTTTACGCGCATCGCTGAAACGTTTCGCCCGTGCCATCCATGATTGCGCGATGGATGCGCCGGGCAAAGCCGCAACTTCCTCCGCAGCAAGATCAAGCTTGCCTGCATCGACCAGCGCTTCAGCGCGGATCAGCCGTTCATTTGGCGCGAGGGATGGTCCGTTTTCTTTGCGCAGCACGAACAGTTCCGACAATTCCCGCTTCACGGTCGCCCACGTGCTGTCGTCTCGATTGCCCGTCAAAAGCACCGGCGCCAGTCCGCGCAATTCGGTTTTTAACGTATCAACCGTGACCGGCGCTTGCCCTGCAGATAATATCGCGGCGACAGATTGCGGCTGGGTCGCACCAAAACGCAGACGCAACTGTTCGGCAAGATTGCCGAGCGGCGCACCCTTATCTATCGCACCCCGCACCGCATAAGTGAGCAGCAACCCATCGGCGCGCGCAACTTCGGGCGAGAGCATATTGAGCGACGGGTAGCTTGGAACCATTTGGTCCGTAACCGGCTGTGCGATAGCATCAGCATCGGTGGCGACCACATTGCCCACTGCCCCAGTGGATGACTCGGCCGCCACGGGGGCATCGGTGGATGTGATAAAACCATATTTGTCGGCGATCACATAAGCGACAATCGCGCCGCCGACGAAGGCACACAAAATAAGCAGCATAATATGCTTGAATGTGAATCCACGGCGTGATGTCGCGGTCGCTGTTTGAAAATCGGTCATGATGCTCCTTCAATAGCGGCATTCGGCGGCCGGGTGCAATCTATCCTTGTAAAATGCTGCCCTATTGCGTCCATTAACGCAGCGTCATTTGGTGAGGACGCAACAATTATCTGTGCCCAGCCGTCGCCAGCGCTTGCGGCGATAGCGTTCGAAAACGTCGCGAGCGTGATTTTGCTCCGCGATAGGCCGCCCGCATCGCAGAGACCGGCAAAGTGTGCCGCCGCGCGTGACGAATGCAGGATGACCGCATCGCATACTGCAACCTGCGCGGCGAAGTCCGCGGGCGTTTCCAGAGCCGCGCTGCGGTACACGATAGCGATATCAATATGCACGCCAGCAATCTGCGGAACAGCGCTGTGGTCTTCGCCGGCAAGCCATAAGAGCTTTTTGCGGCCGTCTGCCGCAGCAACGCCGACAAGCGCTTCCACGCCGCTTGATCCAGTCGCAGCAACCGGCAAAGACAAATGGGCCAGCGCGCTGGCGGTCGCGCTACCGACCGCATAGATCGGGATATCGCGCGCGCTTTCCAAAAATCCGCGTGCGGCGCGCGCCGCATTCCCGCTGGTCAACACAATCGCGTCATATCCGTCAACCGACACCGATGGCGGCGGCAGATGTTCAATGGCGAACAGGGGCATAAGCACGGGCGCATATCCTGCGGCTGCAAAGCGGCGGGCGGTGGCATCTGCCCCTGGTTGCGGCCGGATAATCAGCACCTTCACGATGCGAACATGCTCCGCAGTTCATCACTGGCGTTTGCCAGCAATTGATCTGCCAATTGTGCCGGACCATTGATTGACGCGTCATAAACGATTTCGCCCGTGCGCATTTCCCGGCCATCCGCGGTGAAAACTTCCCCTTTTAAGCGAATCTGGGCACCTTCGACCTGCGCCAACGCGGCGATGGGTGAGTGGCAATTGCCGCCCAATGCTTCAAGCAAGGCGCGCTCCGCATGCACGGCGGCGAAGGTGTCCAGATCGTTGATTGCCGCTAAAAACGGGACGAGCTCATTGCGACTGGTCAACCGGTCAATGCCCACAGCGCCTTGCGATGCCGCCGGCAAAAACTGGCTCAGCAGCAAGGGCGCGCCGACATTGGCCATGCCCAACCGGTCCAACCCGGCGGCGGCCAAAAGTGTCGCATCCGCATGACCATTTTCAATATGCGCCAAACGGGTTGCAACATTGCCGCGCAAGGGGACGATCCGCACATCAGAGCGGGCACGCAGCAGCTGCGCCGCGCGCCGTGGGCTCGATGTCCCGACCCGCGCACCATGCTTCAAATCGTCCAGCGACGCTGCACCAATCAATCGGTCGCGCACGTCCGCACGCGGCAGCATGGCGGAGATGTCAAAAATGTCTGCGCGGACCGTCTCGACATCTTTCATCGAATGCACCGCGATATCAATCTGATCATCCAACAGCGCACGTTCGAGCTCTTTGGTCCAAAGCGCCTTGCCGCCGATTTCGGCAAGCGGCCGGTCCTGAATCTTGTCGCCGGTGGCGAGCATCGGGACCAGAACAACGGCATCATCGGGCAGATTATGCGCCGCCTTGATGGCAGCCATCGTCATCTCCGCCTGCGCCAAAGCGAGCGGAGACCGGCGTGTTCCGATGCGTAACGGGCGGTCGGAGGAAAACGATATCATTGTCATGCGACTTGTCCATAGCGCCACGTCCACCTATGGGAAAGCGCAATGGCAATCATCCTTGGTCTTGAATCCAGCTGCGACGAAACCGCAGCGGCAATTGTGCGTTCCGACCGGACGATTTTGAGCCATGCCTTGGCCGGACAGGAAGATCATCACCGCGCGTTCGGTGGCGTCGTGCCGGAAATCGCCGCGCGCGCGCATGCCGAACTGATGACCCCCTTGGTGGAAACCGCGCTCGCCGACGCAGGCATGACGTTACATGATATCGATGCCATTGCCGCAACCGCTGGCCCCGGCCTCATTGGCGGAGTCATGGTTGGGCTTGTGACGGCAAAGGCGCTGGCCATGGCGTCTGGAAAGCCGTTGATTGCCGTCAACCATCTTGAAGGCCACGCGCTTTCGCCGCGGCTGGTCGATCCCGATCTCGCCTTCCCGTATCTCCTTCTGCTGGTGTCAGGCGGCCATTGTCAGTTGCTGCGGGTCAATGGTGTCGGCGACTATAACCGGCTGGCGACCACCATCGACGATGCGGTGGGCGAAGCTTTCGACAAAACGGCGAAGATTTTGGGCCTGGGCTTTCCCGGTGGGCCAGCCGTCGAACGCGCAGCCGCGTTAGGCAACGCGAAAAATGTGCCGCTACCCCGACCCTTAAAAGGCGCTGATGAGCCGCATTTTTCCTTCGCTGGCCTGAAAAGCGCCGTGCTCCGCGCGCATGAGACAGGCCAGTATAAAGTCGAGGATATTGCCGCATCATTTCAGCAAGCCGTTATCGACTGCCTGTACGACCGGATCCGCTATACGCTGGATCGCATTGATGCACCGGCTGCGTTGGTTGTCGCGGGCGGCGTCGCGGCAAATGTGCCCATTCGCAATATGCTCGAGCAGCTTGCCGCAAGCCGTGGCATGCGTTTTGTCGCGCCGCCATTATGGCTGTGCACCGACAATGGCGTGATGATCGCATGGGCTGGCGCGGAGAGATTTGCGATGGGTCTGACCGATGGCCTTGATTTTGTGGCGCGGCCGCGATGGCCGCTGGATCCCAACGCAGCACCCGCACGCGGTGCGGGCGTGAAAGCATGAACCAGATGCCCTATCCGGTTGGTATCATTGGCGGCGGCGCATGGGGCACCGCGCTGGCCGCCGTGATGGCGCAAATCCACGATAACGTCCTCATCTGGGCCCGCGAAGAAGAGGCCGTGGAGAGCATAAACAACCGGCACGAAAACAGCCTGTTTTTGCCGGGCACGTCATTGTCGCCAAAAATTGAGGCGACAGCTGACCTCGCCCGCATGATCGCCTGTGAAAATTTGCTCATCGTGACCCCGGCCCAGCATGTGCGCGCCACGCTGTCGGCGCTGCCAGACGCACAGGCCCCGCTGATCCTGTGCGCAAAAGGTATTGAGGCCGATACCCAAATGCTGGTGTCAGATGTCGCGGCGGCAACGCGCCCGGGCAATCCGATTGCCGTTTTGTCAGGCCCGACATTTGCGCATGAGGTTGCTGCTGGAAAGCCCACAGCGGTCACGCTCGCGACGGCCGATCAGGCGCTGGGTTCGGCATTGATGCGCCGCATCGCCACACCTTCCTTCCGTCCCTATTGGTCTGATGATGTTGTCGGCGCGGAAATTGGCGGCGCTGTTAAAAACGTGCTCGCTATTGCGTGCGGTGTCGTCGATGGCGCAGGTCTTGGCCTCAACGCACGTGCGGCATTGATTGCGCGCGGCTTTGCCGAGATGCAGCGATACGGCCTTGCGCGCGGCGCAAAAGCCGAAACTCTGGCGGGCTTGTCCGGATTGGGCGATCTGGTCCTGACGTGCAGCTCTGAAAATTCACGCAACTTTTCGTTGGGCCGCGGCCTTGGACAAGGCCAATCGTCTGAAAGCCTGCTGACCGACCGCAAGACGGTTGCCGAAGGCGCATATACCGCGCCGGTTCTGTTACAGTCGGCCACGTCGCTTGATGTCGAAATGCCCATCGTGAGCGCCGTGTGCGCTCTGCTGTCGAGATCAGCGACCGTCGATGCCGTCGTCACCGAATTGCTGGCACGTCCGCTCAAGTCCGAAAGCTGGTAACGGCGGACCTAATCCGCTAGCGTACCAAAAGAGGCGATCCATTGACTGCAGCCAGAACCGACGAAGAGGACATTCAGGCACTCGCCAAGGGCGGGCGGACGAATGTGTTTGGTTTCCTGTTGCGGCTGGCCGCCCGCATCCCATTTTTGTTTATCGCGGGCAGACTTTATGGTCCCGAAGCGCTTGGCCGCTTTGCCTATGCCATATTGATTATCGAATTTGTCGCGCAGCTTGCTTCACTTGGCCTGCGCCGTGGGCTGGCGGAATTGCTTGCGAAGGATGACCGCCCGCACGCCCATATGATTGCGGATGCGCTTTTCGCGGCGATGGCGGCTTCAGCGGTTGGCGCTGCATTTTTGATCATGCTGCCCGAGCTGATGTTTCCCAACAGCGGCATTAACGGGCTCGACCGGTTTCTGCCGCTCGCCATTTTTGCAATCGTCGCAACGGACATCGCCCTGTCCGCCTTGGCCTATAAATTTGATATCGCATCGACCGTGCGGGCGCGCGCAATCGTTGAACCGTGGACGATCAGCATCGCGGCCGGCGCGCTCTATTTCTATTCCGCGCGTGATGGGCTCATCCTGTCTTACGTCGCTTCGCTGGCAGCCGCATTGTTGTTTGCACTATGGCCCTTGTGGCGCAGCTATGGCTTTGCATGGGGATGGCGGCCAAGTGTGAAGCGTTCTTTGGTGATTGCGCAGCGCAACCTGCCACTGGCCGCAGCAGACGCCGCAGAATGGGGCAGCAGGCGGCTTGACCTTGCCATATTGGGGCTATTTGCATCGCCCGCGGTGGTGGGTATCTATTATGTCGCCCAACAGGTCGCGAGCCTTCCACAAAAGCTTAAAACCAGCTTTGACCCGATATTGGGCCCCGTCATCACGCGCAATTTACAGACCCGCAATTATGCCGAAATCGCCAAACAGGTCGGCCAGGTTGGTTTCTGGATTATCGCGGCGCAGGCCGGAATTGCACTCGCGCTTGGCATCCCCGGCGAGGCCGTCATGGGGTTGATGGGGCCCGAATTTGTCGGCGGAACAGCGGCGCTTGCCTTTTTGCTGGCGGCCGAAGTTGCGGCGGCCACGGCGGTCGTCAGTGAATCCGCTTTGGTATATATGGCCCGTCACCGGAACCTGTTGATTTCCATCGGGATGTTGGCCGTCCAAGCTTTAGTCAGCGTCGGCCTTATCATGCTGGTTGATGATATCCCCGTTAAGCCCGAATATGTCGGCCTGTATCAGGCAGCAGCCGTTGCCTGCGGGCTGATGATATCACTTGCTATTGGCTCGCTCATCAAATCGCGATTGCTGTCACGGTTATTGGGACAGCCCATCCGCGTGTGGCGTTGGGCGTTGCTGGTTGCTGTCGCTGCGGCAGCATTGCTCGGCACGGCCATCGTCAGCGTCCCTGCCCGTCTGGAATGGGTGGAACTGGCGATTGGCGTGCCTGCAATCCTCGGCCTTTATGGCTGGATTATTTGGCGCTGGGGCTTTGGCCCGGGAGACCGGGTGCTGTTCCGCAAGAAAAAGGATTAAGCTAGACGCTTGGCAACAAGCTCTGCGATGTCCGCTTCTGGCCGTGCGCCATAATGCGAAATAACCTCGGCAGCGCAAACTGCACCCATGACAAGGCATTCGGCCATCGGGCGGCCCTGCGCTATCCCTGCGAACACACCTGATGCGAACAAGTCACCTGCGCCTGTTGTGTCGACCAATTGGGTGACAGGTTCTGCGCCGACTTCGGTACGCACGCCATTTTCGATGGCGATTGCGCCATGTTCGCCGCGTGTGCAGACCAATAATGGAACCTTCGCCGCGATCGCCGCCACCGATGCTTCAAAATCATCGCTGTTGTTGAGCGCACAAATTTCGACTTCATTCGCAAACAATATGTCGATGCGACCGGCATCCATTTCGGCCAAAAAGTCGGGTCCATGGCGCGAAATGACGAATGCGTCGGACAATGTCAGCGCAACCTTGCGACCGGCGGCACGCGCGATATCGATGGCGGTGCGCATCGCGGCACGTGGCTCCTCAGGATCCCACAAATAGCCTTCCAGATACAATATCGCCGCGCTTTCGATCAGTGCCTTGTCGATCAGCGTGGCGGGCAGATATTGCGATGCGCCCAAAAAGGTATTCATCGTCCGCTGCGCATCTGGCGTGACGAGAATGTAGCAACGTGCGGTCGAAGGCGCGCCATCACGTGCAGGAACATCGAAATGGATACCGCCCGCACGAATGTCATGTGCGAACACTTGGCCAAGCTGATCATTTGCGACCTGCCCGATAAATGCTGTTTTATGTCCAAGCCGTGCAAGGCCGGCCAAGGTATTTGCGGCCGAACCACCGCTGATTTCACGGGCAGGCCCCATATGCGCATATAATGCTTGCGCACGTTCCTCATCAATGAGCTGCATGCTGCCTTTGGTCAGGCCTTCGCTGTCGATAAAAGCATCGTCGGTGTTGGCAATGATATCAACAATTGCGTTGCCAATGGCGAGGACGTCGAAGCGGCTTTCAGTCATGAATTTTCCTATATGTAAGCTCGCCGCGCCCTACTGGGGTTGGACATTTCGGGCAAGCGCTTTAGAAGCGCGACATGATACAAGCGCTACAGCTTTCATTCCAAAGCCTTTCGGACAGGCGCGTGGCAATGCTGCTCATCAAAGTGGTGTTGTGCACCTTTGCCAGCTTCCTTTTATTGGGCGTCGGCATGTGGTTTGCGCTCGACTGGTTTTTTGCGTGGCTCAACATTCAAAACGGCGCATATCTGTCGGCCTTGCTGTCGCTGGCTATCATCCCGATTTCGGCTTTTCTGCTTTTCCGGGTGGTCGCCGTCGCAATCACATGGATCTTTGCCGACGATATTATCGATGCGGTTGAAGACCGATATTATCCCCAGAAAGCCGCGTTTGGAAAGCGTCCGGGCGTAGGCGCTGGCGTGCATATGGCGGTGCGATCAATAGCGCGCGTAGTTGGGTACAACCTCCTCGCATTGCCGCTGTATATTGTGTTGCTGGTGACGGGCATCGGAACGGCGATCGCCTTCATGCTCCTCAACGCGCTCCTTTTGGGCAAGGATTTGGAAGATATGCTGATTGCCCGCCATGGCGCATCACAAGGCAGCATCCATAAACTGCCGCGCCTCTTGCTGGGTTTCGTTGGCACTATTGGCATGCTGATTCCGTTTTTCAACCTGCTGGCGCCCGTGCTTGCGACCGCAATGGCTGTGCACGTCGTCCATTCAGGAAACAGAGCGATATGAAACAAACCATCACCGCATGCGCGATCGCGTTGATTTTGGCAGGCTGTGTATTTGCGCCGCCTGCACACGCGCAAACACGCCAGCCAGCACCTGTACAGCACACTGCGCCGCCCACTCCCGTTCGCCCTGCCACGGGACCAAGGGGCCTAGAGGCGGTCATGGGCAAGGATGTTGCCACGTTGAAACGCCTTTTTGGCGAACCGCGGCTTGATGTGGTTGAGGTTCATGGCCGCAAGCTGCAATTTGTCGGCAAAGCCTGCGTGCTTGATGTGTTTCTCTATCCCGACGGCAAGGGCCGGACCGAAATCGTGACTTATGTCGACGCACGACGCAGTGATGGCGCTGCGGTCGATCGCGCATCCTGCATTGATGCCTTGCAACGCCGCTGATTAAATAAGCGTCCATTCGGCACGAACCGACGGGTCCAGTTCGCCCGCAAACCGCGCCTGCTTTTCACGTTGAAATATCTCCGGCGACAGCCGCGACATCGCCCAGATCGCGGCACCGCGGACGACCGGAGACGCGTCATCCATGAGCATCTCGACCAAAGGTAACACGCCGAGGTCACGGCCATTTCCAGCCGCGATCAACACATTGCGCACAAAGCGGTCGCGGCCAATGCGCTTGATGGGTGATCCGGAAAACAGCTGACGAAATTGCGCATCATCCAAAGCCAAAAGGTCCGCAATGCGCGGCGCGACCAACGCTTCGCGAGGCAAAAATGCCTTATGTGCCGCAGCAGTCTCGGCAAATTTGTTCCACGGACAAACCGCCAGACAATCATCGCAACCGTAAATGTGATTGCCCATCAATGGGCGCAGTTCGGGGTCGATGGGGCCCTTATGCTCAATGGTGAGATAGGAAATACATCGGCGGGCATCGACTTGGTATGGCGCGGGGAAGGCATTGGTTGGGCAGATGTCTTGGCATGCCCGGCACGAACCGCATGTGTCGGTCGCGGGAACCGACGGCGCGAGCTCTGCCGTCGTATAAATCGCGCCAAGGAACAGCCAACTGCCATGTTCTTTGCTGACGATATTGCTGTGCTTGCCTTGCCAGCCAAGTCCCGCCACCTCAGCCAGTGCCTTTTCCATCACCGGCGCGGTATCGACGAACACTTTGACCCCGACCTCTGCCGAGTGGGCCAGCCAACTTGCGAGCCGCTTGAGCGCGCCTTTTACGACATCATGATAGTCGCGTCCTTGCGCATAGACCGATATCCGCGCCTTTGTGTCATCGCCGGCAAGCGCCATGGGGTCATGCGGCGGCGCATAGCTCATCCCCAGCATGATCACGGATTTTACGTCGGGCCATAAAATATCGGGATTGGCACGCTCATCGACGCGGCTTTCCATCCACAACATGTCGCCATGGCGGCCTTCATCGATCCATTGGCGCAGCCGCTGCCCCGCGCGTGGTGCAAGGTGACCCGGCGCAATGCCAAAGGCGACAAAGCCCTCACTCTGCGCTTTGGCCTGCAGATCATTAACTATATTTGTGTTGTTTCTTTTCACGCACCAACCTTATTCAGCACCGAATATCTCTCCGGGGCAATTTCATATGTACGCAATAGAGGCAAAGGGACTCGTAAAGCAATTCGATGGCTTTCATGCTGTCGACGGGGTCGACCTGAAAATTCCGGAGGGCAGCATTTTTGGCATTTTGGGCCCGAATGGTGCTGGCAAGACAACCATGTTGCGCACCTTACTTGGCATCATTGATCCTGATGCCGGAACGCGCAGCCTGCTGGGTTCGGACCGCCCGATAACACAGTCCCGCAATGTCGGATATTTGCCCGAAGAACGCGGCCTGTATCAATCGATGCGCGCAGTCGACACCATTGCGTTCATGGGCGCGCTGCGCGGACTATCGTTGAAAGAGGGCGCGAAAAAAGGGCGGGCCTTGCTCGAAGAAGCTGGCCTTGGATATGCCGCCGACCGCCAGATTAGGCAGCTTTCCAAGGGGATGGCCCAAACGGTGCAACTGATGGGCACAATCGTCCACGACCCAAAGCTGATCGTACTTGATGAACCTTTTTCGGGGCTGGATGCGCTCAATCAGGCCAAGCTTGAAAAGATGATCCGCGCGCAAGCCGCCAAGGGTGTGACGGTGATTTTTTCCACCCATGTCATCGCGCATGCCGAACGATTGTGCGAACGCATCGCCATTATCGCCAAGGGTAAAATCAGTTTCGACGGACTGGTATCCGAAGCGCGTGACCGCTTGCGGCCGCAGGTGCATCTGGAAACCGAAACGTTGGACGGACCATGGCGATCGGCGCTGCCCCTTGAAACCAAATCAGAAGGGCATTGGTGGCATTTCACCTTGCCCGAAACCGGGGTGGAGCCGCTGCTGACGGCGCTGGTCGAGGGCAAGGCTGGCGTCAAATCGCTGTCGATTGAAAGGCCGGGGTTGCACGATGCGTTCGTGGCCATCGCGGGTGAAGCCGTCGCCGCCGAGATGGATGACGCTGATGTGGGAGAAGCAAAATGAAGGAAATCATCCGCGCAGCCTTCGTCATTGCCCGCCGGGATTTTACGGCGATCATCTATTCCAAGGCCTTTATCTTCTTCCTGCTTGGTCCTTTCTTCCCTGTGCTTGTCGGATTTGCGGCGGGTAATTTGGGTGAGCAAATCGCCAAAGACGTGTCGCAACCCGTTGTTGGCATTGCCTTGGCCAAAGAGGAGGCCGGGAAAATCCTGTCCGCCCGCGAGTCGCTATCGAAGACATTGGGGGACAGATATTTCGCCCGCATGGTCGTCGTGGGCGATCCTGCTGCGGATCAAAAAGCGCCGCAAAGCTATCTTGCAAAAAAGAGTGACAATCTCAGCGTTGTCGTCACCGGCACGCTGGCGAAACCCGTGATAACCGGCACAGCCAACGCTATCACACGCGAGCGCGCCGACATTGAACTATTGGCAGGCTATGCCCAGAGCGGCGGCACGATGTCGTTGCCGCGTTCGACACCCGATATTGTTGTCGAGTCCGCTAACAACGACAAGACGCTGCGCACGGTCACTGCGCAGGGTGGACAATTTCTCATTTTCTTCCTGACCATTTTGCTTGCGGGCATGGTGCTATCCAATCTGGTAGAAGAGAAATCGAACAAGATTATCGAAATTCTCGCCGCCTCGATTCCCATGGAATCGGTGTTCCTGGGCAAATTGTTTGCGATGCTCGGCATGGCGTTGCTGGGTATATCCGTCTGGACAACCGTTGGGCTGATTGGTTTCGCCGCGATTGGGCCGGATTTGCCAAATTTCCCCATGCCGGCGGTTGGCTGGCCCATGTTCATTGGCCTGTGCTTCGCCTATTTCATCATGGCCTATCTCATGCTCGGCGCGCTTTTCCTCGGGATAGGGGCAATGGCGGCTACGGTGCGTGAGGTGCAGACCATTTCCATGCCCGTCACCATGGCGCAGCTGATCAATTTCTTCTTCGCATCTTATGCCCTGACCAAAACAGGTGAAACGATCGAGCAATTTGCTGCCATTTTCCCGTTTAGTTCGCCCTTTGCGATGATTGGACGCGCCGCGCTTGAACCGACTATGTGGCATCACGCCGTCGCGATTATCGGCCAGGCCTTGTTTGCGATATTGTTGCTGCGACTGGGCGTGTATCTTTTCAAGAAAAACGTCATGAAATCAGGCAGTGCCGGCCGCGCCAAGGATGACGGTGCGCGCCGGTTGTTCGGCTTCATCAAAATGCCGGGGTGAACGCATAATCACCTTTAATAGGTTGCGGTTCGAAACTGGATTGACATTTCTGTCAGTAGTGGCAGTTTCGGTGCCGAGAGGAGTCGATAATAATGGCAACTGCCCCCCTAATTGAAAGCGATTCGCTGCCTTGGGAAGTGAACCAGGCACCACATCATTGGGACGTCACCAAGCCCAATATTTATGCGGAGGATCGCTGGCATCCCATCTTTAAAGAGATGCGCGAAAAAGCGCCGATCAACAAGATTGAGGGCTCCGATTTCGGCAGCTATTGGAATGTTACGACGCTCAAAGCCATTCAACATGTCGAAGCGCTTCCCGACATTTATTCATCGTCATTCGAACATGGCGGCATCACCTTAATCGACGACAATGCGCTCGCCGAGCCAATCCCCGAAGATCAAAGAATCATCATGCCGATGTTCATTGCGATGGACCGGCCCAAGCACACCGAAGAACGCCGCGTCATCGCACCGGCGTTCACACCGGGCGAAATGGACCGCATGTCGGGCGATATCCGCCGCCGCACGGGCGAGCTTTTGGACTCGCTTCCGGTGGGCAAAGCGTTTGATTGGGTCGACTTGGTATCCATCGAACTGACCACGCAGATGCTGGCGCTGCTTTTTGATTTCCCGTGGGAAGACCGCCGCAAGTTGACCGAATGGTCCGATTGGGCGGGAGACATCGAACTCGTCCGTTCCGAAGACACACGTCAGGCGCGACTTGCCAAAATGTTTGAAATGGGTGCCTATTTCCAGGGTCTGTGGGACGAGCGCAAAAATCGCGGCGAAGCGCCCGACCTTATCAGCCGCATGATCCATTCGCCGATGAAGGACATGAGCCAGTTTGAATATATGGGTAACCTCATTCTGCTCATCGTGGGCGGAAACGACACGACCCGCAATTCGATGTCCGGTTATGCCTATGGACTGAACAGCTTCCCCGACGAGCGCGAAAAGCTGGAGAAGAATCCTCAGTTCATCACCAACGCGGTGAGCGAAATCATTCGTTGGCAGACGCCTTTAGCGCATATGCGGCGTACCGCCCTGCAGGACCATGATTTGTTCGGTGCCCCCATTAAGGCCGGCGACAAGATTGGCATGTGGTATCTGTCGGCCAACCGTGATGAGACGGTGTTCGATAATCCCGATAAGTTGATTGTCGATCGTGAGAACGCCCGTCGCCATTTGGCCTTCGGATATGGCATCCACCGTTGCGTCGGCGCGCGATTGGCGGAATTGCAAATCCGTATCTTGCTGGAAGAAATGGCAGTGCGCCGCCTGCGACCAAATGTGGTGGCCGAGCCCGAGCGCGTGGCGGGCTGCTTCGTCCATGGCTATCGCAAGATGGATGTAGAACTGTCGCGCTATTGATATGAAAGCTTTGGGACGTTTCCGGTATATGTATAGCCGGAGCGCCCAAAGGAACATGTCATGCAGCTGAGCAAACGCACATTTCTGTCACTCGCAAGTGCAGGGGCCGCGGTATTTGTCTTTGGCTGCGGCAAAAGTGCGACCGCGAAAACGCGCTATGCGGTAACATATAGCGACGCTGAATGGAAAAAGCGCTTGTCGCCTGCTGCCTACCGCGTGTTGCGCCGCGAAGATACCGAACGGCCTTATACGAGCCCGCTCAACGGCGAAAAGCGCAAGGGCATATTTGTCTGCGCCGGCTGTAACCAGCGGCTGTTTGCGTCGGCTACCAAGTTTGAAAGCGGAACGGGTTGGCCAAGTTTCTACGCGCCGCTGGCCGGTGGCATAGGCACCAAAACCGATTATAAAATCGGCTTGCCACGCACCGAAGTGCATTGCGCGCGCTGCGGCGGGCATATTGGCCATGTATTTAACGATGGCCCAAAGCCAACGGGCAAACGCTATTGCATGAATGGCGTCGCGATGAAGTTTATCCCCGGATAATCCGTCCAGCGCGCGGCGCGCCAACGGGCCTTATTTCGGTTCAGATATGCCCGAAAAGTCCAACTCGGCAGGTTTCTTTGCCGCATCGGTTTTGCCGTTATTTTCGATGATCGCGACAATGGCATTCGCCCGTCCGTCCTGAAGCGCATAATCGCGTGCAGAATATCCCGCCCGGCTATCCTTCTTGTCCGGATTTGCACCCGCTTTCAAAAGCATGCGCACCGCTTCAGCATTGCGCAATTGCACCGCCAGAATCAGCGCGGTCTCTCCAGCGCGATTGGTCTGGTCAATCTGCGCCTTTTTCCGGGCAAGCCAATCAATGCCATCGATGAAGCCCAATTGCGTGGCGAGCATCAAAGGCGTCGTACCCTTTTTATCTGCCAAATTGGGGTTTGCACCTTTTTGTAAAAGATACCCAAGCCAAGACGCGTCACGGCGTTGAATGACAATGTGCAGCGCAGTTTCGCCGGTTGAATTGTCGCGCGTGTTGATAATCACCGTGCCCGGCGCGGCCAGAAATTTTTCCGCCTCATCGCCCTTACGGTCGCGCACGGCTTTCAAAAAATTATAGCTGTCTGAAAACTGGGCTTGTGCAGCAGGCGCAACAACGCCAGCGGCTACCGGCAAAATCAGCCCTGCGGCCAAAGCGAGAAAAAACGGCTTTTTCAACAAACGATGCCCCATTTAAATTTCCAACATACTTGATAACTGGTCTTTAGCAGACCATGTCTGGCCCCGCTATGAACAAAAAACTGATTTTCACGCTCTGTGCCGCGCTTTTGCTGTCGGCATGTGATTCACCCCCCGCACAACCCCCATTGAGCGAAGCGCCGCTGGCCGGTGCAACCATTGGCGGGGATTTTGCGCTGACCGATCAAAATGGCAAAAAGCGGACCTTCAAGGAATTCGACGGCGCATATCGCATCGTCTATTTCGGATACACCAACTGCCCCGATATCTGCACGCCCGATATGCAGAATCTAATGGCTGGGTTAAAGGCTTATGAGAAAAGCCATCCCGAGCTTGGCGCAAAGATTCAGCCGATTTTCATCACCGTTGATCCCCTGCGCGACACGCCAGAGGTGCTGAAGCAATTCGTTAGCGCATTTCATCCGCGCGCGATTGGGCTCACCGGAACGGAGGCCGAAATTGCGGACGCAGCAAAGAAATTTGCGATTTACACCAGCCGTGTCGAAGGGTCCTCACCCGAAAGCTATCTGATGAGCCACAGCCAGACACCTTATTTGATGGGCCCCGATGGCAAGCCTTTGGCGCTTATGCCCGCCGACGTTCCCAATACCGACGCCAATGAAGGCGCGCCTAATTTGGTTGAGGCGGAATTGGCAAAGTGGGTGCGCTGATTTGAACGAAGCGCCTTTTTGGGAAGCTCCGATAGAGAGCCTCGACCGCGCACAATGGGAGGCATTGTGCGATGGTTGTGGGAAATGCTGTCTCAACAAGGTGGAAGACGAAGATACCGGCCGCATCTACCCCACCAATGTCGCCTGCAAATTGCTGGATCTGCAGACATGCCAATGTGCGGACTATCGCGGACGCCGAGCGATTGTGCCCGAATGTCTTCGGCTGACCGCGGACAAGATTGAAGACTATGTCTGGCTACCGTCTACCTGCGCCTATGTCCTGCGCGCGGCGGGCAAGCCGCTTCCCGAATGGCATTATCTGGTGAGTGGAAGCCGCCAGACGATTCATGACGCTGGCATGTCGGTCAAAGGTCGGGCTATATCGGAACTGCATGCTGGGCCGCTTGAAAACCATATTGTCGAACAGCCTCTCTGATCCTGAAGTGGTCATAGAAGGGGAAAGCGTACCCGTGCGCATTCGCCGCAACCCGCGGGCAAAGCGCATTTCGATGCGCGCCGATGCCATAAAACGCGAAATCCGGATAACGATGCCGCATTATACGCCGACAAATGTGGCGCTCGATTTTGTCGAAAAGAAACGCGAATGGATCGCCACCCGGTTAAACAGCGCGCCTGACATTGCCCCCATTGCCCCTGGCAGCGAAATCGCTGTTGAAGGTGAAAGTCACCTGATTGAATGGCGCGAAGAATGGCCGCGCAGCATTCGCTGCGGCGAAGGCATGCTGCGTTTGGGTGGTCCAAGGGAATCGGTCGAAGCCCGCATCTTGCGGTGGCTCAAGGGCGAGGCACGGCGGATTTTCACCAAAGAAATCGCACATTATTGCGACAAAGCCGGGGAACCCGTCCCACGCTTGTCGCTGGGCGACCCCCGCAGCCGGTGGGGCAGCTGTTCCAGCCGGGGGACCATTTCGCTCAGCTGGCGGCTGATCATGGCGCCGGCATCTGTGCGCCGTTCGGTCATCGCCCATGAGGTCGCGCATATGCGGCATATGAACCACAGCCCCGATTTCTACGCTTGGCTTGATGTCCTCTTTGAAGGCAACCGCAAGGCCGCGGACCAATGGTTAAAGATGCACGGCACGGGGCTGCAACGGGTTGGACGATAAGGAAGATAAGATGCTGGAAATGCGGGACACATGCGAACGATGCACATCGCCACTGCCGATGGACAGTGGCGACGCGATGATTTGCAGCTATGAATGCACCTTTTGCGCACCCTGCGTGCATGGCCCGCTGAATGGCCGCTGCCCCAATTGTGGCGGCGACCTTCAGCCAAGGCCAAAACGCATTAAGAAATAATCAGGTCAGCCTTTGGCGGCGTCGCCACCCAGCGCGCCATATTTCTTTTCAAAACCGGCGACATCGCCTGCCTCAAGATACTTGGCCTGATCAATCCAGTTGTCGCGGCTGATGCGGCCCGCAAATGCGCCAAGCTTGCCATCAATTTCCGCAACATCAGCGGCCGTCCAACTCGCCACTTGGGCAAAGCTGGTTACGCCCAATCCCTTGAGCATAGCATTCACTTTCGGACCAAGGCCCTTCAACAATTCGAGATTGTCAGGGACTGATACCTTAGCCTTGGCCGCTGGTTTGGCGACCTTGGGCTTGGGTGCGACTTCTGCCTTCACCTTCGGCGCTGCAGCTTTCGGCGCAGGCTTAGGCGCAGGCGCGGCCTTTGCTTTTGCGGCGACAGGCTTTGCTGCTGGCTTTGCTACAGGCTTTGCTGCTGGCTTTGCTGCGGCCTTGGTTGCTGGCTTGGGTGCTGCGACCTTGGCGACTGCAGCCTTCGGTTTAGCAGCCTTAGGTGCAGCAGGCTTCGGCGTTGCAGCTTTAGCGGCAGCTTTTGGTGCAGCTTTCGGGGCAGCTTTCGGGGCAGCTTTTGGTGCAGCTTTCGGGGCAGGCACCTTCGCCGTTTTCGCCTTTGCCGCAACGGGCTTGGCAGCTGCTGCTGGCGCGGGCTTCGTTGCCGCAGCTTTCGCTGGCGCCTTTACCTTGGCTTTCGCGGTTTTCTTGGCTGGCGACTTAGGCGCAGCAGGCGCCTTCGCAACAGGTGCCGCAGCTGCTGACGAAGCGACGTCGTTCGGCTGCGCAGCTGTCTTCTTCGCACCGTTACGTGCGAGCAACCACAAACATAAAATGGCAATAATGGCCACCGCGCCAATAATAATCAGTAGATTGTTGGACATAATATTCCTCCCAGAAATTCCCTCACTATCGCCAACGGGTTACGCAATTTTTGCGGGGCGTGAAAGCGTTAATCCGCCGCGCCAACATTTGCGCGATTTGCTTAGGTCCCTGCTTCGCGCGCAACCTCACGCCAGCCAATGTCGCGGCGGCAAAAGCCATCGGGGAAAACGACCTGATCCACCGCTGCATAGGCCTTCGCCTGCGCGTCGGTGACGTTCGCCCCGGTTGCGGTAACGTTTAACACACGTCCGCCCGCGGCCACCAATTGCCCGTCCACTTCAGCCGTGCCTGCATGAAATACTTTAGCGCCGGACACAAATGCCAGATCAATCGCGCCGCCCTTTTGCGGTACATCGGGATAGCCGTTCGCCGCCATGACGACCGTCAGTGCCGTGTCGGGTGAAAAGCTTGGCGCCGCCGCCTCAGAGAGCTTGCCCGTCGCAACCGCCAACATCAACGCCGCAAGATCGCCGTCAAAACGCGTCATCAGCACCTGGCACTCGGGATCACCAAAGCGCGCATTATATTCGATGAGCTTCGGCCCCTCATCGGTCAGCATCAGCCCAGCGAACAGCACACCCGAATAGGGCATGTCATGCGCGGCCATATACGCAACTGTGGGCTTAATGATACGGTCCATGACTTCGGCCTGCAACGCAGGCGTCAGAACAATTGCGGGTGAATATGCACCCATGCCGCCGGTGTTGGGGCCAACATCACCATCGCCAACACGCTTATGATCTTGCGCTGACCCGAATGCGACCACATCGCGGCCATCGGTCAGTGCGAAAAAGCTCGCTTCTTCTCCGGTCATAAATTCTTCAATGACCACGGAAGCGCCAGCGTCCCCAAAACCGCCACCGAACATATCTTCAATCGCGGCTTCCGCGTCGGCGCGGGTTTCCGCGATAATCACGCCTTTGCCCGCAGCAAGCCCGTCTGCTTTAATGACATAAGGCGCTTGAAATGCATCGAGGCCAGATAGTGCAGATGCTTTGTTATCATGACGATAATAGCCCGCTGTGGGGATGCCAGCTGCGGCACATATGTCTTTGGTAAAGCCCTTGGACCCTTCCAATTGTGCCGCCTTTTGATTGGGCCCGAAAACGGGAATGCCCGCATCGCGCAGGCTATCGCCCAAGCCGGCAACAAGCGGTGCTTCTGGACCGACCACGACTAACCCGACATCATGCCCCGCGCAAAAGGATATGACCGCCGCATGATCGGATATGTTCAATGCAACCAGTTCCGCCTCTTCAGCAATCCCGGGATTGCCCGGCGTGGCAAAGAGTGTATCGCAATTTGGCGATTGCGCGAGCTTCCACGCCAGCGCATGTTCGCGTCCACCCGATCCGATGAGCAAGATATTCATGTCCGCAAATGACCCCTTTGAAAATGCTGACCCGCAAGTTGCCCGCCTGTTAGCCGAGGAGCGGCCCGGCGACAATGCCCAGGCCATGAGTGTGTCGGAGTTATCGCTGGCGTTGAAGCGCACTGTTGAGGACCGGTTTGGCCATGTCCGCGTACGCGGGGAGATTTCTGGTTTCAAACGCGCGGCGTCGGGCCATATTTATTTCTCGCTAAAAGACGAAAATGCGCGGCTGGACGCGGTCATGTGGAAAGGTGGGGCGGCGCGCCTGCCCTTCGCCCCTGAAGACGGGCTGGAGGTTGTCGCCACGGGCAAATTGACGACCTATGCGGGCAGGTCGAACTATCAAATCGTCGTCGAAAGTCTCGAAGTCGCAGGCGAAGGCGCAATGATGCTTTTGTTTGAAAAGCTGAAGGCACGGCTCGCCGCCGAAGGTTTATTCGCACCGGAACGCAAAAAAAAGCTGCCGTCACTGCCGCGTACGATTGGCGTCGTAACCTCGCCCACAGGCGCAGTCATCCGTGACATCCTGCACCGTCTTGCGGATCGCTTTCCAAGCCATGTGATCGTCTGGCCCGTATTGGTGCAAGGGGAAGGCGCCGCCGCCCAAATCGCGCGTGCGGTTAATGGATTTTCCGCAATGCCCCATGACGGCCCCACGCGCCGCCCGGACCTCGTCATCGTGGCGCGCGGCGGTGGGTCAATTGAGGACCTATGGGCATTTAATGATGAGGCCGTCGTCCGTGCCGTCGCAGATTGCACGATACCCATCATATCGGCAGTCGGGCATGAAACCGATACAACTTTGTGCGACTTTGCCGCAGATTTGCGCGCGCCGACGCCGACTGCAGCGGCCGAAATTGCCGTTCCCGTGCGCAGCGATTTGCTGCAACGCGTGGGGCAATTCGGGCTGCGCATGTCGAACATGATACGCAAAAAGGTCGATCTTGCGGCTGAACGGCTTGAGGCGCAGCGCCGTCTGATGCCGCGTCTGTCAGACCTTGCCGTCCCGCATCAACAACGCACCGACGACCTGTCCGAACGGCTTCGCCAATCGCTTCGGACCAGAGTGGGCAAGGCTGAAGTTGCTTTTTCCGCGCCCGCAATGATGCTGCACCCGCGTCTTTTGACAAGGCGCGCCGAACACGGGCAACAGCGCCTTGATGCGTTGACGCGGCTGGTAAGCACATTGCATCCCGAAGCCCCGCTGAAGCGCGGCTTTGCGCGCGTGACTGATGCGCATGGCAAAACCATCATGACGCGGGAAGCCGCCGTGAAAGCGGGTGACGTGACGTTGCGGTTTGTCGATGGCGAAGTCGGCGGGCAAGTAAGTAGCGGGCCTGCACCGCGAATGTCCCCGGCGAAACCAGCAAAAGCTGCTGTCAATCAAGGCAATTTGTTTGACGGGTAAAGCCGTGCATTGCCCATTCAGCATCGATGCGCCATAATGTCGAAATGTTGATGTCTTCCAAGAACAAAGTCGCCCGCCTGCATTATATGGCAAACAGTTTTCGTATGCTGACCGCAGGCGACCATGTCGTGTGCGCCGAAACGGGGCAGGCCATTCCATTGGAAGAATTGCGTTATTGGAGCGTTGTCAAACAGGAACCCTATGTCAGCGCGGATGCATCTGTTCGCGCGACGATGAAAAAGGGTTAAATGGATTGCAGCGTTCGGGCTGGATTTTCTTAGCCGCGCTCGCGGGAATCTCCGCGCAGCCATGGAGCGTAGCGGCTGCACCACCCGCACATACCCAACAGTCGGCTGCCCTCACAGATTTCTGGATGTCTATGCCAGCGATACAAGGGGGTCTCGTCATCGCGCGTGCGCCGCGCGGTGCACGGTTCGTCACGCTTAACGGCGTTGCCCTGCCTTTGACAGCCGACGGCTTTTTCTTGATGGGTTTTGACCGCGATGCCGAAAGCAGCGCGATCCTGACCGCCACATTCGCCGATGGCCGGACGCTGGATCGCACTTTGGCCATAAAACCGGGCAACTGGCGGATTGAGAAAGTGTCTGCCAACCCGACGGGCGGCGCAAAAACAACAGCAGAGTTTGAAGCAAGACGCGGCGCGGAGCTCGAGCGCATCAATGCCGCCCGCGCCAAAACCACGCTTGGTAATGGCTGGCGGCAACAATTCATTCGCCCAGTGGCTGGCCGGACGTCCGGCTTATTTGGTGCGCAGCGCATCTATAACGGGATACCCGGCAGCTATCATAGCGGCATGGACATTGCGGCACCAAATGGGACATATTTTGTCGCGCCTGCGGACGGTGTCGTGACGCTTGCGGCCACGGATGCCTTCACGCTGGAGGGGCATTTGCTGATGATTGATCATGGCATGGGCCTCAACAGCGCATTTTTACACTGCTCCGAACTGCTCGTAAAAGAGGGCGATTATGTGAAGCAGGGGCAAGTCATTGGGCGTGTTGGCGCGACCGGACGGGCAAGCGGCCCGCATCTGCACTGGGGCATGAAATGGAACAATGCGCGCGTTGATCCCAAGCTTTTGATACCCGCAACATAAACCGGCGTTAAGACGGCTTTCAGTCACGGACCGGGCTAAAGAGGGGGCGACTGAGCCACGCCAGCGGTAACACGGAATACCGCACGCTTCGTCCCCAACTGCTGGAGCGGTTTGGACTGCGGGAACACATGCCCGCCGCAAGAACACGCTCGGTTGCGTCTCGTTCAATCTGAAAAAATGGAGGCCCGAGCCGGAATCGAACCGGCGTGCAAGGATTTGCAGTCCTCTGCGTCACCACTCCGCCATCGGGCCCCTAAACAACAACCTGCCTAATCAGCAATGCCGCCATGTGGTGAAGGCGGGCACTTAGCGGCTTGCCGAATTCATTGCAACCGGCAATCTGGAATGCTGTGCCATGTGCGCCACAAGCCATGGAAAAAGTTGCTATTTGCATCCTGAAATAGGCCGTTTGTCTGAATCCCGCTTGGCGGGACGGGTTAGGGTGGCTAGAACCAATCCGAGAGGCTGTATTGTGTTTGCAATACAGTTGTGCCACATGGCCAGCAGATTAATGGAAATATTCCGATGGAATCAGGTAAATTTGAAGATATGCGGCGTTCAATGGTGGACAGCCAGCTGCGTACAAGCGGTGTAACCGAAAGCTGGGTGCTTGCCGCAATGGGCAGCATCGCACGCGAAGATTATGTCCCCGTTTCGCACCAGATGACGGCCTATATGGACCGCTCGCTTGAGCTGGAAAATGGCCAGACTTTAAATCCGCCGGTTTCAACCGCATTGTTGTTGCAGGCGGCTGACGTGCAGGCGGACGACAATGTCCTGCTCATTGGCCAAGCCAATGGATATGTCGCTGCGATATTGAAAACACGTAGCGCGCATTTGACCACGACAGCCGCCGACAATCTCGGCGCAGCCAGCGCCAACGCACCTTATACGTGCATCATTATCGATGGCGCCGCTGAAGAACTGCCAGATGCGCTCTTTACGCTCGCCGCAGATGGTGCGCGGTTGGTCACTGGCATTGTTGACGGCGCCGTTACGCGCCTCGCAAAAGGATATGTGCAGAACGGAAACATTGCTTTGAAATCAATCGCCGATAGCGAGATCGCGCCTTTAGCCGCATTTGCCCGCAAGCCGGAGTTTGTGTTTTGAGCGCGCGTCATTTCATCACTGTCGCCTTGCTCGCATCGGCAGCATGTTCGGCGCCGGCGATGGCGGATACGCTCCGCGATGCGCTGGTCTCCGCCTATGAAACCAACCCGAATCTGACCGCAGCGCGCGCCGGGCAGCGTGCGACAAACGAAGCTGTGCCGCTGGCGAAGGCCAATGGCCGCCCTGATATCACAGTTCAGCCGACCTATGTTGAAAACGTGCTTCAGGACAGCGGCGCATCGGTTGTGCAAGCGCGTGGCGTCAGCATCAGCGGCACCATTTCCGCGCCGCTTTATGCCGGTGGTGGCATTAGAAACGCCGTGCGCGCCGCTGAAAATCGCGTCGAGGCAGGAATTGCCAATTTGCGTGGCACCGAAAGCGCCATTTTCTCGGCCGTTGTAGGCGCATATATGGACGTCATTCGCGACGAATCGATTGTTGACCTGAACCGCGCCCAAGTTGGCGTGCTCTCGGTCAATCTGGACGCCACGCGCGACCGGTTTGAAATCGGCGATCTTACGCGCACCGATGTCGCGCAGTCCGAAGCACGTCTGGCGCTGGCAACGAGCAATTTGGAAACGGCCCGCGCCAACCTCATTCGTTCAAAAGAAATCTACATCCAACTTGTCGGCCGCGAACCTGGTGAATTGCAGGCGCCACCGCCGCTGCCCAATTTGCCCGCCACCGCCGACAGCGCCGTCAGCGTTGCGTTGGAAAGCAACCCTGACCTTATTGCGGCACGCGAATCGCGTGAAGCGGCGCGGTTTGAACGCCGTGCGGCCAATGCGTCGCGCCTTCCCACGATCAGCGTGTTTACATCGCCATCATACAGCAATGCCCTGCGTTCCATATCGTCGAATATTCCGGGGTTTCAGGCAGACAACAGTTCGTTGAATGCACAAGCGGGCGTTCGCGCAACTTTGCCTTTGTATCAAGGTGGCCAACCTGCGGCGCAAATCCGTCAGGCGCAGGCGCGCCTTGGTCAGGCACAGGAGCTGGAAATTGCGGCTGAGCGCGAAGCGATTGCACAGACACGGGCGTCCTATGCCAGCTGGAAAGCTGCGCTTGATGTCATCGCCGCCTCGGAACGTGCGGTGTCGGCAAACGAATTGTCGTTAGAAGGCACGCGCGCCGAGAACAGCGTGGGCAACCGGACGATCCTCGACATTTTGAATGCCGAACAGGAATTGTTGAACAGCAAAGTTCAGCTCGTTGCGGCACGCCGCAATGCCTATGTCGCGGGCTTCAGTTTGCTTGCGGCCATGGGCAAGGCAGAGGCACGTGATTTGGGTCTCGAAGGCGGAACTTTGTACGATCCTGTGGCGGAATATCAAAAGGTTGATGGCGCTTGGAACGACTGGTCTTCCCAGCCCGATCCCGTCGCCAAGTCGACCCGCACCGTTGACACGCAGGCGCAAAAAGCAGAAATAGAACCGATTTCTACGGGCGGAAAATCGCGCTAATCCAACGCAGCGGGACAAATTTTATGGCAGACAATCGCAGCGAACCGTCAATGGACGAAATATTGTCGTCGATTAAGCGCATTATCGCCGACGACGACCGCGGCCGCCCAGCGACCAAGCGCGCCAAGTCTGCTGCGCGCGAAGAAGAAGAAGAAGTCCTCGAACTCACGACAGCCGATGAAAATGTGATTTCCGAAGATCGCTTGCTCGACGATGGCAAAGCGCAAAACCTGCGTCATAGCTTTTCAGCGTTGCAAACCCTCTCTGAACCCGGCGTAGCGCCGCAAATCGTTCGGTCGGGGGAAACCTCGCTTGAGGGTCTAACCCGCGAATTGCTGCGTCCCATGCTGAAGGATTGGCTCGACACCCATTTGCCGCCAATCGTCGAAGCGATGGTTGAGCGGGAAATTACCCGCATCACGAAAAAGGGTTGATGCGCGCGGCGTTGATACTCGCGGCGGCGTTGGCGGTTTCGCCAACGGCTTCATTTGCGCAAAATCTCTATATTGAAACAGGCAGGCTGTTAGATGTTCAGGCCGGACAAGTCCTGACAGGGCACTGCATCAGCATAGCCGCAGACAAGATCACCGCGGTCGGCCCTTGTGGCGCGACGCCAGCGGGCAGCGAACGGCTTGATTGGTCGGCTTACACTGTCCTGCCCGGTTTAATGGATTTGCACACCCATCTGGCCGACGCGAGCCAAAGCGCAGATCTGGCACTTCCGCTAAAAACGTCGCCTGCGGCAACCGCGTTGATTGGCGCCCATAATGCACGGCTCACGCTTGAGGCTGGCTTTACCACGGTGCGTGATGTCGGCACCTATCGCGGGCTAACCGATGTTGCATTGCGCGATGCCATCAATGCCGGCAGCGTTCCTGGATCGCGCATGTTTGTTGCTGGCGCATATATTACAACCCCGATGGGCGGCGGTGAACTCAACGGCGTCGTTCCCAACGAGCAGCTTCCGGCCGACATGCGTCTGGGTGTTGCGGGCACAGCGGAGGAAGCTGCTGCGAAGACCGCGTTCTTAATAGACCAAGGCGCTGATTTCATCAAAACCATCGCCACGGGCGCGGTGCTCGCCATTGGCACTGAACCCGGCGAGCCGGAATTGACCGAGGATCAACTGCGCGCAGTAGTGACGACAGCCAAGGCGCGGGGCAAATTTGTGACCGCACATGCGCATGGTGCCGTCGGGATCAAAAGCGCCATCCGCGCGGGCGTGCGTTCCATCGAACATGCCAGCCTGATCGACGATGAAGCCCTCAAAATGGCCAAAGCCAGCGGCACATGGCTCGTCATGGACATCTATAATGGCGATTATATTGACGATGTCGGCACCCGCGAAAAATGGCCCGAAGAATATTTGCGCAAGAACCGCGAGACGACCGATATCCAGCGCGCTGGCTTTACCAAAGCGGTGAAGATGGGCGTGAAGATTGCCTATGGAACCGACAGCGGCGTGTATCCGCATGGCGGCAATGCGAAGCAATTTGCGTATATGGTCCGCTATGGCATGACCCCGATGCAGGCCGTTCAAAGCGCGACCATCCGCGCAGCGGAGCTGTTGGGCAAAGAAGAAACGCTGGGAAGCGTGCAGCCAGGGCGCTTTGCCGATCTGGTGGCCGTGAAGGGCGATCCGCTTCAGGATATCCGCGTGCTGGAAAATTTGACCCACGTCATGAAAGACGGCAAGCTGGTCCGCTAATTTCCTTGCCTGCCTGCCTTGCGCTGACTAGCGTGTGGCCATGAGAAAAACCATCCTGCTTGCCGCAATCATCGGCACTTCCGCCCTTTCCTCCGCTGCGTTTGCGCGCCCGATGACGGAGACCGACCTCGCGACAATGAAGCGCCTTTCGGGTGCGACGGCATCGCCCGACGGGACAATGGTCGCCTATCAATTGCGCGAGACCGATTTAGCCGCGAACAAGGGCAAGACCGACCTCTACATGCTCAAAATCGGTGCCAATCCGCAGCCAATGATGTTCGCATCAAAACCAGACAAGAATGAGCATGACCCCGCCTTTGCCCCCGACGGCAAAAGCATTTTTTACATCAGCAATGAAAGCGGATCGGACCAGATTTGGCGCTACGACATTGCGACAGCGACAACCACGCAAGTGAGCAATTTCAAGGCCGATGTCAGCGGGTTCAAAATCTCCCCTGATGGACAGAAATTTGCTGTCTGGGGCGATATCGCCCGCGATTGCATGGAATTTGGCTGTGAAAAGGATGGCGACACATCAAAGCCCGGCCCCGGCACCGGTCGTGAATATGACCAGCTGATGGTGCGCCATTGGGACCAATGGGAAACACCCGGCAATTATAGCCGCGTGTTCACGGTCATGCTGGGCGCTGATGGCAAGCTTGGCACATCGGGCGCCGCGATGGACGGCACCCTTGTCGGTGATGCCCCGTCCAAGCCCTTTGGTAGCGGTGAAGAGATCAGCTGGAACGCCGACAGCAGCGGCATTGCCTTCACCCTCCGGTTGGCCGACAAAAATGAGGCGAAGTCGACCAATCTCGATATTTACAGCACCTCGCTAAAGTCGAAGGCGCCGGTCAACCTGACCGCCGACAATGCCGGGACGGATACGACACCCGCCATGTCGCCCGATGGCAAATGGATGGCATGGACGTCGATGCCGCGCGCGACCTACGAAGCCGACAGGCTGGTCGTAAAGCTTATGGATGTGAAGAGCGGCAAGGTTACCGCGCTGACCGAAAAGTGGGACCGTTCGGTGGCGTCGCTTGCATGGGCTTTGGACAGCCGAAGCTTGCTCGTAACCGCGCAAGATGTTCTGGAAACGCCGCTGTATCGCGTCGACCTGAAAGGCAAAGTCACGCGGCTGACCGACCGCGGCAGCATCGCCGAAGCCGTGCCGCTGAAAAATGGCGGTATCGTCTACGCCATCAACAGCATCTCTGGTCCATCCGACCTGGTGTATATGGATGCCAAGGGCAAGACCACACGGCTAACCAACGTAAATGCGGACGCACTCGCCACGCTCGATCCCGTCAATTACCAGAAATTCGATTTTGCCGGTGCCAATGGCGAACAGGTATTTGGCCAAATCGTGAAGCCGCAAAATGCGACGGGCAAGCTGCCTGTGTTGTTGCTGGTCCATGGTGGACCACAAGGCACGTTTAACAACAGCTGGTCTTATCGTTGGAACCCGGCGGTCATGGCATCGCAAGGCTATGCCGTTGTCACCATCGATTTTCACGGGTCGACGGGATATGGCCAGAAATTCACCGACAGCATCAACAAAAACTGGGGCGGATGGCCGCTTGAAGATTTGCAAAAGGGCATGGACGCCGTTGGCAAAATCGACACGCAACTTGATACCGCAAACGCCTGCGCGCTTGGTGGATCCTATGGCGGTTACATGATGAACTGGATTTCGGGTAACTGGCCCGACCGATTCAAATGCCTTGTCAATCATGCGGGCATCTTTGACCTGCGCGCGATGGCCTATGAAACCGAAGAATTATGGTTCGACCAATGGGATAATGGCGGGCCATGGACGACGCGGACCGATGCCGAAAAATGGAACCCTGTGAACCATGTCGCCAAATGGAAAACACCGACCTTAGTCATTCACGGCGAGAAGGATTATCGCATTCCGTATTCGCAAAGCCTGGCCGCGTTCACCGCATTGCAGCAGCAGGGCGTGGAATCGAAGTTGTTGGTATTCCCCGATGAAAACCATTGGGTGCTGAAACCCAAAAATTCGATCCAGTGGCACCAGACTGTGTTCGCATGGCTGGCCAAGCATTTGAAGGGCGCGCAATAGCCGCCCCAACGCACGTCAGCGGCGGGGGCGGCGTTACTGCTGCTGCGCTTTTTATGGGCTGTTCAAGCACATGTCGTGTGGTGAGGGTTTCCCTTTCCGGTAAGGCTCGTTAAGGCACAAACCCATGACTATCGACAAGACTTTCGACCCCGCCGCAATTGAAGCAAAATGGTACGCCCATTGGGAATCCACGGGCGCGTTCCGTCCCGCACGGCCAGATGCAGAGCCCTATACAATCGTGAACCCGCCGCCAAATGTGACGGGTTCGCTGCACATTGGCCACGCGCTCGACAATACGTTGCAGGATATCCTCATTCGCCATGCGCGTTTGCAGGGCAAGGATGCGTTGTGGGTGGTGGGAACCGACCATGCGGGCATCGCCACGCAAATGGTGGTCGAACGGCAATTAAACGCGCGCCAGCAAAAGCGCACCGATTTCACGCGCGACGAATTCATTGCCAAGGTGTGGGAATGGAAAGAGGAAAGCGGCGGCGAAATTACCGGCCAGCTGCGCCGGCTTGGCTGCTCAATGGATTGGGAAAATGAACGCTTCACAATGGATGAGGGCTTTTCAAAAGCCGTCATCAAAGTGTTCGTTGAACTGTATAATCAGGGCCTGCTGTATCGCGACAAGCGCCTCGTCAATTGGGACCCGGGCCTGAAAACCGCAATCTCCGACCTTGAGGTGGAAACGCGCGAAATCAACGGCAAGTTCTGGCACTTCAAATATCCGCTCGAAGATGGCAGCGGATTTATCTCCGTCGCGACGACGCGGCCCGAAACCATGCTCGCCGATATGGCGGTCGCCGTAAATCCCTCGGATGAACGTTATGCGCATCTGGTGGGCAAAAATGTACGCCTGCCAATCACCGGCCGCTTGATCTCGATTGTCGCCGATGAACATGCCGATCCCGAATTGGGTTCAGGCGCAGTCAAGGTAACGCCGGGGCATGATTTCAATGACTTTGAAGTCGGCAAGCGCGCCGGGTTCAAAGCCAGCGAGATGTTCAACATGCTCGATGGCGAAGGCCGCGTTGTGCAAACATCGGATGGGCTCATTCCACAAGAATATATCGGCCAATATCGCTTCGGTATCGAAGGCGAGCCAACCAATGCACGCAAGATGGTCGTCGAAGCGATGGACGCTTTGGGCTTCCTCGAAAAAGTTGAAGACCGCGTCATTCAAACACCATTTGGCGACCGTTCGGGCCAAGTGATTGAGCCATGGTTGACCGACCAATGGTATGTCGATGCCGAAACATTGGCCAAGCCCGCAATCGAAGCCGTGCGTTCGGGCGCAATCGATATCGTACCCAAGTCGTGGGAAAAAACATATTTCAATTGGATGGAAAATATCCAGCCATGGTGCGTGTCGCGCCAATTATGGTGGGGTCACCAGATCCCTGCATGGTTTGATGCGAATGGCAAATGCTATGTCGCAGAGACCGAGGAAGCTGCGCAAGCGCTTGCCGGAGCCGACGTTGAATTGACGCGCGATCCGGACGTGCTCGACACATGGTTCTCGTCTGCGCTTTGGCCATTTGGCACATTGGGTTGGCCCGACCAGACGACCGAGCTGGACCGCCATTATCCCAATGACGTGCTCGTTTCCGGTTTCGACATATTGTTCTTCTGGGACGCGCGGATGGCGATGCAGGGCATTCACTTCATGAAAGAAGTGCCTTGGAAGACGCTCTATCTGCACGGCCTCGTCCGCGCCGCCGACGGCAGCAAAATGTCGAAGTCCAAGGGCAATACCGTCGATCCGCTTGGCCTGATTGACCAATATGGCGCCGATGCCTTGCGCTTCTTCATGGCCGCCATGGAAAGCCAAGGCCGCGACATCAAAATGGATGAAAGTCGCGTTGCCGGATATCGCAACTTTGCGACCAAGCTGTGGAATGCGGCACGCTTTGCCCAGTCCAACGGCATAAGCGGATCGCACAGCATCCACGCCCCCAAAGCCGAGCTCGCGGTTAACCGCTGGATTATCGGCGAGGTGGTTGGCACCGTCGAAAAGCTCAATAAGGCCTTCGCCGAATTCCGCTTCGATGGCATGGCCGATGTGATTTATCACATGGTCTTTGACCAGTTTTGCGATTGGTATCTCGAGCTTATCAAGCCGGCTTTTGTCGATGGTGAAAAGGGCGAGATGGATGCGGAATCCATGATCGTCGCGGGCTGGGTGCTCGACCAAATTTTGGTCATGCTGCATCCGTTCATGCCGTTTATCACGGAAGAATTGTGGCACGCATTGGGTGATCGCCCCTACGACATCATCCATGCCAAATGGCCCGAGCCGAACGCAACGGTTGACGCCGACGCCGTTCGCGAAATCGACTGGGTGATTGACACGATCAGCAAGACGCGTTCGTTTAAGGCAGAGCTGAACATTCCGCCTGGCGCACGTTTGACCGCGAATATCGCCGATCCACAGCCATCCACCATCGCCATCATCGAACGGCAAGGCGCGGCGCTGTCGCGCTTGGGCCGCATTGACAGCTTTGCTTTTACGCCTGTCGAGACCAACAATGTCGCGCAGATCGTGGTGGGTGGCGATACGGTCGTCTATGCGCTCGATGGCATCATCGATCTCGACGCCGAACGCAGCCGCATCACCAAGGCTATCGAAGCCGCAGCCAAGGAACGTGACGCGCTTGCAGGGCGTCTGTCCAACGCATCCTTTGTGGAAAAGGCAAAGCCAGAGGCCGTGGAAAAAGCGCGCGCCGATCACGCAGAAAAAGCTGCCGAGGCCGAGCGGCTGACGGCGGCATTGGCACGATTGGGGTGAGCAGCGCACCCGCGCATCAGCGCGACCTGACGGTTGGTCCGGTTGCTAAAACATTGTTCTTGTTTGCGCTGCCTTCGCTTGGCGTGAACATTCTCCAGTCGGTCAACAATTCGGTCAATTCGGTTTGGATCGGAAAGTTTTTGGGCGAAGAGGCGCTGGCGGCGTCGGCGAACGCTGGGCTCATCATGTTCTTGATGTTCTCCACATTGTTCGGCTTCACCATGGCGACAACGATATTGATCGGCCAAAATATGGGCCGCCGCGATATTGAATCTGTGCGCCGGATCATGGGGACGGCAATCACCGTCTTTTTCGCCGCTGGCTTATTGTTCGCCGCGGCAGGCTGGATTTTCGCGCCGCACATGCTGCGGCTCATGTCGACGCCCGAGACGGTCTATCCGCTCGCGCTTGCCTATCTGCGCGTGATTTTCCTGACGATGCCAACGTCGTTTGTCATGGTGCTGATCTCATCATCGCTGCGCGGCGTTGGCGATTCCGTCACGCCATTTTGGAATACGGTCTTAAATGTCGTGCTCGACATCATCCTCAATCCGGTGTTCATTCTTGGCTTTGGTCCAATCCCCGCAATGGGTATCGCCGGGTCTGCTTTGGCGACCATCGTTGCAGGGATCATCAGTCTCGGCCTGCTGCTGCGCAAGGTCTATGCGCTTGACCTGACCATTCGTCTGCGCGGGGCCGAGCTTAAATGGCTGCGACCTGACGCACGCTTTCTGAAACCGATAGCGCGGATGGGTCTGCCCATGGGCTTGTCGATGATTATCATGTCGGGCTCAGCCGTCGTGATGATTGGCCTCGTCAATATTGAGGGCGTCGATACCATAGCGGCCTTTGGTGTGATGAACCAGCTGTGGAGCTATGTGCAAATGCCCGCGGTGGCTGTCGGTGGCGCGGTCAGCGCTATGGTTGCGCAAAATATCGGTGCGAACAAATGGGACCGCGTCGGTCGCATCGTGTGGTCGGGAATCGGTATTAACCTGCTGATGTCGGGCGTGCTGATTTTGCTGATGACCTTGTTTGCAACGCCGTTGCTTCAGTTGTTCCTGCCCATCGGCAGTCCAGCGATCGATATCGCCATCCACATCAACCATATCATTGGCTGGAGCTTTATATTGATGGGTGTTTCGGTTGTTGTGACCTTCGCGGTGCGGGCAAATGGCGCCGTGGTCGCGCCATTGCTCATCCTGATATTCAGCGCCGTCATCGTCCGCTTCACTATCGGCTTTGGATTATATGAACGTTTTGGTGCGGACGCCATTTGGGCGGCTTTCATCGCGACATCCATCGCCTCTTGTGTGTTGTCGATCGCTTATTATCTGAACGGCAGCTGGAAAAAGGCGAAGGCAATGCCCAATATGGGTTCACCACCCCTACAAATGGCACCGGAATAAAATGGCTGTTCTACACAAGCAGAATATCGGCACGTTGGCATTGGCCCAGCGCCTGCTGCGTACACTCTGCGCGTTTCTGCTGGCGTTAACGCTGTTGGTTGGCGGCGCATATGCACAGACGCCCGCCAACGCATCGCCGAAAAATGTGCGCGCATCGATAGACATCGAAACCAATCGCCCCGCACCCGGCGATGTTGTGACGGTCGCCATCGTCATGGACCCCAATTCCGGCTGGCATGATTACTGGATCAACCCCGGTGATGCAGGCACCCCGCTTGAGCTTGCATGGCAATTGCCAAATGGTGTGACTGCCGGAACGGTGCGTGCGCCGGTGCCCGAGACGCTGATCGTCAGCGGGTTTATGAACCATATTTACAAGGCAAAGCATGCCTTTCTGGTGGATATCAAAATACCCAAAGACGCACAGCCGGGCCAAAGTCTGGACATCACAGTGGATGCCCGCTGGTCGGCTTGCTCGGACTTGGTGTGCGTTCCCGAAGGCGCGACATTGTCCGTACCGTTGACGGTCGGGTCGGGCACCATAGCTGACGCGGACCGCGCGCGCTTTGACGCATGGCGCAGCGCCCTGCCCGTGCCGCTTGACCGTTCGGCGCTTTACCAAATTGACGGCAAGCGTATTGAAATCGCCATCCCCTATCCACGCAGCGCCAAAGCGGAACGCGTCTGGTTCTTCGCGCAGACCGAAAAGCTTTTTCGCTACGCAGCACCGCAAAGCGCGCGGCGGGTGGGCGAATGGCTGGTGGTCAGCGGCGAAGTGAAAGCGGGCTTTGACGGCCGAATTGACGGGCTGCTGCGCTTCAATGACGCGCAAGGGCTTGAGGTGCGCGCTGTTGCGGGCGCGGTGCCATCGGGCGGGGATGCGGTTTCTGTTTTGGGCGAAGGTACGCCTGCCGATGGCCAACAACCACCGCTTGGCTTTGGGTGGATATTGGCATTCTCGGTGCTCGGTGGCTTGCTGCTCAATCTCATGCCCTGCGTCTTTCCCATATTGGGGCTGAAGGCGCTGAGTCTTGCCAAAATGGGCGGCGATGAAGGCGAGGCCCGCCGCGATGCGGTGGCCTACACGGTCGGCATCATTGTCAGCTGCCTCATCCTCGGCGGCATCATGCTGGCCTTGCGCGCTGCCGGTGAAGAGGTGGGCTGGGCATTTCAACTGCAAGACCCAGCGGTCGTGTTGATACTCTTGTTGCTGATGGTCGCGGTCACCGCAAATCTGGCCGGGCTATTTGAAATCGGCGGCATTGGCGCGGGCGAAAAGCTGACGCGTCAGGGCGGCCTTTCTGGATCATTCTGGACAGGCGTGCTTGCCGCAGTCGTCGCGACACCGTGCACTGGGCCGTTTATGGCCGCCGCAATGGGCGCCGCGCTTTTGCTGCCCACCGGTTTGGCATTGTTGATTTTTGCAGGCCTTGGATTTGGTCTGGCCCTCCCCTTCCTCGCGATTGCGTTCATCCCTGCCCTACGCACGCGGATGCCGCGGCCCGGGCCATGGATGGTGCGGTTCCGGCAGTGGATGGCGCTGCCCATGGCGCTGACATCGCTGGCATTGCTGTGGCTAACATATCAACTGGCTGGGTTCACCGGTTTGATGATCGGCGGCGCTGCTGCGCTCATCATCCTCGTGGGGCTGTTTGCACTCGGCCGGAAACAGAAAGAGGGGTCGCCCTATAAATGGGTGGTGATGGCCTTGTTCGGAATAGCTATCGGCGCCGCACTGATAATCGGCACAGTGACGATGCAGCCTGCGGGCGCGGCGTCCAAGGCCGGCAGCATAGGCTTTAACGAAGCCCGCCTAAACACGCTGCGTACGGAGGGCAAGCCGGTGTTCCTCTATTTCACCGCCGACTGGTGCGTCACGTGTAAGGTCAATGAACAGGCGGCAATTGACCGGACCGAGACCACCGACGCATTTCGCAAAGCGGGCATGACCGTGATGGTGGGCGACTATACGCGCAGAGACCCCGACATTACCCGCTATCTCGCAAAATATGGGCGCTCCGGCGTGCCATTATATCTGTACTTCCCACCGAATGGAGAGGCGCAGATACTGCCGCAGATATTGACGGTCGATGACCTGACGGCGCTCACGAAATAGATCAGATCAGGATCCTTTGGACGTTTGCTGCGCGGCGATCATGCGCGCTTGGCCGTGTCTCGAGAGCCACTGTCGCCAACAAAAGCGGATAATCCGGCGCTAAGGCCTTTATCTGTCAGCGATTTGGCTGTAATGGCGCAGCACAACATCAAAAGGAGTATCGACTATCGCCACCCCGCCGACCCGGCGCGCAATGACCCCACCTGTTAAAAGTGGTCCGCGCTACAATAATCTCATCACAGCTGAAAAAGTACGAGTCATTGATGATGACGGCGAAAATTTGGGTGTCCTGTACACCCGCGAGGCGATAGCGCAGGCCGCTGAAGTCGGTCTTGACCTGGTGGAAGTGTCCCCGAACGCTGATCCACCAGTCTGCAAGTTTCTGGACATCGGCAAGTTCAAATATGAGGCCCAGAAAAAGGCCAACCTTGCGCGTAAGAGTCAGAAAACGCAGGAAATTAAAGAAATTAAAATGCGTCCGAACATCGATGACCATGATTATATGGTCAAGATGAAGAAGGTTGCGGAGTTCATCGAGGAAGGTGACAAGGTGAAAATCACCTTGCGTTTCCGTGGTCGTGAATTGGCCCACCAACAATTGGGTATGCACCTGTTGCAACGCGTTCAGGCCGATACGACCGAGACCGCAAAGGTTGAAGCGCATCCCCGCATGGAAGGCCGTCAAATGCTTATGGTGCTGTCGCCCAAATAGGGCGTAGTCACCAGATGGCTTGGCGAATCAACTCTACGCCAACGACCACCATCAAAAGCTGAATGATGATATTGAATCGTTCGGGCGACACGCGCTTGACCAAACGCACGCCTGCCATTGTGCTGAGTACAGCCAGTGGCAGGAAGATGGCGGTCAACGTCATGTTTTGCGTGTTGAATTGGCCGAGCGCCGCATAAGCAGGCACCTTCATCCAATTGATGATGGCAAAGAATATCGACGACGTTCCGACAAAGACCAAATGTGGAAAGTTACGCGACAGGGCCCAAATCTGAAACGGTGGGCCGCCCGCATGAGCGATTTGGCTGGTGAAGCCTGAAACCCCGCCCATGACCACGCCAACCCACTCGGGTGCGGGGCCGGCCAGCTTAAGCTGCGCGCCGAACAACGGAAGCAAGCGATAGGCGCCAAATGATAGCGCAATAACGCCGACGAACCCCCGAACGGCGTCTGCATTAATCGAGGTTGCCAAAAACCATCCGAAGAAGATGCCCACGACTGCGCCCGGCAAGGTGAGCAATAAAGTCCGCCGGTCAAAGTTGCGCCGGAATGCCCAGACACTCACAATATCCTGAACCATCAATATGGGGAGCAACATGCCCGCACCGGCGACTGGGTCCATGACCAAGGCCAGTATCGGCATGGCTGCCGCGCCGAGCCCTGCAAATCCACCCTTGGCAAGCCCCACCAATATGACGGCAGCACTTGCGACGATGTAGAAATAGAGTTCGGCGGGTAGATTCAAGGCGTTTTCAAGCGCTTCCGCACCGCGAGGATATAAATGATCGACGCCGCGGCGGCGAAAATGAACCACTGGATGGCATAGAGGAAATGGTTGTTTGGAATTTGCGCTGGCGATGGCAATGCAAGCTGTTGCAGGCCATCTGCGGGATCGGTCGACACCAGCTTAATCAACTGCACCCCATCGGGCGCGATAATGCCACGGACCAATCCGCCGCTCCAGTTGGGTGATTGCGGACGTTCGGACCAACCGATGGCAACTTTTGCGTTCACGCCTTCAGCGCCGCCTGTTTGGCATGACGCGACATGGGCAAAGCCCGCGTCACCCGCACGATTGCTGCCTGACACCGACTCGATTTTGATCACATTGCCGCACATGACCGTAGAGCGCCGAAACAGCGGCAGTGCCTTGGGATCGGGCACGTCGGGCCAAGTGACCGCCGGCAGGCCATCAGCGGCGTTGTAACGGGCGAGCAGCGCTTCCTTTTCGGCCTTGCGCTGAAGCTGCCAGACGCCGAGGCCAATCATGATACCGACCGCGATGATCACAATGGTAGTTGGAATAATCAGCCAGCGTTTCATAGCAGATCGTCCTTCCCGGCTTCATGTGCTTTGTTGCGATACTCCGATGCGAGCAATGCCGCTTTCGCCATCCGCAGCGTGACCACGGTTAACGCGGCGGTCACCGGAACCCAAATGATGACATGCACCCAAAAGGGCGGTCGGACAGCGGAATCGAGCAGCAAAGCGAAGACAATGATCAACGCACCAATAACCATGGTGAGTAATGCCGCAGGGCCATCCCCTACGTTGAACGAAGCGTAATCAAGTTTGCATTGCGAACATGTATCCGCAAACTGGCCAAGCCCCGCAAACAGCGTTTTGCCGCCACATTGGGGGCAGAGACCAAAAAGGGCAGCCCGCAATATGCTGGGCCGCCCTTCTGGTGATTGCTCTGCTGTCATTTACGCGTGAACTGGTGCGCCCCAGCCACCCCAAATGTAGATGGCGATGAACAGGAACAGCCACACAACGTCGACGAAGTGCCAGTACCAAGCCGCAGCTTCAAAACCGAAATGCTGCTTTGGTGTGAAGTGGCCTTTGTAGGTACGCGCAAGGCACACAATCAAGAAGATCGTGCCAACAATAACGTGGAAACCATGGAAGCCTGTCGCCATGTAGAAGGCTGTACCATAGTTCAATCCGCCAAAAGGAAAGGGCGCGACGGCATATTCATATGCCTGAATAGCACTGAACAGAAGGCCGAGCAGGATTGTCAGCCACAGTCCCTTTTTCAGACCTTCACGGTCGCCATGGATCAGCGAATGGTGCGCCCAAGTGACGGTGGTGCCCGAGCACAACAGGATCAAGGTGTTGAGCAGCGGTAATTTCATGGAATCGAGAACCTCGAGGCCCTTTGGCGGCCACTGCATCAACGCTGCGGCGCCTTCTTGACCGATAAGGTTAGTGACCGTAAACGCGTGCGTTTCCGGGTCGATGACGATTTCCAGCGGCACTGGGAACAATGCATAGTCAAACCATGCCCAGAACCAGCCCACGAAGAACATGACTTCCGACGCGATGAACATGATCATGCCGTAGCGCAGGTGAAGCTGAACCACAGGCGTATGATCGCCTGCATGGGCTTCGGTCACAACATCAGCCCACCACGCGTAAAAGGTGTACAATACGCCGATAAGGCCAATGCCAAAGACGAGGCTACCAAAACTGAACTGGTCGGGATGCATCCACATCACGAGGCCGAAGAACATCGTCAGGGCCGCGAACGAACCCAATATGGGTGTGATGCTCGGCGGCAGAATATGATAATCGTGATTTTTGGCACCCGCCATGGTCAATTCCCTGTAGTCTTAACGTGGTAAGTTTGCCTTAGCTTCCGTTCGCCTGTGGGTCCACCGTGTTTGGCTTTTCCACTGGGTAGAATGTGTAGCTAAGTGTAATTTCTTCGATATCTTTGGTTTCTGGATCGGTCATGATCTTTGGATCAACATAATATAGGACCGGCATTCTAACTTGTTCACCGGGCTTAAGTGTTTGTTCGGTGAAGCAAAAGCACTGTATTTTGTTGAAATATTTGCCCGCGAGCGCGGGCGTGACGTTAAACGTTGCCGTCCCCGTCACCGCTTCGCTCGACATATTTTTTGCCAAATATATCGACATATCCTTCGCGCCGATGCTGACCGTATCGGTCGGGCGTTCCGGTTTGAATTCCCACGGCAAGTCGCCGCGATGATTGGCATCAAAGCGGATAACAATGGATTTATTGGTAGCGGATATGGTGGCGGCCTGCGCAGCATCCACCCGCATGGTTGTGCCACCGAACCCCGTCACCTGACAAAACAGGCGATACAGGGGAACGGCCGCAAAGCCGACGCCCACCATAGAAATGGCAAGCGCGCCTGCCAAAAAACCAGTTTTTGCGTTCGATATCGCCATCAGCCCCAGACTCCGACTTTTACGACTGTGATCAGGAAGAACAATATGCACAAGCCAACAAGGGCGATGCCCATGACACGCGAGCGCGCCGCTTGGCGTTTGCGGATAAGCGCGGTTTCTTCGGCGGTATATGGCGATTGGTCAGACTGGGTCATGCGATCACCATACGGTCAATTGCGAACAGAGCGAACAAAAGAAACAGATATAGGATAGAGAAAGCGAAAAGCTGCTTCTCCGGCTTCATCGCCGCGGCATCGGTTGCTTCATTTTGCCAGACCCGGAATGCGAGGATCAGGAATATCCCGCTCAATACTACGGATGCCGCTCCATATAGCCAGCCGCTATCACCCAAGATGAACGGCAATATCGCTGCGCCCGCCATGGGAAAGCTATACCCAAATATCTGGTTACGCGTGACGCGCTGACCCTTCACATTTGGCAGCATCGGGATACCCGCTGCGCCGTAATCGGTCTTCATAAACAGCGCGAGCGCCCAAAAATGCGGCGGGGTCCACAAGAAGATGATAGCAAACAGCAAGACCGGCAGGAAAGTCACATCGCCGGTGACGGCGGCCCAACCAATGACCGGCGGAAATGCGCCCGCAGCACCGCCGATAACGATATTTTGCGGCGTATTGGGCTTAAGCCAGACGGTGTAGACGATGGAATAAAAGAATATTGAGAAAGCCAGCAAACCGGCCGACAGCCAGTTTACAGCAACACCCATGATGCCCACGGAAAAGGCAGCAAGGCCAACGCCGAAGTGCAACGCTGCCTCACGATCCATTCGGCCTGCGGGCAATGGCCGCTGTGCTGTCCGCGCCATTTTGGCGTCGACATCGGCTTCGTACCACTGGTTCAGCGAACCACATGCACCAGCGCCAAGGGCAATGCATAGCACTGCTGTAAAGGCGATGATGGGGTGGATAGTGCCGGGCGCGGCCAGCAAACCACATAAGGCGGTGAATACGACAAGCGACATAACTCTGGGCTTGGTTAAAGCCCAGAAGTCACGCCATTCGGCGGGCATTAATATGTCACGCGCTGCGGTCGTCATGTCCGTATCCAAACGCCTTAAAGCTTTGAAGCGGCGAACCGCCGCCGGTTACTTGATAACCGGCAGCGTTTCGAACTGGTGATATGGTGGAGGGCTTGTCAGCGTCCACTCAAGCGTTGTCGCGCCTTCACCCCAATAATTGTCTTCCGCGCGGCGACCGGCCAACAAAGACCAGATCACGTTGACGAAGAATATCAGGATGCCGACACCCATGATGGCATAGCCCATCGACGCAACGCCGTTCCAGTAAGCGAAGGCTTCTGGATAATCAGGGTAACGACGTGGCATGCCGGAGTTTCCGAGGAAGTGCATTGGGAAGAACAAGACGTTCACGCCAATGAAGAACACCCAGAAGTGCAGATGGCCCAAAAATTCGTTCAGGTGACGACCCGACATCTTGCCAAACCAATAATAGAAGCCGGCAAAGAGCGAGAAGACCGCTCCCAACGACAACACATAATGGAAGTGGGCGACAACATAATATGTGTCGTGCAGATTGTCGTCGAGACCGCCGTTGGCGAGCACAACACCGGTCACGCCACCAACGGTGAACATGAAGATGAAGCCCATTGCCCAAACCATCGGCGTTTTGAAGCTGACCGAACCGCCCCACATGGTGGCGATCCAGCTGAAGATCTTGATGCCGGTTGGCACTGCGATCACCATCGTTGCCGCGGTGAAGTACATCTTCATGTCAACGCTCATGCCCGTGGTGAACATGTGGTGCGCCCAAACGACGAAGCCAACGACACCGATGGCTACCATGGCATAAGCCATGCCAAGATAGCCGAAGACTGGCTTGCGGCTGAATGTCGCAACGATCTGGCTGATGATGCCAAAGCCTGGCAAGATCATGATGTACACTTCGGGATGTCCGAAGAACCAGAACAGATGCTGATACAATACAGGGTCACCGCCAGCAGCCGCATCAAAGAATGCGCCACCAAAGTTACGGTCAACCAGAAGCATCGTGATGGCAGCAGCCAATACAGGCAATGCGAGCAACAGAAGGAATGCGGTCACAAGCACCGACCAGACAAACAGCGGCATTTTATGCAGCGTCATGCCGGGGGCACGCATGTTGAAGATGGTCGTGATGAAGTTGATCGCACCAAGGATCGACGCCGCACCTGCAAGGTGAAGCGAGAAGATCGCCATATCAACCGCAGGTCCAACGGATCCGGAGGTCGAAAGCGGTGCGTACACTGTCCAGCCTGTGCCGGCACCAAGGCCCGTACCACCGGGTACGAAACTTGAACCAAGCAACATGATGAACGCAACAACCGTCAGCCAGAAGCTGACATTGTTCATACGCGGGAACGCCATGTCTGGCGCACCAATCATGAGCGGTACGAACCAGTTGCCGAAACCACCGATAATGGCGGGCATGACCATGAAGAACACCATGATCAGGCCGTGGGCGGTGATCAGAACGTTCCACATATGATAGGCTTCGTCCAAAGACGCTTCCTTGCCGGCCATCATGGATGCCCAGCCTTGAAGATACTGAATACCCGGTGCCGCGAGCTCAAGGCGCATAAGGCCCGAAATCGCGCCGCCGATGATCCCTGCGAAAATCGCAAAGATCAAATAGAGCGTGCCGATATCCTTGTGGTTGGTCGACATAAACCAGCGTGCGAAGAAGCCTGGCTTATGATCCGCGTCATGATGGTCATGCGCGTGGAGGTCTGTACCTGTTGCAGCAATCGTGGTCATCAGTCTGGCCTTTTTACTTGGTTGGCGCTGCGGCTGGGGCAGCGACTGGGTCAGTGGTTGGTGCAGCAGCGGCTGCAGGGGCAGCTACGGCTGGGGCTGCTGGAGCAGGCTTTTCAGCGCCGGGCATCGTGCCGCCCTGCGCTTTAACCCATGCCGCAAATTTTTCGGGCGGCAGCGCTTCTACAACGATCGGCATGAACGCATGCCGTGCACCGCAAAGCTCCGAACATTGTCCGAAATAGACGCCTGGCTTCGTGATCGTCAGCGACTTTTCGTTCAAACGGCCGGGGACGGCATCAAGCTTGAACCAAAGCGATGGGACGGCGAAAGCGTGGATGACGTCTGCAGCCGTTGTCTGAATGCGGAGCGGAACGCCCGCTGGCACGACCATACGATTGTCTACGGCCAGCAACTTGGGACCGTCATTTTCGGTACGGAAGCGCTCACCCTTGGCAGCGTCGCCTTGCTCTTTGAGCATGTTGGACACAACTTCAAAGCCGCCATGATCAGGATATGTGTAACCCCAATACCATTGATAGCCAGTTGCCTTAATAGTCACGGCGTCTGCTGGTGCTGGCTTGAACTGTTTCGCAAGCAAGTCGAGCGATGGGTAAGCAATGCCAAGAAGGATGAGGACTGGAACCAACGTCCAAACAACCTCAATAAAGGTATTGTGCGTCGTTTTTGAAGGGACAGGGTTTGCGCGGCGATTGAAGCGCACGATCACCCAAAGCAGCAAGCCAAGAACGAAGAGCGAAATAATCGTGATGATTGGCAACAAAATGGCGTTGTTAATCCATTTCGCATATTGGCCGTTCTCGGTGAACTGTTCCTGAAAATCGACTTCCTTCGGCTTCGGCATACCAACATTGTTGGCATAGTCAGGACGCAGCGGCGTGTAGCCAGGAAGCGAACCATCCATCGATTTCGGCGTAGCGGCAGCGGCTGGCGCTGCTTCTGCTGCGGCGGCAACAGGTGCTGCTGCGGCTGGTGTTGCTACAACCGGTGCAGCCACTTCTTTCGTGACTGGCGCAGGCGCGGGATTCGCAGGTTGCGCCAATGCCAATGACGGCATTGCCATGGCAGCCATTACAACCAGAAATTTCTTCAACATAATCATCAATTTAGCCCCGTATTCTTGGTGCGACGCAGAAAAATTGCGTAGGCCTGACCCCCCGCTGGAGGGCCGGACTCGCGCGACCTATAGGCGCGCTTATCTCAACCCTCAAGCGGTCGATTAATGATTTTTAGCATTTAATTGCTCCACTCTTCTACCTATTTGCGTTGCAATCCGCTAAACGGAACATGCAAAACACAACATTCGCCAGCCAGGAAAAATCTCCCCATCATGACCGAAGATGAAATATTATCTGAATTCCGTAGCGTCGACGCACTGCTCGAAGGACATTTCCTGCTGTCGTCCGGCCGCCACAGCGCTTATTATCTTCAGTGCGCACGCTTGCTGATGAACCCCGAACGTGCGGGGCGCATTGCCTTAGCGCTGACACAAAAAATGCCGCGCGAGCTGCGAAACGAGATCGAGGCGGTCATTTCACCGGCCATGGGTGGCCTGATCATCGGCCATGAAATGGGTCGGGCGCTTGGCGTGGATGCGATGTTCGTGGAACGCCCCGACGGCGTCTTTGGTCTGCGCCGCGGCTTTTCGATCGCGCCGGGCACCAAAATCTTGATGATGGAAGATGTCGTAACGACCGGCCTTTCATCGCGTGAAGCGATAGCAGCGATCGAAGCCGCAGGCGGTCATGTCATCGCCGCTGGCGCAGTGGTGGACCGTTCAGCAGGCACCGTCGACCTCGGTGTACCGTTCTTCCCGCTCATTCAGTTGAACTTTCCAACCTATGCGCCTGATGAATTGCCGCCCGAATTGGCTGCGACTGAGGCGGTAAAGCCCGGTAGCCGTAAGCTATGAAGATAGAGCATTCGTCTCGTCTGCGTCTTGGCGTAAATATCGACCATGTTGCGACGATCCGAAATGCGCGTGGCGGAATGCATCCCGATCCGATGCGTGCCGCACATATGGTCGAGGCAGCGGGCGGCGATGGCATCACCGTCCATTTGCGCGAAGACCGCCGGCATATTCGCGACGCTGACCTCGACGCGATTATGCGGGAAATCCGCTTGCCCATTAACTTGGAAATGGCGGCAACCGACGAAATGCTGGAAATCGCGCTTCGGCATAAGCCGCATGCCACCTGCATCGTCCCCGAACGGCGCGAGGAACGCACGACCGAGGGTGGGCTGGATGCCGCGGGGCAACACAATCATCTCGCGCCCATCGTCACGCGGCTGGCGGACGCAGGCATCCGCGTGAGCTTGTTCATTGAACCCGACGCCCGCCAAATTGAAGCGGCCATCCGCCTGAAAGCGCCCGTGGTTGAATTTCACACCGGCAAATATGCGCATGCCGACGGCGAAGAACGCGAAATAGAACTTCGCCGTATTGCGGACGCGGCCGCGCTTGCGGCTAAAAATGGCATCGAACCGCATGCTGGCCACGGCCTGACATTTGAAAATGTCCAACCCATCGCCGCCATTCCCCAGTTCGCCGAACTCAACATCGGGCACTATCTGATTGGTGAGGCAATCTTCATTGGTCTAGAGGAAAGCGTCCGGAAGATGCGGACGTTAATGGACCTCGCGCGGTGATAATCGGGCTTGGTTCCGACCTATGTAATATTGAGCGCATCGCACATTCGCTTGAGCGCTTTGGCGAACGATTTGAAAAGCGCGTCTTTACCGACATCGAACGCGCCAAAGCTGGCAAGCGACCATTCACACGGGCGGGCACATATGCCAAACGCTTCGCAGCGAAAGAGGCTTTTTCCAAAGCTGTTGGAACCGGATTCAAGCATGGTGTGTTCATGAAAGACATCGGTGTCGTCAACGCACCGTCAGGCGCGCCAACGCTGGCGCTGACGGGCGGGGCAAAAGCGCGGCTCGACGCAATGATTCCTTCGGGCTATGAAGCCCATATTCATCTGACACTGACTGATGACCATCCTTGGGCACAGGCATTTGTCATTATAGAAGCGTTACCATCGCAAAAGGCATGACCAGTTTGACCACCGACAATATCGACCCCAATGTCCCTTCCACTCCAGCCCCTGAAAAACGCGGCTTGGCCGCTGCTGCTTGGGCGGAAATCAAAGGGATGTTCTGGCTGCTGATGGCCGTTCTTGCGTTTCACAGTTTCATTGCAAAGCCGTTTTATATCCCGTCGATATCAATGATGCCGACATTGCTAGTGGGCGACCGGTTGTTCGTGAGCAAATATCCATATGGCTGGAGCCATGTGTCGCCAACTATTCCCAATCCGGTCGCGATATTTCGCTGGCTGGTGCTGCGCGAAGAAGTAGAGGCGCTGGCCGTCCCGCTTCCGGAAAGCGAGAAGCGGGTCTGGGGGAAAATGCCAGCCCGTGGCGATATTGTTATTTTGACGCCAAAGGGCAAATATCAGGACTGGATCAAACGCGTTATCGGCCTGCCCGGTGACACGATCTCGCTGCGCGAAGGTCAGATTTTCCTGAACGGCAAGCCCGTTAAGCAAGACACCCAGCCCAACCTGATATTGCCCGTCGATGCCAATAATCCATGCAATGATTATGATTTCCCAGGCGCGCTGACGCGGGGCGATAATGGCGTCATGACATGTCATTTGCCCGTCATTCGCGAAACGCTGCCCAATGGCGTGCAATATGACACCATCGATGCCCGCCGACGCGAGACTGATGATATGGAGCCGGTCAAAATACCCGCAGGCCATGTGTTCTTAATGGGCGACAACCGGGACAATAGCTCCGACAGCCGCGTGCCAGAGGCGCTGGGTGGCCTTGGCGGCCCTGTATCGTGGGATCGAATCGGTGGCCGCGCGGAAATCATTACCTTCTCTGTCGATGGCAGCACTGGCCTAAACCCGGCAACGTGGATTTCATCGCTGCGCGGTGACCGCGCGGGCACCAGCCTGCGTCCAAAAAAGGTCCATTCAAGTGAGTGATATCGCGAAAGAAAACCCTGCCGCAAAACCCGCCAAGGCGCGGCGCACCCGCCGAAAGCGGGCGGTTCAGGAAGACATATTTCGCGAAGAGGTGGGCCCAACCGAACTTTACGACCCCATAATCCGCACCGAGATCAAGCGGGCGGCGGTCTGGATTGGCATGACCGCATTTGTTGTCGGGCTTGTCTGGTTGGCGCAGCCACTGTTGCTTATAATGGGCGGCCTTGTCCTTGCGGCGATGTTTGATGGCGGCGCACGTTTGCTTGGCCGGGTGTTGCCCATCCCGCGGGGCATCCGCCTAACCATCGTTGTCCTTGCCGTATTCGGTTTCATGTATTGGACATTTGTCTTCACAGGATCCGAACTGGCCGCCCAGGCCGCCAGCCTTCAGGCTATTGTCGAAACGCAGATTGAATCCATTGGCAACCGTATCGCTGCGGCCGGTTTCAACATATCGGCAGAAGATGTCAAAAGCTTCGGCACGCAGATTTTAAACTCCGTCGGCCGCGTAACCGAAGCCGTCTCTTCGGTGGTTGGCACTGTGACCAACATGGCGATGATGCTGGTCCTCGCCATATTCATCGCCGCCGAACCGCGTATGTATGAACGCGGCGTTGCATGGATGCTGCCGCTGGCGGAGCGCGAGCATTTCTATGTCACCGCCGCCAAAATGGGCAGCGTATTGCGCCGCCTCATGGCCGGCCGGTTGCTCGGTATGGCGGTGGAAGGTTTTGGCACATGGATATTGCTCAGCCTTGGCGGCGTACCCATGGCGGCGCTTTTGGGTGTGCTCACGGGTTTGTTGGCGTTTTTGCCCAATATCGGCGCTATCGTATCGGGCGCGCTCATCATCCTTGTCGGATTTTCGGCAGGTGTTGATGTCGGTCTTTATGCCATCTTCGTATATTTCGTCGTTCAGATGGTCGACGGCTATCTGATCGTCCCAATGGTCGCAAAACGCGCGGTCGATCTGGCGCCCGCGCTTGTGCTTGGCGCGCAGATCCTTTTCGGCGCTTTGTTCGGCATATTGGGGCTTGCGCTGGCGGACCCCATCATCGCGATGATTAAGGTCGCGCTTGAGCGGCAATCGGAACGCAATGAAGCGCGCGCCATCCGCGAAGGGCCATGAAGCAAATTTATGCTGCTGATTTTCTGTTTCTTTATGGGCATTGCCAATTTTGCCATGCACAAAGCAGTTTCAGAATCCGGGCATCCCTTCGTTGAAGAAACCAAGCGTTATTTCAGCCCGCGTTTCAGTCCTTATGGCAGCTACGCCATCGAACTGGCGTTGCTGATGGGCGCGCTGTGGTTCGCAAATGGCGGGTCGTGGGCGGTTGCGCTGACCTATGGGGTATATACGGGCATTAACGCGGTCGCGACATGGATGCTGCTTTCAGGTCGCACATGATGGACGTTTGCGCTTTCGCTTAATCTAATTATACGGCCCCTGTGCCACCTTTAGCCCCCACATCAGATGCCAAGCCCGATTTCGCCGTGATGCGGCGGTTCTTGCCATATTTATGGCCAAAGGGTGAGACGGGGCTGCGCGCGCGCATTGTATTTGCGCTGCTGCTGGTGGTGGTGTCCAAGCTCATTCAATTGAGCATGGCATGGGTCTATGGCCAGGCCATCGACCGCATGGTTCCCGGCATGGAAGACAGTGTCGCTATCGCGATTGCGCTCGTGGCCGCTTATGCCGGCGCGCGTTTTGGCGGCGTCTTGTTCGACAATCTGCGCAACGTGGTTTTTGAACGCGTCGGGCAAGAAGCCACCCGCCGTTTGGCCGAAAATGTGTTCAGCCATTTGCACAATCTATCGATGCGTTTTCATATGAACCGCCGGACGGGTGCGGTGACCAAGGTTATCGAACGCGGGACGAAGAGCATCGATATCATGCTCTATTTCCTGCTGTTCAATATCGCGCCGACCTTGCTGGAGCTTGTTCTGGTCTCGGCATATTTCAAGATTGAATTTGGTTGGGGCATGGTTGCGGCGACGCTGATCATGGTGGTCAGCTATATCGCCTACACCACCGTCATCACCAACTGGCGCAACAAATTGCGCGAGGAAATGAACGAGCTGGATACGCAGACCGTCGCAAAGTCGGTCGACAGTCTGCTCAATTATGAAACGGTGAAATATTTCAACGCCGAAAAGCGGGAAACGCGCCGCTATGCTGAGGTCGTTCATCATTATGCGAACGCCGCCGTCAAATCGGAAAACTCGCTCGCCGCGCTGAATATCGGGCAGTCGCTGATCACCAATCTGATGATGGCGGGTGCCATGGGCTATGTCGTTTGGGGCTGGTCGCGGGGGCAATTTACGACCGGTGATGTTGTCACCGTCAACACCTTGTTGGCGCAGCTATTCCGGCCGCTGGATATGCTCGGGATGGTGTATCGCACCATTCGCCAAGGCCTCACGGATATGGCCGCAATGTTCGACCTGATCGACACACCAGCCGAAATTACCGATAAGCCCGGTGCGCCTGCCTTGGCCGTGTCGGGTGGCGCGGTGGCGTTTGAAGATGTGCGCTTTGGCTATGACCCCGACCGGCAAATCCTCAACGGCGTCAGCTTCACAATTGAACCGGGCCATACCCTCGCGGTGGTGGGGCCATCGGGCGCGGGCAAATCGACCATTGCGCGGCTACTATACCGATTTTACGACATCACCGGCGGCCGCATTACCATCGATGGGCAGGATCTGCGCGATGTGACGCAATCAAGCCTGCGCAGCGTCATCGGTATTGTGCCGCAGGACACCGTGCTGTTCAACGACAGCATCGGCTATAATATCGGTTATGGCCGTGAGGGATCAAGCCAGATCGAAATCGAAGAGGCCGCACGCGGCGCATCGATTCACGGCTTTATCGAGTCACTGCCAGAGCAATATGCCGCCAAGGTCGGCGAACGCGGGCTGAAACTGTCCGGCGGCGAAAAGCAGCGTGTGGCTATCGCACGGACGTTGCTGAAAAATCCGCCGATCCTGATCCTTGATGAAGCCACCAGCGCGCTGGATAGCCGCACCGAGTCCGAAATTCAGGCGACGCTTGAACGCATTTCGGAACGGCGCACGACAATCATCATCGCCCACCGGCTGTCGACCATCGTCGATGCCGATCAGATCATGGTTTTGGATGCCGGACGCGTTGCCGAACAAGGGACGCATAATGAACTGCTGCGCAAGGGCGGCCTGTATGCCGAAATGTGGGCAAGGCAGCAAAGCGAGGCTGAAGAAGAAGCCGTCCCTTCGGTATAAAGCGCGCGCTATCCACAAGCGACTTGGTTTGAAGACAACTGCACTCTGTCACTGGCACTTCAGTCACGCTAGGGCGTGGCATGGCCCCCGTCGCTCCATCCCCCACACCATCTGATGTGTTGCACCGCATTTTCGGCTTCCCCGAATTTCGCGGACAGCAGGAACAGGTCGTATCGCGGGTGCTTGCGGGGCAACGCACCTTGGCCATCATGCCGACGGGTGCAGGCAAGTCATTATGTTACCAATTGCCCGCGGTCATCATGGACGGCACGTGCATTGTCATTTCGCCGCTCATCGCGCTGATGCATGACCAAATGCGCGCGGCCGACGCCGTTGGCATTCGCGCGGCGACATTGACATCGGCGGACGACAACCGTGCAGAAACGATCAGCCGGTTTCGCGCTGGTGACCTAGACCTGCTTTATGTCGCGCCGGAACGGGCATCAGGACAAGAGTTTCGCACCCTGTTGCGTGAGACCAAAATCGCGCTGTTTGCCATTGATGAAGCGCATTGCGTTTCGGAATGGGGGCATGATTTCCGTCCGGACTATCGCCTGCTGCGTCCCTTGCTCGACGACTTTGCCGACGTCCCGCGTCTCGCGCTGACCGCAACGGCCGACACCCACACGCGCGACGATATTGCCGAGCAACTGGGCATTCCGCACGATGGCGTCATGGTGGCAGGTTTTGACCGGCCGAACATCCGCTATGCCGCCACTGCTGCCCCGAACAGCGGCATCGCTGCACTGGTAAAAGGCTTGCAGGGCGCGGGCATCGTTTATGCCCAGACCCGTGACCGCACCGAAAAAATTGCGGCCCAAATCGCAGAAACCGGCCGCAAGGCGCTGTACTATCACGCCGGTATGGAGCCGCAGACACGCGCGCGCGCGCAGGCAGAGTTTGTGTCTTCCGAAGACATGGTGATGGTGGCGACGGTGGCGTTTGGCATGGGTATCGACAAGCCCGATGTGCGCTTTGTCGTGCATGCTGGCCTGCCAAAATCTATCGAATCCTATTATCAGGAAAGCGGCCGCGCCGGACGCGATGGTGACCCGGCGGTGGCGCATATGCTGTGGTCCGCCGGAGACTTCACCCGCGCCCGCATGCGCCTGAGCGAGCTCCCCCCCGAACGGCGCGAGGCGGAGTTGGCGCGCGTTGCCGCGTTGTCATATCTGGTCGAAACGGCGGGGTGCAGGCGCGCAGTGCTGCTGCGTCACTTTGGGGAAAGCCCTCCTGAATCATGCGGCAATTGCGACAATTGCCTGAATGCCCCCGACGTTCATGACGCCACCGAACTGTCACGCAAGCTCTTGTCCGCGGCCTATCGCACCGGGCAGATGTTCGGCATGGGCCATTTGGAAAAGGTCCTGACGGGCAGCAAAGATGACCGCATCACCCAATTGGGGCATGACCAGCTTTCGGTGTTCGGGATTGTCAGCAAAGCAGAGGCAGCCATGCTGAAGCCCTTGTCTCGCGCCTTGCAAGCACGCGGGGCAATGGTGGCCAACGAACATGGCGGTTTGAAATTGGCTGGCGATGCCCGCGCGATTATGCGCGGCGATCAAAATATCCAGATTGCGATCGTAAAACCCGACACCAAACGTCGCGCCGGTCGACCGGACAATCCCATTGGCAACCCGTTGTTTGAGGCACTACGTGCGAAACGCCGCGCGCTGGCCGAAGCTGTGGGCGTGCCGCCTTATGTTATTTTTCACGACGCAACTTTGCGCGAGATGGCATTGACCAAGCCAACCAACATCCACGCCTTAGGCCGAATTAGCGGTGTCGGCGCACGCAAGCTGGAGGCCTATGGCGAAGATTTCCTATCGGTCATCGCGCAGTTTTAGCGGGGCGTTTCGGGCCAATGCGCGGTCCATTCTTGTTATCGATTGCAGATTAAAATAAGGCGAAGGGCAGATGACCGCTTCGTGCGGCAAATAACAGGATTTGCTGATGTTTCGTAAATTGACAGACACGTTTTTCGCCGCGCCGCAAATCAGCCTTTCCGACGTGGCAGACGCGAAAGCCGCGGGCATTTCGTTGATCATCAACAACCGTCCAGAAGATGAATCCGCCGACCAGACGTCAGGCGCTGAAATCGCCGCCGCGGCGCAAGCTGCCGGTATCGCTTATGTCGCCATTCCCGTGACGCACGCGGGCTTTGCCGAATGGCAGGTGACGGCCATGGCCGATGCCATTGAAAACGCAAACGGCAAAATATTGGCCTATTGCCGGTCGGGAACCCGATCGACATTGTTATGGGCATTGGCCCGCGCGGCGAAGGGCGATCATCCCGCCGTCCTTTCGGAACAGGCCGCTGACGCAGGCTATGACCTATCGCCCGTTGCGGCGATGATGGACATGCTGCGCGGACGGGCTTCTTAATGGCAGAATTGCTGCAACTTGCCGGGTCGATTGTATCGATTTTGTTTATCGCATGGCTCGCGCGGTTTTGGCGCTTGGGCGGCGATGTCCGCATCCACAGCGAAGCGCAGGCGCGTGACATTGCCGAAGAGACGCTCTGTGGGTTCCAGCCCGTCGACATCGCAATCGACAAAGCGGGCATCGCGGCATTGTTGCGCGACGATCAGGGACGGCACATGCTCATCCGTCGCCACGGTGTGCAATGGGCAGGACGTTTACTCGACCGGCACAGCGAATCCCGTTTGGACCAGAATTTTCTCACCATCGGAACAGGCGAGAAGACATTTGGAACCATCACGCTCAATTTGGGTGACCAAGCGCCTTCATGGGCATCTGGCCTTCGCCATTTGAACAACGGTCAGCATAATATGGGAAATAGGCATGCCTGAACTTTTCAGCCCAGTGGATTATGCCATTCCGGCGTTCATCATCCTCATCCTTGCAGAAATGCTGTGGGCACGCAGCCGTGCGCCAGAGAAATATGAACCGCGCGACACCTTGACGTCACTCGCGCTCGGCACCGGCAGCACCGTTGCAGGCGCGCTGACCGGCGCGTTGGTTTTCAGTCTGGCGATGTGGATGTACGAGAACCGGTTGTTCGACATTGGTTGGGTATGGTGGGCATGGCCCTTATGCTTTGTTTTGGACGATCTGGCTTATTATTGGGCGCATCGCACCGGACACCGCGTCCGCTGGTTTTGGGCGAGCCATGTAAACCACCACTCAAGCCAGCATTATAATCTCTCCACTGCGCTGCGTCAGACATGGACCGGCTTCATTGCGCTTGGCTTTATCTTCCGCATTCCTTTGGCGCTCATCGGTTTTCACCCGGCAATGCTGCTCTTCGTGGGTGCATTTAACCTTATCTATCAATTCTGGATCCATACCGAAGCCATCGGCAAATTCCCGCGCTGGTTCGAATATGTGATGAACACGCCAAGCCATCACCGCGTCCACCATGCGACCAATCCCCGCTATCTTGACCGCAATTATGCCGGCGTTTTCATCATCTGGGATCGCATGTTCGGGACCTTTACCGAAGAAGTAGATAGCGAAAAAATCCGCTACGGGATTGTCCGGCAACTCGGAACCTTCAACCTGTTGTGGAGCGTGTTTCACGAATGGGTGGGGATGTTCAAAGACCTCTGGTCGGCACCATGGCGTCACAAATTGTCGTACCTTGTGCGCGAACCGGGGTGGAGCCACGATGGCAGCCGGGAAACATCGACCACGATCCGTGCGCGATGGCTTGAAGCGCAAGAGGCAAAGGCGGACTAACGCTATTTACACCCTTGCCAGTATTTAATCGTCCGCTTAAACCTTCGCGTTAGAGGAGCAGGCAATATGGACGAATTTGATATCATCGTGATTGGTGGCGGGTCAGCGGGGAGCGCTGCAGCTGGGCGTCTTTCCGAAGGTGGCAAATATAAGGTCTGCCTGATCGAAGCTGGCGGCACCAACAACAATATGTTGATCAAAACGCCGGGTTTCATGCCATTCATCCGCAATGGGTCGAACTATAAATATGAAACCGTCCCGCAAAAGGGCCTGAATGGCCGCACCGGATATCAACCGCGCGGCAAAGGCCTTGGCGGGTCGAGCGCGATTAACGCGATGGTCTACATCCGTGGCCACAAATATGATTATGACAATTGGGCCGCACTGGGTTGCGATGGCTGGTCCTATGACGACGTGTTGCCCTATTTCAAACGCTGCGAAGACAATGAACGCGGTTCTGATGCCTTTCACGGATCAGGTGGACCGCTGTCCGTGTCTGACCAACGCTGGCCGCAGGCCGGCAGCCTTGCCTTCATTGAAGCGGCTGCCGAGTTGCAGTTGCCGGTCAATAATGACTTCAACGGCGCGACGCAGGACGGCTTTGGCCTGTATCAAGTCACGCAAAAGGGCGGCGAACGCTGGACCGCAGCGCGCGCCTATGTCGAACCGGCACGCGACCGGATGGAAGTCATTACCGGTGCACTGACCGAGAAGATCATCGTCGAAAACGGACGCGCCACAGGCGTTGTCATTCGCCAAGGTCGAAACAAAAAGCGCACGATCAAGGCACGCGGCGCTGTCATTTTGTCCGCAGGTGCATTTGGATCACCGCAAATATTGATGCTGTCGGGCATTGGCCCGGCCGACCATCTGCGCAGCGTCGGTGTGGATGTCGTTCATGATAAACAAGCTGTCGGTGCAGACCTGCAAGACCATATCGATTATGTCTCCAGCTTTGAAACACAGTCAAAGGACGACTTTTTCGGGGATTCGCTGACCGGTACCGTAAAGATGGTCAAAGCGATTATTGAACATCGCCGCAAGCGCACAGGCGTTATGACCACCTGCTTTGCGGAAGCGGGCGGATTTTGGCGTTCGGACGCAAGCTTGCCAGCACCTGACATTCAATATCATTTCGTCCCAGCTATGTTGGAAGACCATGGCCGTTCCAAAGTGAAAGGCCATGGGTTCAGCTGCCATGCCTGTGTCTTGCGGCCGGAAAGCCGTGGCACGGTGCGCCTTGCATCAACAGATGCAAGCACGGCCCCGCTGATTGACCCGGCATTTCTGAGCGACGATCGCGACATGGCTACATTGCGCAGCGGCGTGCGCGCCATGCACCGGATTTTCGAAGCACCTGCGCTTGCCGTGTATGGCGGAAAGAATCGCCATCCTGTCGATCTGAATGACGATGCCGCCTTGGACGACCTGATCCGCAGTCGCGCAGATACCGTATACCATCCCGTCGGCACGTGCCGCATGGGGCCCAATGCGGACGATGTTGTCGACCCACGCTTGAAATATCGTGGCATCGAAGGGCTGTATGTCGCGGATGCCAGCATCATGCCGCGCCTCGTTTCTGGTAACACAAATGCGCCAAGCATCATGATTGGTGAAAGATGTGCCGAATTTGTCCGGGCTGATTTGCAATAATCTTGCCTAAATGCAGCGTCGCGGGTAACCGCGTGCGCGCTATGACGATTAACGGAACAGATTATATCAGCACCCGCGGCAACGCGGACGCGCTCGATTTTGCAGGCGTCACCCTAACGGGTCTGGCCCGAGATGGCGGACTATATGTCCCGCGCCATTGGCCGCAATTTTCGACAGAAGATATAAAAGCGATGCGCGGCCTGTCTTATGTCGAGTTGGCCGCGCGCGTTATGGCGCCGTTTACAGCGGGCGTATTGACCGAGGCTGAACTCAAGGGTCTGTGTTCGACGGCTTATGGGTCCTTTGCCCATTCGGCCATTACGCCATTGGTGCAGCTTGATGGGCAGCACTGGTTGCTTGAGCTGTTTCACGGGCCAACCTTGGCATTTAAGGACGTTGCACTTCAATTGCTTGGGCAGTTGTTTGAACGCTTCCTGTCGGGCACGGATAAAAAGCTGACGATTGTTGGCGCGACGTCCGGAGACACGGGATCAGCGGCCATCGACGCCGTGGCCGGACGCGCACAAATCGAAATTTTCATGCTGCACCCGCATAACCGCGTCTCTGACGTGCAGCGGCGGCAGATGACAACGATCCTTGCGCCCAATGTCCACAACATCGCGATTGAAGGCAGCTTCGACGACGCGCAGGCTATGGTAAAGCGGATGTTCAGTGACAAGGATGTCAATGGCCCACTGACTTTATCGGCCGTAAACTCCATCAACTGGGCCCGCCTGATGGCGCAGGTGGTATATTATTTCTACGCCGCGCTTCGATTGGGCGGACCGGAGCGCAAAATTGCGTTTTCCGTCCCGACCGGAAACTTTGGCGATGTGTTTGCTGGCTATGTTGCCGCGCAAATGGGCTTGCCGATTGAACGGCTGATTGTCGCCACCAACATCAACGACATTTTGCACCGCGCCCTGTCAAAGGGTGACTATTCGGTGTTGGGCGTAACCCCGACCGCAGCACCATCGATGGATATTCAGGTGTCGAGCAATTTTGAACGGCTGCTGTTTGACCTTGAAGGTCGCGATGGATCGACCACCGCAGCGCGGATGAAATGGTTCGAACAAATGGGCAAAATGGTTCTGTCGCCCGAGATGCGGAAAAAATCTGCATTATTGTCGAGCGCGCGCGCCGATGCCGACCAGATGTCCGCCGCCATGCGCTGGGCCTATGGCGCGGCGGACCAGATTATCGATCCCCACACCGCAATCGCACTGCACGCGGCGCGGGCGTCGGGCATCAAGCCGGAAACGCCGATCGTCACATTGGCAACCGCCCACCCCGCCAAGTTCCCGGACGCAGTGGAAAATGCAACCGGCGTTCGCCCTGCTTTGCCTGCGCGTGTCTCGCATCTGTTTGACCGTGAAGAGCGCTTCGATGTCTTGCCCGGCACATATGACGCCGTCCGGGACTATGTGCTTGCGCGCGCCGTTCGCTAAAATATGGAACAGAATTTCGTCACCCTGATCAGCGAGCCGCGCAGCGATTACACGCTGATCGATTCAGGCAACGGGCGCAAATATGAATCTTACGGTGACCGCCGCTTCATCCGGCCAGAACCGCAAGCGATGTGGGCGCCTGCGCTCGACGAATGGCCCGCAGATGCCGAATTCATCCCCGGATCCGACGATGATGGCGGCGGACGTTGGTATAATAACAAACCCGTTCCCATGGATGGCTGGCCGCTCGCATGGAATGATGAGGTGCACTTTACCGCATCCTGCACACCATTCCGTCACCTCGGTTTTTTCCCGGATATGGACCCTGTCTGGCGGTGGATGCGCGGGCAGTTGGCAGGGGTCACCGATCCTGTTGCGATGAACCTGTTTGGCTATACCGGTGTTGGCACCCTCGCCTTATCGGCAGCGGGCGCGCAGATGGTGCATGTCGATGCGTCCAAGAAATCGGTTGCGCAGGCACGGGCCAATGCTGAAATGTCGGGCATGTCCGACCGTCCCATTCGCTGGATCGTCGACGACGCCGCCAAATTCGTGGCACGCGAAGTGCGACGCGAAAAACGTTATGACGGCATATTGCTGGACCCACCCAAATATGGCCGCGGTCCCGAGGGCGAAGTCTGGCGGCTTGAGGAAGATCTGCCCGAACTGATCGCCAATTGCCGCAAGTTGCTTGATGCGGAATCGAAATTTCTATTTCTGACCGTCTACGCGGTGCGCATGTCGGCGCTGGCGCTGGGCGGGTTGTTGGAATCCCATTTTGCCGACCTTGGTGGCAAAGTTGAATTTGGTGAACTCGCGGTGCGCGAACAGGGCCGGGGCATGCTTTTGCCCACAGCTATTTTCGCCCGCTGGTCACGTTAAGGAGTGATATGACCGATAGCCTCATTCTCGAAGTACATGACCTTGTGGTCAATGTACTGACAGGCATTTACAGCCAGGAAACGCACCTGCCCCAGCCGCTGCGTATTTCGATTAGCGCAACGCTGGATATGGCTCCGCATTATGCGCCGGACACGCCGCTGTCGGCGTCGAAAAATTATATGACGTTGAAAGAGGCTGCGACGCTGTTGCCCAATGATGTGCACTTCACGCTCATCGAAGCCGTCGCCGATCATATCATGGATAATCTGTTTGCTGACGACCCGCGCATTAGCCACATCGTCGTCAAAATCGTGAAACTCGCCATCGCCGAAGATAATGAATCGATTGGCATTACAATGTCGCGGAGCCGCAAGTGACAACGGCGCCGCTTGCAATTGTTACAGGCGGCAAGCGTCGGCTAGGGGCCGAAATCGCATCTAAGCTTGCGGATGCGGGTTACGCGTTGGCACTGGTGAGCCATCTCGATTCACAGCCCGAAGAAAAGCTTCTGGCGACGCTGCAAAAAAACGAGTGCGAATGGCAACGTTTTACCTTTGACCTGAGCACCGGCGACCCGGCCAATCTCGTTGAAATGATAACAACGCATTTTGGCCGCGCACCTCAGGTTCTGGTGAATAGCGCCGCGATGTTTGGGCAGGATGATTGGGAGTCGATGTCGTTCGAAACGCTGGAGGCGCATTTCCGGCTGAACCTGTTTGCCCCACTGTTGCTCGCCAAAGCTGTTGTCGATGCCGCGGGCGCTGACGTGCGGCCAGCAATCGTCAATATTCTCGACCAGCGCGTCGTCAATCCGCACCGCGACCAGATTAGCTACACGCTCTCCAAGCAGGCGCTGGCAGCGTCGGTACGGTCCATGGCTGCGTCTTTTGCAGGGCGCGCACGCTATAATGGCGTCGCACCGGGGCTCGTCATATCAACCGATGACTATACCGAAGAACAAGAGCTCCGATTGGCGGACATGATGCCACTGGGCGCGCTTCCATCGCCATCCGCTGTTGCCGATGCGGTGGTTTATTTGGCAAAAGCGCAAGACGTTACCGGGCAAATCATCTTCGTTGATGGCGGGGCGCATCTCAAAAGCTTCGACCGCGATTTCATGCACCTTTAACGCACGCGCCAGACCCTGATTCCCTTGCCTTTTGCGGGCAGCGGCTCAAGCCAGTCCGGCACATGTCCCTTGGCAATTTGTCCCCACAGGCCCTTCGGATGTTTCCGGGCATAATAATCAAGCCCCCCGTCGTCAGGGCAGAGCGCAACATAATTGATACCGCGCGCGGCTATCAATTGCTTGGCAACATCGGGGCGCGACCGGAGAATTTCGATGTGATCGTGCATCGCTTTTTGATTGCGATGATGGCCGCTCGCCAAAACGCTGTGCGCGGTTTGAACCAGGACCATTGGCGCCATATTCAACGGAACCAGAAATTGTCCGCGCGGTAGATCGGATAATGTTGCGACCGACTGCGCGGATTCGCATGACATCAACTTCGCATCTGAACGCGCGTCATCCGCAGACGTCAGTTGTGGCAAGACATTGAGAACAACGTATGCATAAGATCCAGGCGCCATCAAAAAGACCATGACAGCGACATAGAAAATGCGGTGCTTTTGCACCCCGCTTTGCCGATATACCCCAAAGATGTGTACGATAAGCGCAGCAACAGGCACCACGGCATAGGCCGCAGCCACCGAGCTCGTCCGGGAAACAAATAGCGACAGGACAAGCGCATATAGACTGAAGAAGCCGACGACCCATAATTTTGATCGATACGTTTTGTCCACTTTTCGGGTCAGAACTAGGCAGCTGACAAGTCCTGCAATTGGTGCCGCCATCACAAACGCGATGGTGGGCAGGTCATGATGCCAAATCGGCATCCCTTCGTTCACATACACATACCAATAGTCCCGCACGAGCGGATCCAGAGTACTGAACGGACCGTTCAAACATTCAGGTGCGCGCAACACGAGTACAGCAGCAGCAGCGCCTCCTGCAGTAGCCATGACCAAGACACGCGCCAGCTCAGATTGGGGAGCAATGTACAGACCCGGGATCATGATCGCTGCGGCCGCGAGAATTGCCAATACATGTGGCGGCGAAACCGTATCGCAATATGTCGATGCGCCCAGGCCCTGCGTCTGCGTGCCAAAAAATAGAACCAGTGATGACAAAGCGAACGCGCCAATCGTCCAAAACAGACGGGCTGATTCATCGGGTTTGGTCAGCCATTGCCAACCCAGGAACAGGAAAAAGGCCGCGGACATTGGCGCGCCTTCGAGCGATATATGGAGCCATATCGCAAGTGCTGCCCCCAAAACCAATCCCGCCATGCGCGCATGCCCATAAAATAATGATGCCAACGCCAGTACGGCCATCGCGATTTGCCAGCCATGATGGTCAATACGCATTGGCCGCAATTGCACGCTGAGCGGGACGGACATTGCGGTGATAATCGCTGCAGCAATGGCTGCACGTTCGCCACCTACGTGCCAAGCGGTGCGGGCCAGAAGCATGATTATAGTGCCGAACAGCAGCAGAGGCACCGCAGTCGACGCAACTATTTCAGCAACAGTCTGGCCGAACATCGGTGTGAGCAGTAACGTTATCGCGGCCAAGGGCAGCTCAATGAGCCGTGACCAATGCATCGGCGCGCCATCGGGCGGGTTCATCCGGTACTGCCGGTTATCGAACCAGCTTTGGCCATTCAAAAAGTCTCGTAATTGCACCAAGCGCAATTGGTCGTCGGGGTCCCAGCCGCTGCCCGAACTAATGATGGGCCAGCTGCCGATAACAAGGTAAATGGATAGCAACACCCATATGCCCAAAACGATCTGCGCGCGTGGAGTACGTTCAATCATATTCGGCACGTATGTCGGGCAATTGTGTGCGGTCTACCGCATAGATCTGAAACGGGCCTATATCTGGCTGCCGTTTGAGCCAGGCGGGGACCCGTCCGCCACGCAGTTGCGCAAGCAAACCTTTCGGCGCCTTACGAGCATATAATGCCAGCTCGTAGCTGCCGTCGCACGTAATGAGATACCGGATGCGGCGCGCAACAATAACTTGTGCTGCTTGATCCGGTACACCTGTGAAGGTCCGAATAACATCAGCCATTGCCGCCTGATTGCGATGGTGGCCCGATGCCACAACAACATGCCGGGTAAATTGCAAGATAGCCGGATTGGTATCTAGTGTGGCCATAACAGGCGAAGGGGGTAGACGGTCCAATGCCGCAATCGCCGTGGTTTTCTGACACCGCCAAGTCTGTTTTCCAAAATTTCTGTTGAGCCTGTCCAAAGCCGGATCGGCCTTCGCCTCGGCTGCATTTCGCTCGTCTATGATAAACTGCGCGGACACATTTGGCATCGCCAACAAAATGGCACCGATCCGTAGAGCCATGCGCAGAATGACATTTTTGTAACTCTCGGCGGTAATAAAACCGCCCACCAAGGTCGCTGCCAGAAAAAGGTTGGCCACCATCATCGCGTACACCGCCGTTCGGCTCACGAATGCGCCGATTATGACTGTGCCAAGGAACAACAGTGCCATCCGAATCTTGTCAGCTTTCAACAATTGCTTGTTGAACAACAAGACCAACGCAAGCGCCACACAGCCAACTAGTATGTAGGCATATTGCTGGATCGCGAAGTCGAGTGGCGCGGCCCAAAGCGGCAGTCCTTCGGGGACACTCTCAAACCAATATTCACGCACCAGCGGATCAAGTCTGGCAAATGCGTCACCTGCGCATTGCGGTGCTATTGACAGCAACATCGCAGCCCCACTGACTGCCGCTGCTGCGCATGCAGCCAGCCGAAAATAAACTGTCGCAAAAATGGCGGCTGCCTTTTCCAAAAGGACCGCCGCGATGATCACAGCAGCCATTACGGACAGCGCTGCAATATGTACGGGAGATAGCGCATCGCAGAAATTGGAAGCTGACCAGCGTTCGGTGATGCTGAAAAATACAAGCGCCCCGATTGCGATGGATGCCAAAGCGACCGGAAATCGCAGTCGCCCGTGATCCGAAACTGCCGCAAGCTGCGGGAACACCCAGCCCAGCGCAGAAATGCCTAGAGCCAATGCCGCGAAGGGCAAGCCCTCGATCGAAATCTCGATCCACAAAGCGCATGCTAAGCCCAATACGACCGCTGACCAAATCTTGGTATGTCGGTCAAACAAAGCCCACAGTGCAACTACGAAACACACAATCTGCCATCCGTGATGATCAATGCGCATGGGTATCATTTGCGTCGTAAATGGAGCGATCGTGATAACCAAAGCAGTGGCCACAACTGCAACAGTCGCTCCAAAAAGACGGCGGGCGCCCAGCGCATAAAACCAGAGGGCAACACCAAGGGTGAGCAACGGTACAATGCTGGCAGAAACCTGCTCGGCAATTGCTTGCCCCATAACCGGCGTCAGCAGCCGTATGAATAATGCGAGTGGCACATCGACAAGTCGTGACCAATGCATGTCACCGCCGGCGGGGGCATTCATGCGGTATTGCGTAATGTCCCACCAGCTTTGCCCCGCAACCCAATCGCGTACTTGAAGTATGCGCATCTGGTCATCGGGGTCGCCCATTTTCCAAGCCGAAATTGCGTCACGCGAAATGAGTGCAATGCCAAAAGCGGCGCAAAGCCAGATGCCGACTATCAGCCGGGCAAAATGTCGTTCGGTAAAATTAACCACGGCTATTGCACCGACGCTTGCCGGAAAATGACGACGTTGCGCAGAAGATAGGTGAGCAAAAATGACGTCGTGATAGCAACGACTTTCGCAATGCGCGCATCGATGCCCAATGCCGTGCCCGCGCCGACCACAATCATGGTCAGGACAAGGCCCATGAGGGCAGAGGCCAGAAACATCGCCTTTTGCTGCGTGCGGGCAATGGTGCCTTTTTCCGAAACCCTATCGTGAAACACCTTTCGGCTGGATAAAATCCAGTGCGCGAATATGCCGACTGAATAGCCAAAAGCAGATGCCGCCGTTGCCGGCATGCCCGTTTCCAGCACGAGCAGGAAGACGGTCATATCGGTTGCAAGTGCACATACACTTACCGCCACATAACGCAGGAAGACATTGCCGCGTAATTGGTTCGCCAGTTTAATCACCCGTGCACCCCCTGAATTGGTTCCGCAATCATGCAGGCGGCTTGGCTGCCTGCATGTTGATCCTTAAGCGGCCTTACTGATATCGCTGGCGTTAGGCTGACCGACAGGGGCGATCCGCTGTGGTACGTCGCGTTCCGACGTAAGCGCCGCGGCTTGGTCTTCGGTAACCTTGACCGCAATGACGTGCTGTTCGCCTTCGTCGCCTGCCTCATGATATTCGGCATCTTCGTTAACGTTCCAGATATTGTACACGCGGCTTCCCGCGGCGATGTTTTCGACCGTCAACATGGCGGTCATCATCGCATGGTCTTGGTTGTTGTAACGGTGCATGCCGTTCCGCCCGACCATGTGTAGCGTTGGATAGCGCGTTTCCAGTTCGTTACGCATCGCTTCGACATTGGTAGCATAATCATCGTCATAGACGGGATATGCCTTTTCCTGACGGACAACCGCGCCACCCACAACATCTTCCGCCTTGCACAAACCGAGAATGGCCATTTCCGTCTTGGCGAGCTCAATCAGGTCGGCATCGGTTGACGCCCACAGATTGTCATTTTCGAAGCAGAAATATTCAAGACCGACGCACGCGATGGATGGGTCTGGCACCATCTCGGGTGACCAGCTGCGGAAGTTTTGCACGCGGCCAACCTGCACTTTGCTGTCGTGAATGTAGATCCAGTTGTCCGGGAACAAATCGTCCGAGCGGATCATCAGTGCCACCGTCAAAAAGTCACGATAGCGCAGGTTATTTGCCTGCAACGATGTTTGCGGAAGCGGATGGATACGTGCCGACAGCTCGCGCATCGGTGCACTGCTGATGACATGCTTTGCGGTAATCACCGCCTCGCTGCCATCGGTTTTGGATGCAGTCATGCGCCAGTCGCCATTTGCATCTTGCGCGAGTTGCTTAAAGCTATGGCCCATTAACACCGTGTTGCCCTTCGCCACGACAAAGTCGCGCGCGGCATCCCACATCATTCCGGGTCCAAGGCGCGGATAACGGAATGTCTCCAACAATGTCTTGGTTTCCATGCCGTCATTGGGCTTTTTATTCAGACCGAACGATCGCTTGAGTCCGTCAAGGACGGCGGCGCCAAGGCTCAGGCCTTTGATACGCTGCGCTGCCCAGTCGGCGGACATTTCGTCGCACGGCATGCCCCAAACCTTTTCGGTGTAGGTTTTGAAGAAGATCGAAAACAGCTTGTGACCAAACTGGTTTACCGTCCAATCTTGAAAGCTGCGGACATTTTTATTCGGAAAGGCTTTGGCCTTCACATAGCTCGCCATGCACAGCGTTGATCGGATAATGCCAAGGTTGAACAAGGCTTCGAACGCGCGCAGCGGATAGCTGTAGAATTTGCCTTCATAATAGATCCGGCTCATGCGCGGACGTTGAATGAAGTCATCGGGCAAAATCTCGTTCCACAAATCGACCACTTCTTTCGATTTGGAAAAAAAGCGGTGGCCGCCGATGTCAAAGCGATATCCGTCAACTTCGACCGTGCGGCTGATGCCGCCGACATAGCGTTCATCTTTTTCGATGACGGTGACGCTATACCCCTTTTTCGTCAGCAAATAAGCGGCGGTTAGGCCGGCGGGTCCTGCCCCGATGATTGCTACGTCTACTGCTGTCTGGTCCTGCACTGCCATAAATACCCCTGAGAGAAGCTCTGGGGAAATCAGTGAACGAAATGCCCTAATAGATGGTTAACGAGGCGTTACGAATCGTCGTTATGTGCACAGCTGTCGCGACTGATTATTGCGCAAATGCACAAATAACTTGCGTTTGGTGCCCCATTAAGCCAATAGGCCGCCAAGCGCATGAGGCGAGCGGACGATACCGCCGCAGTATTGGCAGCGTGAGGGCCGCAACAAGTGGCTCCGCCAATCGAACAAGATGCGTAAGCTTAGAGGCTTCCCATATCACGCAGGGTTGTTTCCAACGGGTCAGCATAAGCTGCTCCCGAACACCTGCTGTTGCGCCCGTGCTGTCCTGTTTCAAGGATCGGCATCATGGGGCTGCGACGACCATTTGAAAGTATATATATGTCTTTTTTCCAAGACCTGGGCCTTGCCCAACCTATCCTTAAGGCGCTTGAAGCTGCGGGATATGATACCCCAACGCCAATCCAGCAACAGTCGATCCCGCCATTGCTGCAAGGCCGTGACCTGTGCGGTATCGCGCAAACCGGAACCGGTAAGACTGCGGCATTCGCTTTGCCATCGCTGCACCATTTCGCAACAAAGCCAAAAGCGCGTCAGCAATATAGCTGCCGTATGCTGGTGCTGTCGCCAACCCGCGAGCTTGCGGCACAGATCGCCGACAGCTTCCGCACCTATGGCAAATTCCTTGGCCTGAAGGTGGATTGCGTCTTTGGCGGCATGCCCATTTTCAGCCAGAAAAAACGTCTTGCTGGCGGCGTCGATATTCTGGTTGCGACACCGGGCCGTCTGATCGATTTAATCGAGCAACGCGCGATAACGTTGAAGGACGTCGAAATCTTCGTCCTCGATGAAGCGGACCAGATGATGGACCTTGGCTTCATTCATGCGTTGAAGCGTATTGACCAATTGCTGCCAAAGCAGCGTCAGACATTGTTCTTCTCGGCAACCATGCCAAAGGCGATTGCTGAACTCGGCAACCGTTTCCTGAACAATCCTGTGCGTGTGTCGGTTGCACCCGCGGCAACCACGGCAGAGCGTGTTGAACAATTCGTGACCTTTGTCGAACAGCGCGAAAAGCAGACTTTGCTGACGCTCAAGTTGCAAAGCGAAGAGATTGACCGTGCACTTGTGTTCACGCGCACCAAGCATGGCGCGGACCGCGTTGTGCGTGGCCTTGCCGGTGCGGGCATCCAATCAGCCGCCATTCACGGCAACAAAAGCCAAGGCCAGCGTACCGCTGCGCTGCAGGCATTTCGTGACGGCAAAATCAAAATCCTCGTCGCAACCGATATTGCCGCGCGCGGCATCGACGTTCCCGGCGTGAGCCATGTGTTCAACTTCGAACTGCCCAATGTGCCTGAACAATATGTGCACCGCATCGGTCGTACCGCGCGTGCGGGCCGTGAAGGCATCGCGATGAGCTTTGTTGCCGGTGATGAGCGTGGCTATATGAAGGATATTGAGCGTCTAACCGGCGTGCGCGCCATGACGCTTGGTCTTCCTGAAGGCTTCCGCGCCGCTGTTGCCGCATTACCACCCCCCGTTGCCGACAAGAAACCACAACAGGCCCGTGGCGGTCGCGGTGGCGGTCAACCCGGTGGCGGTCGCACCAACTATGCTGGCAAGAAATTGGGCGGCAACAATGGCGGCACTGGTTTGAACGGTGAAACCCGCAACCGGACGCATGCACCACAAGGTGGATGGCAGCCAGCCATCGGACCGCGTGACGGCAGCCGTGAAGGCAGCCGCGATGCGCGTCCACGTAGCGACAATGCCGCCAGCGGTGACCGTCGTCCTACCGCCGACCGTGCATTTGCCGCGCGCAGCGAAAACCGTCGCGATCCCGGCGCACCAGCGCGGAACTATGGTCCTAAAAAGGGCGGTAACGGAAACTACAGAGGTTCCGTGAAACGCGCTGGGTAATTTGACTCCAGGGCGTCACCCTGAACTTGTTTCAGGATAGCAAACAAACGTAGCGCGTTATCCTGAAACAAGTTCAGGATGACGCGTCGCTATTTTTATCAATGCCGGAAGTGGCGCATTCCGGTGAAGACCATGGCCAGACCAGCCGCATCAGCAGCGGCGATCACTTCGTCATCCCGCATCGATCCGCCCGGTTGAATGACCGCCGTTGCACCCGCTTCAGCAGCAGCCAACAAACCATCCGCAAACGGGAAAAACGCATCTGACGCCACTGCCGATCCAACGGTACGTGGCGTTGCCCAACCATAAGTTTCGGCGGCTTCGGTTGCCTTAATCGCGGCAATCCGCGCGCTGTCGCGTCGGTTCATTTGGCCTGCGCCAATACCCGCAGTTGCGCCATCCTTGGCATAGACAATCGCGTTCGACTTTACATGCTTGGCCACGGTCCACGCAAAGCGGCAGTCGGCCAGTTCCTGCACCGTTGGTGCACGCTTGGTCACAACCTTGAAATCGCTGTCGGCCACATGACCGTTATCACGAGACTGCACCAAAAGACCGCCCGTGATCGGCTTAATCGACAAGCCGCCCCGCTTTGGATCGGGCAGATCGCCTGTCAACAAAAGCCGCAGATTCTTTTTCTTTGCGAACACCGCCTTTGCGGCATCATCCGCCGATGGCGCGGCAACGACTTCCGTAAAAATTTCGGTAATGGCCTCGGCTGTCGCGCCATCGAGCGGGCGGTTAACCGCGACAATGCCGCCAAATGCCGACACGCTGTCGCACTCGAGCGCCGCGCGGTAGGCGTCGATTAAAGTTTCGCCGGTTGCCACACCGCAGGGGTTGGCATGCTTGACGATGACGACGGTCGGCGGTCCATCGCGAAACTCGCTGACCAGTTCAAGCGCCGCATCAGCGTCATTATAATTATTATAGGACAGTTCTTTGCCCTGCACCTGTTCGGCTTGGGCAATCCCCGATCCATGCGGACCGACAGGCAAATAAAGTGCCGCGCGCTGATGCGGGTTTTCGCCATAACGCAATTCGGTTTCGCGATTTCCGTTCACGGCAAGCATATCGGGGAACAGCTGCTGCTGATCCGCAAAAGCGAACCATTGGCTGATCATGCTGTCATATGCCGCGGTCGCCGAATAGGCTTTGGCCGCACATTTGCGGCGGAAGTCATAGCTTGTTTTGCCGCCGCTTTCCTCCAGCTCTGCGATCAGATTATCATAATCGGATGGGTCGGTAAGGATCGTAACATATGCGTGGTTCTTCGCGGCGCTGCGCACCATCGACGGTCCACCAATGTCGATATTCTCGATGATTTCATCCCGCGACGCGCCCTTCGCCACGGTTTGCGCAAAGGGATAAAGGTTCACGACGACAAGGTCGATTGCACCAATGTCATGTTCCTTCATCGACGCCGCGTGTTCGGCATTGTCGCGAACCGCAAGCAATCCGCCATGCACTTTTGGATGCAGCGTTTTGACGCGGCCGTCCATCATTTCGGGAAAACCGGTAAGCTCGCTAATGTCCTTCACCTGAAGCCCTGCATCACGCAGTGTTTTGGCGGTACCACCGGTGGAGACCAGTTCGACATGGCGCGCGGCCAAAGCATGTCCAAGTTCAACCAATCCCGCCTTGTCCGAAACGGACAGTAGGGCACGCTTAATGACGACGTCTTGCATAGATTTATCCTAAATGGCGGAGCTGCCAGCCGATGGTGACGCCGCCTGTACCAGTGTCCGTGGTAATCACAAGTTGGCGGGTGGGGTGGGGACGGCCATTTTGGTCAACCCAGAGGCTGTCATCCACAGATAATTGACCGTCAGATGCCATAAATGCCCAATTGCTGCCGTTGGCCATCCGCAAAAACACCGCTTGTGGACTGTCGGAAGCGACGATTTCGATTTCTGGTCCAAGATGAAAACGGACATGGACCGGCATGCCTTCTTTTGGGTTGCCCTGAGGGAGCAAAGTGTCTTCTCCGCGCAGATCCATGCCATCGGAGCGCAGGATCAACAATCGCGTGTGGCTATAGCCAAAGGTCCGAACGTAACCGTCATGGCTTGCCTCAATACGCGTCGCCTGATCAATATCGCGGCGATCAAGCCCCACTTCGACAACACCTTTACCCAGCTGGCCGCCGGGCAGGATGGCCGTCGAGTTGGTGTCATTCACGCATAATGTCGAATGCGCCGCCGTGGTCCGAAGCCCGCGTGCCAACGCAGCGGGTATCGTTGCACCGACAAGCGCCGCACCACCGCAGTTGACAATCACGCGTTGCCCGCCGTGCGACAATTCAAACGCAAGCGTTGAGGCGCAGCCTGACGCGGACTGACGCGCGAGCGGCGGGGGACCTGCATCCAGCAGCAACACGGACTTGCCCGCAGACACACGCTGATAACCCCAATCGAGTGCCTGCCGATGTGGTCGTGCACGCACTTCGCTGGCGGCCACCAGCGCATCGATATGCGCCGCACCAATATGCGCTGACCCTTGCCACGCGCCAAGGCCGCCATCGGCATGGGTAAGGCCAAGCAACGCTGGCACGGCCCGCCCGAGCGCTTCGAGCAGGAATACAGGCACCGTCTCGCTGCGCGCCGCATAGCATTGCTTGAGCAGGCTGAGCAGGCCGATCAATTCCATAAGCTGAACAGGTGAGCGCGACACCACGCCGCCGTCGGGGAAAATGGTCACCCGCAGCGCGTCAGCCAAGCCGCTCTCGCCAACGGCGCGGCGCACCTTGCCCTCTGGCAACAAAAGCGATGCCGCGACGACGCCTGCCCAGCCCACAGTCTTGCCGAAATGGCTTTGTGCACGCGGGGCTGTTTGATCGAGATGGCGCGCAACCCGGGCGAAATGATTGATGACGCGCGCACGGTAAATGGGGTCCGCACTGCTGAGCAGAAACGGCGATCCCGCTGCCATGTTCATCAAGCGCCATGCACAATTGTCAACGCGCCATGCCGGCTCACGCGTTTTCGTGCCATTGGCCAGCAACCATGCATCGGCTATCTGTGCTGCGACTGGTGCACCTTCGCCGCGATTGGTCGCCGCGGACAAATCACGCAGCCAATCAAATCGGTGAATATAGTCGGTCAGCGACGGCTGAAGCGCGAGCTTGTCATAATCCAACCCGTCGAACGCTTGTTCAAAACCCTGATAATGGAATTTGCCCATGCGCAGCGCCTGCCCGCGCCCGGCATCGCCTTTTAGGGGATCGTTCGGCACCGCGAGCAAGCGCATGGGAACCTTGCCCGTGAGCCTGCCGCTATGCAGCGGCGTGCGCCATGTTAACTTGTAAAATTCGAGAGAAAGGCGCTCGAGAAGAGTTTGGCCCGCGCCTTGGGGCCTAACGATCAACGCCGTTTGCCGTTGCCCATTGTCGCCTTCATCGCCGTCGGTCATTCACCCCTCAGCGCCAAAATGTTGGCCGCATATTGGCCTGCCCCACCCTTGAAGGTCGCGGTTCCGGCAACCAAGGTGTCGGCCCCTGCCGAAATCGCCAGTGGCGCCGTTTGCGTTGTGATGCCGCCGTCAACTTCCAAGCGGATATCGCGGCCTGTTTTGTCGATCATCTTACGAATGGCTTCAATTTTGCGCAGCTGGCTTGAAATGAAGCTCTGGCCGCCAAAACCGGGGTTCACGCTCATCACCAGCACAAGGTCGATGTCGTCGATCAGATAATCCAGCATTTTAGCCGGCGTGTGCGGATTGAGCACGATGCCCGCCATTTTACCCAGCGACTTGATCAACTGCACGGTGCGATGCGGGTGCGGCCCGGCTTCGGGATGGAATGAAATAATATCCGCGCCAGCCTCTGCAAAATCCTGCACATATTGGTCGACGGGCGAAATCATCAAATGCACATCGAACGGCTTTGCGCTGTGTGGGCGAAGCGCCTTTACGACCGCAGGGCCAATGGTGATATTGGGTACAAAATGCCCGTCCATGACATCGACATGGATCCAGTCACATCCAGCGGCATCAATGGCCCGGACTTCTTCTCCCAATCGGGCAAAGTCAGCGGACAAAATCGATGGCGCAATGCGTACAGGGATGGTCATATTTTGCGTTTAGACGTTGGACCGCCCATGGGCAAGCGAGCGGACCGCGTTATACACAGCTTATCGCACGCTTTGGCGCGGCTCACGGCGGTAAACGAACAGGTCACCGATGACATCATGTGACTCCGCAAATTTGGTGAAGCCAATCTTCGCTGCGACACTATGGGAAGCCGCGTTGCCGCGGTCGATGATGCAGCGGATTTCGCCCAAATTCGTTGCGTCTGCCCAGCCAAATATGGCGGTCATCGCCTCGGTCGCATAACCCTTGCCCCAGGCATCGGGCGTAAACGCCCAGCCAGCTTCCGGAAAGCCTTCGAGATCGGTGATGCCGCGTTCAAATTGCGCCAGCCCGCCATTGCCCACAAAGCGTCCGCTCTCGCGCTCGACAAAGGCCCAATAGCCGTAGCCGAACAGCGACCACATGCCGATGCCCTGAAGCATTTTCATCCAGCTTGTATTGCGGCTGCGCGGCTCGCCACCAATAAACGCCGTCATGCGCGGGTCAGCCCAGGCCGCCGCATAATCTTCCCAATGCGCACGCGTCATGGGTTCGATAGAGAGGCGTTCGGTCGTGAGTGTTGGCGCTGTCATGTCTTACCCTCCGATCATAGCGTAGCCCTGAGCAGCATCCGCCGAGCGGGTGCGTCCGTCGAAGGGCGCTTTGCAAACGATAGCCGCCCTTCGACTTTTCGCCAGCGCTTGCGCGCTGACGGCTCAGGGCTTCGGTATTTTTTGTACCTTAACCAGCCCGCAAGAACCGCGCCATGAAAAATCCGTCAAGGCCACCCTGCTCGGCAAGCATTGGGGGCATGGTGCGGACATGGCCCTGTGCATTGGCAACGACGCCCGCTGGCAATTCGTCCGCGGTCGCCGCCAAAGTTGTATATTCCGGCTGCCGCGCAAGAAATGCCTCTGCCTGCGCCTCGCCCTCATGCGGTTCAAGTGAACAGGTCGCGAAGACCAAGGTTCCGCCGGGCTTCAACCATTGCGCCGCACGGTCCAGCATGGCGCTTTGAATCGCGGCCAGATTGTTGATGGCTTTCAAATCAATGCGCTGCAGCACATCGGGATGGCGCCGCATCGTGCCCGTCGCACTGCATGGCGCATCCAGCAATATGGCGTCGAACAACTGCGCCGGTTTCCAATCCATGACGTCGGCATTGACCCGCTCTGCATTCAATTGCGTGCGCTCAAGATTGGCCATCAGACGGTCCATGCGCCGGGCACTGTTATCCAGCGCGGTCACAGTAAAGCCCGCAGCCGAAAGCTGCATGGTCTTGCCGCCGGGGGCCGCACATAAATCCAGCGCCCTTTTGCCTTGTCCATCACCCAGCAAGCGCGCTGGAAGGCTGGCTGCGAGATCCTGCACCCACCATGCGCCTTCGTCATAGCCATCCAATTCTTCGATGGCGGTCCCGCGCGGCAGGCGGACATGTCCGGGCATCAGGCTGACCCCGCCCAGCCGTTCTGCCCACGCCTGCGTGGCTGACGGATCCCGCAAGGCAAGATCAAGCGGCGGCGGTTCTGACAATGCGGCCTGTGCGCCTGCAATCATCGCGTCGCCCCATACCGGATGCCAGCGCATCATCACTGCCTCTGGCAGCGACGGCAGATCGGGCAGCGTGGCTTCGGCGCGCAAGAGCGCCCCCAATACGCCATGCACCAGCCGCCGTGGTCCGCCATCAACCAACGGCAGCGCGGTCGCAATCGCGGCATGGGCGGGCGTGCCCAGCCGCAATATTTGCGCCAGCGCCAGCCGCAATACCATGCGTGCCTTGGCATCATCCGGCAGTGGCTGTTTGGTTTTGCTGTCAATCAATTGGTCGAGATCCACCGACCAGCGCAGCGTTTCTTGCGCAATGGCGATGGCGAGCGCGCGGTCCGGCGGCGACAGCCCTTTGGTCGCATTTGCCGTCGCTTGATCCAACGGTGTGCCCATGCGCATGACGGTATCAAGTAACCGCAATGCGGCGCGGCGGGTCGGAAGTCCGGAAATTTCTTCAGTCATGCAAAGCGCACTAGGCGTCTGCGCCAAACAAGGGAAGAGCGGTTCGATGTCAGGCCATAACCAAGCTTCACCTTGCAAACGGGTGCATCTGCACCGATGTAGGGGTTCACCAAACGCGCTTTCGAAGGAGAAGCTTCATGGGCACGCGCCCTTCACATGTCAAAGCACCCGATTATTTGTCGAAAAGCCCGCCTGTGCCGGCACCGAAAGCGGTTGATCGCGAACCTGAGCCAGATGCAGAAAGACTGGACCCCGTGCGCTATGGTGATTGGGAATTGAAGGGCGTAGCGGTCGATTTTTAACCCGCCTATCGTTCCATCGATATGCCGGCATTCATGCCCCGAGCTAGCTAATGATGAACGCCCATAAACGGCGCTGACACCTCGGGCCGCACGCGCACCAGTCGCCCGGTCGCTTTATCGATCATCGCCCAGGTCGTATTTGCCCGCACAATGACCTTGCCCGCGGCATCGACAAAATCCACCCGCCGGTCAAATTGCGCGCCCTTTGGCTCGCGTTCAATCCAAGTGTTGGCGGTAACGCTTTGCCCGGGTCCGACATTGCCGCGGTAATCAATTTCATGCCGGGTCACGACCCAGAAATAGGCGGCGATATGTTCCGGCGCGGCCACCGCCTGCCAATGCGCTGTCGCCATATCCTGAATCCACCGCACCCAGACGGCATTGTTGACGTGGCCAAGCTCGTCAATGTCATCTGGTTGCGCGGTAAATATGCGCGTGAAAGGCGTCACTTTTGTGATGATGCCATCCCCATTTGCCAAATGATAAACGCCGCCTCTTCGGCATTTTCGCGCAAGCGTTCGAACCGCCCAGACTTGCCGCCATGGCCAGCGCCCATGTTGGTTTTGAGCAGCAGCACATTGTCGTCGGTCTTCATATCGCGCAGCTTGGCGACCATCTTAGCGGGTTCCCAATAGGTCACGCGCGGATCATTCAATCCAGCGGTCCACAGCATGGGCGGGTAAGCCTTTGCCGTGACATTGTCATAGGGGCTATAGCTGCGGATATAGTCGAAGGCGGCCTTGTCAGTGATCGGGTTGCCCCATTCGGGCCATTCGCCCGGCGTCAGCGGCAGATCCTTGTCGAGCATGGTGTTGAGCACATCGACAAAGGCCACATGGCTGACAACGGCGCCAAACAATTCGGGTGCCTGATTGACCACCGCACCCATCAATTCACCGCCCGCCGAACCGCCGCTTGCGGTAACCTTGCCTTTGCCGGTGAAGCCCAGTTCGATCAGGCCTTTCGCCGCATCGACAAAGTCGTTGAACGTGTTGGTGCGCTTGGTCAGCTTGCCATCCAGATACCATTGATAACCAAGGTCGTCGCCGCCACGAATATGCGCGATGGCATAAGCAAAGCCACGGTCGACCATCGACAGTCGGTTGGCCGAAAAGCCCGGCGGCATCGCATAACCATATGCACCATAGGCATAAAGATGCAGCGGCTGGCTGCCGTCTTTTTTGAAACCCTTTTTGGTCAGGATGGACACTGGCACTTTGGCACCATCGCGCGCCGTGATCATCACGCGCTCGGTAACATATTGCGCAGGATCATATCCGCTGGGGATTTCCTGAACCTTCAATGTTTCCAAGCGGCCATCGGCCAGATGGTAATCAAACACCGTGTCGGGCGTGACCATCGATTCATAACCCAGCCGCAGCTTCGTCACATCATATTCGGGGTTATCGCCAAGGCCCGCATCATAGCTGGCCTCAGGAAATTTGATTGGCTGCACCTTGTTGGCATCCGCATAATCCCGGATCTCAACCTGATCGAGGCCATCAATGCGGCCTTCGGTGACGTAGAAATTTTTGAACAGCGACAGCCCCGTCAAATAATGGCGGTCAGACCCGGCAATCAGCGTTTTCCAATCGCCCGGCGTCTTCATGCTGGCGGTCGCGACGCGGAAGTTCACATGATCATCGTTGGTCAAAACATACAGCATGCCATCGCGCACATCGACGCTATATTGGCGTCCCGTCTTGCGTGGGGACACCATGATCGGTGTTGCAGTGGGGTCGCTGGCGGGAACCAGCCGGACTTCGCTCGTCACATTGTCGCCCGTACCAATGACGATCCAATCTTCCTGCGCGGTCAGGCCAACACCAACGCCAAAGCCGATGTCCTGTTCTTTATAAAGCAACTTCGCTTTGGTCAGCTCGTCGCCGATACGGTGGTACCATGCATTGTCGGTGCGCCAGTTTTCATTGGCGAGGCCATAGACAACGCCTTTGCTGTCCGATGACCAGACAATGCCCGACAATGTGCCGGGGATGATGTCGCGCAATTTTTCGCCGGTTTCCAGATTGCGAAAGTGCAGATCAAACCGTTCCGACCCGTTATCGTCGTACGCATATGCCAATATTTTGCCATCGGGGCTGATCTCTGCGGCACCAAGGCGGAAATAGGCTTTGCCCTTGGCGAGTATATTTTCGTCGAGGATGAGCTGTTCCGCACCGCCGGCAACCGCCTTGCGATAATGTTTGCGATATTGCGCGCCTTCTTCGAATTTTGACCAATAGATATAGTCGCCATCCTTTTGCGGGACCGAGCTATCGTCTTCTTTGACGCGGCCTTTCATTTCCTGAAAGATCGTTTCGGTCAGCTGCGCTTGCGGTGCCATCTGTGCTTCAAAATAGGCGTTCTCGGCATTCAGATGCGCGAGTATCTCTTTATCATCGATCGTCGGATAACCCGAATCGCGCAGCCAATGATAATCATCGGTAATTATAACCCCGTGCCACGTGGCGCTATGCGGGCGCTTTTCAGCAACTGGGGGCTTAATTTCACCGGTGGTTTTTTCAGTCATAATGTCTTTCTGGGCAAATGCAGGCGAGGATATTGCAGCAATCGCAACAATGAGTGGGAGCAATGCTTTCATGAGAAGACTTCCTCGCTTATATGGTCTGCACAACCATATGAACGGAAGTACAAGATGTCCACCTACGAAGCCCGCCTTAATGCCTTGCGCGTCCAACTGAAAAAAGATCAGCTCGATGGATTCGTCGTCCCGATTTGCGACGAACATATGTCCGAATATGTCGGGGACTATGCGCAGCGTCTTGGCTGGCTGACTGGATTTGGCGGGTCTGCAGGATCTGCGGTGGTCCTGTCGGAAGAGGCGGCTATTTTCACCGACGGGCGCTACACGCTTCAGGTGCGCGAGCAGGTGGACGGCAACAACTGGCAATATGTCGGCGTGCCGCAGACGAGCATTTCTGATTGGTTGAAGGAACATACCCCCGCAGGCGCGCGCATCGGTTATGACGCATGGGTGCACACAAAGGGCTGGGTCGAAAGCGCGACAGTGGCGTTAAAAGCCAAAGGCGCGGAATTGGTCGCGGTCAAAAGCAACCCGATTGATGCCGTTTGGGCGGACCAGCCCGGCAAAAGCGACGCGAAGTTGATGGTCCATGACGACCGTTTTGCGGGACAAAGCAGCGCCGAAAAACGCGCGGCAGTTGCCGAATGGCTGACGGCCAATGCTTTGGACAGCACGGTGATTTCTGCGCTCGATTCGGTGGCATGGCTCCTGAATGTCCGTGGCTCCGATGTGGCGAATACGCCCGTGGCGCTGAGTTTCGTGCTGGCCCATGCCGATGGCACAGCAGACCTGTTTGTTGCCCCGGAAAAGGTCGGCGATGACGTCCGCGCGCATTTGGGCAATGCCGTGCGCTTGCGCACCCCGGAGGAGTTTGTCCCTGCATTGAAAGCCATGAACGGCAAACGCATCGCCGTAGATCCCGATCGTGCCGTCGCAGCGATATTCGGCGCACTGAAGGATGGCGGCGCAACGATCGTCGAAGCGCGCGACCCGACCATTTTGCCAAAGGCTGTCAAAAACCATGTCGAGCAAGCCGGCCATCGTGCGGCGCAGGCGCGTGACGGCGCAGCGCTTAGCCGCTTCCTGCACTGGATGGGCCAAACCGCGCATCAAGGTGGGTTGGACGAATTGTCCGCTGCGGCGCGGTTGAAATCCTTCCGCGAAGACACCGGCATGCTGCACGATCTGTCCTTCGACACGATTTCAGCCACCGGTCCCAATGGCGCGCATTGCCATTACAAAGTCGACGAGGCGAGCAACCGGGCGATTGAACCCAACAGCATCTATCTGGTCGATAGCGGCGGGCAGTATCTGGACGGCACCACGGACGTAACCCGCACGATCTGGGTCGGACCGGGTTCGCCCACTGCCGAAATGAAGGACCGTTTCACCCGTGTGCTAAAGGGCCACATCGCACTTGCGCTGGCGGTATTCCCCGAAGGCACGCGCGGCGCGCAACTGGACACCATGGCGCGGGCCTCGCTCTGGCAGGCTGGTCTTGATTATGCGCACGGCACGGGCCACGGCGTCGGCAGTTTCCTTGCGGTGCATGAAGGGCCGCAGCGTATTGGGAAATTCTCCGGCGGACAGGCTGGCACAGACGAACCTTTGCAGGCGGGCATGTTCCTCTCCAACGAGCCTGGCTATTACAAAGCCGGTGAATATGGCATCCGCATCGAAAATCTGGTGCTGGTCGAAGAACGCGAAATCGCGGGCGCGGAAGGCCGCTATTTCGGTTTCGAAACGCTCACCTTCGCACCCATTGACAAAACGTTGGTCGATGTCAGCTTGCTCAGCGGCGAGGAACTGCGCTGGTGGAATGATTACCATGCCAAGGTGTTGTCGATTATCGCGCCACAACTGGACGGCGACGCGTTGGCTTGGGCACATGAGGCGTGCGCGCCTTTATCCTAAGCCCCGCCTATCAACCGACACCCTATGATTTCACCTAAGGAATACCACATCCATGACCCAGACTTTTTCCGATTACACGCCAGCGAAGGTCTGGGAATGGAATACCGAAAACGGCGGCCAGTTTGCGAATATCAACCGGCCCATCGCCGGCGCGACGCATGACAAAGAACGCCCCGTCGGCAAGCATCCGATGCAACTCTATTCGCTTGCGACCCCCAATGGCGTGAAGGTGACTGTCATGCTTGAGGAGCTGCTCGCGCTTGGCCATATAGGCGCAGAATATGACGCGTGGCTTGTCAATATCCGCGACGGCAACCAGTTTTCGAGCGGCTTTGTCGAAGCCAATCCCAACTCCAAAATTCCGGCGTTGTTCGACCATTCGACACCAGAGCCTACGCGCGTTTTTGAATCGGGTGCGATCCTTTTATATCTTGCTGAAAAGTTCGGCGCGTTCCTGCCGACCGAGCATCATGCGCGGACAGAAACGATCAACTGGCTGATGTGGCAGATGGGCAGCGCGCCCTATCTCGGTGGCGGTTTTGGCCATTTTTATGCCTATGCACCGTTCAAATTTGAATATGCCATCGACCGATTCGCGATGGAAGTGAAGCGGCAGCTGGACGTGCTGGACCGCAACCTTGCCGACCGCACCTACATGGCGGGCGAGGAATATACCATCGCCGATATGGCGATTTGGCCATGGTATGGCGCGCTCGTCAAAGGGCTGATTTACGACGCAGGCGCGTTTCTATCTGTCCATGAATATAAAAATGTCATCCGTTGGACTGACCTCATCGCCGAACGGCCAGCGGTGAAGCGTGGGCGCATGGTCAATCGCGTCATGGGCGATCCCGCCAGCCAGCTGCACGAGCGGCATGACGCCAGCGACTTCGACACCAAAACGCAGGATAAGGTTGCCGCTGCAAAAGCGTGACCTACGTCACGCGCGAAGGAAAAAATGAAGCCTATATGGGTCCTGCGACCCGAGGGCTTCTTACTTAAGGAGGGGCGCCCTCTCCTTAAGTGCTTGGTCGGATGTCCTCCTGACCAAGCTCTATTTTTCACATTAACGCTTGCTGCTATTGACTGCGCGGAGCGTGCATTCTGCGTCAAGCTGGTTGCTGCCGCCTGCAGCAAGAGCAATTGGTTGCGGCAATCATTGCCGATGCTGAAACGCTCCGATGGTGTGAAATTGCCGTGGCGGAGACGGAGGGATTCGAACCCTCGGTACCGGATTTACCAGTACGACGGTTTAGCAAACCGTTGGTTTCAGCCACTCACCCACGTCTCCAGCGCGTTTGGCATGCGCGGCCTATAGCGTTGCATGCATTTGGCTGCAATGGTTATTGACACGGGCATGCTATAAGAAGAAAATTAACGAAATAGGATCGCTCTGGCGCGCACTGAACTCGCATTGTCGATCGTTCATCATGTGCTCATCTAGAGGATTCATAGAGTGTTGCTTGATTTTAAAAGGGGTGGGATACGCATGTTAGCATTTAGCCAGGGCCTAAAACGGTCAATATATCATTTGCGGATGCTGCTCGCGGCCGGCGCACTTGTCGCTTCGCCAGCGATGGCGCAGATTAACACCGTCGATCCCAATGATGTCATCGATTCAGACCTTGGTACGCCGCCGCCGGCCCCGGCCACCGCCCCAGCGGCGAATGTTGCTCCGACTGTTCAGGATGGTGTTCCGACAGAAGCCCCTGCAACATTACCGGAAACGTCGACCGCGTCTCCCGCCATCTCGACCGAAGCCACCTATCAACAAGATGATTTGATCGGCGCTGCCGAAGGCGTCTTTGGCAAGAGTGCCGAAGGTCTTGGCAAATTGATTGAGGACATTCTGAAAAAGGAGGGCCGGCCAAATGCCTATATCGTTGGCCGCGAAGGTGGTGGCGCATTTGTCGTTGGCCTTCGTTACGGATCGGGCACGCTGAATCACAAGGTTGAGGGCAAAATGCCCATCTATTGGACGGGTCCGTCGATTGGACCCGATGCTGGCGCAAATGCGGGCAGCACCTTTGTGCTTGTTTACAATCTGTACGATACCGAGGACATTTTCAAACGTTATCCCTCCGGTGAGGGCGTCGCGTATCTCGGCGGTGGCTTTAATGCGAGCTATCTGGCCCGCGGCGATGTCGTGCTCATTACCATCAGGGTAGGTGCCGGAATTCGGTTGGGCACGAATATCGGATATATGCGCTTTTCCAAAAAGCAGCGTTGGCTGCCCTTTTAACGGGCGCGCATATCTTCCATGCGTTTCAAGTACCGGGCGAGTACGTCAATTTCCAAATTGACCTGCCGCCCGGCGCTCAGTGTCCCCAATGTCGTCATCTGCGCCGTGTGCGGAATGATGTTCAGCATGAAATGCGCCGAACCATCGGCCTGATCGGCAATGTCATTGACGGTCAGCGACACGCCATCAACAGTAATTGATCCTTTGGCCGCGATATAGGGCGCTAGGCTGCCCGGCGCGGCGACGGTGACTTTCCAGCTATCACCCACGGTTTCGCTGCCAACAATATGCCCGACGCCATCGACATGGCCCGTGACAATATGTCCGCCCAATTCATCGCCCACCTTCAGCGCGCGCTCCAGATTCAGTTGGGTCCCTGCTTCCCACATGCCCGCAGGGGTGCGTGAAACGGTTTCTGCAGACGCATCGATTGCGAACCAGCCTTCGCCCTTGTCGACAACGGTCAGGCAAACGCCCGAACAGGCGATAGATGCGCCGATGGCGACCGTGTCCATGTCATAGGCGCAGTCAATCACAAGGCGCAAATCGCCCCGTTGTTCAGATGAACGAATATTGCCAACGTCCGTGATGATACCTGTGAACATATATATATTGCCTCTTTAATTGGCGCGTTCGTAGACTTCGAGACGGTCTTTGCCAAGACTGCGGGAATCGCTCAGCTGCCAAAGTCCATGCGCGTCGGCCAGTTGCCCCAGTCCAATGTCGCCAAGGCAGGCCTTGCCTGCCCCGATGAAAATGGGTGCGCGGTACAATAACAGCCGGTCAACCAACCCAGCTTTCAAAAAAGCCGTGGCTGTTGCAGCGCCGCCTTCAACCATCACATTATTACAATCCAGCTTTGCGATGTCCGCTGGCGTAGAAATAACTTCCCACCCGTCGGGGGCATCACCGCTGCCCAGCATGACCTTGCGCGGCGACCGGTGTTCGAGACCCGTAAGCCGCACATTCAATTGCGGTGCGTCTGCTTTTACGGTGCCCGATCCCACCACCATGGCATCCGTTCGCGCGCGTTCAATATGGCTATGCGCGCGCGCGATATCACCCGTAATCCAACGGCTGCTGCCATCCGCCATGGCGATTTGACCATCCAACGATGTCGCGATTTTTAACGTCACAAATGGCCGCCGCCGCTGCATGCGGCTCAGAAATCCGGTGAGATTTTTGCGCGCCTCAGACGCCATGACGCCAGTTTCGACAACAATGCCCGATGCCATGAGCGCCTTGATGCCCGCACCCGCAGTCCGGGGATCAGGATCCTCCAGCGCAACGACAACGCGCGCTGGCCGGGCATCCATCAGCAATACAGCGCACGCCGGACCGCGGTCGGATTGATGTGCGCATGGCTCAAGCGTGACGTAAATAACGCTGCCGTGCGCTGCAGAACCGGCCTGTGCCAGCGCCATGGCTTCTGCATGAGGACGACCCCCCTTTTGGGTCCAGCCGCGTCCAACGACGATGCCTGCTTTGACGATGATACAGCCGACCGACGGATTCAGCCCCGTCTGGCCAACACCACGTTCCGCCAGCGCCAAAGCTGCGGCCATGAAGCGGTGATCGGCGGTGGCTATTGTTTTGCTCCCGCAGCAGCGTCTTTGGCTTGCGCATCTTTTTGCGCACGCTCAAGCTCGGCCTCGCGCTCAATTTTTTCCACGTCCATCCCGACCGCGCGACCAAATGCTTTATATGCCTCTTTCTCGCGGGCGCGCATTTCGTCTTTTCGCTTTTGATATTCAGCAATCGCCGCTTTCGATTCCTCGATCGTGCGCGTCGCGGGCCAGCTTTCGAAATAGGTCACGGTTGGTGGCGGCGGCTTCGCCTTTTCAAGCGTATCGAGATAAAATGTGTAGATGATAATCGCCGTCGGCACGCAGGCGGCCAGAAACAGCCACGGGCTATGTGTGCCCGTTGTGCGGAAAAAGTTGATCAGATCTGTGCCCGCATTGCGCAGCGAGACATCTTTAAAAAATGACATGGCTATCCAATAAGACCGATATCGCGCGATTTCCAGTGCGCGATGTAAAGAGGCTGGGCTTATCGCCCACTTCGGAACGCGTTTGTAATGGGGTAGCGGCGATCCCGCCCGAAGTTTCGTGTGCCAAGCTTTACCCCCGGAGGCGCCTGCCGCCGTTTATACTCGGCCAGATAGAGCAGCCTTTCTATCCGCACGACCGTGTCACGATCAAAGCCTTGGGCAACGACCTCATCAACCGAGCGCTCTTCCTCCACCAATGCATGCAACATTTTATCAAGGACGGGATAATCCGGCAGCGAATCGCTGTCTTTCTGGTCCGGTCGCAATTCCGCACTGGGGGGTTTGGTGATGATATTGTCGGGTATCACGGGGCCGTCCCGACCCAGACCAATGCGCGGCTTATGCGCATTGCGCCATTCGGAAATGGCAAAAACCGTCATTTTATAGGCATCTTTTATCGGGTTATAGCCGCCGGCCATGTCGCCATAAATCGTGGCATAGCCGACGCTCATTTCGCTTTTATTGCCCGTCGTCAAAAGCATATGTCCAAATTTGTTGGACAGCGCCATCAACGTGACGCCGCGAATGCGCGACTGAATATTTTCTTCGGTAATGTCGACATCGCGGTCGGCAAAGCTGCCCGAGAGCATGTCGTCGAAAGCGCCCACAGCCGGTGAAATGGGAATCGTATCAATCCGGCACCCAATCATTTCCGCGCATTGCGCAGCATCGTCCAGACTGGATTGGCTGGTATAGCGGCTGGGCAACATGACACACCAAACACGGTCCGGCCCAAGCGCATCAGCGGCAATGGCAGCGCATATCGCACTATCGATGCCGCCCGACATGCCCAACACGACGCCGGGAAAGCCGTTGCTGTTCACATAATCGCGTAGGCCCGTGACCATGGCGCTGTAGATATCCGCCGGATGGTCTTCCCAAAGCGCCTTTGGCCCATCTGCGCATTGCCAGCCATCATCGCCGCGCGTCCAATGCGTCATACGCAGATGCTCTTCCCAGTCGGGCAAGCGATGTGCCGCCGCACCATCCGCGTTCAGGACAAAGGAACTGCCGTCGAACACCAGCTCGTCCTGACCACCGACACGGTTTAAAAACATCAGCGGCAATCCGGTTTCGCGCACACGTGCGGCAAAAACCTCTTCCAAACGCCGGTCATCCTTGTCGATTTCATACGGGCTGCCATTGGTCGAAATAAGCAACTCAGCGCCGCGTTCCTTCAAATGGAGGCTAACCGGGGCGAGCCAGCCATCTTCGCAAATCGGAACGCCAATACGCACGCCCTTAAACAGCACGGGTTCTGGCATGGGGCCAGATGCAAAAATCCGCTTTTCATCAAAGGTTCCGTAATTGGGCAGCTCATGCTTGTAACGCACCGCTGCAATCTGACCGCCATCGAGCAATGCAATTCCGTTGTACAGAGCGCCATCGTCGAGGAATATCGAACCCACAAGCATGGCGGGCCCGCCATCCGCCGTCGCCTCCGCAAGCTTCGCAAGCTCCACCGCAGCGCGCGCGGCAAAGGCTGGCTTCAGCACCAGATCCTCGGCCGGATAGCCAATCAACTGCTGTTCAGGAAACACGATCAGGTCGGCATCCGTCGCTTTTGCACGCCATTCCAGCATCTTGCCGGCGTTGCCTGCCAGGTCACCCACGCGCTGGTTAAGCTGCGCCATTGCAATATTGAGCCGATTTGTCATTTCACCACCCTATTGTCCACAATGTAGCGGGGCAAGCCGATTGTCAGGCCAGTCGCGCGTCGCTAAGGCATTTCACGAAACTTTGGCGCGCGATTCAAAGCTCAGGGGTCCGGGGACACGCACATGAAATTGATGACAGGCAACAGCAACCTTCCTTTGGCGAAGGGCATTGCAGATTATATGAACTTGCCTTTGACCGACGCCAGCGTGCGCCGTTTCGCCGACAATGAGATTTTCGTCGAAATTCATGAAAATGTGCGCGGCGAAGATATGTTCGTTATCCAGTCCACCAGCCACCCAGCTAATGACAATTTGATGGAATTGCTGATCATGATTGATGCGTTGCGCCGTGCATCGGCAAAACGCATCACGGCAGTGCTTCCTTATTTCGGCTATGCGCGGCAGGATCGCAAACCGGGACCACGCACGCCCATTTCGGCGAAGCTTGTCGCGAATCTGATTACCCAGGCTGGCGCTGACCGGGTGTTGACCGTGGATTTGCATGCAGGCCAGATTCAGGGCTTTTTCGATATTCCAACCGACAATCTTTATGGCGCGCCTGTCATGAGCGCCGATATTTTGGAGCGCCATGGCGACAAGAATATCACCGTCGTATCGCCGGATGTTGGCGGCGTTGTCCGCGCGCGCGCGCTGGCCAAGCGTCTCGACGATGCGCCACTGGCGATCGTCGATAAGCGCCGCGAAAAAGCCGGCGTTTCCGAAGTCATGAACATCATCGGCGACGTGAAAGACCGTTTCTGCATATTGATTGACGACATCGCAGATAGCGCAGGCACGCTGTGCAACGCGGCCGACGCGTTAAAAGCCGCCGGTGCGTCAGACGTCGTCGCCTATATTACGCATGGTGTATTGTCCGGCGAGGCTGTGAACCGGGTCAACGCGTCCTCACTGCGCAAACTGGTTATCACCGACTCCATCTTGGCGTCGGACATTGCCAATGCCAGTCCCAAAATACGCCAGCTGCCCATCGCGCCATTGTTGGGCGAAGCGATCAAGCGCATTGCGGATGAAAGTTCAGTCAGCTCTTTGTTCGACTGATGACACCGGCGGATACCCTTCTGGCCAACCGTTTGGCCGAGGCAGCGGGCCAAGCCATCCGGCCCTTTTTCCGGTCAGCCTATAGCCACGAGGCAAAGGCCGATTCGTCACCCGTAACGGAAGCCGACCGCGCCGCCGAAAGCGCCATCCGCCGCATTCTTGATGCCGAGTGCCCCCGCGACACGATCATCGGTGAGGAATATGGCGAAAAAACCGGCAGTTCGGGCCGAAGTTGGATTATCGATCCGATCGACGGAACCGTAAGTTTCATGGCCGGGCGCCCGATATTCGGAACATTGATTGCGCTGCTCGAAGACGGCTGGCCCGTTCTGGGTGTCATTGACCAATGCATTAGCGGCGAGCGCTGGGTCGGCGCTGCCGGGTATCCGACGACGTTGAACGGCAATCCTGTCACGACAAGGGCATGCACCGCATTAAATCAGGCGACGCTGGCAACAACGGGGCCACAATATTTTACGCAGCATGATGGCGATCATTTTATGGAACTCGCTGCGCAAACGGCACATAAGAAAATGCTGTTTGGCGGCGATTGTTACAACTACGCCCTGCTCGCCAGCGGGCATATCGACATCGTCGTTGAAGCCGGCTTAAAGCTGCATGATTTTGCGGCCTTAATCCCCATCGTAACGGGCGCAGGGGGGATGATGAGCGATTGGTCGGGGGAACCACTGCATGGCGCTTCGGACGGCCATATCATTGCGGTGGGCGACCCAGCCCGGCTTGATGACGTGCTCGAAGCACTGGCATGCCAACACTAAAACGCACTAGCCCCGTCCGTTTCATTTGATCCGCAGCGCCGTTTCCCAGCACGCGATCTTGGTCATTTGCTGCAAACGCTTCAGGGTTCGGGCCACATTACCGGCATTAAGCTTGCAATCGGGCGCGAATCCGGTTAGGCGCGCCCCTTCCGAATAAGCAGGCTGGCCAATAGGGCTGCCATGTCGGCTTGATACGGACTCAACAAAGGAGACCAAAATGCCCAAGCTCAAGACCAAGAGCGGTGTGAAGAAACGCTTCAAAATCACCGCAACAGGCAAGATCAAGCATGGCGTCGTTGGAAAACGGCACCGTTTGAGCAGCCATAATGCCAAGTATATCCGCCAAAACCGTGGCACCAGCGTGATCTCTGATCCCGATGCCAAGACAATCAAGAAATGGGCGCCATACGGTCTGTAAGACCAAGCGAACGTTTTCAGACTGAGCGTGGTGCGAAAAAGTGGGAACCGGTTTTTCGGTTAAGCCACGCGACCACGAAAAACAAAAAGGATATAGATTATGGCACGCGTCAAACGTGGTGTGACCACCAAAGCCAAACATAAAAGAATTTTAGAGCAGGCGAAGGGCTATTATGGCCGTCGCAAAAATACCATTCGCGTCGCACGTCAGGCCGTCGAAAAGGCCGGTCAGTACGCATATCGCGACCGTAAGGTAAACAAGCGGAACTTCCGCGCATTGTGGATCCAGCGTATCAACGCCGCAGTCCGCGCCGAAGGCATGACCTATGGCGTGTTCATGCATGGCCTGAAGCTTGCTAACGTTGAACTGGACCGCAAGGTTCTTGCCGACCTCGCGATGAACGAAGCCGCGATGTTTAGCACGATCATTGCGCAGTCGAAGGCAGCGCTCGCGAAAGCAGCATAAGCTCCTAAAACTTCGATATTGCGCAAAAGGGCGTGGGCGGCACTTGCCGTTCGCGCCCTTTTGCTTATTCAGGCGAACCATGATGACAGATATTGCGACACTCCAAACCGAACTGATGGCAGCGATTGATTCCGCGGATACGCTGGATGCGCTGGAGGCTGTTCGGATATCCGCCCTTGGCAAGCAAGGCAGCGTTTCGGCGTTGCTCAAGACAATGGGCGCGATGTCACCTGATGAACGCCAGACGCAAGGTCCGATTATCAATGGTCTGCGCGAAAGCGTTACCGCAGCGCTGGCCGCGAAAAAAGCCGCTTTGGAAACAGCCGAGCTAAACCGGCGTCTCGCAAGCGAATATGTCGACATGACATTGCCTGCGCCCGAAACGCCCCGCGGAACAGTGCATCCCGTCAGCCAAGTCATGGACGAGCTTGCCGAAATCTTTGCCGACATGGGTTTCGCCGTTGCCGAAGGGCGCGAGATCGAAGACGATTGGCACAATTTCACCGCGCTCAACATTCCCGAAACGCATCCTGCGCGCGCGATGCATGATACTTTCTATTTCCCCGACGAAATGGCGCGCGAAGGCAGCAAAATGCTGCTGCGGACGCACACATCACCGGTGCAAATCCGCACCATGACGTCACAGGAACCGCCGATCCGCATTATCGCACCTGGCCGCGTCTACCGCAGCGACAGCGATGCGACGCACACGCCGATGTTCCACCAGATCGAAGGCCTTGTCATCGACAAGGGCATTCACCTTGGTCATCTGAAATGGACGCTGGAGACATTTTTGAAGGCCTATTTCGAACGCGAGGATGTCGTCTTGCGTCTGCGTCCAAGCTATTTCCCCTTCACCGAACCATCGGTTGAAGTCGACGTTGGCTATTCGATCGTCAACGGCAAGCGCGTCATTGGCGGATCAGAAGGCTGGATGGAGGTTCTTGGCTCCGGCATGGTCCACCGCAAGGTTATCGAGGCCTGCGGGCTTGATCCCGATATATGGCAGGGCTTTGCCTTCGGCACCGGTGTCGACCGCCTTGCCATGCTGAAATATGGGATGGACGATCTGCGTGCCTTCTTCGACGGCGACAATCGCTGGCTGCAACATTACGGATTTGACGCGCTCGATGTTCCGACGCTGAGCGGAGGAGTAGGCGCATGAAATTCTCATTGTCATGGCTGAAAGAGCATCTTGATACCGACGCCGATATGCAGGCCGTTGCCGATTGCCTGAACCGTATCGGGCTTGAAGTTGAAGGCATCGAGAACCCGGCAGACAAATTGTCCGCGTTCCGCATCGCAAAGGTGCTGAGCGCAGCGCCACATCCACAGGCCGATAAATTGCAGATACTGTCCGTCGACGCGGGCGGCGAACCGCTGCAGGTTGTCTGTGGCGCACCCAATGCGCGCGCAGGCATGCTTGGCGTATTTGGTCCAGCCGGCGCCGTCGTTCCCGCAAATGGCATGGTGCTGAAGGTCGCCGCGATCAGAGGCGTCGAATCCAACGGGATGATGTGTTCGATTGCGGAGCTGGAATTGGGCGACGATCATGATGGCATCATCGAACTCGCGGCCGACGCGCCGGTGGGGACAGTCTATGCCGATTGGGCAGGATTGGACGACCCCGTCATTGATGTCAGCATCACCCCCAACCGTCAGGATTGCATGGGCGTTCGCGGCATTGCGCGCGATCTCGCCGCAGCTGGCCTTGGAACATTGCGCCCGCTGGACAAAGTTTACAAAATCAATTTGGACACGCCAAATGAAGGCAGCGAACCCGCGCCGATCGTGCGCACTGACGACGCCGCAGGCTGCCCTGCGTTCTACGCACAAGCTGTCTCCGGTGTCCGCAATGGCGACGCACCCGAATGGATGCGCAGCAAGCTGAAAGCCATTGGCCAAAAGCCGATTTCAGTGCTCGTCGACATCACCAACTTCATATCCATTGATCTTGGCCGGCCGTTGCACGTTTATGACCGCGCAAAGCTGAACGGCGCGCTGGTGGCCCGCAAGGCTGTCGACGGGGAAAATATGGTCGCCCTCAACGGCAAGACCTATATGCTGGATTCCAGCATGACCGTCATTGCTGACGACAGCATGGTGCATGACATTGGCGGTATCATGGGTGGCGAGCATAGCGGCGTTTCGGAAACGACCACGGATGTCCTTATTGAATGCGCCTATTTCGACCCTGAACATATTGCACGCACCGGGCAGAAGCTGGCGTTGACCAGCGATGCGCGGCAACGTTTTGAGCGCGGCGTTGACCCAGCGTTTCTGGAAGACGGATTGGCGATCGCGACCAAGCTCGTGCTTGACCATTGCGGCGGGACGCCAAGTGCCATCACTAGGGCGGGCGCTGCACCAGTTGCGCCGCGCAACATTTCTTACGACACACAATATTGCCAGCAACTTGGCGGCGTTGATGTTGCGCCGGAGGAACAGCGCAATATCTTGGAAAGACTGGGCTTTTCTGTAAGCGACGACTGGCGAGTCACCGTGCCGACATGGCGTCGTGACGTCGATGGCCCTGCAGACATCGTCGAAGAAGTTGTCCGTATCGTCGGGCTCGACAATGTCGTGTCCGTGCCATTGCCCCGTGCAGACGGCGTTGCCAAACCAACCGCAACGCCTGTTCAGTCGCTGGAACGCAAAGTGCGCCGTGCAGCGGCGGCACGTGGCTTGAACGAAGCGATCAACTGGTCGTTCCTGCCACAAAAGGCAGCGGACGCATTTGGTGGCGGCACATGGAGCCTTGCCAACCCGATCTCCGAAGACATGAAGGTCATGCGCCCTTCGCTTTTGCCGGGTCTGCTCTCTGCCGCGCAGCGGAACATGGACCGCGGCGCATCATCGGTGCGTCTATTCGAAATCGGACGGCGTTATTTTGCCGCGGCGGATGGCACAAGCGACGAGCGTCTGACGGCGGGCATCGTGCTGGCAGGTGACAAATCCGTGCGCAATTGGGCGACCGGTAAATCGGCAAAATTTGATGCTTTTGATGCCAAGGCAGAGGCCATCGCGTTGCTCAAGGCAGCAGGTGTCGCGACCGACGGTCTGCTTGTGATGGACGATGCCGGCGCGCATTATCATCCCGGACAATCGGCAACATTGCGCATGGGGCCAAAGAATATTCTTGCCGCATTTGGCACGCTGCATCCGGCGACGGCAAAAGCCTTTGACCTGGATGGCAGCGTTGTCGCCGCGGAAATCTTTTTGGATGCGATACCGCTCAAAAAAGCCACTGGCTTTATGCGCCCGGCCTTCACACCGCCTGCATTGCAAGCCGTTACCCGCGACTTTGCGTTTCTGGTTTCGCAAGATACGCCCGCCAATGATCTGGTTCGGGCGATTAAGGGATGCGACAAAGACAACATCGTCGCCGCGCGTTTGTTTGACCGCTTTGCCGGGCATGGCGTACCTGAGGGCCAAGTCAGCCTGGCGGTTGAAATTACGCTTCAACCCACCGACAAAAGCTATGGCGATGATGATCTGAAACTGATTTCAGATAAGGTCATTGCGGCCGCGGCCAAACTTGGCGCGGTGCTTCGCGGATAAAAAGAAAGGCCGGGCATGATGACCCGGCCTTCTTTTTTCAACGCGCTTTCGCGCGGCTTTTTAGAACTTCACGCCAGCGGTCAGAAACACCTGACGCGGGTTGCCGTAAAATGCGGTCAGCGTGCCTTCGCGGCCCAGCGACGCAACGGGCAATCCGGTTCCGCCAAGGACGGGCACGCCAGTCGTCGCGTTACCAGCGATGAAGCTGTAGCCCGAAGTCTTATATTCCTTGTCGAGCAGGTTCTTACCATAAAGCCCAATGCTCCAACGATCGTCAGGCGCGGTATACACCAAGCTTGCGTCGACGAGGGCATAGCCGGACTGATCAATATAGGGGTTCGGAATTTCGAACTGCGTCGTGCTGCTGCGGTACGAGACGGTTGTGCCGAGATTCAAGCGTCCCGCGCCAACTGGCGTCATGTAGGCAAGCGTTGCGCTCGCGGTCCATGAAGGTGTGTTCTGCACATCGCGGAAGGCGGCAACATCGGTCGGGACGCTCGCGATGTTCGAGATATATTGGTCGAACTTCGCATCAATATAACCCACTGCACCCAACAGGTTCAAACGGTCACCATCACGGGCAACGCTTTCACCAAGCCGTGCGTTAAATTCAAGCTCGACGCCTTTGAATGTCGCCTTGCCCGCGTTGGACGTTACGCCGCAGAAGGATGGCAGACCGCTGACGATACATGCAACCGATCCGGGGATTTGGACGTCCGTATAATCGGCGTAGAAGCCAGCGAGCGCATAGGTCAGGCCACCGTCGAACGCATTGCCCTTATAGCCAACTTCGTAGCTGTCGACGCTTTCTGGACGGAAGCTCAGAAACGCGGCCACTTCGTCATTTTCGCCACGGATACCATTGCCGTTGAGGTCGGGCGCATTGGCACCCACACCGCGCGGATCAAAGCCGCCGCCCTTAAAGCCTTGGCTGAAGCTGGCGTAGATATTGTCGTCTGGCGTTGGCTTAAAGCTCAGCGATATACGGGGCGTGAACTTTTTGAAATCACGCTGTCCGCTGAAGTTTGTGCTGGCTGCGCCAAAGGCTACACCTGCCCCGCCAAAGAAGGGTGAGCCGCCGCCGAGATAGTTTTGGCGCAGAATATTCGCGGTGCGCTTATCCCATGTGTAACGGCCACCAACCGACAGGCTGAGCTGCTCGGAAAGATCGTACGTAAAATCGCCGAAGACGGCGTAGGTTTCGGTATCGACCGCAGCATTGGTAAATGCCGTCAATCCACTGAGCGTCGTGAACAGGCGCACATCGAACAAGGTATCTGCCGTGGCATCCAGATAATATGCACCGACCATGCCGCTGAACGGACCAGCGTCCACAAGCAGTTGCACTTCCTGACTGACCTGTTCGTTGAAATAGCCGCCGGGGACATCGACATCTGCCGCAGGCAGCGCGTCAAAGTCGATGGGGGTCAGCGTGTCATCTTTGCGCCATGCACTGATGGACCGCAGCGTCAGGCTATCGGACAGGTCCACCGAAATATTCATGGCGAGGCCATAAGCTTCGATATCCTGTTTGGGATCAACAAGTCCGCCGCGTGTGTCGAAAACATTGTCCAGCACGGGCGCGCCCGACAACAATCCGGGAATGATGCGATGACCGCCGCGTGGGTCGCTCTTGTCACGGCTATAATCGCCGCTGATACGGACCGAGACCGGCGCACCATATCCGCCAAGCTCCAATGTGCCGCGCGCTGCCCACACATCCTTGTTATAATTTTCAAGGCCAGTGGTCAGGTTGTCACCAAAGCCACCGCGTGACAGCCGCGCGACGCTGCCGCCGACGCGCACGATGTCGCCAATCGGTGCAGACATAGTCAATACGCCGTCGGCCTGATCATAAGTTCCGACGGTTGCCCGTGCGCTTAAGGCGAACTCTTGCGGCAAACGCTTCGTGACATATTTCACTGCGCCGCCGATGGTGTTGCGGCCATACAGCGTACCTTGCGGTCCGCGCAGAACTTCGATGCGTTCTACGTCATAAATGTCGAGGACCGCAGCTTGCGGACGGTTCAAATATACATCGTCCAGATAGATGCCGACACCGGGTTCAAAACCCGACACGGGATCTTGTTGACCGATACCGCGAATAAAAGCCGACAGCGTCGAGTTACTACCGCGCGATGTTTCAAGCGTGGTGTTCGGCGTGATGTTGCCAATGTCGGTCAGGTCAAGCGCACCACGCAGTTCAAGCGCTTCGCCCGAAAATGCGCTGACGGCGATGGGCACATCGAGCAGATTTTCTTCACGGCGGCGGGCAGTGACGATGATTTCATCACCACTTTCCGCGCTCGCAGCTTCTTCTTGCGCCATAACAGGCGCGGTCACTGCCAAGCCGGAGACGGCAATGCTGGCCAATAATGCTGCGCGGATCATCGAAATATTGGGGGATTTCATTGTCACTCTCCTGATTGAAATGCGGGCCTTTACCCATTTCCAAATATGCGTATAGTGAAAGTTGAACCATGTTTCAACTTAGTCACTTTAGGAAATATAGCGAATGTCGGTCGAACGTGGCATATCAGCAACAATGACACCGGCTGAAAAAACACCCCGCACCGAACGGGGCCGCAAAACATTGCGTCTGTTGCTGGATGCCGCTGCTGCCGAATTTGGTGAAAAGGGTTTTCACGAAAGTTCCGTCGTGTCGATTACGCAGCGGGCCGGCGTAGCCTTGGGCAGTTTCTACACCTATTTTGATTCCAAAGATTCGCTCTTCCGCGCGCTGGTCCGCGATATGTCGGCGCAAGTACGGCAGACGGTAGGGCCCGTGATCGCTGCGGAGCCTGACCGGCTTGAAGGTGAGCGTAAGGGGCTGAACAAGTTTTTGAATTTTGTGCGCGAGCATAAGGAACTGTACCGGATTATTGACGAAGCTGAATTTGTCGATCCGCCAAGTTACCGCGCGCATTATGAAAATACCGTCAACGGATATCTCGCCAGCTTGAAAGAAGCTGCGGCCAAAGGACAAGTGCGGGACGATGTCGAGGAAGTCCATGCGTGGGCCATTGTCGGCATGAACGTGTTTTTGGGGCTGCGTTTTGGTGTCCTTGATGAAGATCGCGATGCAGCTGAAGTTGCGACTATCGCCGCCGACCTTCTGACAAACGGGTTGAAGCGATAATCAATCATCCCTAAGCCGCGCGGTATGACGCTCAACCGCCGAACCTTTGCCATTATCTCCCACCCCGATGCGGGTAAAACAACGCTCACGGAAAAGCTTTTGCTTCAAGGTGGCGCCATTCACTTGGCAGGCGAAGTAAAGGCGCGCGGTCAGGCACGCCGTGCGCGTTCCGACTGGATGAAGATCGAACAGCAGCGCGGAATTTCGGTTACGTCATCGGTGATGACGTTTCAAAAAGACGGCATTGTCTTCAATCTGCTCGACACGCCGGGGCATGAAGATTTCTCCGAAGATACGTACAGGACGCTGACTGCGGTCGATTCTGCTATCATGGTCATCGACGCGGCGAAGGGTATTGAGCCGCAGACCCGCAAGCTTTTCGAAGTTTGCCGCCTGCGCAGCGTTCCGATTATCACCTTCGTCAACAAGGTGGATCGCGAAGGTCGCCCCGCATTTGAGACGATTGATGAAGTCGCCGATGCACTGGCGCTCGATGTGTGCCCTATGAACTGGCCCGTGGGCATGGGCGGCGAGTTTGAAGGCCTTTATGACTTTAACAGCGGTCGCCTCAGCCAGCCGTCGGGCGACAGCAAGGCGTTTGAAGGCAAAGTCAGTGACCATGCCGGCCTGAATGCGACAAGCCTTGAAGATGTGCTCTCGTCTGCGGGCGTCGCGCGGCTGCGCGAAGAGGCGGAGCTTGCGCAGGCTGGATATTCCGAGTTCGATCTGACCGCTTTCCAAAATGGTGATCTAACGCCTGTTTATTTCGGCTCCGCGCTGAAAGAATTCGGCGTGATCGAGCTCATCAACGCGATCGCCAAATATGCGCCGCCACCGCGCCCGCAACCCAGTTCAAAGGGCGAAATTGATCCGTCCGAGAAAGAAGTCACGGGCTTCATTTTTAAGGTGCAGGCCAATATGGACCCGCAGCACCGTGACCGCATCGCGTTCATGCGGCTATGTTCCGGCACCTTCAAACGCGGCATGAAGCTCACGCCTTCGGGGCTTGGCAAGCCGGTTGCGATTCATTCGCCGATCCTGTTTTTCGCGCAAGATCGCGAGATTGCCGACAGCGCGGAACCCGGCGATATCATCGGCATTCCAAACCATGGCACCTTGCGCGTCGGCGATACTTTGTCCGAACGTAATGATGTGCGCTTTACAGGACTGCCCAACTTCGCACCGGAAATTTTGCGCCGCGTTGTGCTGCGTGACCCCACGAAGACCAAGCAGCTGCGCAAGGCGCTGGATGACCTGAGCGAAGAGGGCGTCATTCAAGTCTTCTACCCTGAGATCGGTTCAAACTGGGTGATTGGCGTTGTCGGGCAACTTCAGCTCGACGTTCTGATTTCGCGGCTTGAGGCGGAATATAAGGTCGATGCGTTTCTGGAGCCCGCACCATATGACACCGCCCGCTGGCTCATCGGGTCGGACACGGCGCTTGCGCAATTCATCTCGTTCAATGGCGGAAACATGGCGAAGGACCGCGATGGCCATCCGGTGTTTATGGCGCGTTCGTCATGGGATGTTGGTTATCAGCAGGAAAAGCACCCGGACCTGAAATTCAGCGCGACCAAAGAACGCTAACGCCAGACAGCAACGCCATAAGGTTCGATGTCCGAACCGCCGATGACAAACTCTGCGCCCTTTGGTGCAGGGGCGCGCGCGCTGACGCTATCCAGATTGAACGCGAAAGTCAGTTCACCCCGTCGGCGCAAGCGCAGCGTGGGCGGCAGCGGCGTAATCTGCACGTCCGCCTCCGCACATAAATCGACGAGCAAGTTCGTGAGAAAGGCATCGTCCGTCAGCGTCGCAAGATAGATGCTGCGATCTGCCCGCACCGCTGCCGGTGCGCCGTCTTCATAAGTTGCGATGATGTCCGCGTCGCCAACTTCAATCGTCTCGCGCCAACGGCCGCTTTCATATTCCGCGCCTTTGTACGCAATGCTACCACCGCAATCCGCGCGCAGCGTTTCGACCGAAGTGACTTTGATAGGCACAAAGTCACGCAGCCGTCCGGGCGGCAAGCCTTCGCTCATCGAAAATTCATCGGTCTTCGCACCCGCGCGTGGCCCGAAAAGCAATAGGCCATCGCTCGCCTGCAATGCATCGAACGCGGCATCGTCGACCACCGCCATGGTCGGCACAACGACCAGTCGATATCCCGCCAGCTGCGCGTCGCCTGCGGATACAAAGTCGACATCCACGCCTAGGCCACGCAACGCACGGTAATATTGGAAGACGACCGCATCATAGCGATATCCCGCACCCTGCCGTTCAATGTCGTCGACCCAGCCAGACACCGGATCAATGATAATGGCAACGGGGGACTTCGCCGCGACAACGGATAAGTCGCCAAGCCGCTGCATGTCCGATGCGGCCTGTTCCACTTCCGCCCATGCCGCGGCGGGCATATCATCAGGCCGTCTGAGCCCGGCATGCATTTGTTCTTGCGCAAAGGGCACCTGCCGCCAGCGGAAATAGGCCACGCAGGCCGCGCCATGGGCAAATGCCTGAAGCGTCCAGTGGCGCACCATGCCCGGCGCGGGACGCGGATTATGCGGCGCCCAGTTTACGGGCCCGGGCTGCTGCTCCATGACCCACCACGCACCTTTGGATAGCCCGCGCACCGAATCAAAATTGAGCGCCGCCAAATCAGGATGCCCCGTGCGCATGAACGGCTTCCATTCATCAGCCGAGGCTTTGGCCATGAGCTGATCGGAAAAACCGAGCGGATAATTGTCATAGCTGACAAAATCGAGCTCGCGCGTCAGCGCGGCATTGTCGACGCCCGTTGTCGACGGCGGAATGATATTGTGCGTCACCCACTGGTGCGGCGCGGCGTGGCGGCGAACGGCCGATATCATGACGTCATGAAAGCGAACGACCTGATCCGAGGCAAAGCGCCGATAGGCCAAGCGATGCGCAGGGTTCGTTTCGCACACCGTGAAAAAGGGCAGGTCGATCTGATCAAAATGGTCATATTCCATTGACCAGAACACATTGCCCCACGCCGCATTCAGCGCGTCGATCGTGCCATAACGTTGCGCACAATAGACCCGGAATTTTTCCAGCGCCGCTGGCGATGCGCTCGTGGTCGTATCGTGGCAGCACAATTCATTGTCGGTCTGCCATCCTGCCACATGCGGATGGCTGCCATAACGCGCAGCCATGGCGGCAGTGATGCGTTCCGCCTGCACCAGATATGTTTCGCTCGAAAAGTCATAATGGCGGCGCGATCCGAAGCCACGAACTTGGCCGGTGTGAATATCGACAGGCAAAATGTCGGGATATTTTTCGCACAGCCATTTGGGCGGCGTTGCGGTTGGGGTTCCAAGCACGACTTTCAGTCCCGCCCCGCCGAGCACGTCTATCGCGCGGTCCATCCATGCCCAATCGAATATGCCTTCCGCCTTTTCGATGCGACCCCACGCAAATTCGCCAATCCGGACATAACGCAGCCCAAGATCATACATTCTTTGCGCGTCGCGTGGCCAATGATCCTCGGACCAGTGCTCGGGATAATAACAGACACCTAACATGCCCGTTTGTTTAGCGCCCAAGCCACGGCTGGCAAGCCTGTGCGCGTGCTAGGCTTCGCGCGCCGAAAGAAAACGGCCATAATTCATATATTCTGCCATTTTATCGCCACGACTAATGCCTATGTACGGTCAAACAGGTCCGACAGGCAGATTGATACGCGCATGAGTGAAATGTTACTGACCCCGCACACGCACACAGACGGCGCCATTTTGGGCGGTGATCTCGTCGACCGCGCAGCGCGCCTCAAACAGGTTCCTGATGACAAAGCGATGTTGCGTGCGGTTGCCGAACTCACGCGTGACCTTGCTGCGCCGAACCCGCGCATTTTCTGGTCGGATTTCCTTTTGTCAGCGCTGGTTGGCTATGCCGGACTTGCGGTGGCCATCATGTCGGGAACCCCGTGGGTTCAGTGCGTTGCGGCGTTGGTCTCGATCCTTGGCTTATATCGCGCCGGCGGCTTCATTCACGAAGTGACGCATGTGAAGCATTCCGCGCTTCCCGGTTTCCGCTTTGGCTTTAACGCCGTGATTGGTGTGCCCCTGCTCGTGCCGTCTTATATGTATGAAGGCATCCACAACCTGCACCACGCGCGCACACGTTATGGCACGGACCAGGATCCCGAATATCTGCCCTTGGCGCTGATGAAGCCATGGACGCTGCCGGTATTCATCATCGTATCGTTGCTGGCGCCGATCGCTTTGCTGTTCCGCAACGCTGTACTTGCGCCGCTTTCGCTGTTCATTCCTGCATTGCGCAAGATAGTGGTCGAACGTTATTCGGGCCTTGCGATCAACCCTGCATTCCGCCGCAGACCCGCCGAGGGCGATGCACATCGCAACTGGATCGTGCAGGAAACCGCCGCAAGTATCTGGTCAATTGTGCTCCTAACCGGCGTATTTACCGGTTTCATCCCGCTGCAGTCTTTCCTCATCTTCCTTGCCATCGTCGCAAGCGTCGCCGTGCTCAACCAAGTCCGCACGCTTGTCGCGCATTTATGGGAAAATGACGGTGAGCCACTGAGTGTGACCGCCCAGTTCCTCGACAGCGTCAACGTCCCGCCGCCTGGTTTGCTGGCAGAGATCTGGGCACCTGTGGGCCTACGTTACCACGCATTGCACCACTTGCTGCCCAGCGTGCCATATCATGCGCTTGGGACGGCGCACAAACGCCTGACCGCACAATTGGCGCCCGATTCTGCTTACCACCGCGCCAATTATGATGGGCTTACCGGATTGGTATACCGTCTTGCGCGCAGCACGCTCGTTCGCGGGGCGTAAGCAATCTTCTGCGATGACCACAAGCCGCCGCCATAAACGACTTAGCCACTCTTGACCCTGTGTTCAAGTTTCCAGACGAACGTCAGAATGTTTTGGGTCAATCCCACCTTGGCGCCTTGCTAAAATCGGCCTCGCGGAATGGCGTGTCGTTGAACAGATAGGGATAATAGAATTTCCGTAGCCGTTCGTGATAAGCGCGGACCCGGTCTTGATACGCTAGGCCAGCGCGAAGATCAGTCTCCGTCTGACGGTGCAGCACTGCTTGCACGCCGACTGCAGGCAATAGAAATCCGATCCGTGACGTCCATTGGTCACGCGCTTCGAGGCCATTTCGATAGGCTTGGGCTTGGGGCGCAGCCGCAAGGTCGCCCAAATGTTGAAAAGCGTAATACCATTTCCAGTGGAACCCACCTTCGACGGGCTTGTTGTTCCTCCATTCAGGATGAACTTTGAAAAAGGCCTGCATCGTTTCTTCCTTTGGCCGGTCCCAACCGCCATGGATCTTCTCGCGCTGTTCGAGAGTCAACTCCACGCCCTGTCGTACGGGGACGGCTGCGTTGATACCCAGATGCGCCAGTGCAGGCAGGATCAGCGTGAGTACCAGCCAGCTTGCGGCGAGCGTTGCGGCATTGGTGACAGAGCTCCAGCCCTTGCGATCCACCAACAGGCATAGCACAGTCCAAAATCCCAGATAAGCGGCAGAAACAGCAAAGAAAATCAGGATGCCACCAAAATTTGCTCCTGACAGTAAGCCTCCTGCCGCAAGTGGCATGACGAGCGCTAACCATAAGAGCCCTGTGCGCAGAACAATACGCCGACGCCACAGGCCTGTTTCATTTCGCGCCATGGCAGCCAGCAAATTAAAGCGTCCTGCCTCGCGCTCGCCCGATTTCAAGTCATGCAAAAGAACAATAACAAACAGGGGCGCGAGATATGTGAGCACAAAAGCCCAATCGAACCGGCCGGGTAGCGCGAGTTCAGCATTGTAATTCTCGCTCTCATAAAGTTGCGCCTCTAACCCCAATGCGCGCACGCGAAGGATATAGGGCGCGACGTCACGCTGGCCAATCGCGGCAAATGCCAGCGCCGATGGATTATCCCAAGTTGCATGGAAGGTATAATAAGCAGCGTTTCCGGCATCACCTTCTTTCGACACCCATTTGGCAATAGCGGCAACATCATTGGCCTGTTGTGGCTGGATGCGTGCAATCGTCTCCTTTTGACGTGCTATCTCTGCCATGCCGGCCCAGACACTCGCTATGGAGAGGATCGCCATCAGCAAAAGTGCGGGTAAGGCCAGCCTTTGTTTAAGGAATAGATATGCCTCTTGTTGCCATAGTCCCTTCATGCCGTGCCTCCAAGCCGACGGGCGGCAAAGCGGAGGCCAAGCAGGAGGGCAGCAAACCATCCCAAGAGGATCAGTAAGCCCGGAAGCGCGGCCCGCAGTTTCTCAGACGTTGATGCCGCACGATAGCTAAAGTCGGGCACTTCTTGCCAATTTTTGGGATCAATGCGAACGCGGCGTGCGGCTTCGGGGTCCTTGTTCCGATTACTGTCATCTTCATAGGTTATGGATTTGACCTGCAAGGCATTAAGCTTCTGGACGATCGCGAAACGATAGGCTTCGGCCTGCGAGAGGAACCGACGATGTCCTTCCAAATCGGTGCCCGACGCGGACATGGATAGACGGCGTAACGCGATTGCGGGGCTTATCAGGCCGACAATATCTGACTGAAGGCTCTGCGTCCTATGGACAGCAAACTGGCGCTTCGCATAGTCATCGAACAGCTTGGATGTCAGCTTTTCGCCTTCCATTGCCAGCAATCCGCGATAGTTGACGGGCAGGTCTTCCACTTTCTCAACGCCATATTGCTTTAACGTGCGTGCCTTGAAGGCGTTGAAATGGGGATCATCCGGATCATGGCTATCCCCCATATTCCGCAGATCTTTCTGGACGGCGATATCCGTTTCCAGCCGGGTGAGAGCGGGGTTTGCCGCAACCGCAAGATCTGGCGCGAGCCGGGGAAGCAAGATCACCGCAAGCGCCCAAAGCCCTATCAATGTCATAAGCGCACCACGCGCATGGCCTGACAAGGCCGATACAATGATGATCAGCAGAACCCAGATCGCGAGATAAAGTGCGTAGCCGGAAAGTATGAAAAGGCTCGGCGCCAAGGGCGCACCCTCGGTCGCCATCAACCAGCCAAGCGCAAGGGCAACAGGAGCCAGCATCAATGCAGCTATGCGACCCAGCCCTAATGCCTTGCCGAGGATCACGCTGCGCGCCGAAACGCCATGGGCAAAAAGTTGTCGGACGGTGCCACGTTCCCGTTCGCGCGCGACCGCGCCAAAACCGATGAAGATCAACATCAAAGGCGCAAGTGCCTGCAACACAAAGGCGGGTGTTAGCTGGCCAAATCGGACGAGCAAGGAACTTTGCCGGACATCACCGAAATTGGCACTGTTTTGCCGGTGTCCCTCCAGATAAATCGTATTGCCAGTAAACGCGTCCACGCCGGGATCAAAAGCCGCAAGCACGGGCAGCGGGCGGAATACGAAATGGCCGTAATGAACCATACGGTGCGGGTGGCGTGCGGGCGCACCATCAAAGGCCGCATCAGCTTGTTGCTGGAATCTGGCGCGAATGGAGTCGCTTGCGTCGCGCTGGGCAATCGAAGTCAGCGCGGCGATCAGCGATAGCGCAATCAGGATGACCAACCCGAGCATCGCAACGCGGTTCCGACGGAGCAGACGCCATTCGTCGCCGGCAATTAACCGGATGCTGCTCATGCAGCAACGGCCTCGCCATAGCGGCGGTGCAGAGCCATCACGTCATAGCCTTGCTCACGGCAAACCTCTTCGACAATGCGCCCCGCATCGAGAAAGCCGATCCGGTCGGCGCAGTCCGCTGCGCCAAGCAGGTCGTGCGTTACCATCAGAATGGCGGTGCCCCGCGCCTTGAGAGTGGCGAGCAGCGCGTTGAAATCGGCGGTAGCGCGGGGGTCGAGGCCGGACGTCGGCTCGTCGAGCAACAATACAGGCACTTCGCGCACGACCGCCAATGCAATCGCCACCTTTTGCCGCATGCCCTTTGAAAAACCGGATAGGGTTCGGCTGCGGGCTTCTGCTTGCAGGCCTGCCGCATCAAACGCCGCTTCAATTTCTTCACTACTGTGTGTTTCACCAGCAAGCGCCAAAAAATAATCGACATTTTCGCGTGCCGTTAAATGCTCATATAGCGCCACATTTTCCGGCAAATACGCAATTTTGTGCCGGGCGGCTTCCGCGTCATGGGCCGGGTTTATGCCTGCAACCATTGCAGAACCTGATGACGGTTTGAGAAACCCAAGCAACGTTGAAAGCGTCGTCGACTTGCCCGCGCCATTACCGCCCAGCAGCGCATAGATTTCGCCCGTTGCAACCGACAGCGAAAGGTTGTCGAGCACTGTCTTACCGCCACGTTCAACACTCAGTTCCGATATTTGAATGACAGTCATCAGAACCGGCTCCGGACGCCAATCGAAGCTGCCCTCGGCGTTCCGGGTTGCACCCATAAAGACGCATAGCTGTTGGCATACCAATGTGCATTGAACAGGTTGCGCACTTCACCGAATAGTTCCACCCCGTCGATCACTTCAAACTGGCCGAACAGTCGCACCAAATTGTGCGCTGGCAGTTTGAATGCCGTGCCGGTTTCGCCTGAACGCTTGCCGACATGCTGCACTCCGGCGCCGATCTTTCCGTTCATGGAACCCATGGTGAAATCCTGTGTCACCTGAACATTCACGCTATGCTTGGGAATATTGATGAGCGGATCGCCCGGCCGGATCTGAAACGAGAAATTGGGATCAAGGATCAACGAGCGGGATTCCGCGTCCGTATAGGCATAGCTGAACAATAGACCCAGCGTAGAGGTGATTTTCCCGGCGATATCCATCTCCGCACCGCGGCTTCGTGCCTTACCGACCGTTACCAGAAACCCGGGATTGGCGGTGTCCGTTGCCAACACATTGCTCTTCGTCATCTCATACAGCGAGAATGTTCCCGTCAGTTTTCCGTCTAGCAGGCTGAGCTTTGCACCAGCTTCGATGGACTGGCTGGTTTCGGGATCAAATATCCGGCCGGCGGCATCTGTGCCGATATTGGCGCGGAAGCCTTCACCATACACAGCATATAGGGAAACTGCATCCGATGTTTCGAAAACAAGGCCAGCCTGTGGGCTCAGGCGACTGGCCTTCCGTTCGCTTACAACAGTTGTAATCCGGTTATTGGTCGTCAATTGAAAATCATCATAACGCGCGCCAATCCGCACCTGCAGCCTGTCAGACAGGTTAATCTGGTCCTGCAAATAAAAGCCTGTCGATTTCTGAATATCCACCCGATTGGTGAGTGGAGCGGGTGTCGGTAGAGGAAAGCGTCCATATACGGGATTCACGATGTCTATGATGTTCGCGGCCAGATCCGAAGGATTCCCGGAAACTGCCGGTGGACGGAAACGTCGGAAATCTTGGTCATTTTCGAACTTATCATAGTCTGCGCCAAACAGGATCCGGTGCCGCATGCCACCCAGATCAAATTCGCCAGACACTTCTCCACGCACGACAAAGTGTTCGGAATCATACATACGTGACCTACGCTGACGGGACAGCGACCGTCCGTCCGCAAATAGCTTTTGCCGGGAACGGACCAGTTCTGCATCGGACGATTGCCCGGTGAGTAAGGTGTCCCTGTGGCTCACACCCAGTTGCACACTCCATTTGTCATTGAAATCATGTTGGACCCGTAGTTGGTGACCTTCGGCGCGCGCTACATGGTCTCCATCACCTGGCTCGCCCAAGAAACGGCTGCGCGGTATCGTTTTGAAATTGTTGTTGAGGACAACGATGCCGCGATCAAAGGGCACAGCCACGCGGGTCCATTCCAGATCATAGGTCAGCCGGGTCTGGTCGCCCAACCTAAGACCTACAGAGGGCAAAAACCCGCGGCGATTGGACTCGATAGTGTCGCGGAAACTCTCCGTCCCCTCCGCATAGCCGACCAAGCGGACGGAGAGGTTCTGTCCGATCGCCACATTGGCATCGGCCTCTGCGCGCAATCGGTCAAAGCTGCCATATTGTAACGCGGCCGTTCCAAAGCCGCTGCCATAAACGGGCTGTTTGGTGACAATGTTGATGGTCCCCCCAGGCTCGCCACGCCCCAAAAGTGCGGCGGCAGGTCCCTTCAAAACCTCAATGCTTTCGATCCCCGCCACGTCACGTTGGCCACCAAAACCGCGCCCGCCGTTAAACCCATTGACCAGATAGCCACTGGGCAAATTCTCATCACCGGCAAAGCCGCGAATGGCGAATGCATCCCATAACCCGCCCAGCGTATTTTGCCGCGCGACGGAGGCGTTGAGATCGAGTGCATCGGTCAGCCGTAGGATATTGTTCTCCACCAACTGCTTTGCATCGATCGTTGCAATTGCCTGCGGGATTTCCTTCTGTTCAAAATCGCCTCGATACGCCTGACGGATGCCTGTCACCGTAATTTCAGCGTCATCAACCTCTTCGGCATAAGCAGGAACGGTCGCTAGGCAGGAAATACCAGCCAGCAAAATGGATATAGAACGCACGTGTTTAATCTCCCAAGGTCTCAGAAATCAACAATAATGTGATAGAATATCATTACATTGTCAATCCTCTGTGATAGGCCGCACAATTTGCGAACAATCCGGCAGCTCAAGGTGCAGTTGTACTGAGTGAAGCCTGCAGGATCGGACCAGCCAACATCTGCAATTCTAGTGCCGACGGCCACGCATTCTGACCGGCCCAATTGCAGCAGCGGTGCAAAATGTTTTGACGGCAGCGCATGTTGGTGCTGATGTGGCGCGTACCACTTGCCTCAAATTTGCGCAGGAATCGGCGTCGTGAAAATTCCAGTTATGAGACATTTTGCTTCGTCATGGGCTTGGTTTTGCGGTGCCCTGCTTCTGTTCATCATGCTCGGGGCGACCGATGCTTTTGCCCATGGTGTGGCCGAGGGCGACCAAGGCTATGTGCAGGAAGTAAGCGGGGTGCAATTCCTGCCGTTTATGTATCTCGGCGCGAAGCATATGGTCACGGGCTATGACCATTTGCTGTTTTTGTGCGGCGTCATTTTCTTTCTCTACAAGCTCAAAGATATCGCACTGTATGTGACATTATTTGCGGTTGGCCATTCTGCGACCATGCTGTTCGGCGTTCTGGCAGGTGTAGGTGCCAACGCGTACATGATTGATGCGATCATTGGCTTATCGGTGGTCTACAAAGCGCTTGATAATTTGGGTGCGTACCGGCGCTGGTTTGGTGTGCAACCTGATACAAGATTGGCCACTTTTGTTTTCGGCCTTTTTCATGGCTTTGGGTTGGCCACCAAGATTCAAGAATTTGAACTGTCAAAGGACGGATTGCTGCCCAACCTCATTGCGTTCAATATTGGCGTCGAGATCGGGCAATTGATTGCCCTTTCTGCAATCTTAATCATCATGAGCTTTTGGCGCAGAACACGCAGTTTTGCTGGTTATGCTTATGCTGCGAATATCTTGCTGATGATGGCCGGGTTCATGCTCGTGGGCTATCAGCTGACTGGCCTGGCTTTAGCGTAAGGATATTTTTATGTTCAATTCTCAACTGCCTGAATTGTCTGAGCTACCAACATCGCGCCAACTGATAAGATCGACGCTGATTGCGTTGGGGGGCGCAGGCGCGCTGCTTGTGACGGTTGTCCTTCCATCGGAATATGGCATTGATCCCACCGGAGCAGGACGCATTCTCGGCTTGACCGAGATGGGTGAAATCAAGATGCAACTTGCCGATGAAGCTGCGGCTGATCTGGAGTCGGAACCTCAGTTAAATGATATTCCATTGGTCGAAGCAGCATCACCTCCTGCTGTCGCGGTAGCTGATCGAACGGACCGTAAGGAGATTACGCTTGAACCGGGGGAGGGCGCAGAGATTAAATTGCGCGCAGATAAAGGTGTCCGCATCACATATAGTTGGAGCGTATCGGGCGGCGCTGTCAATTACGACACGCACGGCGATCCGCTCGTCAAACGACGCGGATTCTATCATGGATATGGCAAGGGCAAAGGGTCAGTCGGTCAAAAAGGCAGTATCATCACGGCCTTTGACGGCACGCATGGCTGGTTTTGGCGCAATCGGTCCAAACAACGCGTGATCATTACTTTGCAAACAAGCGGCCCATATACAGACATTCAGCGCGTGGTTTGAGGCGCTACTTTTTCGCATTCCATGATGATGGCATGAAAGCGATCAGGCGAGCATTTTGATAGAATGATCCACCAGTCACCCTGCAGATCAATTCGAGTATTAGCGGTTGCTGACAGGCAGCGTTGGACAATCATAGACCAAAAAGCCGTATGTCCGCTCCCGGCCCAGAAGCTGCCATGATAACCGATCAAGCACGATGGCCGCTTAGACTTTTCGACAAGGCAAACTGTTCTCAATGGAACGCCGGCGAACGGTGTTGGACGCCAACGGCTATTCCCGGACAAATTCGGCTTATATGGGGTTCGGGATTGCGCGGACCAGTCCCAAAGCGTTACGGATGAGCTCGCTCATCCGTTTTTAGGGGCAAGCTGAACTCAATGATGAACGCAATACCAATCGCGTAAACCGGCAATGCTCCATCCAAGGCTGACTTAAACACTGAATTTCCATGATTTTTGTGCAGCAGTTCCAATCAGAACACTTATACACAAACGCACGCCGAAAGGCGGCCTTCGGTAGCAAAGGCTCTTTCGCCTAAAGCATTGAAATCATTGGAGCGGGCGAAGGGATTCGAACCCTCGACCCCAACCTTGGCAAGATTCGGCTCTATGAAATTTACACTATAAATCAGGTATTTATAAGAACCCTGAAAAATCCGAACACGATCCGAACATTCTCCACGCAATTTGATCAAAAGGCTTTGTGCAATGTTTTGACGGAAGCCGCCACATTGAAAGATCCCGCCGCTTGTGGTTCCTGTGTTCAGGTTTCCAGGCACGGGCGGAAGGCAACATTGCCCCCGAGAGCAATAAGGCCTCAGCCTATTTACTTTTTCGGTGTTTCGGCTGGGCAAAATGCCATGATATACAGCAAGATGGCACCACGAATAGTATTCGCGATGCCATCCTACCGGTACTTTTATCCCTCGCACTTAGCCAAAGTGCGAGAATGGAATTCAACTACCAACTTCTGTTAGAGCGTATGATCGGTCTGATTAAAATTTGTAGCCCACTTCGACACCCATCAGGCGACGTGCGCCTGGCGAGATGAATGAACCGCCAAATTCAATCGCTGGAATGGCTTCGTTGATGTATTTGCGGTCGAGCAAATTGTCAGCGAATGCAGTGACATTCCAGTTATCACCTTCGAGACCAAAGCGCAGGTTCAAGACGCCGAACGGATCACGCTTGGCTACGCTGTAATTGGCGTTTCCAACGGCCCCGGGGAGCGCGAGCGCCGAAATTGGCAGCAGCTGGCTGAAAATCGTCGACCGTGTTTGATCCTGAACGGTGTGGAACCACGTCGCACCGGTAATCCGATAATCGGCACGCAGAACCAGATCCATGCTGTCATTCAGCGGTGTATCAATCTGGCTGCCGAGGTTGATTGTGTAGTCTGCGGTGTAAGGCGATTTGTTGCCCACGGTGTAAGGCCGTGACGCATTTTCTTTAATTTCGCTGTCCGTCAGGTTGACCGAACCGAAGACCTTCCAACCATCCACAATTTTGGCAGTTGTGTTCAGCTCGACGCCCTTAACATCGACCTGATCGATGTTGGAAACAACGCGCAGCAGACCAAAGGAGCCCACGAAGAATTCGAAGAACTGCATGTCTGTGATGCGGGTGTAATAACCGGCAAGATCAAACGTCACGCGGTTGTCAAACAACGATCCCTTGATGCCCGCTTCAAATGAACTCGACCGTTCTTTGCGGAACAGGTCATTGATCGTCACGCCTGCGCCGATTGCAGGAACATTGAAGTTTGCATTCACCAGAGCAGACGAACCGGTGTTGTTGAAGCCGCCCGATTTAAATCCAATGCCCCAGTTGGCGTAGATGTTTGTCGAGCTATTCGGCGTGTAGCTAAGCGTGACCTTTGGCTGCACTTGCTTAAAGCTGGCTGATTTATCCGCGATTCCGCCTGTTGCGGGAAGGCCGGGATTGATCTTCGCGCCGGTAATCGGGTCAAACACATTTGGCACGAGGTTGGACGTTGTGCGATCTTCAACGTCATAACGCAATGCGACGCCTGCTTTGAATTGATCGGACATTTTATAGTCGAGCGAGCCAAATGCTGCATAAACATCGGTTTTGAATGTGTCGTTGAACAACTGCGAAGTCGGGTTGCTGCTGCCCGGTGCGTTGTACAGCGAACGGCTCACGCCTTGGCCCAAGTCCGCGCCAAGGCTGACGCCCACGGTGCGGTCGATGTGCAGTCCATAGACACCCAATTGCCAATTCAGCGCGCCATCCGTATTCGACGCCAAACGGATTTCGCCGCTGATGTCCTTTTGGTTGCGAATTTGCAGCTGCGTACCGTCGCAGGTTGTCGGGCTGTACGCACCGAAGGTTGAGCCCGTCGCTGGTGCAAAAATAAATGGCACTGGAATTTGTCCGACGAAACCTGGTGCGTTGACCGGGAAGCCAGTCAAAGATGCCGTTGATGCAAAGCATCGGTTTTGTACCGCCACATTTGTTGCGTTCGAAGGCGCGCCCAGCGCTGGTGAAATATAACGTGCGAAATCAGCCGAGGTGCCGTCTGCGGTTAGGCTTTGGTCGACATCTGAATATAATGCCCAAGCCGTTAAACGCGTTGAACCAAAGTCATGATCGATTTTTGCCGAAAGATCGATCGACCGCTGGTCGTTCGTTGGGCGGATGTTGCTGTAGTAACGCAGTTCATGGGCATCGACGTCTTCGAAAAATGCGCCACCAAATGCTTCGATATGAAATACCGAGTTGAAGTTGATGGATGCGCCCGAGAACTTCGAATAACGTGCCTTTACGTCCAGTTCCGTCGCATCGCCCAGTTGCGCCATAAAGCGGCCGTCGATGGAGTAGACCTCCTGATCGTCGACCACCTTTTGATCGAGATACAGGTTGCGGTAAAAACCGTCCGTGCTGCGGTAGTTACCCGACAGAACAAAGCCTGCATTATCGCCCAATGGCGATGAGATATAGGCCGAACCTTCCACCGTTTTTTCGTTAGCGTAGCTAAGCTTCACCGCGCCTTCGAGGATATCGCCTGGCTTCACGGTCGATACGACAATCGCGCCGGCAGCGGCGTTGCGACCGTAGATGGCGCCTTGTGGGCCCTTCAATATTTCGATCTGGCGCAGCGTGCCTTGCGTTTGGTTGAGCTGCGCAGTGTTGGTCTTCAAAATGCCGTCAACGACAAGAGCGACCGAGCTTTCAGCGTCACGCGCGCCGTTAATGCCGCGGATGTTGATTTGTGTATCACCGGCTTCGGCGGTTCCCGTTACGATTGTTACGCCGGGTGTAAGCTGGGCAAATCCTTGCGCATTGTCTGCACCGGTTTTCGCAAGCGATTCGGCATCAATAACGGATACAGATGCAGGGACGTCCACGAGCCGTTCATTCTGTCGACGCGCGGTTACGATGATTTCTTCAGCTTCAACGCCCTCTTCGGCCGTCTGTGCGAACGCCGTGGTCGGAATTAAAACACTGACTGCTATCGATGACAGGAGTGCACTTTTCCCAATACGCATGTAACTTTACTCCCCTAGTTTTCCAATTATTGCTTTGGGGGCAGCTTATTGTATACAAATGGCATTCGTCAAGAGGAGCGTTGCACTAATGTCCCGGGCATCGGAACGAGCATATAATAATATACGCAGCATGATTTTGTCTGGTGAATTGCAGCCCGGTTCGCAAATTCGTGAAGAGGCGCTTGCGGAATTGTGCGGGGTGTCGCGTACGCCTGTACGTGATTCACTCCGCCGGCTTGAGGCAGAGATGTTCATTCGGCGGAACGATTCGCAGCGGAGTTTTGTGGCGGACTGGTCACTGGATGATCTGGAAGATGCCTTCCAATTGCGGGCCATGCTGGAGGCGCATGCCGCAAAGCGCGCAGCAAGCCGGATTACCCGTGAGCAATTGGGGCAGCTTCGTTTTCACAATGCCCAGCTTAAGCAGGCTATCGACATGCCTAATCCCGATGTGCCGAAATTTTTGGATCATAATCGGCAGTTCCATGCGATTATCCTTGCAGCTGCCGCATCTGAGCGGCTCACCAACATGCTTGCGCAAGTTACCGAGCAACCTGTGGTTCTGCGCACGGCACGACATTATGACTTGGAAAATCTGCGTCGTTCGCACCATGATCACGACGAATTGCTGATCGCATTTGATAAACGTGATGGTGCATGGGCTGCTGCTGTAATGACTGGCCATATCCGGCGCGCCTTCCACGCCTATGCGGAAGCGCATTCGACCGATACGGAAATTCGAAAGTCGAATTTGGCCGCATAATCCTATTTGATTTTGTATACAATTATGCCATTTACGTCGCGATGAGCATTTCTGACCACATTGAGTTTGTCGAAGTTGGACCGCGCGATGGCCTGCAAAATGAGGCTGTATTGGTTTCGACTCAGAATAAGCTGGCGCTGACAAACAGAGCCATCGATGCCGGCGCGCGCCGTATTGAGGTAACAAGTTTTGTGAACCCAAAGCGCGTTCCGCAAATGGCGGACGCGGAAGATATATGTGCGGGCCTTCCTGATCGCGACGACGTCACGTTTATAGGTTTGGTCATGAATCTGCGTGGCGCAGAGCGCGCCATTGCTACAGGAAAAATCGATCAGCTGGGCGCGGTGGCGGTTGCAACCGATACATTTGCGATGGCCAATCAAGGCCAAAGCAGCAACGAATCGGTCGAAGCAGCGAAAGCTATTATCGCGCTTGCCCATGCTGAAGGACGTTCGGCGCAATGCACAATTGCGGCGTCTTTTGGCTGTCCATTCGAAGGTGAAGTGGCCGATAAGCGCGTCATTGAAATGGCCGTCGCGATCGCTGAGGCTGGTCCCGTGGAAATCGCGTTGGCGGATACCATTGGCGTTGGAAACCCAGCGCATGTTGCACGGCTCGTAACGGAAATTCGCAAGGCGGTTAACCCGCTTCCTGTTCGGGTGCATTTCCACAACACACGGAACACTGGTCTTGCGAACGTTTGGGCAGCTGTTGGCGCTGGCGCGCGCGTCGTAGATGCCTCGCTAGGCGGACTTGGCGGATGTCCATTCGCGCCGGGTGCAGCCGGAAACGTGCCCAGCGAAGACGTCGTCTACATGCTTGAGCGCGCAGGCGTCAGCACAGGTATGAATTTACAAAGTCTGATTGAGGCCAGCAATTGGCTTTCAGAAATTATGGGCAGGAAATTGCCCGGCATGGTGGCGCAATCGCCATCATTTCCAAAAGCAGCGTGAGGAGAGTTTAATGGGGTATCGTTTGGGCGTAGATGTCGGCGGGACTTTTACCGACCTGTTGCTGTTCAATGCAGACACTGGCGCGTTTTGGAGGCACAAAACGCCGTCGACGCCGCATGACAGCAGCGAGGGCATTTTGAACGGCGTCAACGCGATTTGCGCGAACGCTGGCGTAGATGCGGCAGGCATCGAATATTTTCTCCACGGAACCACGGTAGCGACCAATGCCGTGCTTGAAGGCAAAGGCGCTCGCGTCGGCCTGATCGTCACGGAAGGGTATCGGGATATCATGCAGATCGCCCGGTCTTATGTGCCCGGCGGTCTTGCCGCATGGATTATCTGGCCAAAGCCAACGCCATTGGCCGCTTTGGAAGATACAGTCACCGTTGGTGGCCGCATGAACGCGCAGGGCGAAGAAGTCCGTCCGCTCGATATCGCGTCGGCCAATTCTGCACTGACTTATTTGAAAGAACAGGGCGTCGAAGCAATCACCGTCAGCTTCATGAACGCCTACACCAATGGCGCACATGAAAAGCAGGTGGGGGATCTCGCGCGTGAAATGATGCCAAATGTTCCGGTGTCGCTCAGCCATGAAGTTCTTCCGGAAATGCAGGAATATGAGCGGACGCTGACAACCGTTGCGAACGCCGCGGTCCGTCCGGTGGTCGGCAAATATATCTCCAATCTGCGGAGCAAGTTGGCTGACGCTGGTTTCACCGGCAAATTGTCGTTGTTGCGGTCCGATGGTGGATTGATGTCCGCGCAAAAAGCGCAGGAGCATCCCGTCGACATTTTGATGTCGGGTCCAGCTGGCGGCGTGACAGGTGCGCTTTGGGTCGGCAAAAACGCAGGCATCAAGAATATCCTGACGCTTGATGTTGGCGGTACATCGACCGATGTTGCGCTGATCGAAAATCTGGAACCGCGCCGCGTGCGTACGACCGAGGTCGGCCATTTGGCGGTGCGTGCGTCATCGCTTGATGTCAAAACCGTTGGTGCCGGCGGTGGTTCGATCGCTTATGTGCCTGAATTGACCAAGGCGTTGCGCGTTGGGCCGCAATCGGCTGGCGCTGTTCCTGGGCCAGTTGCCTATGGCAAGGGCGGGGAAGCGCCAACCGTGACCGACGCCAATGTGGTGTTGGGTTACCTTCCAGAAAACCTGTTGGGCGGAACGTTCCAGCTTGACCGTGAGGGCGCGAAAAAAGCGGTGCAGACTATCGCTGACGCGCTTGGCATTGACCTGATGGCGGCTGCGCGCGGTATCATTGATATTGTGAACGAAAATATGTTCGGCGCACTGCGCATGATTTCGGTTCAGCAGGGTTATGACCCACGGCATTTTGCCCTTATGGGCTTTGGTGGGGCCGGACCATTGCATGTGAACGCGGTTGCGCGGTTGATGGGCAGCTGGCCTGCTGTGTCACCCGTTTCGCCAGGTGTCTTGTGCGCATTGGGTGATGCCACGACGCGGATGCGTACAGAAACAGCGCGCAGCTTTTCACGGCTTGCGACAACAACCGACGCGTCCGAGCTCATCGCTATTTTGAAAGAAATGGCAGAGCAGACGCGCGCGCAGTTGCAGTCAGATGGCATCAACGATGCGGACATCACCAGCGAGTTCGAAATTGACGTCCGCTATGCCGGGCAAGCATTTGAAGTGCCGTTGACGATTACGCCCGACGTTCTGGAGCGTGATGGCGTTGC